>CANRSX010000003.1 GCA_947642555.1 uncultured Roseburia sp. | reverse complement strand
TTTTCCCATAAAATGGGAGGTTTTTTTGCGAAAAAATTTTAAGCGTCAGAGCTGATAATGTTCTTACATGCGCGCCGCATAGCCTGTTTTCCCGCATTGGAAAGATCCGCAGGTGCCATGGTTACTGTCGTCAGCATGCCATCGGTTCCTGCATGCATCGCCTGATCCGGATTCTGCATGACCGGATTATTCACTGCATCCGTCACAGCCATCCCCTGAAATCCCCACTCATCACGCAGAACAGTAGTCATCAGAGCATAATTGCCGCCGCTCCAGACATTGCCCACGCGGTTATAGGTATTCATAATCGCTTTCGCATTTCCCTCCTTGACAACCATCTCAAAAGGACGCAGATAAAGTTCCCGAAATGCCTGCTCATTACAGAATGTAGAAACATACAGCTGATTTGTACTTTGTTCATACAACGCGAAATGCTTAATGAAAACAATAGCCCCGTTTTCCTGGAATCCTTTGGTAAAAGCCGTGGCCATTTTCCCAGAAAGAATCGCATCTTCGGAATAAAATTCAAAATTACGGTTCGCAAACGGACTGCGATGCAGATTCACACAGGGGCCATACAGACCCGTAACCTCCCAGGCCTCTGCCTCTTTCCCATAAATACGCCCCATCTCTTCCAGCAGCTCCTGATTCCAGGTAGATGCAAGCAACACCTGTGAGCAGTACTGGGCTGCCGCTTCTGTCAGTTCACTTACAAATGGATTCCGAAAGCCAGCTGGTCCATCAATATCCGTACTATAGGGCATTCCAACCGATTCCACAGCCTGCATCGAAAATCCGGAGGTTCCAACAAGAAGCTGCATGTCCTCCACACTTAGCTGTTCCAGGATCAGATCCCATTTGGGATCATTGTAATCCAGACCGACCATATCCTGCAGCTTCAAACCGTTATCCTTCACGACAATATCCGATGCAGCGGGATCCGTCGGAGGATCTGTATGATTCAGAATTTCCAGCACTTCTGCAGATGGCATACGTTCATGCGGCACATCTGATGGCCAGGTCCCCTCCCAGTCCGCCCGCGATAAATACAGAATATCACCGGTCACATCATCAAACTGGTTTGTTGCCGCAATCTGATCCGTCGGACGCGGATTCGCCTCATTATAAACAACTGTTTCCAATACCTCATACTCACGCTGATCAATGACCTCATGCGCATTTTTCATCAATTTAATATCGTATGTTCCCTCTTCCAGCACATATGCCCGGTTTTTCTGATAATCGTAGGATGCCATATCCACAACGTCAAACTGTAATGTCAACGTTTCTGTCTCTCCCGGCTCTAATCGACCGGTCTTGGCAAATTCGCCCAATACCACATGAGACTTTTCAATTCCGCCAACGGTATAAGGCGGTGTATAATAAAGCTGTACAACTTCTTTTCCAGCAGTTTCACCCGTATTCGTCACCTCAACCGATACCCGGATCGTTTCGTCATCTGCATCAAAATCAACGATTTTCTGTTCAAATGAAGTATAACTCAGACCATACCCAAACGGATACTGAACCGCATTCTGATAAGCTTCCTCATCCACTTTCCCTGTCTCATTATCAATCCAGCGTGTCTCATAATAACGGTAGCCAACATAGATGCCTTCTGCATAATCGACATAGCTATGGCTCTTATCATGAACCTCCTGCCCCCAGTTATAAACACCGGCGCCCTCCGTCCCCGTATAAACAAAATCACCAAAATTCTGAAATGAAGGAGCGCTCGTCTGGTCATAAGCATAGGTATCAGCCAGGCGGCCAGATGGATTGATCTCCCCGTTGAGAATTCTTCCTAACGCAGTCATTCCATTCTGACCCGGCCCGCCAATCCAAAGCGCCGCATCGATGCCCTCCTCTTCCAAAAAACCTAATTCCATTGGATGACTGCTGTTTACTACCACGATAACTTTATCAAATCCCATCTCCTTCACCATCTCGATCACAGCCCGTTCCTGAGCACCCAGTTCAAGATAATGCTCATCACTGCGACCGCCAAATTCAGACATATCCAATGGCAGATCCAGTGAAAGCTCCCCTCCCATGCGTGAAATCATAATAACTGCAACATCTGAAAATTCTTTGGCATTCGCCAGAACTTCAGCTGGATAATCCTGGACAGCAATCTCATGTTTATGATAATCAACGCCAAAACGCCCAAATGAATTATATGCCTTACGCTCAAATCCTGCATTGATATATAACTGTGTCAGTTCATCATTAACTTCAAATCCTGCATTCTGCAATCCTTCCTGCATGGTGGTATTCTTCACATCACTGCCCACGCCGCTGCCCGAGCCGACATAAACCGGGCTGACTGATGACCAGCCAAATATATTAACCCGCTTTTCGCGCTCATCATGCTGGTCAAGAGGCAGGGCTCCGTTATTTTCCAATAATACAATTCCCTCTCCCGCCAGTGTCTCTACAAAAGCTCCCGCCTCAGCCGATGCCGCATGCGCTTCTGTTCTATCACGATTTGCCTCGATAACATCATCAAAAAACATCGTAATAACATTCTGAAAAAAGGCGATACTGATAACATTCACCGCAAGAGTGAATGCCAGCAACAGGCACATGAGTACCAGGCTGAATCTGCGTGGCTTTTTACTTGCTTTTGCTGTATCCATATTTCTCTCCTATCTGTGTAATTGCTTCCGGCTTCCGCTGGATCCTTGCGATTGCCCTGTTTTTATGAACCAGGTTCCTTTGATCAGTAATATCATATCACGAATTTACTGTATTTTTATAAAGGCTACACGACTTGTCATTTTGAATGCATATTTCGTCAATCCCGTTCTTTCCCATCAACTGCAAAAACCCCGGCGGCACATGAGATTTTCCTCCCATATACCTCCAGGGTTTTCTATGCTGTCTGTTCTCCTCTGTTATCCCATCAGTGCAGCTTTCTCGGCACAAAATCCGGATATCCGGACTCCAGCCCGTGCTCGGTGGAATCCAGTCCCTCGATCTCCTCCTCCGGGGTGACACGCAGACCGATCGTCTTCTTTAAGATCAGAAACACAATACTCATCGTCACGATCGTCCAGCCGCCGATACAGAGGATGCCAAGCGCCTGGATTCCCAGGTGGTGCAGGCCGCCGCCGTAAAACAGGCCGTCCTTATAGTCAAAGAATCCGACTGCCAGCGTCCCGAAGATCCCGTTGCAGCCATGCACCGCAACCGCCCCGACCGGGTCGTCGAATTTCAGCTTATCCTCAATCACATAGACCCCGACGCAGACCAGCACACCCGCAATCGCGCCGATGATAAAAGATCCGACCGCATCGACATTCGCACAGCCGGCCGTGATCGCCACAAGCCCTGCCAGCGAGCCGTTTAAGGACATCGATACATCCGGCTTTCCGTTCCGGATCCAGGTGTAGAGCATCGCCGTACAGGTCGCCACCGCCGGCGCGATCGTGGTCGTCGCAAAAATCTGCGAGAGCTGCATGGTATCGGAGGCCGCAGCCCCGTTAAATCCGTACCAGCCAAACCACAGGATAAACACGCCGAGCGCGCCGATTAAAAGATTGTGTCCGAGAATCGGTCTCGGCTTCCCGTTCCGGTCATATTTCCCGATACGCGGGCCAAGCATCGCGGCGCCGATTAACGCAGTGATCCCGCCGACCATGTGAATGCATGCCGATCCGGCAAAATCCGTAAAGCCGATCTCCGTCAGCCAGGGCGTCCCGCCCCACACCCAGTGCGCTTCTATGGGATACACGCAAAGGCTGATGACAAAGCTGTACACACAGTAGGTGACAAATTTCGTCCGCTCCGCCATGGCTCCCGAGACAATTGTCGCTGCCGTGGCACAGAACACCAGGTTAAAGACAAACGAGGACCAGTCCGTCGTCGCAAAATCTTTAAAAGGATGCAGGCCCCAGCCGACGAAGCCTCCGTCTCCGCAGAGGAGATTGTATCCCAGCAGGTAAAACGCCACCGTGCCGATACAGAAATCCATCAGGTTTTTCATCGTGATATTTCCCACATTTTTCGCTCTGGTAAAGCCTGCCTCCACCATCGCAAATCCGCACTGCATAAAAAATACCAGTGCCGCTCCCACAAGAAACCATACGCTCATATCCATAATCCTATTCCTCCCTAAAAAAAAGGGGACAACAGCGGCCAGACATCTGTCAGCCTCCGTTATCCCCATTGATAACCATTCGCTTTCCTGTTCTGTTTTTTCATGACAGCCGCTCCTCCTACAGCGCCTTCTCACCGCGCTCGCCGGTCCGGATCCGGATCGCGTCCTCGACGTCATAGACGAAAATCTTGCCGTCTCCGAAATGTCCGGTATTGATCTCCTCCACGATCTTATCGATCAGCCCGGGCGCTGTCTCGTCGGCAACCACGGTCTCCACCTTGATCTTCGGCAGGAGATTGACCGCGTACTCCGCACCGCGGTAATTTTTTACGATTCCCTTCTGATTTCCGTAGCCCATACTGTTGACGATATTGAGCCCGTTGACCTCCGCTGTGTCCAGCACCTCCTTTAAATCCTCCAGCTTTTCCGGCCTGATAATGATTTCCAGCTTTTTCATACATCCTTCCTTTCCCCGTTTCCGGTGTTCACAATTTATTCATGTAAGATTCAAAAATCTTTCATGCAGGAAACATGAAAATTTCATTTCTGTTCCGTATACTAAGATCATACAAATGATAGTTATCAAGTATTTGTTACTACCCACAAAACTTTTTCATAATCTGCCAGGTGACGCAAGTCGCCTGGCAATCCTCCCTTTTATGGGAGTTTTTTTATATTCCGCTTTTTCTGATGCAGGATGCGCTCATTCATCCTCATTCGCGCATCCCGCACAATGATGACCGGGCTTATACCTCAAAAATCAGATCCCCGTAGGACGGCATCGGCCACATGGACTTGTCGACAAGCATTTCAAGCTGATCGACCGGAGCCCTCAGCGCATCCATCGCCGTTTTTACGTCATCCCTGTAATAGACCGCCTGCTCTCTGCCCTCTGTCATCCCGGCGGCAGCTTCCGTCACCTCCTGCAGCTTCACAAGCGCTTTTCTGGTCGCTGCCAGAAGATCCGACACTTTCGTGAGGATCTCCGTCTGAACGCTGACGTCCGCGTCGCACGCTGCCCTCACCGCGGTCACGGACTCCGCGAGCACCGTCGTGTAACGGATCACCGCGGGGATAATCTGTTTGGTCGCGATGTCGATCATGGCTCTCGCCTCAATGTTGATCTCCTTTGCATACGTCTCGTATTCGATCTCCACGCGGGAATCAAGCTCCGCTCTGGTAAACACCTTAAACCGTTCAAACAGCGCAACGGATTTCTCCGTGTTTAACGCCGGGATCGCGTCCACCATGGAGGTGATGTTCGGAAGCCCGCGGCGCAGCGCCTCCTCCACCCATTCGTCCGAATAGCCGTTTCCGTTAAAGACGATCCGCTGATGATTCGTCGCATTCTCCTTGATCAGGTCATGCACCGCCATCTCAAAATCGTCCGCTTTTTCCAGCGCATCGCAGGCCTCGGAAAACGCCTCCGCGACAATCGTATTCAGCACCACGTTCGGCTGCGCGATGGAATCCTGCGATCCCACCATACGGAACTCGAATTTATTTCCGGTAAAGGCGAACGGCGAGGTACGGTTGCGGTCCGTCGCATCCTTCATGAAGTCCGGCAGCGTCCGCACACCGGTCTCCAGCATCTGTCCTTTGATGCTGTGCGTCGCCTCCCCGGTGCTGATCAGCTGTGTCAGCACATCCTGCAGCTGCTCGCCAAGATAAACCGAGATAATGGCCGGCGGCGCCTCGTTTGCCCCGAGACGGTGGTCATTTCCGACATCCGCAGCCGCCTCGCGCAGCAGATCCGCATGAACGTCCACTGCCTTTAAGATACAGGTCAGCACCAGAAGGAACTGAATGTTCTCGTGCGGCGTTTTCCCCGGGTCGAGCAGGTTGATTCCGTCATCGGTTATAATCGACCAGTTATTATGCTTTCCGGAACCGTTGACGCCCGCAAACGGCTTCTCGTGAAGCAGGCACTGAAGTCCGTGACGACCCGCCACCTTTTTTAATGTCTCCATCGCCAGCTGGTTATGGTCGACCGCTATATTTGCCTCCGCATAGATCGGCGCCAGCTCATGCTGTGCCGGGGCAACCTCATTGTGCTGTGTCTTTGCGCTCACACCGAGCTTCCAGAGCTCGATATTCACATCCTTCATAAACGCCGCGATCCGCTCCCGGATCGCCCCGAAGTAGTGATCCTCCATCTCCTGCCCCTTCGGCGGCATCGCGCCGAATAAGGTACGTCCGGTAAAAATCAGATCCTTGCGCTGTAAATATTTCTCCCGGTCCACGATAAAATATTCCTGCTCCGGCCCGACCGACGGCGTCACTCTCTTTGAGGTCGTATTGCCGAACAGACGGATTAAGCGCAGCGCCTGATCGTTAAGCGCCTCCATCGAGCGCAGCAGCGGCGTCTTCTGATCGAGCGCGTCGCCGGTGTAAGAGCAGAAGGCCGTCGGAATGCAGAGCGTCGCGCCCGCCGCGTCCTGTCTGACAAACGCCGGTGAGGTGCAGTCCCACGCGGTATAGCCTCTCGCCTCAAAGGTAGCGCGAAGTCCGCCCGAGGGGAAGGAGGAGGCGTCCGGCTCGCCCTTGATGAGCTCCTTGCCGGAAAAGCTCATCAGCACCTTGCCGTTCTCCATCGGAGCGGTGATGAAAGAATCGTGCTTTTCCGCCGTCACGCCGGTCAGCGGCTGGAACCAGTGCGTATAATGGGTCGCACCCTTCTCGATCGCCCATTCCTTCATCTCATGGGCCACCACATCCGCTGTCTCCAGATCAAGCTCCCGACCCTCGTTCACCACATCCTTTAACTTCCGGTAAACCTTTTTCGGCAGACGCTCCTGCATCACGGCGTCGTTAAATACGTTTTCCCCGAAAATCTCCGCCACATTAAAGTATTCCGTTTTACTCATATTTTTGCATCCTTTCCTTTTCACAGCCCGGACGCCAGACCGGACCGCTCCCTATAGTGTATGCAGGTCCGATCTGATCTGCGCAGAACGTTTCCCCGCTGCCGGAACCTTCAAAAGAGAAAAGGGCATTCCAATCCTCTTGGAACGCCCTCGTTCATCGCTGCATACGTTTTTTGGTTGTAACTAAAATAATACTTTTGAAATCGAAATGCAAGCGAATTTTTTATAAATTTTTAACTTTTACAATTCCTACAAGATTTAAGGGTGAACCTTAAAATTTTTGTCTACTCTGCCTTGCCGACGGATCCGAACAGCTCCATTTTCTCCTTCACGGTCGCTTTAATCGCCTCAGCGCCCGGGGCCAGAAGCTTTCTCGGGTCAAATCCCTTGCCCTCGAGATCCTTACCTGCCTCGATGTATTTGCGCGTCGCATCCGCAAACGACAGCTGACACTCGGTATTCACGTTGATCTTCGCAACCCCCAGGGAGATCGCCTTTTTGATCATATCCTCCGGGATACCGGTACCGCCGTGAAGCACAAGCGGCATCGTGCCGGTCAGCTGCTGGATCGCATCCAGCGTCTCAAAGCTTAAGCCCTGCCAGTTCTCCGGATATTTGCCGTGAATATTGCCGATCCCTGCCGCAAGCATATCGATCCCGAGATCCGCGATCCGTTTGCACTCGTTCGGATCCGCGCACTCGCCCATTCCCACAACGCCGTCTTCCTCGCCGCCGATGGAGCCGACCTCAGCCTCGATGGACATGCCGTTCTTATGAGCAAGCTCCACCAGCTCCGTCGTCTTCGCAACATTTTCCTCGATCGGATAATGGGAACCGTCAAACATGATGGATGAGAATCCTGCTTCCACGCATTTTAAGCAGCCTTCATAGGAGCCATGGTCTAAATGAAGCGCTACCGGAACCGTGATCCCCAGCTCCTCAATCATCGCCTTCACCATAGCCGCTACCGTCTTAAAGCCCGTCATGTACTTTCCAGCGCCCTCGGACACGCCTAAGATCACCGGAGATTTGCACTCCTGCGCGGTGAGAAGAACGGACTTCGTCCACTCAAGGTTGTTGATGTTGAACTGGCCGACCGCATAATGGCCTGCTTTTGCCTGGTCAAGCATTTCTTTTGCAGATACTAACATTTGAACTTCCTCCATAATCTCATATTTGTCGCCTGCGACAGTATTGCCTGTTACAACGGTATTATATATTACTTTCCATCAATTGTCAAAGCCCCTCCGGTATCCGGAACCATAATCTGAACCGCCTGGCACAGATTTTTAATCCAGACCTCCGTGTGCTCTCCCCCGAACTCCCCGTCCAGCGTCCAGGAGACCGGATCTCTTGAAAGGATCTGCACCTCGTCCGTCTTAAACGAGTACACCATGTCCGTATCGTCCACCAGGTTGACAAGCGATGCGATGATCTCGTTGAGTTCAATCGGATTGCGCGGCTTGCGGATCAGCGTGACCTCAAACACTCCGTCATCCAGAAGCACGTCCTTTCCCGTCATACCCTTAAATCCGCCTACCGACGTAGAATTGCTGATCATTCCGAATACAAATTCATCCTGCAGGCGGATATTGCCGTACCGAACCTCCATCAGAAACGAGGGGATTTCATGCAGGCTGCGCATTCCCTCCAGAATATACGCGGCATGCCCCAGCACATTTTTCCACTCCTGGCTGGTCTTGTAAGATACCGCTGTAAACAGGCCGAATGCCGCCACATAGACAAAATAGTCCTGGTTAAAGCTTCCGATATCGCAGAGAAATTCCGTCCCGTGCACCGCAGCCTCCGCAGCCTTTACCATATCCTTCGGGATACCGAGCGACGTCGCAAAGTCATTTGTGCTCCCGGCCGGAATATAGCCGAGCGGCTGTGTCTTTCCGCGGCGCATGATGCCGGTCACCACCTCGTCTAACGTGCCGTCCCCGCCGCAGCAGACCACAAGGTCGTATGCCCCGGCTTCCCGCTCCACCTTCTCCTCTCCGTCGCCGGTTCTCTGGGTCGGATAGATCGTCACCTCATAATCCGCCTTCACCATCACATCCACAATGTCAAAAAGCTGGTTTTTTACCTGCGCTTTTCCGGAATATGGATTAAAGATAAACAGCAATCTCTTTTTTTCATCCATCCTTCTTCATGCACCTGCCTTTTTCATCGAATCGGAGACAGAAGGCTATGAAGCAAAAAACTCTTCCAGCGCCTCGATCGCCTCCTGCTCATCCTCTCCCTCCGCGCAGAGTATCACGGACTCCCCGTTCATCAGGATCAGGCTCATCATCCCGATGATACTCTTTGCATTCACATACTTTCCTTCCTGCTCCACATAAATACGGCTGCTGTATTCATTTGCCTTTTTCACAAGATCGACAAGCGGCTTTGCCTCCAGTCCCGCCTTTCTTTGGACTATCACGTTCTTTTTCATCTGAATCCTCCATGCCGGTACTTCTTCTGTTCCCGCTAACCCCGCAGATCCCTCGCGATCTCGCTGATCCTGCGGAGTCTGTGATTCACGCCTGATTTTCCGACCGGCGGATTTAAGTACGTACCCAGTTCCTTTAGCGGCGCGTCCGGATACTCCAGCCGAAGCAGCGCCATCTCCTGCAGATTGTCCGGCAGACTCGACAGGCCGGCCGTATTCCTGATATACTCGATATCCCGCACCTGCTGCACCGCGGCGTTTACCGTCTTGCTGATATTGGCCGTCTCGCAGTTTACCTTCCGGTTTACCGAATTTCGCATCTCTTTTAAGATTCTGACATTTTCAAGATCCATCAGCGCAATATGCGCTTCCATGACATTTAACAGGTCGACGATCTGCTCGCCCTCCTTGATATATACCACCTGGTATTTCTTGCGCGCCACGATCTTTGCATCCATCCCGAAGCTGCCCATCACCTCGCAAAGCTGCTTTGCCTGCGGGACGGACCGGCATACAATCTCAAAATGATAGGATTTCTTCGGGTCGCTGATCGAACCCCCGGCCAGAAACGCCCCGCGGATATACGCGCGCTTACAGCAGCTTCTCTGAATCAGAAGGCCGTCCACTGTCTCTGTCGGCGCAAATGCTCCCGCACCCTCGTCCCACATCCGGATCGCAAGGAACATCTGCTCCTCCCGAAGCGCGCCCGCTCCGCCGCCAGAAAGCTCTTCCCTCAGACGAAGGAATTTGTCCCGCAGCACCCTGTTATCGGAATCCGCCGGCTTTCCATGTCCCTCGAACGCTGCGAGCGCCGCGAGCTCTGCGAGCTGGCAGTGCCTGCTTTTTCCGATATGTCCTGCAAGCTCTTCCTTTACCTTACTAGAAAATGACATCTTTGCCCCCTATTTTCCTCTGAGTGCATCCTTGCCGATATCCCTGTGCTCGATTTTAAGACCGTATTCCTTTCTCCCCGAAAGCCTCTCATACAGCGCGTTCGCCAGCGTCACCGAGCGGTGCTTGCCCCCGGTACAGCCGACCGATATGACCAGCTGGTTCTTTCCCTCCGCGATATAATTCGGGATCAGAAACTTTAACATATCGTCCAGCCGGTTTAAAAATTCATGTGCTTCCGGAAACTGGAGCACATAATCCTGAATCTCCCTGTCATTTCCCGTCTTTGCCCGCAGCCCTTCCACATAATACGGGTTTGGCAGGAAGCGCACGTCAAATACCAGGTCGGAATCCGCCGGGATCCCGTATTTAAATCCAAATGACAGCACGGTGATAAACAGGTTTTTGTAGTCCTGATTCTGTACAAAAATTTTGTCGATCTCCGCTTTCAGCTCTCTTGTGAGCAGACGACTGGTATCGATAATATAATCCGCCTGCTGTTTTAAAAAGGAGAGACGTCTCCTCTCCTCCGCGATCCCCTTGTCCACGCGCTCCCCGCTCGCAAGCGGATGATTGCGGCGCGTCTCCTTATAGCGCTTTACCAGCACAGCGTCGTCCGCATCCAGATAAAGGATCTCATAGCTGACGCCGTTTCCGCGCACAATCGAGAGGACGTCGCGCAGCTCTCCCAACGCCTGTCCGCTGCGGATATCGATGCCGACCGCCACCTTCTGCAGCTCCCCGTTCTGCTGCAGGCCGCAGAGCTCGACAAATTTTTCCAGAAGCGGAATCGGAAGATTGTCCACGCAGTAAAACCCGATGTCCTCCATCATTTTGATCGCCGTACTTTTTCCTGCTCCGGACATGCCGGTCAGTATCACAAATTTCATAGCTCCCCCCGTTACCCCTGTTCCGATGCCTCATCGCCTCTGCTTAAAACTCACCGATCAGACGGACCTCCGGCTCTAACCGGACGCCGGACTGTCTCTCTACCTCCGCCGACACCTCCTCCATCAGCGTGCGGATGTCCCGCGCCGTCGCGCCTCCGCGGTTGATCACAAAGCCGCAGTGTTTTTCCGACACCTGCGCCCCGCCGACCCGGTATCCCCGCAGGCCGGCGTCCATGATCAGCTTGCCGGCAAAATATCCCTCCGGCCTCTTAAACGTACTCCCTGCGCTCGGGTACTCTAACGGCTGCTTTTCCCGGCGCTTTTTTGCAAGCTCCTCGATCCGGGCGCGGATCGCTTCCGGATCCCCCTTCTCAAGCCGCAGACAGACCTCCGTGACAAGGCAGCCCATCCGGGCGATCGAGCTGGTGCGGTAGCCCAGCATAAGCGCTTCGCATGGAATTCTTTTTGCCGTCCCGCAGGTGTCCAGCACGCGGACCGATTCCGTCACATCCTTCATCTCTCCGCCGTAGGCGCCGGCGTTCATCACGATCGCTCCGCCGAGCGTCCCCGGAATCCCGGCCGCAAATTCAAGCCCTGTCAGCCCATGCTCGGCGGCGGTCTGCGCGGCCGCAGGCAAAAGCACGCCGGCCTGTACCGTCAGACGCTCCCCTTCGACAAAGATGGAGGCATGCCCGCGCCGCATCCCGATCACGACCCCGCGGATCCCGCCGTCGCCCACCAGAAGATTGCTGCCGTTTCCTACAATATAAAAGGGCACCTCGCGCTGTTTTAAGAGCTGCAGCACAGACGCAAGCTGCTGTTCGTCCGGCCATATCATAACGTCCGCCGGTCCCCCGACGCCAAATGTCGTATGACGGCTCATCGGCTCCGACAGGCTTACGGCCTCCTCCCCCACGATATGCTGCAATTCCTCCACAAGCTTCTGATCCATGGCACCCTTTCCCCTGATTTTTATGACTGCTCTTTTAAGAACGCGATATAGCCGCGATACGCCTCATACAGATCCACCTTGCTGATGATCTCCCACGGCGCATGCATATTGAGCACCGCCACGCCGCTATCGATCACGCGCATCCCGTAATTGGCAAGGATATACGCGATGGTTCCGCCGCCGCCCTGGTCGACCCGGCCGAGCTCCGCCGTCTGGAAGGCGACTTCGTTCTTGTCCATGATCCTGCGCAGCGCCGCAATGTACTCCGCGTCCGCGTCATTCGAGCCGCCTTTTCCGCGCGAGCCCGTATATTTGTTAAACACGAGCCCTCTTCCGAAATATGCCGCGTTGTTCTTTGTCATCACGGACGGGAAATTCGGGTCAAACGCCGCCGATACATCGGAGGAGAGCACGCTTGAGTTCTTCAGCGCACGCCGCAGCGCGAGCTCGGAATACTCTCCCGTCAGATTCATCAGCTCCGCAACCGTATTCTCAAAGAAGCGGGACTCCATTCCGCTCGCACCGACGCTGCCGATCTCCTCCTTATCCACAAGCAGGCAGACGCTTGTCAGCGACGGCTTCTTTATCTCGAACATTGCCCGGAAGGACGAATAGGCACACACCCTGTCATCATGCCCGTAGCCCATCACCATGCTGCGGTCAAATCCATAATCGCGCGCCTCTCCCGCCGGCACCACCTCGATCTCCGCGGACAGGAAATCCTCTTCCTCTATACCATATTCCTTTTCCAGGATTTTCATGATATTTGCTTTTACTTTCTCGCGAACTTCCTCTTTTTTCTCTTCCTTTTTCTCCTTGTCGTCTTTCTTATCCTTATATTCCGGGATGCTTCCGATCAGAAGATCTAAGTTCTCGCCCTCAATGACCTTTGACGCCTTTTTCTCCATCTGCTCCCCTGAGAGGTGAACCAGAAGATCGCTCACGCCAAATACCGGATCTCCCGGCTTATCGCCGATATTTACCGGCACGATTGTGCCGTCCTTCTTCGCGATCACGCCGTGCAGCGCCAGCGGAATCGCCACCCACTGGTATTTCTTGATCCCTCCGTAATAATGGGTGTCAAGCATCGCGAAATCCGTATCCTCATACAGCGGATCCTGCTTTATATCCAGCCGCGGGGAATCGATGTGCGCCCCGAGGATGTTCATCCCGCGTGAAAAGCCCTTTTTCCCGATGACAAAAAGCGCAAGCGCCTTGCCCCTGTTGTTCGCATACACACGGTCGCCGGCTTTCAGCTCCGTTCCCTTCTCAATCATCTCGTCCAGATTCTTAAATCCGGCCCGCGCCGCTTCTCTGATCAGCCCGGTCACGCATTCGCGCTCTGTCTTGCACTCCGAGAGGAATTTGCGGTAATCCTCCGCAAACTCATACACAGCGTCTCTTTTCTTGCCCTCCGGGTACTTTTCCCATGCATTCTTTCTTTCCATTTTCAGCTCCTCCTTATGTTCGGCTTTCTTTCTGATATTTGTTTATTAAAAGTAAAATTAACTTTTCTGTCACTCGTCCTCATCCGGCTTTCTGGTCAGATTCTCCTGCACGCGCCGGTAGAGCTCCTGGGCCGCGTTATAGCCCATCTTTTTCTGTCTGTGGTTGACGGCCGCCGCCTCGCAGATCACCGCCAGATTTCTCCCCGGACGGATCGGAAGGGAATGGCACACCACCTTGTTGCCGAGGAACTCCGTAAATTCTTCCTCCAGTCCGAGGCGGTCATATTCGTTGTCCTTCTTCCAGTCCTCCAGCTTGATCACCAGGTCGATCTGCTGCTTTTCCTTCACGCTCTCAACGCCGAACAGATTCTTGACGTCAATGATGCCGATTCCGCGCAGCTCGATAAAATAACGCGTGATATCCGGCGAAGTCCCCATCAGCGTATGCTCGTTGACCTTGCGGATCTCGACCACGTCGTCCGTCACCAGGCGGTGTCCGCGGCGCACCAGCTCGAGAGCGGCCTCGCTCTTGCCGATCCCGCTCTCTCCCATGATCAGAAGCCCCTCGCCGTAAACGTCCACGAGCACGCCGTGTATCGTGATGGACGGCGCCAGGTACTCGCTTAAGCAGTAGATCAGCTCCGCCATAAATTCCGAGGTGCTGCGTTTTGTCCCAAAGACCGGGAGCTCCTTCGCCTCCGCCATCTCCAGAAAAACCGGATCCGGCTGGAAATCACGGCAGAAAATCACGCACGGCACATCGTATTCCAGAAACTCACGGTAAATCTCCTGCTTTTTCTGCTCTTCCAGATGCTGCAGGTAGGTATATTCCACCGTCCCGATGATCTGGACGCGGGAGCGCTCAAAGTGCTCGAAATACCCGCTTAACTGCAGCGCCGGACGGTTCACGTCGCTCACCATAATCCGATGGCCCTTTAACTCCATGTCCGGCAGAAAATTGTACAGATCCATAATCTGCGCGATCTTCGCCACCCCAACCCCGTTCATATTGTTCATGTTCTGCTCCTTCTTCCCACTCCGGTGTCTGTGCCACTGCTTCTCACTTAGGATAGTATAGCACGATCAGTCCCCTTCTTCAACCGATCCGGGAGATTCTTCCTGCGTCTTTCGAAAAAACCGGTACACCGCTTCCGCCGCCTGTTCGTTCATCGCATCCGTGGCTGCGAGGTCCTCCCTGGACGCGGCGCGGATCGCATCGAGCGACTGATATTTTTTCATGAGCGCCTTTCTCCTGGCCGGTCCGATTCCGGGAATGTCGTCGAGCACGGAATGCACCTGCTCTCTGCCGCGCAGCGAACGGTGATATTCGATCGCGAACCGGTGCGCCTCATCCTGAATCCGGGTGATCAGCTTAAACGCCTCGCTGTTTCTGTCGATCGGGATCTCCACATTCTGATAGTATAACCCTCTGGTGCGGTGATTATCATCCTTCACCATACCGCAGACCGGAATCGCAAGCTTTAATTCCTCTAACACCTTCAGCGCGATATTGACCTGGCCGCGGCCGCCGTCCATCATGATCAGATCCGGGAAACGGGTAAAGCTCCCGTATTCCTGCGGCAGATGTCTCTCCTCCCGCTCCTTCATCTCCTTCATGCCGTGGGTGAAGCGCCGGGTCAGCACCTCATGCATGGATGCGTAGTCATCCGGCCCGCTCACGGTCCTTAGCTTAAACTTCCGGTAATCGCTCCGCTTCGGCTTTCCTTTCTCATAGACAATCATCGAGCCGACCGTCTCAAATCCGTTCGTATTTGAGATATCGTACGCCTCCACCCGCTGCAGTCCTTCCATATCAAGAAGGCCGCCGAGCTCCTTTAAGGCGCCGATTGTACGCCCTTCCTCACGTCTGATCTTCTCGCGGTCCTGGGAGAGCACCAGCTCCGCGTTTTTCTGCGCAAGCTCCACGAGCCGCTCTTTCAGCCCCTTCTGAGGTACGCGGATATATACCTTCCCGCCCCTCTTAGCTGAAAGCCAGTCCGCCAGCACCTCGTGCTCCGCAATCTCTTCCTGCAGCATGATCTCCCGCGGGACAAACGGCGTCCCGGAATAAAACTGTTTGATAAATGTAGATATAATTTGTTCCTTCGTGTCCTCCGTTCCGATCCTCACGTAAAAATGATCCCTTCCGATCAGCTTGCCGTCCCGGATGAAGAACACCTGAACCACCGCGTCCTGCTCGTCCGCCGCCAGCGCGATAATATCCTTGTCCTCCCCGTCCGTGTGCGTGACCTTCTGCTTCTGCGCGATCTGCTTTACACTGCCCAGAAGCTCCCGGTATTCGATCGCCTTCTCAAATTCCAGGTTTGCGGACGCCTCGTTCATTTTCTGCTCCAGCGACTGCATCACCGGCCCGTAATTTCCATTCAGAAATTCCATCACCTCATCCACGCGCTTCCGGTATTCCTCCCGGCCGATATAACCCTGACAGGGCGCCGGGCACTGATGGATGTGATAGTTTAAGCACGGGCGGTCCTTCCCGATGTCCCGCGGCAGCTGCCGGCTGCAGGTCCGGATCTGATAAATCTTATTGACGAGCTCGATGGTATCCCGCACGGCACCCGCGCTCGTATACGGCCCGAAATACCGGGATTTGTCTTTTTTCTGCTGACGCGAAAAGAGGACCCTCGGAAAATCCTCCCCGAGAGTCACCCGGATATAGGGATAGGTCTTGTCATCCCGCAGCAGCGTATTATATTTGGGCCGGTGCTCCTTGATCAGATTGCACTCTAACACCAGCGCCTCGAGTTCGGAATCCGTGATAATATACTCAAACCGCTCGATATTCCTGACCATCTGCGCTTTTTTGATCCCCTCGTCATGGCTCGGCTGAAAATACTGGTGCACGCGCTTTCTTAAGCTGACCGCCTTCCCGACATAGATAATCGCATCCCGCACATCATGCATAATATAAACTCCCGGCTGATCCGGGAGTTTTTTTAATTCCTCTGCAACATCAAACATCACATATTCTGGCCCGCCAGCGTCTGACGCGCCTCCTCCGCCTGTTCGAAAAATGTTTTCCTGTCCTCTTCCTCCTCCGGCTCCGGTATTCCCTTGAGCTCTCGGAAGATCTTCATAAATTCTTTTCCGGTGATCGTCTCATGCTCATACAGATACCCGGAGAGATGGTCGAGCACATCGCGGTTCTCCGTCAGCAGCTCCATCGCCTCGTCGTAGGAATGATTGATGATGGAAAGCACTTCCTTGTCAATCTGAGCCGCCGTATCCTCGCCGCAGATCAGTCCGGCACGGTTATCCAGATACTGGTTCTCCACGGTCGCTAAGCACATCATCCCGAACTTCTCCGACATCCCGTACTGGGTCACCATCGCGCGGGCGATTGCGGTCGCGTGCTCGATATCATTGGCAGCGCCGCTTGTCGCGGAATCAAAGACCAGCACCTCCGCCGCGCGCCCCGCCATATAGGTCGTGATCTTTGCGAGCAGCTCCTCCTTCGTCTGTAAGAACTTCTCCTCCTCCGGCGTCTGAAGCGTATAGCCGAGCGCTCCCATCGTCCGCGGCACAATCGTGATCTTCTGCACCGGCTCGGTGTTCTTCTGCAGCGCGGTCACCATCGCGTGCCCGATCTCGTGATAAGCCACGATCTTGCGCTCCTTGTCGCTCATGATGCGGTCCTTCTTCTCCTTGCCTCCCACAGCCACAAGCTCAAACGCGTCAAACAGATCGGACTGATTGACAAATTTTCTGCCGTTCTTGACCGCATTGATCGCGGCCTCATTGATCATATTCGCGAGGTCCGAACCGACCAGACCGGCCGTCGCGAGCGCAAGCGCGTCCAGATCCACGGTCTCATCCATCAGCACATCCTTTGAGTGCACCTTTAAGGTCTCAAGACGCCCTTTTAGGTCCGGCTTATCCACAATGATCCGCCGGTCAAAGCGTCCCGGTCGCAGGAGCGCCTTATCGAGCACCTCCGGCCGGTTTGTCGCCGCTAAGATCAGCAGTCCCTTCGAGGTGTCAAATCCGTCCATCTCCGCAAGCAGCTGGTTTAACGTCTGCTCGCGCTCGTCGTTGCCGCCATAACGGGTGTCGCGGCTCTTACCGATCGCGTCGATCTCATCAATAAAGATAATACACGGCGCCTGCTTCTGCGCCTCCTTAAACAGGTCGCGCACACGGGACGCCCCGACGCCGACAAACATCTCCACAAAATCCGATCCGGCCAGCGAGAAAAACGGAACCTTCGCCTCGCCCGCGACCGCCTTTGCCAGCAGCGTCTTACCGGTTCCGGGAGGGCCGACCAGAAGCGCGCCCTTCGGCAGCTTCGCCCCGATATCCCGGTAACGCTTGGGATTGTGCAGGAAGTCCACAACCTCCTGTAAGGATTCCTTCGCCTCATCCTGTCCGGCCACATCCTTAAACGTCACGCCGGTCTGCTTTTCCACATATACCTTCGCGGTGCTCTTTCCCACGCCCATCGCACCGCCGCCCATTCTGCGCATCACGATGCCGAGCACGATCCAGATCAGCGCAAGCGGAATCAGGTAGCTTAAAATACTGTAAATCCAGGTGGCGGTATTGTCCGGAATCACCCCGAAGATCTCCACGCCGTGCTCTTTTAACAGGGGAATCATATCCTCATCCGCCACGCGCCCGCAGTAATAGGTGATCTCGTACGGCGAGCTTCCATCGGAATCCATGGTGATATCAATCTGGTAGGAGCTGATCTCCACCGACTCCACGCTCCGGCCTTCCCATTTGCCCTCGCCCTTTACCATGTCGAGGAACTCGGAATAAGAAACCTCCTGCGTGCTCATCTGGCTGAACTGGTTTGTCACCATGCTCATCACAAACAGCGCAATCAGCGATACGAGGATAAACGCCATGATCAGCTGGCCGTTGCGGTTGTTTTTATTTCCCCCGCCGCCGTTTCCTCCGCCGTTATTTCCATTATTATTGTAACCGTTATTCGGTCCCTGATTCTCCATCGTTTTTTATCCTTTCTGAATCAGATTCCGCCGCCGGCGGCATCCGAATCTTTACGTAACATCCTATATTATATTGAAATTGTTCTTCAAAAGCAATATGAACTTCGTGAACTTTTCCCGCTATTTCTAAATTATTTCTAAACTGTGCGATCTTATACCGCGCGTTTTTTTAAATTCTGCTGGATTTTCCATCTGCTTCGTTGTATACTGTGTTCGTATACTGTCTATTCGTTTGATTTTATTTTTCAGGAGGAGGATCACCCTATGTCCGTAAAATACGTCTTTGTCACCGGCGGTGTCGTTTCCGGGCTCGGAAAAGGGATCACGGCGGCTTCCCTCGGGCGGCTGTTAAAGGCCCGCGGCTACAAAGTCACCATGCAGAAATTCGACCCGTACATCAATATCGACCCCGGAACCATGAACCCGATTCAGCATGGCGAGGTCTTTGTCACCGATGACGGCGCGGAGACGGATCTTGATCTGGGGCATTATGAGCGTTTTATCGACGAGAGCCTGACAAAGAACTCCAACGTCACCACCGGCAAGGTCTACTGGTCCGTGCTGCAGAAAGAGCGGCGCGGGGATTTCGGCGGCGGCACGGTTCAGGTTATCCCGCATATCACCAATGAGATCAAGAGCCGGTTTTACCGGAACTTTACCTCGGAGGACACCCATATCGCCATCATTGAGGTCGGCGGTACGGTCGGCGATATCGAGAGCCAGCCCTTCCTTGAGGCCATCCGCCAGTTTCAGCATGAGATCGGACATGAGAACGCGATTCTCATCCATGTTACCTTAATCCCGTATATCAAGGCGTCCGGCGAGCTCAAGACGAAGCCCACGCAGGCGAGCGTCAAGGAGCTTCAGGGGATGGGGATCCAGCCGGACATCATCGTCTGCCGTTCGGAGCATGAGCTGGATCAGAGCATCAAGGACAAGATCGCCCTCTTCTGCAATGTGCCGAGCAGCCATGTCCTGCAGAACTTAGACGTGGAATATCTCTACGAGGCCCCGCTTGCCATGGAGCGTGAAAATCTTGCGAAGGTCGCCTGCGAATCGCTTCACTTAGACTGCCCGACGCCGGATTTAAAGGACTGGGAGGCAATGGTCGATTCGCTGCGCCACCCGGACAAAGAGGTGACCGTGGCCCTGGTCGGAAAATATACCGCGCTTCACGACGCCTATATCTCCGTCGTGGAAGCCTTAAAGCACGGCGGTATCGCAAGCCGCGCGACCGTCAATATTAAGTGGGTGGATTCCGAGGACGTCACCGGAGAGAACGTTTCGGAGATTCTCGGGGACGTCGCCGGCATCCTGGTACCCGGCGGTTTCGGCTCCCGCGGCGTCGAGGGCATGATTACGGCCGCCCGGTATGCGAGGGAGCGTCAGATCCCGTATCTTGGGCTGTGCCTTGGTATGCAGGTCGCGATCATCGAGTTTGTCCGCCATGTCTGCGGCTGCAACGACGCCCACAGCATCGAACTCGATCCGGGCACCACGCATCCGGTCATCGCGCTCATGCCGGATCAGAACGGCGTGGAGGATATCGGCGGCACCCTTCGTCTCGGCTCCTACCCGTGCATTCTCGACCCGGCCTCCCGTGCGTGTCAGGTATACGGGACGACAGAGATCGAGGAGCGTCACAGACACCGCTATGAGGTAAACAATGATTTCCGCACCGCTTTGACGGAAAACGGCATGAAGCTCTGCGGCACCTCCCCGGACGGCAGGATCATCGAGATGATCGAGATCCCGGAGCACCCGTGGTTTATCGCAACCCAGGCACACCCGGAATTAAAATCAAGGCCGAACCGGCCGCATCCGCTGTTTAAAGGGTTTGTGGAGGCCGCCATCGCTCACGGACAGGGGCGGTAACCGCTGTTCCGCCAGATCTGAAAAAGGGGGATCGTCAGGAATGTTCATCCTGGCAGTCCCCTTTTCTGATCCAAGCCGCCTCCTGCAGTTTGGTCCCGTCTCACATCTGATGCCGCACCACCGCGTATTCGTCGTCCGTCTGATAATACGGACACCCCCTCGCATTTCCCATGAGAAACCGCGCCGCGTCATCCTCGTCCATATCGACTTCGCAGTAGTACTGCCCGTCCTCCTCGTCCCAGACATTATAGACACAGGTATCACAATCTGTCTTTGTCATCTTTCCCCCCTCCTCCGTCAGCTCCAGCCGGATATCACTTCGTCATACAGGCGCAGCAGAAACTCCCGCAGGAGCCTGCGCCCTGTATCCCAGTATTGTTCCGTCACCTCTTCCCCGTCTGGCTGCGATGTCGTCACGTCCATCACCGCGTCCAAAATCTCCGGATTCAGGTCGTCCATCGCCTCCCGCACGACATCCTCAAAATCACAGTAGCTCTCACCGGTCAGATACAGGATGAAATTCTCCCGGTTCAGATTCGCCGCCTCATAGCCGTCGGTAAAAATATCATTTCCCGCTGCGGCGATCTCCTCAAACTCTTTTTGGATCGTTTCATACTCTACCGGGCAGTAGCTCTCCTTAAAAAACTGATCAAATACCTCTTTATCGATTTTTTCTCCCATTCTCATTTCCTCCCGCGCAAAATTAAATCTGTATTGCATTTATTTTTCCCGCGTGGTATATTATCTTCACATACAGGCAATCCTGTTCAGTAACAGGCAGCGTCCGGCCGCGCCCCAATCCGGGCCGTATCCGGCGCCACAGGAAAGGAGACAGATATGTCAGTAAATTCACAGACGCCCAGAGACCCGGTCATGCTTCTCAGCTTTATCAACACGCAGCTGCGTGATTATTACGAGTCGTTTAACGAGCTGGCCGACGCCCTGGCGCTTGACCGGAAGCAGACGACAGAGCAGCTGCGTTCAATCGGTTATGAATACGATCACGCGACGAACCAGTTTATCTGACCTGATATCTGCTGCCCCCCGGATTCGCAGCTTTTCTGACGGCGAAATCACCCCGTCCGCGGCGGATTCTCATTCAGACTGGCCCGGACGCGTTTCCAGTCCGGGTAAAACCTTGTCATATATCCCCAGAATACCCGATTGTGGCTGGGTTCCAGCAGATGGGTCAGCTCATGGACCACAACGTATTCCAGGCACTCCGCCGGCAGATCGATCAGCGCCAGATTGATGTTAATGTGGTGCGTGTTCACGTTACAGGAGCCCCACCTGGTCTTCATCTGCCGGATCGTGATGCCGGTCACGTGAACCCCCATCACCGGCTCCCACTTCACCACCAGCGCGTCGACTCTCTGCTTTAAGAGCCGCTTCTGCTGCTGTATCCTGGCAGGATCCGGATGCCCGCCGCCGTCTCCTCTCTCCGCCCTCTGTGACGCGAATTTTTCCTGATTCGCCCGAATCCAGTCGATCCTCGCCTCCGCAAACGCAATAATCTCCTCCCGGTTCATCGGATGCGGCGCGGAAATCTGTACCGATCCGTCCTCCTTTTTCACCTTCAGATATATGTTCTTCATCCGCTTTTTCGTGACCGTGATCGCCACACCCTTCACACAGATCTGATACGTGATCTCCTTCATCTCTCCTCCAGAATCAGTCATACTGCGATAAAATCGCCCTTAAATATTCCTGATATGCCTGCGCCACCCGGGCGGGCGACTCGATCTTAACCCCTGCGCCCAGACCGGCGATCCAGCCGAAAAACTGCCGGCTTACCGCGACGTTCACGCGAGCCCTGATATGAGTTTCGTCCTGCCCGCGCAACGCCACCTCCTGTCCGAACCGGTCGATCATAACCCCGGTCAGGCTGCTGTCGCAGACCAGCGTTACCGTCTCCTCCTCCCCGGCGAACATCCCGAAGGTCTTTCCCGCATATTTCGCAATGTCAAAATCCTCGAATCTGCTTTTTCCTTCGCGCGGCCTGTCCATTAAATCGATCTTTAACATTTTATCCACGCGGTAATGCCGGATATCGCTGCTTCTGTCGTCAAATGCGATCAGATAATAATTCTCATCGTCCCACAGCAGCGTCCAGGGGCTCACCTCATAAAACGTCCCGTCCCGCCGCAGCCGCATTTCCTTTCCGACATCCCATTCAAAATACTGGAAACGGATCTTTGAGTTCTGTGCAATGGCATTATAAATCAAATCTATATTATAGTAAATATTCTCATTTACCGCCTTGCCGCGGTTTGTCACCACCACCTGGCGGTGCAGCTGTCTGGCCTGCTCCCTGCTGCAGAGGCTCTCTAACTTCCGGATCAGCTCTTCCGACTTTCGGACCGTGATAAAACGTGACGCCTGCACTGCGTCCACCAGAAGCTTTAACTCTGCCAGCTCAAACTGGCGGCTGGCAAGATAATATCCCCCCGGGCGCTCCCTGACCCGTATGATATCCAGCCCGAACTCCGTCAGAAGGTCAATGTCCGTATAAATGCTCTTGCGCTCCGCATGAATACCGTGCTGCTCCAGGCCGGCAATGATATCCTGCGTCGTGACGGCATGTTCTTCATCTGTGCGTTCAAGCAAAAACTGCATAATATAAAGAAGCTTTAACTTCTGATTCTCCCCTCTTGCCATGATCATTGTTCCTTTCCGCGCTTTTAAGTATACCACATTTCCTTCCCGGCCACCACAAATAATATTTTTTCACTCAGCACTTGCACAAAATGATTTTCGTGTTATAATAAAAACAGCAGAACAGGTTCATTACCATGAGACGTGAGCAAGGTAATAAAGCGATTTTATCGTTTTATTTTCCTTGCTTTTTTCTATCGCAAAACAGGAGGAGAAGAGTATGGTGTATGATGCAGCAATTATTGGCGCCGGTGTTACAGGCAGCGCAATCGCACGGGAATTGTCGCGGTATCAGGCAAAGATCTGTGTCATTGAGCGCGGGGAGGATGTCTGCTGCGGCACCTCCAAGGCAAACAGCGCGATTATTCACGCGGGCTTTGACGCCGCTCCCGGCAGTTTAAAGGCAGCGCTGAACGTCAGGGGAAACGCGATGATGGATGCGCTCGCCGCGGAGCTTGATATTCCGTTCCGCAGAAACGGGTCGCTTGTGGTCTGTACAAAAGATCAGGACCGCGGGGATCTGGAGCGGCTGGCAGAAAAGGGGAAAAAGAACGGTGTTCCCGGCCTTGCCATCATAGAGCGCGACGAGCTGACTGCGATGGAGCCGAATATCAGCGACGACGTCACCTGCGCGCTTTATGCGCCGACCGGCGGTATCGTCTGCCCGTTTCACATGACGATGGCATTTGCGGAAAACGCGTTTACCAACGGCGTCGCCTTTTTCTTAAATACCCGCGTGGACTCTGTGGCCGCGGAAGGAGACGGATACCGCTTAGAGACGGTTCACACCGACACCGGTACGCCGGAAGCCTTTACGGCGCGCGTTGTCATCAATGCGGCCGGTGTTTACGCCGACACCTTCAACAATATGGTAAGCAGCCGCAAGATCCATATTACCGCAAGAAAAGGGGAATACTGCCTGTTAGACAAGACGGCCGGCGGTCATGTGTCGCACACCGTCTTCCAGCTGCCCTCGAAAATGGGAAAGGGCGTCCTCGTAACGCCGACGATCCACGGAAATCTTTTAGTCGGCCCTACGGCTGTGGACGTCGGGGACCGCGAGGCGGTAAATACCACGCAGGAGGGACTTGACATGCTGACTGCAACCTCCGCCTTAAGCGTAAAAAATATACCGATGCGCCAGGTCATCACCTCCTTCGCCGGACTCCGCGCCCATGAGGACTCGGACGATTTTATCATCGGGGAATGCGAGGATGCGAAAGGTTTTATCAACGCCGCCGGCATCGAATCGCCCGGCCTCTCCTCCGCGCCTGCGATCGGGGAAATGGTCGCAAAACGCGCGGCAGAGCTGCTTGGCCTGGAGAAGAAAACGAATTTTACCGCAACGCGCAGGGGCATCTTAAACCCGGCGACGCTCTCCCCTGCGGATCGGAACCGGCTGATCCGGGAGCATCCCGAATACGGCACCGTCATCTGCCGCTGCGAGATGGTCACGGAAGGCGAGATCATCGATGCCATCCGCCGGCCGCTCGGCGCGCGCTCCCTTGACGGCGTCAAACGCCGGACACGTGCCGGAATGGGGCGGTGTCAGGCAGGCTTCTGTACCCCGCGCACCATGGAAATCTTAGAGCGCGAAGTGCCCATGAGCATGTTCGATATCACCAAAGGCGGCGTCGGAGGCGAGCTCATCACCGGTGTAAACAAGTACCCACAGAAAGGAAGATCGCATGAAAAATTATGAGTTAGTCATTATCGGCGGCGGCCCGGCGGGTCTTGCAGCGGCAGTTTCCGCGAGAGATCACGGGGTGGAACGCATTCTTATCTTAGAGCGTGACAAAGAACTCGGAGGCATCTTAAACCAGTGCATCCACAACGGCTTCGGGCTTCACACGTTTCAGGAGGAGCTGACCGGCCCGGAATATGCCGACCGCTTTATCCGCCAGGTAAAAGACCGCGGCATCGAATATAAGCTCCACACCATGGTGATGGACATCTCCCGCATGGACGGCTCCGGGGACAAATGCGTGACTGCCATGAACCGCACGGACGGCATGTTTCTGCTCCAGGCAAAAGCCGTCATCCTGGCCATGGGCTGCCGGGAACGCGCGCGCGGCGCCTTAAACATTCCCGGTTACCGGCCGGCCGGCATCTATTCCGCCGGGACCGCGCAGCGCCTCGTCAACATGGAAGGCTTCATGCCAGGCCGCGAGGTCGTCATCTTAGGCTCCGGCGACATCGGTCTGATCATGGCCAGGCGTATGACCTTAGAGGGAGCAAAGGTGAAGGTTGTCGCCGAGCTGATGCCGTACTCCGGCGGCCTGAAGCGAAACATCGTACAGTGTCTTGACGATTTTGATATCCCCTTAAAGCTGAGCCACACCGTCATCGACATCGAAGGGAAAAAACGTGTGGAGGCCGTGACGATCGCCGAAGTCGGCCCCGACCGCAGGCCCGTTCCCGGCACGGAGGAACGCTACACCTGTGACACGCTGCTGCTCTCCTGCGGGCTGATCCCGGAAAATGAATTAAGCCAGAATGCCGGCGTTACCCTAAGCCCTGTCACCTCCGGCCCCGTGGTAAATGACGCTTTTGAGACAAGTGTAGATGGCGTCTTTGCCTGCGGAAACGTGCTGCATGTACACGATCTGGTCGACTATGTCTCTGAGGAAGCCGCAGGCGCCGGAAAAAACGCGGCCCTCTATATCCAGAACGGCCCCGCCAGAGATGCCCGAACCGTTGAGATCTGTCCTGAGGGCCATGTCCGCTATACGGTTCCGCGCTTCATCCGCCCGAAGCAGATGGAGGAAAAACTGACGGTCCGCTTCCGTGTGGGCGCGGTCTGCCAGAACTGCTCCGTCGCCACCTATTTCGACGATGAGCTGATCAGCCGCAGAAAACGCCCGGTCATGGCCCCCGGCGAGATGGAGCAGGTCATTTTAAGCCGCGCAAAGCTGAGCGGGTATCCGGATCTTAAGAAAATAACGATACGAATCGAGGAGAATGAAGAGAGAAAGGCAGGTATGACAGAATGAAAAGAGAACTGACCTGTATCGGCTGTCCCTTAGGATGCACCGTCACCGTCACCTTAGATGGCGATACGGTTTCCGATGTTACCGGAAATACCTGCCCGAAGGGGGACGCCTATGCGCGAAAGGAAGTCACCAATCCGACCCGCATCGTCACGTCAACGGTCCGCGTCAGCGGCGGCACTGCGCCGATGATCAACGTCAAAACCGCATCGGATATTCCGAAGGGAAAAATCTTTGACTGTATCGACGCCATCCGGGATCTGATTGTCCCCGCCCCTGTCTCAATCGGTGACGTCATTCTGGCCGACGCTGCCGGAACCGGGGTTGCGATCATTGCGGCCGGAAATGTGGATGCGATCGCGTAATATCTTTATCTATGGAGAACGTTATGAAAAAAGAATTCAGGGAAGCATTAGAAGATTCACCGATTATCGCTGCGATCAAGGATGACGACGGTCTGCAGAAATGCTTAAATTCCGACAGCCGTGTGGTTTTTATCCTTTATGGAGACATCTGTAATATACCAGGTATTGTGGAGACCGTCAAATCCTTTGACAAGATCGCGATGGTGCATATTGATCTGATTAACGGCTTAAGCTCCAAGGAAATTGCCGTGGATTTCTTAAAACAGTATACGAAAGCGGACGGTATCATCACAACGCGGCCGAATCTGATCCGACGCGCAAAGGAGCTGGACCTTTATACCATCCTGCGTTTCTTTGTGATCGACTCAATGGCATATGAGAATATCGATCGGCAGACAAAGTCAGCGCGTCCCGATTTTATCGAGGTTCTTCCCGCGCTGATGCCAAAGATCGTCTCAAAGATCTGTTCCATCTCGCAGACGCCGGTGATCGCCGGCGGGCTGGTCTCGGACAAGGAGGACGTGATGGCGCTGCTGCAGGCAGGCGTGACGAGCGTGTCGTCCACAAATGAGAGGACGTGGGGGTTTTAATCCCGCCATGAGAAAACCCCGGAAATTGGCCATTTCCGGGGTTTTCTCGAGGAGTTTAGTTATGAAAATGTTAATCTATATAAAGGAAATATTATCGAAAGACCCTGTGGGAAACGACCTTTATTCCATCTCCCGGGCTTACTGACTTTTTGGTGAGAGTTCATCAGCTCCTTTCGATGATATTAGTATAAAAAACAAATGTGTCAGAAGTATGTCAATTTTCGAAAAGCTTTCTAAAAAATAAGATTTTTCATTTTAGATTTCTTTAATATTTTATAAGGGTCCCAGCAGCCTTCTGGCAAGCTGCATCGTCTCCTCCGAAGCAAGGCTGTTGTACAGCGCAACCTCTCCCCTCTGACCGGACGGATTTAAAAGACCGCTCTCCGCAAGCCTCCTTTTCGTCTCACGGGCGGTTCCCTCTCCCCCGTCAAAGATCCTCACATCCGCCCCGAGAACCTTTTGTATCACAGGCTTCACAAACGGATAATGCGTGCACCCCAGCACCGCACAGTCCACCGGATGCTGCAGATATTCCGCAAAGAGCTCCGCAAGGAACTCCTCTAACGTTTCACCGGACAGCGTTCCCGCCTCCACAAATTCCACCAGCCCCGGACAGGGCAGTGTCAGAATCTCCGCCTCCTTCTCAAACCGGTGCATAAGCTCGCAGAACTTGTCCTCCCGCAACGTCATCGGAGTCGCAAGCACAAGGATCCTTGCATGCTCCGCCGCACGGACTGCCGGTTTTAGCGCCGGCTCAATGCCGATGACCGGAAGGTCGGCGTAGCGCTCCCGCAGAAGCTTCACCGCCGCGCTTGTCGCCGTATTGCAGGCCACGACAAGCGCCTTTACTCCCATCTGCATCAGGAATTCCGCGTCGGCGAACGTCAGCCTGCGCACCTCCTCCAGTGATTTCGTCCCGTATGGCGCATGCGCCGAATCTCCGTAAAAGATATAATTTTCATTCGGCATCAGCGCGACGAGCTCCCTCAGGACGCTGATACCGCCGACTCCAGAGTCAAATACACCGATCGGAAGCTCACAGCGCATCTTCCCGTTTCCGGCGTCAATCTCACTGACCATTTCCCTCTCCTCCGTTCTTTGGTCGATTTATTTTCCCAGTAAGAAAACTGTTGCATCCGGTCACATTCATGTTATAATGAAAACGGTGCCTGAAATGATACGACAGATGATTTCGCGGCACACAGATCAGGAGGAATTCATCCATGGAGCAGCAGCACGATTTATTTGACGAAGACTTACACTGCGAACTGTGCAACCGGACGCTTCCGGCCAACAGCAAAAGTACCGTCTGCGCCTTTTGCGCGGAACAGCTGTTGTTCAGTGAAGTGAAGGACTACATTCGTGAAAATGATGTGACGGAATACGATGTCGCCCAGCACTTTGACATCCCGATCCAGCAGGTAAAGCGATGGATCCGGGAAGGGCGGATCGAGTACAAGAGCAAGGAATTGAGCACCATCAAAATGCACTGCGTCATATGCGGCGCTCCGGTCGCTTTTGGCACCGTCTGTTCCAAATGCCTGCGTCAGCAGAATACCTCCGGTCATTCCAAAACACTCGAATTAGATCCCAGCCGTATGCGTTACCTGGATGATATGAAATAAATGCCACAGATCCTGGTTTCATTTGTGATAACCGCTTAAAAAGGTGCCGGACGGCACCTTTTCTCAAACAGAGATTACTCTCGTCTATCTGACTACAGAACGCGGATACTTTACCATGATCGCGTCGAGCATCTCATCATCCGGTTCAAACTCATAGCGGTTTAATCCCTTTTCCCCTTTAAAAATAAGCTCATACACTCTCGCTCCCGGTTCTCCGGAAGAAAGATTCTTATACGTCATACTCGAATCATTCTCATACTTGTAGACGCTGCGGTCTCCCTTCGGCGCAATCGTGATGACGTCATCCATCTGCACGATCCCAAGGCTTTTCCGCCTGCTCTTTGACCGGATCCGTGCAAAACGAAGGTCGCCGTCATAATAGGTATATTCAAATTCAAAATCCGCGTGGAATCCCTGAAAATACCAGAGTACCGCAACCACAATCGCCGGGATTGTAAGAACCGGCGCGCCCATCGCCAGTACAAACAACAGACAGGCCAGCACGAACAGCGCAATATTCATAATCTTTCTGACTACTGTCTTCTTCTTTGCCACAATCACTAATATTTCCCGCATATCAAACCTCATTTCCGCACGGTCCGCGGCACCAGGCCGACATTCTGCCCCGCGCTTTTTCTAGTGTGTCCCACCACTGTTCTGTTATTTTATCATGTATGACAGTGATAGAAAAGACCTTTTTCGATGTTTCGGAAAATTTAATGAAGTTTAGGATTTTTTCTTGACTTTTCCGTCTGCATCCGGTAAAATATATATCTGTGAGACGCCCAGTTAGCTCAGTTGGTAGAGCAGAGGACTGAAAATCCTCGTGTCTCTGGTTCGATTCCGGAACTGGGCATATGCGGGTGTAGTTCAATGGTAGAACACCAGCCTTCCAAGCTGGATACGTGGGTTCGATTCCCATCACCCGCTCTTTGGAAAACGGCCTGACAGCAGGTCTTTTTTTTGCGATAAGCGGCCCGTGAAGCGCGGCAGTGTCTGTTGTTTCTTTCTATTTTAGAAAAAGTTCATAATTACCCCCTTTTTTCCTGTTTTTATCTGTGTTATCCTTGTACTGTCATATTTTTACAAAAAAGGAGTGCGATTTATCATGGAAAAAAAGCCTGATTTTAAAGCGATGAGTCCCAAAACCAAAGCCGAATATATCTGGGACTACTACAAACTGCCCATCCTTCTCACCATACTCGGCGCTGGTCTCGTGATCTCTTTTATTTATAACCGCGTCACCTACCGGGAACCTGTCTTAAATGTCCTCATGATCAACTGCAATGATATGATGAACACGGATGACAGCGGTTTTGATGAATTTCTCACCACATACGGCTATGATCCGGAAGAGTCCCCGGTCTCTGTGAACGCATCCATGTATTTTCCGGAAGACGATTACTCCCAGTCGTTCAACGAGATTCAGGTTCTCGGCACACTGATTGCCGCAGGCGGACAGGATATCTTTCTCGGCCGCGGCGCTATCTTTTTAGACTACGCCGAACAGGGCGCTTTTCAGGATCTCTCCGAACTGCTCCCGGCCGAGCTGCTGGCACGCTATGAGGATCAGCTGCTTTATTCCACGGATGAAAACGGAGATTCCTATCCCTGTGCGATTGAGGTCTCGGATAACGAATGGCTGATGAAAAATAATTATTATGAATCGTGTTACTTTGCCCTGCTCTATCGCGGTTCCAACCCGGAAACAGCCGTACAGTTCGCAGAATTTCTTTTAAATTACTGATCTCTTCCGCGTCAGGCGCGTTCTTTCTGCCTGACGCATTTTTTTCGCTCCGCGAGAGCGGATAACAGCACCAGGATTTCATGCGCCAGCAGCGGCACCATAGCCAGCAGAAGCAGACTGACCCATTCCATCAGCGTCAGCCGGCAGGTTCCAAACAGGCGGACAAAATACGGAACCTCTGTCACCAGAAGCTGCAGTCCAAACCCGATCCCAAACGCTGCGATCATCAGCGGATTTCCGAGATGGTTCATGCGGAACACCGAGATCTCCACATCCCGCATCCCGACGGCATGAAACAGCTGTGCCATTCCCAGCACGGTAAACGCATATGTCTGACACCGGTTTAAGATCTCCGGATACGTGAGCAGCTCCCGGATCCCTTCCAGCGACAGCGTGCCATTCGACCGCAGGATCAGCCCGACCGGCAGCTGAAGGAACGCCAGCGTACTGATCAGTGCAATCAGGACGCCGTAAAAACAGGTGCAGCTCCATCCGCCCCCCGCAAACAGGCTTTCGTCCCTGTGCCTGGGAGGCCGGTCCATATAGCTTTTATTTTCCTCCTCATCAATGCCGAGCGCTAATGCCGGCAGCGAATCCGTTATCAGGTTAATCCATAAAATATGGCTGGACCGCAGCGGTGCAGCCAGGCCGCACAGCACGGCCGCCAGCATCGTAATAATTTCTCCGAAATTGGAAGACAGCAGAAAGAGCACGGATTTGCGGATATTTTCGTAGATGCTTCTGCCCTGTGCGATCGCCTGCGCAATCGTGGCAAAATTGTCATCCGTCAGCACAATGTCCGCGGCGTTCTTTGCGACGTCTGTCCCCGCCTGTCCCATCGCGATCCCGACGTCAGCGGACTTTAGCGAGGGCGCGTCATTGACGCCGTCACCGGTCATTGCCGTGATCTCACCATTTTTCCTGCAGGCGGATACGATCCTCACCTTATGCTCCGGCGAGACATGCGCAAAGACACGCAGCTCTTTTATCTTTCCCGCCAGCTCCTCCTCCCCGATCCGCTCCAGTTCCTCCCCCGTAATGCACTCCGACTCCGCCCCCGCGATTCCGATTTCCCGCGCGATCGCAAAGGCGGTGTCCTCCCGGTCCCCGGTAATCATCACCGTTTTTACGCCTGCCTCCGAGAACGCCGCGACCGCCTCCTTTACCCCGGGGCGCACCGGATCGCTCATTCCGGCAAGGCCGAGAAAGGTCAGATCACTCTCAGTCGGTTCTGCGACCGACCCGCACATTCCGAGCGCCAGGACTCTTAAGCCCTGATGGGTAAATTCCTGTAATGCATCCCGGATTTTCTTTTTTGCCGCGGAAGACATCGGCTGAATCTTCCCGCCGGCCAGCACATATCTGCACCGTTCCAGTACCTCATCCGGCGATCCCTTGGTATAGGAGATTCCTCTTCCGTTCCTTTTATGAAATGTCGTCATCATCTTCCGTCCGGAGTCAAACGCGATCTCACCCATCCGCGCCATTTTCTGCTCGGTCTCCTCCCGCCGGATCCCATAACGCGCCGCGAGGTCCAGCAGCGCCAGCTCCGTCGGATCCCCTCTGCGCATTCCTCCCGCAAGCGACGCGTCGTTGCAGAGCGCAAAGCCTGTCAGGTACTCCTGATCGGTCGTATCATCGAGCTGATCCACGCCGCACTGCCGCCCGTTTGTGTAGCATTTCGTCACTGTCATACGGTTTTGGGTCAGCGTGCCGGTTTTATCCGAGCAGACAACGCTGACGCATCCCAGCGTCTCCACGCTCGGCAGACGCTTCACGATCGTATGTACCTTTACCATCCTGGAGACAGACAGCGCAAGCACCATGGTCACAATCGCAGGCAGTCCCTCCGGCACAGCGGCCACGGCAAGCGAAATCGCCGTGATCAGCATCTCCCCGATATCGCGCCGCTGCAGCACGGCGATAAAAAACAGCAGCACACATAAAAATACTGAAATCGAGCTCAGCACCTTTCCCAGATCGCCGAGACGCTTCTGAAGGGGCGTCATCTCTGTCTTCGCATCCTTCAGCATACGGGCAATCTTTCCGATCTCCGTGTCCATCCCGATGGCCGTGACGATCCCCTCTCCCCTGCCATAGGTGACATTTGTGGACATATACGCCTGATTTTTTTCCGCGGTATCCTTTGTGACCGGAACCGACTCACCGGTCAGTGCCGCCTCCTCGATCTTTAAATTCACAGCCTTTGTCAGCTTAAGATCCGCCGGCACCTGACATCCTGCCTCTAACACCACGATATCTCCCGGGATCAGATCCGCCGCCTGAATGCTCCGAACCTGCCCGCCCTCACGAATCAGCGCATGCGGGCTTGTCAGCTCTTTCAGCGCCTCTAACGCGCGCTGGGCACGTCCCTCCTGAATCACTCCCACAAACGCGTTTACCAGGACGACCGCCAGAATAATCGCCGTGTCCCCGTATTCCTTCAGCAGCAGAGAAATCGCCGCTGCCACAAACAGAATAAAGATCAGCGGATCATTCAGCTGGCCGGCAAAGCACTCCGCCATCGAAGGACGCTTCTCATCCTCCAGCACATTCCGTCCCCGCTCCGCCTGTCTGGTTTGTTCCTGTTCTGCCATATCTCCCTCCCTGTTCCATCCGGATATCATGCTACATTCTATGTGGACGGGCTGTAAAATATGACAGGCATCGGACTTCGCAACGCTGCTGCTTTCATATAAAAAAGGCATCCATTCGGATGCCTTTTTCTGATATGCCTGATCGTTACTCTAATATGAATTTCTGTACAATCTCTCTTAAGTTTGCCACACAGTCGAAGCACTCGGAAACCATCTCGTGTGTCGTTCCTGTCTTCTCCACCATGTCGCTGGTCTTCTCCGCGATATCCGTAACTCCGATCGCAGACTCTCCAACCGTATCGTTGATACCGCTTAACGCCTGGGCAATCGCCTCGATCGAACCCGCAAGACCTTCCACGGCCTCTCTCACGTTGTCCATACTGCTCTTAAAGACATCCGCGTCAGCCTGATACTGCTCGCTGACTTCCTCAAAGCTCTTGTACTCGGACAGGATCGTGTTCTCAAGGAAGTCCATACTCTCGCTTAAGCAGCCCTCCATGTTGGATACCGCCTCATTGACCACCTGAACAATCCCGCTGATATCCGCAATCGCTTTGGAGGTCTGATCCGCAAGGCTTCCGATCTCAGTTGCAACAACCGCAAATCCACGGCCTGCCTCACCTGCTCTTGCCGCCTCAATCGAAGCATTCAGCGCAAGCAGACTTGTCTGGGAAGAAATCTCCATAATCGTGCTGGTCAGCTCGTTGATCTTCTCCACTGCCTTGGATCCTTCGATCGCCTTGTCAGCCTTAACCTTCACACTGTTGTACATATCCATGGTTCTCGCGCTGCCGGCAACCGTATGGTTACGCATCTTCTTCGCGCGCTCCATAATCTCATCCGATGTCCTTGCGCCCTCAGCCGTCATGTTGTTGATATCATCGGCGCCGTTCTTGATCACATTGACATTCTCATTGATCGTAACCGTGGTAGCCGCGGTCTCCTGCATACCTGCCGCAAGCTGCTGGCTGGTCGCGGAGTTATCCGAGCACATATGATCCACAGTCGTCGTAATCTGCTGAAGACCGTCCACGTTCTCCGTGATCTGGTTGCTCGCGGAATCAATGTTCTGAATCATCTCACGGATATTCGCTCTCATATCGCGGGCTGCTCTTGCCATCTCGCCCGTCTCATCCTTGCGTGCGCAAAGCCGGATCAGATTCGGATTATGTCTGAAATTCAGACCTGCCGTATCGGTAATAATCGTGGTAAGCTGCTTGATCGGCTTGCCGATAAAATGGCTCACCACATATCCGATCACAACGCAGACCAAAAGCACGATGATCGACGCGTAGATCATCTCCATCATCATCTTATTGACCGGCTCGAGAATCTCGTCCTCATCCGCCGTCACGACAACGATATTACCCTTATTGGTAATCGCCATACCGGCATACTTTGTCGTACCGTTGTACTCATATGTAACCACCTTATCCTCCGGCGTCCTTCCCGCACGGATCTCGGCCGCCGTCTCCGTCACAGCCGGGATATCGGTCGTCGTGCCGACCATCGACTCATCCGGATGATACAGCAGTACACAGTCCGGAGAAATCACGCACACATAAGAAGAATCCACATTTCTCATGCTGACATACGAGAGTACGGAATTGTACTCCGTGTAACCGCGTTCCGCCGGCAGAAGGTCAACCGTCTCCGCCGATATCGCCGCCAGATCCATCACATAATCCGCATAAGCAGCCGATACGGTCTTCCTCGATGCGGTGATCGCACTCAGAATGGTTACAAGCACCGACAAAACGACAACGGCAAGCGTCATCATGGAAATCTTCGCCGCAATCGAATTGATAAATTTTGTTTTCTTTTGTCCTTCCATCTCACCAGTCTCCTATTATTTTTTTGAAAAAGAACATTAACTGCATATAATTATATTTTACCACAATCCTGTAATCTTGCAAGATTTTCTTCAATATTTATCTGCCAATTATTACCGTATTCAGCGTATGTGCCGGCAGCGTCGCATCGCAGATCGATCCGGCCAGGCGAATCGATACCGTAATCTCATCCGCGCTGTCGTTGAAAAGCACAACCCCGATACTGCCGTCCCGATTCTCTGCCGCCGCGGCCTCCACCGCCTTCCCAAATACACTGCAGCCGATCCGGACCGCACCCGGTCGGATCGTCCTGGCAATCTGCCGGATATAGTGATAACTGACCGTCTTCTCAAAGCTCCCGTCGTCCTCCGCCACAAGAGGCGCCGCAAACCCGCCGGCCACATGGCGCGGGCCTCCGGTACGGTCCACAATCATATTCCAGTCAATCCAGCCGTTCATCCCGTGATTCAGATCGCCGATGATATCATGCGCATATGCCACGGCATCTGCAAAATCCATCTCCGCAGGCGTCCGTGCTGCGGCCGCTGCCAGATCAGGCGGGAGCGCTGCATTCCCTTCCAGGAATTCCCCCGGCAGCTCATATGCCATTGTCTTCCCCGGGACATGAAGCCCGCAGCTTTCCGTGTGCAGAAGCACTTTCTCCGGATATTTGTCATGCAGCATCGAGAGCGCCGTAAAATGATCCCCGGAATACCAGTGATAGGCAAACCCCCGGATCATCCCCATCGTATCGTCGTCAAGCATATCCTCCACATGCTCAATCATACGCTCCTTATTGTGATCCCAGATAAAAATACCGACGCGATCCGTGAGCCCCGCGCGCTTCATCTCCGGATAGAGGAAATCCCGCAAAAACGTCTTCTCCTGTTCCCCGCTCCACACACAGCTGTCCCAGCTTGTCGCCGCAGCCGCCTCGTTCTGAACGCTTAACATCGTGACCGGTATCCCTTCCTCCAGATATGCCTGGATAAACTTCACGAGATACTTCGCCCAGGACCCGTAGTACTCCGGCTTTAATCGCCCGCCAAAGCATCTGCCCGGTCTGGAGAAATCGACATCCGCGGTCATATTTCCATATACGGCCTTATCATTCTCCGAGAGCTCGGGCGGCGTCTTCCATGCAGCCGGCGGAGACCACGGACTTAGCAGAACCGACAGCTTCTCCCCGGTGAGCTCCATGACCTCCTTCATGACGGGCAGAATATACTTCCTGTCGCGCGCAATCGAAAAAGTCCGAAGCTCCGGGTCTGCGATCGGATCCGCGACCGCCTGGTATTCTTCCAGCGAATAATCACAGCTGTCAATGTGGATCCTCACCAGCCCGGCATTCACACCGGTCTCCCCAAACCAGCACATCAGCGCTTCTCTCCGCTTTTCCGGCGTCATCTTTGTGAGCAGATAACAGGCGGTCTCCGTCATCGCGCACCCGTAACCTGTCATCTCCTGATACCGGAATGACGGATAGATCCCGATGACATTCGACTCCTTCATCCTGCCCATGGTGCTCTCATCCAGGACTTCCAGTGCATTCTGTGTCCGAAGCACCGCTTTCTTTGTCACATCAAACGCAATTGTCTTCTGTACCGCATTCATCCTGCATTTCCCTCCCCCCACATAAATTTTAAATAAAAAAAGTACTGCCACTTACATTCGGACGCCTGTGCGGTTCTCCCCTACGTTCACGAACTGCGGAAGAATTAGTCCCTATCGGGCAATACTTAATGGGCAGAGGTGGATTCGAACCACCGAAGCAATTTGCAGCAGATTTACAGTCTGTCCCCTTTGGCCACTCGGGAATCTGCCCCTGCATCAGAAATCTCTCCTGACCTTTTCCGATTATATCATATCTTCGCCGGCTATGCAAGCATGAAATGATTTCCTCCTGTGAAATGATCTCTCTGTCAGAAAAACGATCCCGGTGCAAAAAGCACCGGGATCCGTGGGGATTTATAAGATCTCTTTTCAATCACAGCAGTTAAAATGTCTATATCAGAATGCATCCTTTTTCATCCGGCTTCATAGGCAGCGCGATCAGAAAATCCACGAACGCCATCGCGATCGGGAATCCGCTCCAGCAGAGAGCGAGATACAGGATCCCTAAGATCCATCTTCTCTCATAAAAGCGGTGTCCTCCGCACCATCCGGTCAGCACGCACAGCCAAAGATATTTCTTTCTGCTGACCTCGTGCAGCACGCGGGCATCCTTCCACTCATAATACCGGTCGCCGGCCTTATGCCACCAGGGAACATTCTCTTCGATTCCATATGTCTTTTTTGTCTCCCGAAGCTCATCCTCGGCCCTTGCCAGCTCCGCGACATTAAAGTGCTCTGGGCGCTTTTTTTCTTTCTTTTCCGCCATCAGACACATTCTCCTTCCATCTTATGCCCCGGCCTGAGCCTTTGCCTTAATCGCTGCAATCTCACCCTGAATCTCTTCCATCTTCTCTTTCGTCAGCGGATAGAACTTCATCGCAATCAGGTTACAGATCCATCCTACCATCGGCGCGCCGATGAAGCAGATCATCGTCACCCAGAAAATACCGGACGAATACGGCGTATCCTGCGTCGGCTGCTCGGTCTTAAATCCGATCGCCGCAATCATTAAGGATACAAACGTTCCTGCCAGCGAGGAAATCATCTTATCCACAAAGCTGAACAGCGTTCCCATCAGACCAGGCACATACTTGCCGGAACGGTAAACCTCGTAATCTGCGCAGTCTGCGGTCATCGGGATCACGATATTACCGGACATGTTACTGAATCCGCTTACACCGAGCCACAGGATAATGAACGCTACGGTAAAGAACGAAATATTCGTAAAGCTGTATGTCGTCGGATCACCGAACAGGAACAGGAAGAAGCAGAGCGTCGCACTGATCATAGCTCCGTATGTACCGATCAGAAGAGCCGCCTTCTGTCCCATCTTTCTCGCGACAAAGTTCATCAGGATCAGCGTAAAGATGACGGTCGGGATCGTCACAAACGCGCTGGTCGCGCCGTACATCGAATAGTCGCCCATGATGATACCGAACATCATGACATAGATGACGGAATTACTTCTCATCGACATGGACAGCTTATCGGAGGACGCGGATACCACAAGCATCTGGATCGCACGGTTGCTCTTAAGCACTTCCCAGTAATCGCGGAAACGGATTCTCACCACGACACCGGTGCCGTAGTACTCGAGTCTGTCCTTCCGCCACAATCCGATAATCGCCAGCACTGCAAACAGGGCGGAAACCGGTGCAAGCATTCCCCACAGGGCAATGAAAAATCCCGGATCCGAGAAAGCAGCCGCGCCGCCGAATCTCGGCATCAGAATATTCGTCACAACCACCGGAAGCAGAGCAAATACGACGGAGTTGTATACCGTATCGAACATGGCAAAGATCGGTCTCTGCGACGGGTCGTTCGTCAGACAGGTCTGAGCGGACTTCGTGACCACGCACTGGCAGGTATACCCGATGATGTAAAGCATATACATCACGATGTAGAACGGGAATCTCGCCACCTGCGGGAGATGCGGCGTCACAGTATAAATGATACCGCTCGAAACCAGCAGGATCAGGTTACCGATCACGATAAACGGCCGGTTCTTACCGAACTTCGTGTTCGTCTTGTCAACGACATATCCGATGATCGGATCCGTGACGCCGTCCCACATTCTCATGATCGTGGTGATCGATCCGGCCAGCACAACGCCGACACCCACGATACCTGTCAGGAAATAAGATACATACATGAATACCATCATGTATATGTTGGTTGATGTGTTATTCAGAGCATAAAACCCGATCTCCCAAAGCTTCGCGCGATGGATGGATTCTACAGCTCCCCCGTTACTTGCATTTTTTGTTCCCATACATTATTCTCCTTTGGTTCTGATTTACCCCACTGATTTATTATAGCATGAAGACCGCTTTCCACATAAGTTCTATTTTTTGCAAATGAGGTAAATCTATTGGTTTTTGGTTTTCAGTTCAGCACCCATCTGGGCTGTCTGGCGTATTCTGCGGGCGTCTTTCCGGTAATCTTCTTAAACAGCTTGCGGAAATAGTTTACGTCGCAGATCCCGCACTCGGTCGCGATCTGCTGTACCTGAAGATCCGTGGAATCCAGAAGAAGGATCGCATAGCGGATCCGCTGTCTGCTGACATAGTCCGTCAGCGTCATCCCCATCTCCTTGCGGAAGAGCGTCGAGAGATAGCTGGCGTTCACCGTATACCTTGAGGCAAGCCACTTTAACGAGAGGTCCTCCGATAAATTCCGGTTGATATGGCTGACCACACGCTGCACGACCGGCGAATGTCCCAGCAGGGAATAGTTGCGCACCAGAAGGCAGTAGTTCTTTACGATCTCCGTCATAAGGCGCATCCCCTCACGCCCTGAGCTCACCGTCTCCGCATGCACCGCAAACTGCCTGGAAAGCTCATCCACGTAGACCGGATGTACCCCTCCCGCTTCCGCGGCCTTGCGGCAGAGCGTATTGCAGGAAATCAGGACGTTGCGCAGATCCCGGACCGGATCCTGATAGCGCGGGGCGAGATGATAATTCGCGATCAGGTTCAGCTGCTTTAACGCGTCTTCGGTATTGCCCTTCTGCACCGCCTCAAGCAGCTTCGCCTCCACCCCGTAGCGCTCCTCAATAAACTTGTGCGACAGACTGTTTTCCTGCACCTCCTGCCGGTCCGTGCGCTCAGGCATCATCTGCCGGATGTACTCGGTCCGCACCCCCCGCTCTCCATACAGAAACTGCGCTGCCATGATGCAGAGCTCCCGGAGAATCCCGACATTCACCATCGAGGGCACAGCATTGTTGTACTCCCTGATATCCGCCATACGTTCTTCCGGTATGCCGATGTGCTCCATCAGCTCTCTGGTCCGCGATTCCTCCATCCTCCCGTCCCGGTACGGCCCTAAAATCAGGTATTCCCCGTATTCGCGTTCCTGTTCCGGAATCCGGATCTGACAGTACTCCATCTCAAAATAGTCGGTCACAAAATACACCACGCCCTCCTGGCACAGCTCACAGATCTCTTTTCTCCAGCGATCCACCTCCTCCCTTCCAAATACCATGCGGCGGATTCCCATGTCAAAATCAACCGCCTCCGGCAAAGCCTCCCCCACGACGGTCAGGCCGATATTGGCACATCTGACCATTGCCTGCAGCATTTCCATGAAATCAATCTGCATATTACCCTCTCCTTCTCTATAAACCTTATTATACTACAGCGGGAAATATTATGGAATAAAAATCTTAACGAAATGTAAATCAGGGGAAAGTTTTACGCAAAAAAAAGACAGCCTGTCGATCTGCTGTCTTTTTAGGAGAAGGTATTTTTACTATGGGGTATAGTAAAAACAATATATAATGTATTGGGGGGTACGCAATTATAATAACACGACTCCCAAAATAAGTGTGCACAAACTTCACAAATTTTCAATATAATTTTTGTGAAACATGTCTAAAAATTATACAGTGGCCGTTCAAACAATGCCTCGAACTCTTTCTGCCCGATTTTCTCCTTCTCAAGCAGAAGATCAGCGCAGGCGTCTAAGACCTCGCGATTCTCGGCGATCATTGCCTTCGCCTTCGCGTAACACTCATCGATGATCCGCTTGATCTCCTGGTCGATTGACGCCGCCACGCCCTCGCCGTATCCCCTCGCATGCGCAAGGTCGCGGCCGATGAAGACCTCATCATCCTCATTATCATAGCAGATCAGCCCGACATTCTCGGACATCCCGTATTTTGTCACCATGTCCTTCGCCATCCGCGTCGCCTGCCGGATATCCTGAGACGCGCCGGTCGTGATATCGTCAAACACCAGCTCCTCCGCGACACGTCCTCCTAAGGATACGATGATGTCCTGCAGCATCTTTCCTTTGGTATTAAACATCTCGTCCCGCTCGGGCAGCGGCATCGTATAGCCCGCCGCGCCGGTTCCCGTCGGTATGATCGATACCGTATATACCGGCCCGACGTCCGGCAGAAGGTGAAACAGGATCGCATGGCCCGACTCGTGAAATGCCGTAATCCGCTTTTCCTTCTCGGAAATGACACGGCTCTTCTTCTCCGCGCCGATTCCCACCTTGACGAACGATCTGCGGATGTCCGTCTGTGTGATAAATGCACGGTTCTCCCGCGCCGCCACGATCGCCGCCTCATTTAGCAGATTCTCGAGATCCGCGCCGGTAAAACCGGCTGTCGTCTGCGCGATCTGTTTTAAATCCACGTCGTCGCCCAGGGGCTTATTTCTGGCGTGCACCAGAAGAATCTCCTCCCGGCCGCCCACATCCGGACGCCCCACATGGACCTTTCTGTCAAAACGCCCCGGCCGCATGATCGCGGGATCCAGGATATCCACGCGGTTTGTCGCCGCCATCACGATGATTCCCTCATTCATGCCAAAGCCGTCCATCTCCACGAGCATCTGATTGAGCGTCTGCTCGCGCTCGTCATGGCCGCCTCCCATTCCGGTACCGCGCCTTCTCGCCACCGCGTCGATCTCGTCGATAAACACGATACAGGGCGCGTTCCGCTTCGCCTCCTCAAACAGATCCCTCACTCTCGACGCCCCGACGCCGACAAACATCTCCACAAAGTCGGAGCCCGAGATGCTGAAAAACGGTACGCCCGCCTCGCCCGCAATCGCCTTTGCCAGCAGCGTCTTGCCGGTTCCCGGAGGTCCTACCAGAAGCACTCCCTTCGGGATACGCGCGCCGAGATTCGTATATTTCTTCGGATCCCGCAGGAAATCCACGATCTCTTCCAGCTCTTCTTTTTCTTCTTTTAAACCTGCCACTCCCGCAAACGTCACGCGCTTCTTCGGATCGTCCACCATCATCCGCGCGCGGCTTTTGCCGAAATTCATCATCCGGCTGCCGCTTCCCGAATTCATCGCCGCCTGATTCGTCATGATGATAAAGAAAATAAACAGCGCGGCAAAAATGATCAGATAGGGGAGCAGCGAAAAGATCCAGCTCTCCTCCGGCGGATTTTCCACCGTATATTCAAAAAAGTACTGTTCCTGCAGATATGCCTCTATCTCACTGACGTCGTTTACCGCCAGCACCTGTGTCGATCCGTCGCGGAATGTGATGTAGAGATTGCCGGTCGGCACCTCCCCGCGGTTGGGTACGATCCGAAGCCGTGCGACCGCCTCGTCCTCAATCGCGTTCTCAAATTGTCTCCGCGTGTAATTGTTTGACGTCGTATTGCCGTCCATCCAGTACCAGATACCGACCACCGCCAGTATCAGGAGCAGATAAATGCCAAATCCTCTGTAACTGCTTTTATTGCTGTTCAACATGATTCTCCTTTAGTCTTCTATGTCCACAAATCCAATATAAGGAAGATTCCGGTATCTCTGATCATAGTCAAGCCCGTAGCCCACCACAAACCGATCCGGGATCTCAAAGCCGACAAAATCCACGGCGACATCCACCACCCTGCGCTCCGGCTTGTCAAGCAGCGTGCACAGCCTTAAGCTCTTCGGCTTTCTCGTCTTTAAATTCTCGAGCAGATAGCTTAACGTCCTTCCGGAGTCGATGATATCCTCAACCACCAGCACGTTCCGGTTCTCAATGCTGCTCCCCAGATCCTGCACGATGCGCACGACTCCGCTTGAGCTGGTTGACGCCCCGTAGCTTGAGACTGACATGAACTCCAGCTCGACCGGCGATGTGATCCGTTTTGCCAGCTCACAGGTAAAAAATACCGATCCCTTCAGGATGCAGATCAGGCACACGGCCTCGTCCCCGTAGGTCCTGCTGATCTCCTCGCCCATTTCCCGGATCCGTCTGTCCACCTGCTCCTCCGTAAGATAAGCCGAAATCTCCTTAATCTTCATCTTCATCCTCCATATTCAGACATCCTGCGGATATCTCTTCTCTTAGAACCATCCGTACCTCTAACACCCTGCGGGTATCCTTTGTCACCTTTACGCCGGCGCTGATCCTCCCTCCGATGACCCAGATCACATGCGCTCCCTCTGTCAGAAGCCAGATGTGATCCCTCTGCTTTGCCGGTATCTTTTCTCCGACCAGGTATTCCTTTAGTTTTTTTCTGTGTCCCTCACCGTCAATTGTCAGGTAATCGCCGCTTCTTCTCGTTCGAATCTGCAAACTATTTTTTATTTTATCATAGTCCAGCCATTTCGTATACTTTTTTTTCGGGATTTCTGATATATTTCTGCAAATGTCATCCGCAGCGCGCTGTAACCGCAGCTGCAGCACGCCGTCGGGCAGGCGCACGGCAATCGTTTCGCCGCGCTCCAGCTGTTCCAGCTTCTGCGGCAGAATCTCATGCTCTGCCGTCTCCTCCCCCGCCGCTCCTATAGATTCCCCTTTTTCGTTTTCCTTTCCGGGCATGATCCGCCGGATCCGGATCCCCTCGCAGACGCGCTCCGCGGCAGTGCGGTACGGCAGCGACAGACGCTGTCCCGTCTGATGGCGGAAAAAGTCCAGCACGGCTTCCACATGAACGCTCCCGATATCCCTGCTGCTGCCGGCCGCTTCGCACAGGACACGGTAAATCACTGCTTTCTCAAGCACAGCCGGGTAATCCGTCAGCGTCTCCAGAAGCAGCCATGCCGGCCCGCCCGTCTCCTCTCCCAGGCGCACGCACACCGACGGCAGGATACGCGCCGTCTCTTCTTCCAGATAATCGGAGAGCTCGGACATCGTTTCCGCGCAGGCCGCAATATGAGCGGCTGCCTGCGGATTGATCCGCCTTAGCTGCGGCAGAATCTCATGCCGGATCCGGTTTCTGCTGTACGCCAGCTGCGCGTTCGTCCCGTCCTCGCAGTATGTCTGCCCCCTCCCCGCAAGCTCGCGCAGAATTTCCTCCCGCTGCGCGAAGAGAAGCGGACGGATCACCGTGACATCCGGGATAAGCTCACGCTTCGGGCGGATCCCGCCGGATCCCTTAAGCCCGCTCCCCCTCGCCAGCCAGAACAGCACGGTCTCCGCGTTGTCATCCGCGTGGTGCGCCAGCGCGATCCGGACCCTGCGCCCCGGATACGCCTGCGCCTCCTTTTTCAGACAATCGTAGCGCAGTACCCGCGCGGCCTCCTCCTCCCCCATCTTATGCGAAGCCGCATATTCCGGCACACAGACATGATACACCGTGCAGGCAACGCCGAGGCGCCCGCAGAGCTCCTCCGCAAACGCGGCGTCGCGCAGGCTCTCCTCCCCACGGATCCCGTGCTCCACATGCACGGCGCTTAAGGTATATCCGACCCGATCCTTCAGGCGATCCAGAAGCAGCAGCAGGCAGACCGAATCCGCTCCCCCGGACACGCCTGCAATCACATGGTCGCCCGGCCCGGCAAGTTCTTTCTGCACAAGATATCCCAGCATTCTTTTTTCCAGCCCGCGGCAGGCAGGCCCGTCACTCTTTTGTATCATGCCATCCTCACTTCCCGCTTCCGCGCCGCCATGCCTGCGGCAGTCCCTATCCCTTCTCCCAGATGCAGGCCGCAAGCACGGTCATGTCATCCTTCGCCACCCCTCCGGTAAACAGCATCACCCGCTCCATAATCCGCTTTGCAAGAATGCCGGGATTATTGGTCCGTATGCTGCCGATCACTTCCTGCATCGTCTCCTCGGGCTTCGGCACATGAAGGTATTCGAGCACGCCGTCCGTCACCATAATGACAAAATCCCCGTTTCCGAGCGTCACTTCCTGCGACTGGATATCGACAATTGTCTTCGCCCCCACCGGCAGTCCGGCGGAGGAAATGCACTCCACCTCGTCCTCCCGCTTGATAAAGGTCGCCGCCGCACCGATCTTGTACAGCTTCGCCCGGCCGTTGTACAGATTGATTTTGCACAGGTCGATCGTGGAGTACAGATCATTTTCCCCTTTCATGACCATCGCGGAGTTCATCATCCGGATCGCCGTCTCCACCGAAAATCCTGCCTCTAAAAACCGCTCCACGAGATCAAGCACCATCTCGCTCTCCTTGCAGGCAGTGCTCCCCGAACCCATCCCGTCCGACAGCCCCAGAAGAAGCTCTCCGCGCTCCAGCTCCAGAAACGAAAAATTATCGCCCGAGATCCGCGCCTCGTCTTTTTTCATGCGCGAGATGCCCTGCACGCTCCGAAATACGGTGTCCTCATAAAAGACAAAGGACGCCGCATCCTTTGAGACAAAGCTTTTCGCATCCGCGGCAGCGCGCATCCTGCGGTTTAGCACATGTCCGGCGGCGGACAGGAATGATTTCACCGCAATGCAGCCGCCCAGTCTGCTTTTTAATGTGGCCTCCAGCTTTAACCTGCCGTCCAGCGTCTCGATCAGATGCATCTCCTGCGCCAGAATCCCCAGCTCCTTCGCACGGTAGGCAAGCTCCGCAAGCAGCCGCTTTTCCCTCTGATCCAGTACCTGTTCCTCTCTTGCACAGTCCTGCATGATATAGACCATCGCATCCAGCTGCTCCGCGATCACCTCCCGGTTTTCCAGCAGACGGTGATACCAGGCACGGTTTAAACTGACGCGCTCAAAGACGCGCACGGCCTCCTCCACCATATCCCGGCTCCTTTTACAGTACGCGCCAAGCTGCTCCTCGTTCTCCTCCCCCGGCGTCTCCCCGCGCCACAGCCCGGCGATCAGCTGCGAGAGCGCGCCATATACCGGCGCGGAATCCCGCTCCCAGCAGAGCGCGCAGGAATCGCAGGACGCACAGATCTTTCCGGTCAGCTCATTCTGGATATGCCCCAGCTCGTCCAGCGTGTAAGTATTCCGGTTTGTGCTCATACTGTGAAAAATCTGCGAGAGTCCCTGAAACGATTCCGCATAGCCCAGAAGGCGCTCCTCCTTCAGATGTTCTTCCTTCTGCGCCGGGGCCCGCTCCCCCTCCCAGGTGAGCAGAGCATGCAGCAGCCGGTGAAGCAGGATGACTGCGCCGAATACAAAAAGCCCCTCCAGCACCGCCGTCGCAAACCCCGGCTGATCCCGCCAGCCGAGAAGGCCACCCGCAAAGGACAGAATCATCGTCGCGATCGACGCCATCAGTCCTGCCAGCCACGCCGGGCATCCCTCGTTCGCCCACTCGATCAGACGGACCGCCCCTAAAATGACAGGCAGCACCACCGCATATTTCACCCCCGCCGTCAGGGGCATAAAAATCAGCATTCCTATGTACATCATACCAAGCAGTACAGGAGCGCCCGTTTCTTCCAGATACAGTGCCGCGAAATACGCCGGTACCAGGGGATAACACCCCATCACGCTGACGCCGCACATCAAACCTCCCGCCATGTTCAGTATCATTTGCCTTATTCCTGTTTTTTTCATGTCTCTCTCTTCCCTTCTTTTTCGATTGCCGCTCCTCTGGCAGGCGAAACGATTATAGATTCTTTTCCCAAAAATCTTTGTCAAAGAAGGGACCTGTTTTGAAAAACTTTTCGCCAAAATCTCTATCCGCCTGTCCGTTTCAGGGATTTCGAATCAGCTGAAGCTTTTTAAGAGACTGAACATACCATCAGGATGAATAAAACCAGGCTGCAGCATCTCCTGCCTGCAGTCTGGTTCATGTCCGGTCCTACTGTCCCGCGTTATTCACTTCTTTAAATATGATCTCATCCTCATAGGCAAGTCCGAGCTTGCTCCTCGCGATATCCTCAATATACTGCTGTGAGCGGGTATAGCTCTCATACGCCTCGAGCTCCTGCTGCCGGACGGTCTCCGCCTCAAGCTGCTGTTCCAGCTGCTCCTGCTTCTTCGCATATTCCTGATCCTTCTGGTATACCCGCGCGATCTGAAACGACATCGCGATAATAAACACAAACAGAATCAGACTGATATATCTTCTGCCCGAACGATTCTGATCTTTTCTCCGTCTTCCCACTGCCATCATCCCCGGTTTCCTGTCCTCCTATACTTTGCGTATTCCCATTTTAACCGCTTTTAAAAACTTTTTCAATTGTTTTCTGAGAAATCGTCCTGTCTTTTTCGCAACCCAGAGAAACGGTCCGAACAGAATCCGGAGTATTTTTTTTATGATTCCGATCGTCTTCTTTAGCACAAACACATTGATCCCGACAAACAGACGGCTGAGCAGCAGATGATAGATCAGCATTCCGATCAGAATCCCGCCGAACGCAAACCCGCGCGCCATGCCGTCATTTTCCTGATAAATCATGAGAAAGACCACACCGGTGCAGAGGACCCAGTAGAAAAAATCCTCCAGACCGATCCAGAAATTCCCATGCGCGGCCACTCTGCGGAAAATCCGCAGGACGTCATATACCCCGGAGAGCGCCGCTCCCACCAGGACAGAAATTCCCAGGAAAAATGCCTCCTGCCCGATCGCCCCGTTTACCGCCATCTACTTAAACAGCCTTCCAAACAGGGATTCCGCCTGTTTTCCTGCGCTCTTGACATCCGAATAAGCGAGAGAGTCGATCCTTCCTTCTATGTCAATCTCCCCTTTTTCAAGGCTCAGCCGGTTCACGTGCAGGTCATGTCCCTTGATCAGCAGCATTCCAAGCTCCGTCTCCAGAAGGATCTCCGCCACATCAAAGGAGAGCACATCCACAACCCCGCTGAATGCGCCGTTTCTGCGGTTTGCCAGCAGGACTTTATGTGTTTTCGCCGCATTGCCGTTCTTTTCATCCATAGAAAAACCTCCCGTTTTATCATAATAAAATATATTGGGAGGTGTCCCTGTTTATGATACATATTCAAACAAATCTTTGGCTTCGTCCTTTTTCGTGGTATCCTTAATGTCCAGAACCCGCACCTTCACCGTCTTTGTCCCAAAGCCGATCTCAATGATATCGCCGGCCTTTACATTCACGGAAGCCTTCGCCGGCTTTCCGTTCACCGAAACCCTTCCGGCGTCGCAGGCTTCGTTGGCAACCGTCCGCCGTTTGATCAGGCGCGACACCTTTAAAAACTTGTCCAGCCGCATCGCATTCTCCTTTTTCATTCATAATGAAAGTGGGTTCCCGTGCAACGCGGAACCCACTTCTGTAAGCATCTGTTCTTATTCGTTGATCATATCCTTTAAAGCCTTGCCAGCCTTAAACTTCGGAGCCTTGGAAGCCGGAATCGTCATCTCCTTGCCGCTCTGCGGATTTCTGCCTGTTCTGGCCGCTCTCTCGGATACCTCAAATGTTCCAAATCCAACCAGCTGGATCTTCTCACCCTTCTTTAACTCTTCAGCAACAACATCTGTAAATGCCTTCAGTGCCTTCTCTGCGTCTTTTCTGCTCAGTTCAGCCTTGTCAGCTATCGCTGCAACTAATTCTGTTTTGTTCATGTTAAAAATTCCTCCTCTGGGTTCTCAAATATAAACGTTCACGTACTATTTATACTTGTTTTTCCCCTCTTTGTCAAGGTCGTATTTACAGCATTTTGTTGATCATCGCAAGCACGGATTCGGACAGCGCCTTTGATTTTGCATCCGCGTCGTCGAGCGACGTCCCCTTCACACCCAGATAGAACTTCACCTTCGGCTCTGTTCCGGAGGGTCTGACGCATACCCACGCGCCGTCTGTCATCTCGTAGTAGAGCACGTTTGAGGACGGAAGCCCGGTCGGCTTTACCGTGCCGGTCGCGGTATCCGTGATCGTGTCCTTCTTATAATCCCGGACCGCCGTCACTTTGTAAGCGCCGATCTCCGAAGGAGCATTGTCGCGCAGGGTATTCATGATCTCCTGGATCTTCGCAAGTCCCTCGATTCCCTTTAAGGTGATCGAGGTCACGTCGTCTTTGTAATAGCCGTACTTCTCGTACATCGCGAGCATCGCATCCCAGAGCGTCATGTTCTTTGTCCTGTAGTACGCTGCCGCCTCGCAGAGCGTCATCGACGCCACAACCGCATCCTTGTCGCGCGCGTAGGTTCCGGTCAGGCACCCGTAGCTCTCCTCCATACCGAAGAGGTATGTGCCCTTCCCGGTATTCTCAAATTCCAGAATCTTCTGACCGATGAACTTAAAGCCGGTCAGCACCTCCACCAGCGCAATGCCGTAATGCTCCGCGATCGCGTCCGCCATATTGGTGGAAACGATGGAACGGATAAACGCCCCGTCCTCCGGCAGGCCGGACAGCTCTTTTCTCTGGCCGATCACATAATCGCCGATCAGACATCCGGACATATTTCCGGTCAGGCTGTGGTACTCGCCGGTCGCTGAATCCTTTACATAGACGCCGAGGCGGTCCGCATCCGGGTCCGTCGCGAGGATCAGATCCGCGTCAACCTTCTTTCCCAGGGCCAGTCCAAGCTCAAACGCCTCCGCGGCCTCCGGGTTCGGATAGCTGACAGTCGGGAACTCCCCGTCCGGAAGCTCCTGCTCCGGCACGACATATACGTTCGGGAACCCGAGCTCTTTTAACACGCGGCGTACCGGGATATTGCCGGTGCCGTGAAGCGGCGAGTAGACGATCTTCATGTCCGCGCCGACCGCGTCGATGCAGTCCTGGTGAAGCACAAGCTTCTTTAACTCCTCTATGTACGGATCGTCGATATCCGCGCCGATCACCTGGTAGAGTCCCGCCGCCTTCGCGTCCTCTAAGGACATTGTCTTTACCGTCGCATAGTCGGTGACGCCGCGTACCTCGTCCATGATACCGGTGTCATGCGGCGGCGTGATCTGTGCGCCGTCCTCCCAGTATACCTTATAGCCGTTGTATTCCGGCGGGTTATGGCTCGCCGTGATATTGATTCCTGCCGTACAGCCCAGCCTGCGGACCGCGTAGGACAGCTCCGGCGTCGGGCGCAGGGACTCAAACACATAAGCCTTAATGCCGTTCGCCGCAAGGCAGAGCGCAGCCTCATCCGCAAACTCCGGCGACATCCTTCTCGAATCGTACGCGATGGCGACCCCCTTCTCCTTCGCATTCACCTTTGCGATATAATTCGCCAGACCCTGGGTCGCTTTGCGCACCGTATAGATATTCATGCGGTTGGTTCCCGCTCCGATCACACCTCTTAAACCTGCGGTTCCGAACTCGAGGTCCATATAAAAACGCTCCTCGATCTCCTTCTCGTCCCCGGCGATCCCGCGAAGCTCCGCTTTGGTCGCCTCGTCAAAATACGGGTTCTCAAGCCACGACTCATAGTTCTCCCTGTATCCCATCTCAAAATACCTCCTGTATCTTATGATATATTTACTACTATCTTAGCTTCCCTAAGCAGATTTTTCAAGTGTGAATCGTTCCGCGCGGAAATTTCTGGTTATTTTTAACACAAGGGCCTGCGTCAGTTGTCATCTTTGTCATACAGCGCCGCGAGTGTCTTTAAAATGGTAGACAGATAGTCCGAAGAAGAATCCCGGTCGTCTAATATCCCGTTTACAATCGCGTCAAGCTCCGCCCCGCCGACATTCCCCTGGGAGAGATCCGTGTTCGTCGAACCGCCCGCGGCGCCGCCTGTCTGGCCGCTTCCCGCGAGTGATCCTGCCAGCGAGCCCGCAGAGCCGGCCCCGCCGGCGCCCGTATCTGCTCCCGCCGTCTGATCGCCTGCCGCAGCGTCTCCCGCGCTGCTGCTGTCGCCGGCTGCGGCGCTGCCGCCGGCGCTGTCAGACGAACCGGAAAGCCCGATCACGATCGTCGCCTCCCCGGAATTGACGAACAGCTTCTTTTTATAGGTCTCATAGGAATCCGCCGTCACCTGCAGGGTGTGCACCCCGTACTGCAGATCCACCGGCTGGCTGTAATCCACGATTTCCCCGTCGATCTGCAGAATGGCCCCCTCCACATCCACCGCAAAAAGGATATTGCCGAATTTCGGCCCCTCCCCCTTCAGAGTGTCTAAGTCAAGCGTCGTTTCCTGGCCGCGCGTCACCTCAATCTCCGTGTTTCCCCCATAGCCGTTGTTGGCCACCGCCACGACATAGGTTCCCTCCGGGAGATCCATCGTCATATTGTGGGTGATCTCGGAGAAAATATTTTTTCCGACCTGAATAAAGCTCCCGTCAAACAGGTCCGTATTGACAAGCCGCAGGCTCCCGTGCCCGGTGGTGACCGAAACGGAGAGGATTTTTCTGCCGATTCCGGTCACGCGCAGCGTATCCATATCCGTCAGATCCGCAAGCGTCTGCATACCGCCGCCGGAATAGAGAAACAGATTCTCATCGTAGGAATAGCTCTCGTCCGCAATCTGAAACACCCCGCGCTCCTCATCCACGGAGAACCGGGTCACATCCGGGTATTCCCACACCTGGTCCGAGATCTGCGCCTCTAACAGACGCCCCTGGATATCCTTTTTCCCGACGCAGATAATCCGCCCCGGCTCAAAGGAAGAGACCGTGGTGGAATTGCCGTATTTGTCCAGAAACCGGGTCGTCAGCGAGTAATTGTACATATACTGCTTTCCGGATGCAAGCTGCTTTAAGATCAGGCACTCGGCCTGCATGTCGTTGTTCGTGACCAGAAAAAGATCCGTGCCGATGACCGGCTCCTGCCCCCCTGTATCCTCCGTCGTCTCCACGGCCTCCCCGGGCGTCTGCACGCCGCCGGACTCCGTGCCATCGCCCGCCGCGGACGCTTCCTGCACCGGCGCATCCTTCGACGGATGATAATAACGGCCGGTCACGATATCGTCGCCGCCTCTCCCGCACGCCGCGGATGTCAGCGCACAAAATGTAATCAGTAACAAAATACCGTATATTCTCTTCATGTATCTTCTGCCTTTCTGATGTCAGATGCCTCTGCTCTTTGTCTGCGCGTACATTTTACCACAGTTACGGGCGGATTGTAAAATGGAAAAGTGTTTCCAGGAACCGCTCGCGCTCCTCCTCCTGGCGGATAAACTTTTCGAGCTTTTCGATATTTCTTCCGGAGATCCATGCCTTGCGGGCGTTATAATAATGATTGGCGATCTTCCAGAATTTCTCGGGATACGCCATGTAAAGATACAGGTAGCGCAGCTCCTGCGCGGACAGGGAGCGCACCCCGTCATAGGCGCGGATCAGATCCATCCCCAGCCCGGTATTCCAGTTATTCTTTTCCAGCATTTTCCGCATAAAATTCGCGAGGTCGCTCACACGGATCTGCCAGGAAAAACCGTCAAAATGCACAATGGCTGTCCCTCCTTTGGAAAAAATGACATTGTGCTGGTTGTAATCCCCATGGCAGAACCCCGACATCTGCGGTTCTTCCTCCGTTTCCCGCAAAAGCTCCACCACCCGGTCCGCCGTTTCCATAAACCTTGCGTACTGTCCGAAAAACAGCAGCTCAAATTCATTTTTCTTCTTTTTTGCCCGTATGTAATTGCGCACCTTGCCCAGCTCGCGGTTATGCTTCTCATAGAGGCGCAGCAGCGCGTCCGGCCCGGTGCGCACGAAATCCGGCGCCTCTTCGGGGCAGCTCTGCGCCTCGTTGTGGAGCCTGGCAAGCATCCGCACCGCTGTCAGCATATCGTCCCTGCTTCTGGTGTCGCACTCCGCGCCCTGAAAGGTATCCAGCAGGATATACTTCGTCTCATCCTCCGCCACCGCTGCCGGCGCGCCTTCCCGCGTGCGCACCACACGCTCCACAGGCACTCCCTTAGCGTCAAGATGATCCAGCATAACCGCCAGAAATTCCGCCCTCGGCAGGGATCCCCTGTACTCCTTTAAAAGCTTTGTCCCCTGCCCGGTCTCACAGAGATAGCCTTCCCTTCCTCTGGAGACAGATTTCACTTCCAGCTCATATTGTTCCAGTACCTGTTCCGGTCGATTATACACGAAAACCCCTCCATACGATTCATCTACGGCTTATCTACCGTGTCTATTCATCATATGTAAAGGGGTTTTCATTCATGACAAAAGTTAGAAGCTGTTCTCTCGTATTTTTCTCCGGCGCATCCAGAACGATCTCCAGAAGCCTTTTTAACATTTCCCCGATCTCTTTTCCGGGACGCATCCCCGCCGCGATCAGATCCTGCCCGTTCACGGCAAGCTGTTTTATGGTCAGGCACTCGTCCTGTTCCATGATCCTGTTCCAGGCCGCCTCATAAGAAGAAAGGTAAGCGAGCTTCTCCGCCCGCTGATAATCGCTCTGCGCGAGAAGGTCCGCCCGCTTTACCGCAAACAGCCCCGGATACTGCTCCGTCCCGATCCGGCTGATCGCGCGGCGGACGGCGCGGTCTGTAAGCGGCGGATTGTCGTCATGCCAGCGGATGAGCGCGCGCACCCGGCCCGTCGTATCGTTGTCATACTTCAGCCGGCGCAGGATCTGTCCCGCCAGCTCGCTTCCGCGCTCCGGGTGGCCGTAAAAATGATCGACGCCCTGCGCATCCACACTGCGGCAGAGCGGCTTCGCCACATCGTGCAGCAGTACGGCAAGGCGCAGCACCTTATCCGCCGGTACTCCTGTCAGCGCCTTTATCGTGTGCTCTCCCACCGTATAGCAGTGATGCGGGTTATTCTGTTCCGTCCGCATCATCTCGTCAAATTCCGGCAGGAACACTTCCGTGAGCCCCGTCTCATATGCCAGGGCAATCTGTTCCGGGTGATCCGACACGAGAAGCTTCACCAGCTCCGCCTGAATCCGTTCCGCGCTGACGCGCGCGAGATTCCCCGAAAGCGTCCGGATCGCCTCCTTCGTCCGCCGTTCCATCTGAAAGTCCAGCTGCGCGGCAAACCGGACCGCGCGAAGCATCCGTAAGGCGTCCTCCGTAAAACGCTCCGCCGGATCGCCCACACAGCGGATCACGCCCTGCCGCAGATCCGAAAGGCCGCCAAAGAGGTCCACCAGCCCGTCCGCATCATTGTAAGCCATGGCGTTGATCGTAAAATCACGGCGCCTTAAATCCTCGCGCAGCAGGGGGGTAAAGATGACCTCCTTCGGATGTCTGGCATCCTCGTACTCCCCGTCAATCCGGTAGGTCGTCACCTCAAAGCCCTCGTGATCCACCATGACCGTCACCGTGCCGTGCGCGATCCCGGTATCGATCGTATGGCCAAAGATCGCTTTTACCTCCCCCGGGCGCGCCGAGGTCGTGATATCCCAGTCCTGCGGGACGCGGCCGAGCACGCTGTCGCGCACACAGCCTCCCACCGCATAAGCCTCATATCCGTGCCGTTCCAGTTCCTGTATGATATACGCCGCCTTTTCTGGCAATTCAATCCGCATCCGATCAGTACGCCTTTCCCCAGTAGATCAGCTTATGCGCCGGTTTCCCGCAGCAGACGCAGGTATCGGCGATCTGCTCTTTGTCATGGAACGGCATACAGCGCGAGGTCACGGAGAGCTCTTCCTTGATCCGATCCTCGCATGCCTGATCCCCGCACCACATCCCGCGGATGAAGCCCGGCTTATGCTCCGCGATGTCCCTAAGCTCCTCATAGTCGTGCGCGTCCCAGATATGCGCGTCCCGGTGCGCCTTCGCGCGCTCGAACATATCGCGCTGGATCGTCTCAAGAAGCTCCGGGATCTTTGCCTCAAGCTCCGCAAGCGCAACGGTCAGCTTCTCCCTGGTATCCCTTCTCACCACGACGCAGGTTCCCGCTTCGATATCCTTCGGCCCAAGCTCGATGCGGACCGGTATGCCGCGCATCTCCTGCTCCGAGAATTTCCAGCCCGGGCTCTTGTCCGCGTCGTCTAACTTCGCACGGCACACCTTCCCCAGACGGCCGCAGACCTCCTTCGCCGCGTCGAGCACGCCTTCCTTCCGCTGCTGTACCGGGATCACCATGGCCTGCACCGGCGCGATCCGCGGCGGCAGCACCAGCCCCGAGTCATCCCCGTGCACCATGATGATGGCGCCGATCAGCCGGGTCGTCATGCCCCAGGAGGTCTGATGCACGTACTGAAGCTGATTCTCCTGATCCGTGTACTGGATCCCGAAGGCCCGCGCAAACCCGTCGCCGAAATTATGGCTGGTCCCGGACTGCAATGCCTTGCCGTCATGCATCAGCGCCTCGATCGTGTAGGTCGCCTCCGCTCCCGCGAACTTCTCCTTCTCGGTCTTCTGCCCGCGGATCACCGGCATCGCTAAGACCTCCTCGCAGAAATCCGCGTAGAGGTTGAGCATCTGCACGGTTCTCTCTTCCGCCTCCTCCGCGGTCGCGTGCGCGGTGTGGCCCTCCTGCCACAGGAATTCCCTCGAGCGCAGAAACGGCCTTGTCTCCTTCTCCCAGCGCACCACGGAACACCACTGGTTGTACACCTTCGGCAGATCCCGGTAGGACTGGATCAGATTTTTATAAAAATCGCAGAACAGCGTCTCCGAGGTCGGACGCACGCACAGGCGCTCCTGCAGCGGGTTTAACCCCCCGTGCGTCACCCACGCCACCTCGGGCGCGAACCCTTCCACGTGATCCTTCTCCTTCTGCAGCAGGCTCTCCGGGATAAACATCGGCAGATAGACATTCTCCACCCCCGTCTCCTTAAACCTGCGGTCCAGCTCATGCTGAATATTCTCCCAGAGCGCGTAGCCCGCCGGGCGGATAATCATACAGCCCTTCACGGAAGAATAATCGATCAGCTCCGCCTTTTTTACTACATCCGTATACCACTGGGCAAAATCCACGTCCATCGACGTGATCGCCTCCACCAGCTTCTTACCTTCCTTTGCCATAACCAGTCTCCTCTTTTATCATTATTGTGTATTATTTTATGACAACGTATAGGGGTTGTCAATTTCAAACTCCAGTTTTCTTCTGCTGACCGGATGGCGGAAGGAAAGATGGCAGGCGCAGAGCTTAAGTCCCCCTGCCCGGGGCAGCACATGCTCCCTGAAATTATATTTCCGGTCGCCGGCCACCGGCATCCCGGCATGAGAAAGCTGCACCCGGATCTGATGGTGCCGGCCGGTCTCTAAGCGGATCTTTAAGATCGCCCGCCCGTCCTTTTCCTGTATCACCTCATAGGCGAGCGCCGCCCGCTTCGCGCCCTTTGCCCCACGCTCTGTGACGGAGGAGAGATTCGTCCTGCCATCCCGGATCAGATAATCCTCGAGCATACCTTTTTTCTGCGCCGGAATCCCGTCCGTCACCGCATAATAGGATTTCTCCGCCAGCCGTTCCCGCATCTGACGTGAGAGCGACGCGGCCGCCTCCTTTGTCTTCGCAAATACCATCACGCCCTCCACGGGCTGGTCGAGCCGGTGCACCACCCCGATCCAGGGCGTCTCCCCCTTCCCGGCGCGGTAATTTTTTAACAGACTCTCCATGTCCGCTTCCCCGAGCCGGCCGGTCTGCACCGCCACGCCGGCCGGTTTATGGCAGACGAGGATCGCGTCGTCCTCATATAATATCTTCGGTTCCATTCTGTTTCTCCTGCCGTCTATACCTTAAACCGGTAGCCGACGCCCCAGATCGTCTCAATATACTGCGGCTTGTTGGTGTTCAGCTCGATCTTTTCCCGGATCTTTTTGATATGCACCGTCACCGTGGCGATATCCCCGATCGACTCCATATCCCAAATCCGCCGGAACAGCTCTTCCTTGGTAAAGACATGGTTCGGATTCTCTGCGAGAAACGTGAGCAGATCGAATTCCTTTGTCGTAAACTGCTTCTCCTCCTCGTTGATCCAGACACGGCGCGCCGTCTTGTCAATGCGGATCCCGCGCACCTCGACGATATCGTTTTCCGGCATATTACTGCTGCCGATCAGCCGCTCATAACGCGCCAGGTGCGCCTTCACACGCGCCACCAGCTCGCTCGGCGAAAACGGCTTTGTGATATAATCGTCCGCTCCGAGCCCCAGCCCGCGGATTTTATCGATATCGTCCTTCTTCGCGGAAACCATTAATACCGGCGTATTTTTCTCCTCACGGATCTGTTTACAGATCTCGAAGCCGTCGATTCCCGGCAGCATGAGATCTAAGATAAACATGTCAAATTCCTCCGAGAGCGCGCGCTTAAGCCCGATCACCCCGTCGTGCTCGATCTCCACCTCAAAGCCGCTCAGCTCCAGATAATCCCGCTCAAGATCCGCGATCTCCACCTCATCCTCAATGATCAGTACTTTACTACTCATTTGGCACCTCCTGATATTTTCGAATCACAAAATACATCACCGTTCCGACAGATTCCTTGCTCGTCGCCCAGATCTTGCCCCCGTGATCCTCGATAATTTTTTTCACAATCGACAGCCCGATCCCGCTCCCGCCGGTCGCCGAGCTGCGCGACGCGTCCGCCCGGTAAAACCGGTCAAAGATATACGGCAGATCGCGCGCGGCAATTCCCTGGCCGTTGTCCTCGATCTCAACCTGAATAAAATCCCCGACATCCTTGATCCGGAAGCAGATGCGTCCGCTCTGCTTCCCGAGATATTTGACGGAATTGCCGGTGATATTGTTGATCACACGGCGCAGCTGCTCCGGGTCCGCGATGATCTGTACCGATTCGTCCGCGTAATTGTAATAGGACAGCCCGATGCCCTTTGCCTCGAGATCCAGCCCGATCTCCTCCACGCAGTCGTTAAAATATTCGGATACGTTCAGCTTGGCAAAATTGTACGGAATGCGGTTCGTGTCGATCTTCGCGTACAGCGTCAGTTCATTGATCAGCGTGTCCATCTCATTTGCCTTATTATAAATGGTGCGCAGGTACCGGTCGCGCTTTTCGGGCGTATCCGCCACGCCGTCGATCAGCCCCTCCGCATATCCTTTTACGGCTGTAATCGGTGTTTTCAGGTCGTGTGCGATATTGCTGATCAGCGTCTTGTTCTCCCGCTCCCCGTAAAGCTTTTCCTCGGCGTTATCCTTTAACCGCTGGCGCATCTCCTCAAAGTCCCGGCAGAGTTCTCCGATCTCATCGTTCGTCTCGACCTCCACCGAAAAATCCAGATTGCCGTCCCGGATATTCTGTACCGCGACCTGGAGCTTCCGGATCGGGCTGATCAGGCTCATGTAAATCCACACGATCAGCATACAGGCGGTCAGCACCAGAATCAGCACAATCGAAATCATCGCGTCCACGACAAGATTCTTTATCTCAGGCACGGACTCCTCCAGCGCGGAAACGATAAAGGCGCTCCCCTTCCCGCCGTCCGGAAACAGAAAATCGACCTGCTTGATCAGCGCCTGCTTCTCCCCGTCGACGTAAATCCCGGTATTCGGATTGTCCTCACGGCCCCCGTAGCCGGGAAGCTCCACCAGAAGCGACGCGTCGGCATTTCCTCCGACGTAGATCAGCGCATCCTCCCTGCGGACGACAAGGTAAGAATTCTTATCCATCAGAACCGAGTTGATCTCCTCCAGATACTCCCGGTCGGAAAGCTTCTCCGGCTGACTCTTTGCCGTCTTTGAAATCTCCTGAAACGAGCTCTGTGTAAAACGGCTTAACAGCTGCATGGAATTGGAAAAGTAGCTGTAGTCCTCGCTCTCAAGCCCATAGGTCAGCTCGATCGCGCGCAGCTGAATCTTCTGAAACGCAAACAGAACAACCAGCGCCAGCAGAATCGGGATAAATATGATAATACAGAAGGAAATAACGATCTTATTCCTGAACTTCATGGCATTCTCCATTTCGTGGCGGAATCTGCAGGTAACCGCGAATGCCAAAAAAGCGGCATCCCTACGCCACATTATAGCACGTACCGGGAAGAATCCCATTCATTTTGTATAAATTTATGTGAAATTTTTCTAAAAAGTTCAGCCATCCTCTGCGGGATGGGCGAATCATGCTCGCATGAATGAGCACATGTTGCAGAGGATGAGCGGAGCGCCCGTATATGAGCAAAAGTGAGCCGTGAAACGGCGGAGAGCGCGTTAGCGCGATTTTGCGAATGGCGCGGGCTGAACTTTTTGACGTTAAACACATATGGCTTCGCAAACGCCTCCGTCTGCGAAGCCATATATCAGAGTTTCGGGCTACAGATACTTTTTCAGAATCTCCGTCTTATCGGTCGCCTCCCACGGCAGATTTAAGTCCGTGCGGCCGAAGTGACCGTACGCGGCAGTCCCGCGGTAGATCGGTCTTCTTAAATCCAGCATACGGATAATGCCCGCCGGACGCAGGTCAAAATTCTCGCGAATGATTCCGACCAGCTTCTCGTCGGAGAGCTTTCCGGTCCCGAACGTATCCACCATAACAGAGGTCGGCTGCGCGACGCCGATCGCGTAGGACAGCTGGATCTCACACTTGTCCGCCAGTCCCGCCGCCACGATATTCTTTGCCACATAGCGGGCTGCATATGCAGCGGAGCGGTCCACCTTGGTACAGTCCTTTCCGGAAAATGCGCCGCCGCCATGACGTGCGTAGCCGCCGTATGTATCCACGATAATCTTGCGCCCGGTCAGTCCCGCGTCGCCGTGCGGCCCGCCGATCACAAAGCGCCCGGTCGGGTTGATGAAAAACTTCGTCTGACTGTCGATCATATCCTTCGGGATCACCGGATCAAACACGTACTTCCTGATATCCGCGTGAATCTGCTCCTGCGTGACGTCCTCGTCGTGCTGCGTGGACAGCACCACTGCCTCTAAGCGCACCGGCGCTCCGTTCTCATCATATTCCACCGATACCTGCGTCTTTCCGTCCGGCCTTAAGTAGGAAAGCGTGCCGTCCTTGCGGACCTTTGTCAGCTGAAGCGCAAGCTTATGCGCAAGCGAAATCGGGTAGGGCATCAGCTCCGGCGTCTCGTTCGTCGCATAGCCGAACATCATCCCCTGGTCTCCCGCACCGGTATCCAGCTCGTCCGTGATCACGCCCTCCTTCGCCTCAAGCGCCTTGTCGACGCCCATCGCGATATCCGGCGACTGCTGGTCAAGCGCCACCATCACCGCGCAGGTGTGTCCGTCAAATCCGGTCTTCGCATCGTCGTAGCCGATCTCGTTGACCGTCTTTCGCACAAGATCCGGGATATCCAGCTTCGCCTTTGTGGTGATCTCCCCTGTCACCAGCACAAAGCCGGTGCAGCTCGCCGTCTCACAGGCGACACGGCTCATCGGATCCTGCTCCATGCAGGCGTCTAAGATTGCATCCGAGATCGCGTCGCAGACTTTGTCGGGATGTCCTTCTGTCACTGATTCTGAGGTAAACAGTCTCTTTTCCATGTGTTTTCTCCTTTTTTGTGGGTTCGGTTGATTCTGAATGATCTGAACGCCCTCAGGATTGCTCCGTCCTGCGGACTCTCGCAATCCTGCCCCGCATTCGCATTCCGCGCGATTCGCGCTGCATGCTCATACGGGTCAGCGTCCCTGATATCCGTGCATCTTTGCGTGTAAACACGCAATCTGCCCGGCTACCGGGACCGGGCTTTCAAATTAAAATGTCCGCTTGCGAACAAGCGGACAGATATAGATAATCAAATCCTCTTATTGTTCGAACAATTTGCTCGCTCAGGCTGGCACCTTCCATGGGAGGGGTTGCCGTGACTTCACAGATCCTTTGTATCTCCATCACTCTGAATAAGAAAATTTAGCACAATATTGAATTTTCAAATCTACGCACTTACCATACACCCTGCCGGGTGTAATGTCAAGAGGAAATTTCTGTGTCCGGATCCCCTCTATGATACCTTCAGCGAAAACTTCTGAATCTCCTTCTCGGTGCTCACCTTCTCGATCATGGCGCCGAGCGAGGAAAGCTTTTTCTCAAACTCCTCATATCCGCGCTCGATATAATAGATGTCGTCCACAACGGAGATCCCCTCCGCCGCAAGCGCGGCAATCACGAGCGCAGCCCCCGCGCGCAGGTCAAGCGCATTCAGCCGCGCGCCGGTGAGCTGTTCCACGCCGGTGATGATCGCGATATTGCCCTCAACCTTAATACTTGCCCCCATGCGGGTCAGCTCGTCGACATATTTAAACCGGTTCTCGAAAATACTCTCCGTCACCGTGCTGGTCCCCTCCGAAATGCCGAGCACCACCGCCATCTGCGGCTGCATATCCGTCGGAAAGCCCGGGTACGGCAATGTCGTGACCTGCGTGTGATGCAGGCGTCTGGAGGCCACCACGCGCACCGCGTCGTCAAACTCCTCCACCTCGCAGCCGACCTCAAGCAGCTTGGCACTGGTCGCCTCAAGGTGTTTCGGGATCACATTCCGCACCGTGATGTCGCCCTTTGTCGCAGCGGCCGCGAGCATAAACGTCCCGGCCTCAATCTGATCCGGGATAATGGAATATTCCGTCTTATGAAGCCGTTCCACGCCCACAATGCGGATCACATCCGTGCCCGCTCCGCGGATATTCGCGCCCATGCTGTTTAAAAAGTTCGCGACATCCACAACGTGCGGTTCCTTCGCCGCATTCTCGATGATCGTCTTGCCCTCCGCCATGGCCGCCGCCATCATGATATTGATGGACGCCCCGACGGAAGACTTGTCGAGATAAATATGCGTGCCGCGCAGGCGGTCCGCAGATGCCCTCACAAGGCCGTGCCGGATATCCACAGCGGCCCCGAGCGCCTTAAATCCCTTGATATGCAGATCAATCGGACGGCTTCCGATATCGCATCCGCCCGGAAGCGCAACCTCCGCGCGCTTATACTTGCCAAGCAGCGCGCCGATCAGATAATACGAAGCGCGGATCTTCCGGATATACTCATTGTCGACATTCATGTCCCGGATGAAGGACCCGTTGATCTTCACGGTATGCGCATCCGGGCGCTCCACCATCGCGCCGATCTCCTGAATTGCATTGAGCAGCACATTGACGTCTCTGACATTTGGTACGTTCTCTATCGTAATGGTCTCATCCGCCATAACGGCAGCCGAGAGGATTGCTAACGCCGCGTTCTTTGCGCCGCCGATCTCCACCTCACCCACAAGCGGATTGCCGCCCTTAATCACATATTGTTCCATATTACACCTCGATGATTACTTTCCTAAACAAACACGTAATTATAGTAGCCATTCTGTGTTTTTGTCAAGCCCAAATGATTCCTGACCGCTTTTCTCCATTCAGAAACCGTACTTTTCAGTTGCCGATATAGTTTAACGGATTCACCGCCGCGCCATTGATGTAGATCTCAAAGTGTACATGGGGACCTGTGGAACGTCCTGTATTGCCGCTTAACGCGATGGCATCTCCCTGCTCCACATGCTGGCCGACATGTACGAGCAGCTTGCTGTTGTGCGCATATCGTGTCATTCTCCCGTCCGGATGGCTGATCACGACGTTATTGCCGTAGCCTCCGCTGTAAGATGCCTGTATGACGGTTCCCGCGCTCGAGGCCCGGACCGTGGTTCCCACCGGGCAGGCCCAGTCGACGCCCTTATGCATACGGCCCCACCGCCTGCCGAAGCCGGACGTGTACCGCCCGCCGGAAATCGGCTTGATGTAGGTCGGCGGAATGATGGTTCCCCGCTCGATCACCGCCGCCTGCGATTCCACCAGAATATTCTGATGAATCAGCTCCCGGCTCGTCTCCATGCCGTTTTCATAAATCACGATATCATTTCTCTCGCGCTGTCCCGTCGTTCCCTCCTGATGGACAACCTCCTTTGTGGTGTACCAGGAATTATTTTCGATAATCTGCGGATCCGCCGTGTATTCCTCCTCATACACCTCGCCGACTGTCATCCGGATCCGAAGGTCCGGCTCCGGGACGGCGATGATCAGCTCCTGCCCGTCACGGATCATCTGATCCGGCCCCGACATCCCATTGAGCGCTACAATGGATGACACTGTCGTATCATGGTCCATCGCGATCACAGACAGACAGTCGCCAGGCTCTACTACATATATTTTATTCGACTCTTTCTCTTTTGTTACTTCTTCCACCTGCGCATCGATGTCCGCGATCTGTCCCGGTTCCACATAGTTTTCGAAAATCTCCACCGTCTCGATAAATTCCATGTCGAGCACCCCGGTCTGATAGCCTCCCGCATCCGGGTTGGCCGCCGCATATTCCATCGCGCCGGATATCTGCGCGTTCGCACCCGCACTCAGCCGGTCCGCAAGCGTCTCCTCCGGAATCACGCTCCCGCCATGCGGGGAGACTGCCGTTAAATCTGCATTTAATATCCCGCTGATATGGGAATCCTCCGCGCAGACATATGCCTCATACTCTCCCGCCGCATCCGGCCCGGCCTTCACCCTGTTTAAAAATGTAAGGGCGTCCTCTATCGTCTTAAAGTTGGCCCGGTACTCCTCGATAGCTACCGTGTAAACACGCTCCGTCTTAAGATCGGCCGCTTGTGTTATAATTCCCCTTAACGCGCCTTTTAATTCATCCTCTGTCATCAGTTTCTGAAAGGGTTTGCGGATCTCTTCATATTCCCACTGAATATCCGCACACAGCCGCTGTCCGCTCTCGGCCGACAGCTCTCTTCTCACCTGCTGGCAGAGCTGTTTTACATCTGTCTCCACAGAGACATAGCCCAGAAAGCTTCCGTTCACCCAGATCCCGTGATACGTCTGGCCGATTCCCATCTTCTCCGACATTCCAAACAGCAATGCCGCCACTCCTGCCGCCGCCACAAGCACTGCCTGCGCCACAGCCTTCCTCGTAATATGTACTCTTTTCATTCACATCTGTCCTCTGTGTCATCCGTGCCGGAACCCATCCGTCCGGCTGCGATCCGTTACACTTTTTTATGTACCGGACACCGGCGGAAAGCAGGCCGCGATCCGCGCGACCGTCTGCTCGATATTCAGCCCGTATTCCTCAATGGTAACATCCGCATACTTCTCATACAGCGGCGCACGCTCCTGATAGAGGTCATACAGCGTCTGCCCGTCCCTAAGCGCCACGCCTCTCCCCCGGATGTCGTGAAGACGCCGCGCGAGCTCTTCAAACGGAAGGCTTAAGTAGACGACCGCCCCGATCCGGCGGTAGTGCTCCATCGCCTTCGCTCCGTACACGACGCTGCCGCCTGTGGCGATCACCGCGCGCTCTGCGCAGATCCCGCTGTTGACGCGTTCTTCCACCGCGAGAAAACCGTCCGTTCCCCGCTCTCTGATGATCTCATGCAAAAGCTTTCCCTCCTGCTGCTGAATCATCAGATCCGCATCGATAAACTGATATCCGAGCAGCTTGGCGAGAATGACTCCGGCCGTGCTCTTGCCCACGCCCGGCATTCCGATTAGAATAATATTCTGCTTCTCCATCCCGGCTCCTACTGCTCCGTCGCATCCAGGGCTTCCGTCCCCGCATCCGGGGTGTCTGTTCCCGTCTCCTGCGGGATCGTGGTAAACAGATTCCGGAAGCTCACCCGGTTCCACACGCCTTTTTTTACCTCCCAGGTATGCTGCGCCTTAAAGCCCTCAAGCACTTCGTCGTAATGGGCATTCTCCCGCTCGCTGATCAGATTCTGTCTCGTCTGCTCCGTCGCGGCCTCATCCATCTTCGCATCCACGCATACCACATAATAGCTGCCCTCCGTGTCGATCACATCGGAGACCTCTCCCTCGTCCGCCGCAAGCAGTACCGGAAGCACCACCTCGTCGACAAATTCGTCCCCTTCCCGGAAGGTGCCGCTGTTCACCGTATAGCCGTATTCCTCCACGGATGCCGCAAGGCCGTCCTTCTTCGCCTTTGCCGCAAACTCCTCCACCGTAGCCAGAAGCTCCGGCAGGTCTTCCTCCGTATATTCCACCGTGCTGCCCGTCTCATCCGTGTAGCTCAGCTTTGAGACGCGCACATAGCTGTAGGAGCCGGTAGCCGCCTCCTCATCGCTCACATTCGTGTCCGTCTCCGCGATAATCGCCGTCCGCATCCCTCTCTGGATCGTCAGCAGCGTCAGATACTCCTCCACCGTGGCCTGATCCGCTCCGATCGCCGCAAGCGCCTCCGGGGTATTGTCCGATACAAATCCCGCCGCCGCATCCGCGATCGCCGTCTTCTGCTCTTCGGTAAGCTCCACGCCGTAATCCGCCGCATGGGCGTTTAACACATACATATCATAGAGGGACTCCATCACGCTCTCCTTGGTATCCTCCTCCATCGTGGTGCCGCTTCCATAGAGATCCGACGACCACACGTCGGGGCCGAAGCCGTACGCCTGATAAAAATCATCCGCGTTCGCCTGCTCTAAGCGCGCTGCAAAATTCGCCACGCCAAGCGGCACATTTGTCCCGTCGAGCGTCGCCACCGTCGCATTTTTATCGATACTGCCGCATCCCGTCAGAAGAGACGCCGCCGCCACACCGCTTAATAATAATGAAACAAGCCTTCCTGTTCTCATAATCATCCTCCATTCGTACAGTCATCTGATTTATTATAGTGCTTTTTTTTGCAGGCCGCAATAGATTTCCTGTTTTTTCCGGTCACGCCCCGCCCTCCGCCGGCAGCAGCACGTCCGCAGCATCCAGAAATTCTTCTAACGCCTCCCTGATATCCCGGTTTTTCTCCCTGGAGTTTGCCTTTGTCATCCAGGTAAAATACGGCGCCTTCGCGTCCGCGGTAAACTTCACGCCCGGCCCGCGGGACGCCACAAATCCCGGAATCGCCGCCACGTCGATGCGCGCTTTTTCATAGAGCGTAAATTTCATCGTATCCCCTCTGCCTGCCACCTCCGTAAAATACAGCCGGTGCGCCTTTGACTTGATCCTCGCGATCCAAAGAAGGTTCTCCACGCATTTCGGCGGGTCCCCGAACCGGTCATAAAGCTCCTCCATCATCTCCTCCGCCTCCTCCGCGGTCTCGATGCCGGCAATCCTCTTATAAATGTCGAGCTTCTGAAACTCATTCGGGATATAGCCCATCGGAATATAGGCGTCAATGCTGATATCGATCGCGGTGTCAAACCGCTCCTCCACGGCAATGCCCTTCGCTTCTTTTACCGCCTCATTTAACATTTTACAATAAAGGTCATAGCCCACGGCTTCCATATGGCCGTGCTGCTTTTCCCCGAGCAGATTGCCCGCGCCGCGGATCTCTAAGTCGCGCATGGCGATCTTAAAGCCGCTGCCAAGCTCCGTGTATTCCTTAATGGCCGCAAGTCTCTTCTCCGCGACCTCCTTTAGCATCTTGTCACGCTTATACATCAGAAACGCGTAGGCGGTCCTGTTTGACCGTCCCACCCGGCCGCGCAGCTGATAGAGCTGGGAGAGCCCCATGTTGTCCGCGTCGTGGATAATCATCGTATTGACGTTGGAAATATCAAGTCCTGTTTCAATAATCGTGGTCGCGACGAGCACGTCGATCTCCCCGTTGATAAAGCGGTACATGATATTCTCAAGCTCCGTCTCCTTCATCTGCCCGTGGGCAAAGGCGACCACAGCATCCGGCAGAAGCCCTGCGATCCGCGCCGCGACATCCGGGATCTCCCGGACGCGGTTGTACACGTAATATGCCTGTCCCCCGCGCGCAAGCTCTCTGGAGATCGCCTCGCGCACCAGCTCTTCATTGTACTCCATCACATAGGTCTGGATCGGGAGCCGGTCCATCGGCGGCTCCTCCAAAACGCTCATATCACGGATCCCGGACAGGCTCATGTGCAGGGTGCGCGGAATCGGCGTCGCGGTCAGCGTAAGCACGTCTACATTTGTCTTTAGCTGTTTGATCTTCTCCTTGTGGGTGACGCCGAAGCGCTGCTCCTCGTCGATGATCAGAAGGCCGAGATCTTTATACGCCACATCCTTCGACAGCAGGCGATGGGTGCCGATCACAATGTCCACCTGCCCTTTTTTCAGACGCTCGATCGTCCTCTTCTGCTCCGCGGCACTGCGAAACCGGCACAAAAGCTCCACGTTGACCGGAAAATCCTTCATGCGCTGGGCAAACGTGTTGTAGTGCTGCTGCGCCAGGATCGTCGTCGGCACCAGAAACGCCGTCTGTTTGCCGTCCTGCACCGCCTTAAACGCCGCGCGGATCGCGATCTCCGTCTTCCCGTAGCCCACGTCGCCGCAGATCAGGCGGTCCATAATCTTCGTGCTCTCCATATCCGCCTTTGTCGCAGCGATCGCAGCCTCCTGATCCTCCGTCTCCTCAAACGGAAACATCTCCTCAAACTCCCTCTGCCAGACCGTATCCGGGCTGTAGGAAAAGCCTTTTTCATTCTGCCGCGCCGCATAGAGCCGCACCAGGTCGCCCGCGATTTCCTTCACGGCTCCCTTCACCCGCGTTCTGGTTCTGATCCATTCCTGTCCGCCCAGCCTGTTTAGCTTCGGCTTTTTCGCATCGGCCCCGGCGTACTTCTGGATCAGCTCAAGCTGGGTCGCCAGAATATACAGATTGCTGCCCCCCGCATACTCGATTTTGATATAGTCCTTCTCGATCTTATCCACCGTGATCTTTTCGATCCCGCGGTAAATGCCAAGTCCGTGGCTCTCATGCACGACATAATCCCCGATGCCAAGATCCGTAAAGCTGGCGATCTTCTCCCCCTCATAAAGCTTCCGGCGCTTCTTTTTCTTTTTTTCCCCGCCGAAAATATCGCTCTCCGAGATCACCACAAATTTCAGCATGGGGTATTCGTATCCCTTTTTTACCTTGCCGTAGCCTGCCATGATCTCGCCCGGCTTGACCTCGTGATCAAAATCCTCGGTATAAAAGGCGTTCAGCCCCTCCGCCAGCAGATCGTCCGCCAGCCGCTTCGCCCTGGTGCGGGAGCTCGAGAGCAGGATCACGCGGTATCCGTTCTTCTTATAGCGCAAAAGATCCTTTACCAGCAGCTCAAAGCTGTTATTGTAGGGATTTACGGTCTTTGACTGGACGACAAGCCGGACTGCGGGCTCCACGTACGGGCTTTTCAGATCCAGCGTCACCAGCGAGACGCATCTTCGCCCGGAAAGCTTCGCGAGCACCTCCCGGCAGGTAAACAGCTCCCGCATCTGCCCCGGCAGGATATATCCCTTTTCCAGGCGCTGCTTCATGCTCTCGGTAAACTCCGTCTCCGTGCTCATCCCGCGCTCGATGCTCCTGGTCGTCTCATCCAGGAAAACACAGGTGCTCCTGGCGTCAAAATAGTCAAGCAATGACGCCCGCTCCTCACAGAAATAAGACAGATACGCGTCCAGCCCGGCGCTGATGCCAAGCTCGCCCGCCTCCTCCGCAAACTGCTCCGCGGCGGATCGGATCCGGTACGCCTCCTCTGTCTTACTCTCTTTTCTGAACTTCTCCGACACGCGCTTCGCTTCCTTCTGTACCGCCGCAATCCCGGCCGCCCGCTCCTCCCCGGAAAGCACCAGCTCGCAGGCCGGATAGACCAGAATCTCCTGAAGATTTTCAATCGAGCGCTGGCTCTCCACATCAAAGGAACGAATGGAATCCACCTCGTCCCCCCACAGCTCGATCCGAAACGGGCTCTCCTCGGTCAGCGGAAAAACATCGATGATCCCGCCGCGCACGGAGAATTCCCCGCTGGTCTGCACCTGATAATTCTTCTCATAGCCAAGCTCCGCAAGCTGTCTCGCAAACGCTCCCGGCTCCAGCGTATCCCCCACCGCGACGCGCAGCACCGCATGGATAAACTTCTCCGGCGACGGCATCGGGTTCATGAGTCCGTCAAATGTAGTTATTATAGTGCACGACCGTTCCTCCGCCATGAGCTTTAAGGCGTTGATCCGTTCCGCTGTCAGCACGTTTCCGCGGATGTCCGACTGATAAAACAAAATGTCCTTCGCTGGATACCAGGCCGCTTTCCGGTCAAAAAAACGGTACGCCTCCACGAGCTCCTTTGCCCGCTGCTCATGAAACGTAACGATGATCCTGCTCTCCGTCCCCTCATCCAGACTGTGGATCAGATGCGGCTTCGCCGCGTCGATGCAGCCGGACACCTGGATCATGCCCGTCTGTTTTTTCAGCGCGCCCTTCAGGTCTCCGAATTCCTTTAACTCTGACATCGGCTCCGTAAATGCTTTCATACCGTCCCGTCCGTCTCCTGCTTTTTTCTGTTATACCGGTTCATCGCCTGGTCGGTCTCCCCCAGAAGAAGCATCTCCACGGCACAGACCGCATCCGCGACAGCTCCCTCAAACCGCTCGCGGTCCGCCGCGGCGAAACGACCCAGCACATGATCCACCAGATCCCAGTCCGCCGGCTTTTCCCCGACGCCCATTCTGATCCGTTTAAATTCCTGCGTGTCCAGGCAGGCGATGATGCTTTTGATCCCGTTGTGCCCGCCCGCGCTGCCCCTTTTGCGGATGCGTATGCCCCCCGGCGCGAGACTGATGTCGTCGTAGATCACAATCAGATCCTCCGCCGGATCCGCCTTATAGTAGGAAATCAGCTCCGCGACGCTCTCGCCGCTTAGGTTCATGAAGGTCTGCGGCTTTGCCAGCACCACCTTCTCCCCCGCGATTACCCCCCTGCCGCAGAGCGCTTTGTGCTTTTTTTCACTGATACTGATATTATATTTTTCCGCGATGGCGTCCATGACATCGAATCCCGCGTTGTGGCGGGTATGCGCATACTGCCGTCCCGGATTGCCGAGTCCTGCAATGATATACATGGCTCACCCCTGTCGGCGGGTATTTCTGCGCCGGATCACAATCGACGCCTCCCGCAGCTGCTCCTGATCGTTGACGCCCGTGATGTCCTCCGGGTCCTCCAGGGCAAACGCATCCACCTTAAGGCCCTTCTCCTTTATGATCGTCAGTGCGTCCGGCAGATAATATTCGCCCTGCGCGTTATTCGGGGTCAGGCGCTCTAACGCCTCTTTTAATTCCCGTGTGTCGAACAGGTACATCCCGGAATTGATCTCATGGGACTTTAGCTCCTCCGGCGTGGCGTCCTTATGCTCCACGCTCTTTACGAAACTGCCGTCCGCATCCCGGATAATCCGGCCGTAGCCGTCCGGCTCGCCCACAAATGCCGACAGCACGGTCACCGTATTTTTGTGCTCCCTGTGATACTTCTGAAGCCGCAGCAGCGTTTCCGCCGTGATCAGAGGGGTATCCCCGAACAGGATCATCGTGTCCCCGTCCTCCCCGAGAAAATCCTTCGCGCAGCGCACGGCATGGCCGGTTCCTAACTGCTCCTCCTGCAGCACGAACCGCACGTCTTTGTGTGCAAGCGACTCGCGCACCACCGCATATTTGTATCCCACCACAAGGCAGATGTCTTCCGCTCCCGCGCCCGTCGCCGCCTCGATCACATAGTCGGCGAGGCACTTTCCCTCTATCGTATGCACCACCTTCGGCAGATCAGACTTCATTCTGGTCCCTTTTCCCGCCGCAAGTATCACTGCTTTTAACTGATTCATGATCCATCCTCCGTTTCCTGTCAATGCACTACGTATCATTTTACTAAAGATTTCGGATTTTACAAGGAAAACTTTTTCTTTTCCAGATGCAGCCGCCGACGGAAAACGGGAACCCTCACAAGGGTTCCCGTCCCATCCTCTGCTCTTAAAATGGTCTCGTCTCATCCTTCCGCGTCGATTGTCTCCTGATACCGCTCTAAGATCAGCCTCTGGATGCGCTCTCTGGTATCAGAATTGATCGGATGCGCGATGTCGCGGTATTCTCCGTCCGCCGCCCTGCGGCTGGGCATTGCGATAAACAAGCCCTTCTCACCCTCGATGATCTTAATGTCGTGCACGACAAACTCCTCATCGATCGTGATGGATACTACTGCCTTCATCTTACCTTCTTTTTCCACCTTTCTGATTCTGACGTCCGTTACCTGCATATCTTATGTTCCCTCCTTTATATGCCATGATTCAAAGCACATATCTCTCATTGTTTTCACACACGATACGGATGGAGCTTTCCCCGCAGTAATACGTATTTGCTTTCAGGGTATCCCTGCTCTCCACAATGCAGTTTTCTATATGTGTATTATCCCCGATATAGACATCGTTGAGGATAATCGAATTTTTAATGACACAGTTCCTGCCGACAAACACCTTTTTGAATAAGACGGAATGCTCCACCCTGCTGTTGATGATACAGCCGCTGGCAATCAGGCTGCCCCGCACTTCGGAGCCGGCGTTATATTTGGCTGGCGGAAGGTCGTCCACCTTTGAGCAGATCTTTGGTTCCTCGCGGAAAAAATATCTGCGGACCTCCGGCCGGAGGAAATCCATATTGGTCTGATACCAGGATTCCACGGTGGCGATATTGCTCCAGTATTCTTTCATCTTGTAGCCGTAAATCTGCTTCATATTCTTGTAGCGGATCAGGATGTCCGTCACGAAATCCCAGCGGTCCTCCGCCGCGCTGCGCTCTAACATCTCGATCAGCTGTCTCCTGCGCACCACATAGATTCCGGTGGAGATCGTGTGCGACCGGGAAACCATGGGCTTCTCCTCGAACTCGGTAATCCTTGCGTCCTCGTTCATCCGCACGACGCCGAAGCGGCTGACGTCCACATCCGGCGGCATGTCCCGGACCACCACCGTGATGTCCGCTTTTTTTGCGATATGGTAGTCGAGTACACGGTTGTAATCGAGCTTATAGACGCAGTCCCCGCTCGTGATGATCACATAGGGCTCATGCCTGCGCTTTAAAAAGCTGATATTCTGGTACATGGCGTCCGCTGTTCCCCGGTACCACCAGCTGTTGTCCGCCGTCACCGTCGGATTAAACACAAACAGGCCGCCCTGCTTGCGCCCGAAATCCCACCACTTCGATGAGCTTAAGTGCTCGTTTAAAGACCTGGCGCTGTACTGCGTGAGCACCGCCACGGTCTGTATGTGGGAGCTGCTCATATTGCTCAGCGCAAAATCGATGCTGCGGTAGCTGCCTCCCACCGGCATCGCGGCAATCGCCCGCTTTCTGGAGAGCTCCTGCATGCGGCTGTTGTTGCCGCCGGCAAGAATAATACCTATCGCTTTCATTCCGCATCACCTGCCTTAATGATTACTTCGCCGCCGGGGAGTCTTTTGTCCGGATAATCCTCCTCCGCCGTCACACCGGCAATCGCAGTGTTTTTTCCCACGGAGACGTCGTCCGGTATCACCGAATCCTCGCCCACCGTCACCAGCCCGAACGCATAGATATCCGCATCCAGCCGGTTTGGCGCCTCCTCGCCCCCGCCGAGCGACACACGGCTTCCGATCCGGCAGTTTTCCGCGATAATCGCACGGTCAATGCGCGAATTCTCACCGATTACCGTGTCCTTCATGATAATCGAATCCGAGACGACGGTCCCCTTCCCGATCACGACCCCGGGGCCGATCACGGAATGATAAATCTCACCGTAAATCTCCGCGCCCTCGCCGACAATACACTTTTCCACCCTCGCTTCCGGCGCGATATACTGCGGCTCAATGATATCGCTCTTTGTGTAGATCTTCCAGTATTCCTCGTAGAGGTTAAACTCCGGAATCAGATCCACAAGCTCCATATTGGCTTCCCAGTAGGAGCCGAGCGTCCCGACGTCCTTCCAGTAGCCGTTGAATTCGTACGCGTAGAGACTCCTGCCCGTCTCGTGGCAGTAGGGGATCACATGCTTCCCGAAATCACAGCCGCTCTGATCCTTCAGGTGGTACAGCGCTTCCTTTAACGCATCCCAGCTGAAAATATAGATCCCCATGGAAGCCAGATTGCTGCGCGGCTCCTTCGGCTTCTCCTCAAACGCCATGATCTTTTTCTTCTCATCCGCAATCACGATGCCGAAGCGCCCGGCCTCCCCCATCGGAACCGGCATCGTGGCAATCGTCACATCCGCGCGGTTCTCCTTATGAAATTCGAGCATCACCTCATAGTCCATCTTATAGATATGGTCCCCGGATAAAATCAGCACGTATTCGGGGTGACAGCTCTCCATATAATTCATGTTCTGGAAGATCGCGTTGGCAGTCCCCGTATACCACTCGCTGCTCTCGCTCTTCCCGTAAGGCGGAAGTATCGTAACCCCGCCGTTATTCCGGTCCAGATCCCACGGGATCCCGATCCCGATATGGGTATTGAGCCGAAGCGGCTGATACTGGGTCAGCACTCCCACCGTATCGATCCCTGAATTGATACAGTTGCTGAGCGGAAAATCGATGATTCTGTATTTTCCTCCAAAGGCGACGGCCGGCTTCGCGACACCGGCTGTGAGCACCCCCAGCCGGCTCCCCTGTCCTCCGGCCAGGAGCATTGCGATCATTTCCTTTCGAATCATAGCAGATTACCTCCTGCCTTCCCTGCACGCCTGCCATTCCCTGTCCTGGCACTGCCCGCTACATTTACATACAGTATAACACACCCCGCATTTTCTGTATATTAGCTTTCACAATTTTCTCTCCTGTTCTTTGCAATTTTTGACAGGTTGCACAAAACTTGTCAGGATTTTACATCATTTTACCGGGTGTGTCGAAGAAAAATTATCCCAAAACAATTTGCATTTTAATAAGATAGGGTTATAATGGGCTATATCAGATCTCATCAAAGAACAGGAAGGTATCAGTATATGTATAAAATCAACTTTAAAAAACCCATACATATCCATTTTATCGGGATCGGAGGAATCAGCATGAGCGGGCTCGCGGAGATCCTTCTCCGGGAAGGATTTACGGTTTCCGGATCCGACCGGACGGCCTCCGCGCTGACGGAACACTTATCTTCCATGGGGATTCCCGTATTCATCGGGCAGAACGCCTCGAATCTGGGCGATACGATCGATCTGGTCGTCTATACCGCCGCCATCGCTTCCGACAACCCGGAATTTGTCGCGGCGAAAAAACGGAATCTGCCGCTTTTAACGCGCGCGGAGCTACTCGGCCAGATCATGGATAATTATTCCAATTCCATCGCGGTGGCCGGCACGCACGGCAAGACGACAACCACCTCCATCATCAGCCAGATCTTCCTTACGGCGGAGTGCGATCCCACCATTACCGTCGGCGGAATCCTGCCGGCGATCGGCAGCAATCTGAAGGTCGGGCACTCGGATACCTTTATCTCCGAAGCCTGCGAATACACGAACAGCTTTCTGCATTTTTATCCGAAGTACAGCGTGATCTTAAATGTGGAAGCGGAGCATATGGACTTTTTTAAAGACCTTGACGATATCCGCGCCTCCTTCCGCAAATTCGCCTGCAACACAAAGGCGGGCGGCGCCGTCATCATAAACGGAGACATCCCCGATTACCGCGGGTTAGTCGACGGGATCGCCGCGCGGGTCATCACGTTCGGCCAGGATGAGACGAGCGATTACTACCCTGCGGATATTACATTTGACGATCACGCGCGCGCCACCTTCACCGCCATGCATCACGGCGAACCGGTCCTTACCGTATCGCTCGGCGTTCCCGGCATGCACAATGTGATGAATTCCCTGGCTGCCATCGCGCTCACGCTTGACGCGGGGCTTTCAGAGGAAATCATCGCGGACGGACTCTCTTCCTTTGGCGGAACGGAGCGCCGGTTCCAGTACAAGGGCTGTGTAAACGGCGTCACCATCATCGACGATTACGCGCACCATCCGACCGAGATCGAGGCCACGTTAAACGCGGCGGCAGCCTGGCCGCATAACCGCCTTGTCCTCGCGTTTCAGCCGCACACCTACTCCCGGGTAAAGGCGTTTCTCCCCGATTTCGTAAAGGTGCTCTCCATGGCCGACCTCGTCGTCCTGACCGACATCTATGCCGCCAGGGAAAAAAATATCTACGGGGTCAGCTCGCAGGATATCCTGGTCCGCTTAAAGGAGCGCGGCGTCGACTGCCGGTATTTCCCGACATTTCCGGAGGTCGAACAATTTTTATTGGAAAATTGTATGAACGGTGATCTGTTGATAACTATGGGCGCCGGAAATATCGTAAATGTGGGGGAGCACCTGCTTAAGCTCTGACTTATCCACATGATCCACATCAGACGCGGAAATTTTTTCCACAGCCGGATGTGGATTTTTTTCGCAGATATTCTGGTAAAAAACGGGTATTATCCACATTTTCCACAAAAAACGCGGCGTCATTTCCGCCCGTTTTGTACTTTAAAATGTACTTCTCAATCCGGCAAACCTGTGCTATAATGCATGGGCACGACGCATGGAAAAATACTGGAAAGAGGGTTATGATTATGGCGAACATCACACTTCACAGCGACAATCCGATTTCTGCTACAAGTGTCTCAAATACGTTTATCGATGAATATATGTCCGACGCAAACGGGGAATTTGTCAAAATCTACCTTTATCTGCTACGTCTGATGAATATACCGGAGGCTGACTTTTCCATTTCTTCGATCGCGGACAAGTTCGACCATACGGAAAAGGATATCAGGCGCGCCCTCTGCTACTGGGAGCGCATGAATCTGCTTCGTCTGGAATACGACGAGAGCAAAAACCTGACCGGGATCTGCCTTCTGGATTCCACACCGCGCACGCGCGCCAGCGCCGCCCCGGACGCGGCCGGCACGGACAGCGCCGCCCCGGCGGATCCCGCGCCGGATCCCGTTCTGCCGCAGAATACTTCCCTGCCGGCGGAAAAGGCTCCGGCTCCCGTTCCCGCCGTGAAAAAGTCCTATACCAGGGATGACATCCGCCAGTTCCGTCAGAATGAAGCGATCGAGGAGCTTTTGTTTATCGCGGAGCGCTACTTAGGCCGCACGTTAAACGACACGGATATTCAGACCATCCTGTATCTGCACGACGGCCTCGGCTTTTCCGCCGAGCTGATCGAATATCTGATTGAATCCTGCGTCAACAGCAGGCATACCAGCATCCGTTACATCGAAAAAGCCGCGCTGCGCTGGGCCGATGACGGAATTACGACCGTGGAGGAAGCAAAGCTGGCTGACAATATCCACAGCAGGGTATACTATACTGTGATGAACTCATTTGGCATCACCGGCAGGAAGCTCATTCCGGCCGAGCTTGCGCTGGTAAAAAAATGGTCCTCCGAGTACGGCTTTTCGGACGAGCTGATCGCCGAAGCCTGCAGGCGCACCATACAGGCGATCCATGAGCCCGGGTTCGCGTATGCGGATTCCATCTTAACCAGCTGGAACAGGCAGAATGTACATACGCCGGCCGACCTGGCGGCCCTGGACGCGGAGCATCAGAAAAAGAAAAAGCATACCGCGGCAGCGCCGGCGGCAGCGATGCCGTCCAGGAACAAATTTAACAATTTCCCGCAGCGCTCGTACGATTACGACAAACTCGAGAAGCTGCTTTTAACCACTACAGTCCGCTGAACCGAAGGAGGGTGCCATGTCCCTGACAAATTCACAATATGATGAGATCCTCCGCGGATACGACGCCAGGCAGCTAAAAAACCGCCGGATACTCGAAAAACGGATTGCGGACGCCTATGCGCGGATCCCTGCGTTAAAAGAGATCGACGACGCCATCGCGTCCTGTTCTGTCGCGCAGGCCAGAAAGCTTCTGGACGGCGAGGAGAATGCGCTCGCCGGCCTGCAGGAGCAGCTGGCCGGCTACCGCCGGAAAAAGGAGGAGCTGCTTGCCAGAAACGGCTTTCCCGCGGATTATTTTGAACCGGTCTTCACCTGTCCGGACTGTCGGGACACCGGGTTTATCGACGGGAAACGCTGCCACTGTTTTAAACAGGCCGCCATTGACCTGATCTACACACAGTCCAGCTTAAAGGAGGTGCTGAAGGCCGAGAATTTTGAGACGTTTTCTTTTGATTATTATTCCGATGAGGAGATCAATCCGGCCACCGGGCTCTCTTCCCTGGCCACGGCAAAGGACGCGGTGGCGAAATGCCTGGATTTTGTCCGCCATTTCGGAGATTCGTTTTCCAATCTCTATATTTACGGCGACACCGGCATCGGGAAGACCTTTTTATCCAACTGTGTGGCAAAAGCGCTGATGGATCAGGGATATTCCGTAATCTACTTTACGTCCTTCCAGTTATTTGATATATTAAGCAGGGGCGTCTTCCAGAAGGACGCGGACGCCATCGCCGCTCACCGGAATATTTTCGACTGCGACCTTTTAATCATCGATGATCTCGGCACAGAGCTGGCAAATTCCTTTACCGCATCCCAGCTGTTTTTGTGCCTGAATGAACGGATTCTCGGCAAAAGATCCACGATCATCTCCACAAACCTGGGGATGAACCAGCTGGCGGATACGTATTCCGAACGGGTGTTGTCGCGGATTTCCAGCAATTATACCCTGATCAAGCTGTTTGGCGCCGATATCCGCATTTTAAAGCGAAACCGCTGATTTTGCACTCTGACAACATGTTAACCTTTTTTATGGAGGAACCATTCATGCCAAATGATGAAAGAAACTTAGAAACCATTCCTGACGGGCTTTTAGGTCTTATCCCCCTTGACAGCTGCAAAGCGCTGGGCCTTAAAGTGGACAAGTACCTGGTTGGCTGGCGGGAGAGAAGACAGCATCTGCACCAGCATGACGCTGCCTTCAAGGGCTACCGCCGTGACTCCTACATCATCTCCACCTGTGTTCCGCGCTTCGGGACCGGGGAGGCAAAGGGCGTTATCATGGAATCCGTCCGCGGGTATGACCTCTACCTGATGGTGGACGTCACCAATTACAGCCTGACCTACACGGTATGCGGACATAAAAATCACATGTCCCCGGACGATCACTACGCAGACTTAAAACGCATCATCGCGGCTGTCGGCGGAAAAGCGAGACGCATCACGGCGATCATCCCGTACCTGTATGAGGGACGTCAGCACAAGCGCAACGGCAGGGAATCCTTAGACTGCGCGCTCGCCTTACAGGAGCTGATCTCCATGGGAGTCGACAACATCATCACCTTTGACGCGCATGATCCGAGAGTGCAGAACTCGATCCCGCTGCACGGCTTTGAGACCGTACAGCCCGCTTATCAGTTTATCAAGGGGATTCTGCGCGAGGTGGACGATCTTGTCATTGACGCGGAGCATATGATGGTTGTGAGTCCCGACGAGGGCGGTACCGGACGCGCCGTCTATCTCGCAAACGTGATGGGGCTTGACATGGGAATGTTCTACAAACGGCGTGATTACAGCCGGATCGTGGACGGCCGCAATCCGATCGTAGCGCATGAATTTCTCGGCTCCTCCGTGGAAGGGAAGGACATCATCATCATTGACGATATGATCTCCTCGGGCGAGAGTATGATCGATGTCGCCGCAGAGTTGAAGAAGCGAAAGGCAAAACGTATCTTTGCCGTCGCAACGTTCGGCTTATTTACCAGCGGCCTCGAAAAATTTGACCAGGCCGTGGAGGACGGTATCATCTACAAGGTTGTGACGACCAACCTGACCTATCAGACGCCGGAGCTTCTGGCGCGCTCGTACTATATCGACTGCGACATGAGCAAATATATCGCTTATATTATCGATACCTTAAATCATGACAGCTCGATCAGCGATCTGCTGATCCCGAGCGAGCGGATCCGCAGGCTGGTGACCCGCTATATGGAGGGACACCGGGAGAAAGAATAAAGAACGCAAAAACGTGCGCCGTACGGCGCACGTTTTTTTCTATATGTATCTATGGGCTTTAAAACAGGTCAATCCTGCCGGCAAACTTCTGATTGATCACATAATATGCTGCGGCCTCTTCCGGCTTTAAGTATACCTGAAGATCCTTGATCGTGGACACCCTGTGTCCCTCCGCCACAAACTGTGCCTTAATCTTCTCGACCGCCTCATCCACCGTGGTCTCGCTGCCCTGGAACTGAAGGACAATTCCCGGCTTTAACTCCGCCTTCTCGGCTTTCTTTGTCCGGGTGGATCCGGGCTTGGGCCCTCTCTTTGCCTTCGGCTTTTCCGCCGCTTCCTGCGCCGGCGCAACTGCAGCCTTCGTCTCCTTTACCTCTTCTGTTCTGACAACTTCCTTTGCATCCGTCTTTTTCTCCATAATGATAAGCTCCTCCTCAATCATAATGCTCATTCACACGCCAGAAACTTCTCCATTGCCACCAGGGCCTCCTCCTCATCCCTGCCGTCGGCAACAATGTTCACTGTCATACCCATCGATGGATTAAATGCCATAATTCCCATAATACTCTTTGCATTGATTCTGCGGTTGTCACTTTCTAGTATGATTTCACTGTCAAAACGGCATGCAACCTGTACCAGCTCTGCAATCGGATTACTATGTTCTTCTGAAACATTTGATACAATAATCTCTTTTTTGCTCATACTCCTCCACTTCCTCTTGTTAGTACTCTTCAAAATATACTCCTTTTAAGCCGTTTTTGCAATACGTTTACACAAAAACTGTTAAAGTGTACGAACTATTTTGAGTGTCTGCGTCCTTTTTTATGCATATTTATTTACCAAGGTAGGTAATAAAGATACTTCCCGCATCCGCAAACATATCGTCCGCCTCATCCAGCAAAACGCGTCTGGACGCCCCCAGCGCCGGGTCATAGAGAATCACATTGCTGCTGTCATATCCGGTCAGCAGCACGGCGTCACTGCCGCCTGTCATCGCAAAGACAGGGCTTCCGCAGCTGACATAATAGAGCGCCTCGTCCACCGTGCACCCGGTCAGGTTAAAGACCCGGTACTCCCGCATGGCATTCGTCAGCACGCCCTCCGGCGTCTCCCCTCCGGCGAGCAGCGCCCCCACATTGATGTGGATCTCCTCCCGTTCCAGCATGGCGCTGATACAGGCCGCGACGCTGTCGGCTCCTGTCTCTTCCCCTCCGGCCGCGATATCCGAAAAAGCCGGCGAAACGGCCTTCCTGGCGCGTTTCCACACATATGCCTGATCATCGCCGATGACCACTCCCATCCGCTCATTCGCCGCAATGACAGCCTCCGTGACATTGTCTGTCGTCAGGACGACGTCGCCCTTTACGTACACATAATAATGCGTTCCGCCGCCCTCCTCCTCAAGCGCTACCGTGCGGTTCTCCTCAAGAATCGTCTCCTTTGGCGTCAAAAGCCGCGGCGTGCCGGAGGGCATCGTCTCCGCTAACGCAATCTGCACCTGCGTCTGTTTTTCCGGCGTCGTGCCCGTGGTGATGTTCACCGGTTTTTCCCCGTCCCCCTCGCGGTTCATAATCATATCCTGATCCGCCGGCACGTATGCGGTTCCGTTGTAGCTGATCCGGTTTAAATACATCGTATAGCCGTTGATCGCCACATCCGAGATATAGTACCCGGATTTTTCGTAATCCTTAAGCGGGGACGGCGCCCCGTCCGCAATCCCGACAATCCTGATTTTGTACATGGGAAATGTGGTATTGCCCGCCGCGTCCAGAAACCGGTCCCCGTTTCTGGCAATCCCGTACACCAGATCCTCCTCCATAAATCCGAGCGGCCGCAGAATCTCCCCCGACCCCTCCGTGATGTCCGTCGTCTTCTGACCGGAGAGATCAAGCACGTGGATGCAGCCGTTTTCCGTCTCCTTCGGATCCGTCCATGCGATCAGCGCATTTGACTCGGACACCGCATAGTTTTCTCCCGACAGATGTCTTACCACCTCCCGGACCTTTAGGGTCGAAAGATCAATGCCGTACACCGTCCCGTCCATCATCAGAAACAGCTCGGACCTGTCATTGATATACATCAGCTGTCCCAGCTCGGATTTCATGACCTCGTAGGATTTGTCCGAGGGGATAAAGACCTGCTCTTCGTTGGTATTCGCCGTGCGGTCGTAGTGGTATACCGCAATTCCGACCTGCCCCTCATGAATCCCGCGGTTCATATAACCGTACACAATATAGTCCACGTTTCCCGCCTCATCGACCGACGCGATCCGCACCCCGTGTTCCCCGTAATTTTCACGATTATCAATCCCTTCATACCCGCGGAAGCTGAACACCTTAATCAGGGTATTCGCAGCCGTATCATAGCTCCAGAGCTCTCCCTCCTGGACAAAGGCCACGTTCGCCCCTGTCTCGTTTGTCATATAATCCACATCCTCCGAGCGGATGCCGAGCACAATGCCGTCCTCGCAGAGGCTGTCGTTTTCCCCGCGGAAAATCTGTTCCATCCTGCGCTCAAAGTTGAGCAGATAGATCCGGCTGCTGGTATAGCGGATGCGGTAGTATTCTTCCACATTGTAATATTCGCTCTCGCCGTCCCCGCCGACTCTGGCCACCACATAGTCGAGAACCACCACGCTGTAGGTCGGCGTGATCTCCTTGATCGAGGGGACCGGATCCGTCAGCCGCTCGCCCCCGAAGTCGGCCCAGCCCACCTGTTTTAAGGAAGAATGTAAGGAGACAAAGTGCAGGGTGGAATTATCCCCCGTCGTCTTTTCCATATACGTTGACAACGCGCCCGTCGTCTCGCTGTTAAACGTTTTGCTGTTAAAATCCAGCGCAAATTCCACGCATTCCTCCACATGAGCGTCCACGGGCTCCATGATCCTGGTGTAATAATACACGGAATCCTCCCCCATCCCCAGCCGGATGATCAGAAGATACTCCTCCCCCTTTTCCAGCAGGTTCTGTATGGTCAGCTCCGCTGTGATCCGGCCCCGCCGCTCCTCGTAGGAATTCACGTCCGCATTTGCGATCAGCCGCTCCGCGTCCAGGCTGCGGATCTCATAGGAGATGGTATCCACCGCCGTCTGATACGTCAGAATCGTGATCGGAAGCTTCCGGTTCTCCCCCACCGGCATGATCGAATCCCGCATATACGCCGCGTTCATCTCCGTCGAATACCCGTGCAGTTCATTGACCTGCACGCCGTTCTGATACATGGAGATGACCGGAAGCGTCGCCCCGTCCATCTCAGTGGTGAGATCCTCGTTGGTGTGATTTGTCATTGCACTGAATGCAAATATGGAAACTATAAATATCAGTGATAAGACAACTGCCTTTATCATCCCTTTATACACAGCTGCTCCTCCTGTAACAAACGCTGCCGCGCCTCGCGAGCCGGTTTATCGTAACAAATATAGCTACCGCAAATGAGCGATAGCTATATTGTATGCATTTTTCCCTGAAACCGCAATCATTTCCCGGGATTCTTTTTTAATTTTTCAGAATTACTCCGGTTACCACCAGCGTCTGCATCTGCGATGCCGGCATCTTCTGCGGTACATCTCATTGTTTAAAATCACACCGACCAGACTCTTTAACGGATTCTGCGGCCCCGGAGGGGGCGGGGGACGATGTCCCGGCGGAGGCGGCGGGGGCGGACGGTGCCCCGGGGGCGGAGGGGGACGATGTCCCGGCGGGGGCGGAGGCTGCATGCCTCCCCAGTACTGCTCCGCCGTGATGTCCGGTTCCTCCCCCGAAATCCGCTCACAGATCCGGTCCACCACCATCTCGAGCATCAGACGGTCCGGGTATTCGTCGAACATCAGGCTTCCCTCGTATTCCATCTTATCGCACTCGTCCTCCACAACCTCAAGGATCGTGCCGACCTCCTTCGGATACAGCTCCTTCATGCGGTCCATATCCTTCTCATATTCCATCTCGGTCAGATACAGGTTCTGCATCGGATAACTCATATAAAACGGCATCTTCGGCGCCTGATACTGTGTCCGGAAAAACTGCTCCTGATTATAATCCACTCTGTACTCCCTGTCGATCATTTCACTCTTATCATATGCAGAAGCAGCGGAAGGGTGCGCTACGGCCTGATGTCGCGCAGCTCGCTTAACAGGTCAAGATCCGACTGCTGCACCTTCATATTTGTGGTGAGCGGCTCCTCTCCGGGCTTTTTTACCGTGATCTCGATCACAGTTCCCTCCGTGATACCGGCGGAAAAGACAGCCGGGAAAAAGGCCGCGAATTTCGGATGGGTCTCCGTAAATTTATTCCATGCGTTCATCATCTTCATCACAGATCCAGGGTTCATCACAGGTCATGTTCCTCCTCATTCTTTGTACCCCTGATTATACCAGACAACGCATTTTTTTCAAGCCTTTTCACCGGATCCGGATATCTGGAACGCTGCCGCGCGGACCAGCTTATTGCAAAAAGACAGGGAGCCATCCGCCCCCTGTCCGGTCACTGTCTGCGGTTTCCTATTTTCCGAGGAACGCATCCAGCTGCTTCTGCTTCTCGTCCATCACGGTCTGAAGGCCAGAGTTGTAAAGCTCGGAATTAAAGTCTTCCAGCACATCCTCCGGATTCACGGCGCCTGCGCCAAGAGCGTCACGGTAGGACTCAAATACGTTATTCAATGCGGAGATTTCCGTGCTCACGCTCGAATTATCGAAAATAAAGCCGGTGGAAATCAGCGGATCCGCATTGTTGAAGGTCTCATACTCATCCCAGATCGACGGGTCGTTGTTCTCCCACACATAAGCGATCTTCTGGTTCGGGATCGCGTAGCCCGCGTTGTAGCCGTAGGTCTTGTTCTGGGAATCCACGCCGTCCGGATATCCGATGATGCCCTTCTCCTCGTCGACGAACACATAGTGCTGTCCCTCGATGCCCCAGTTGAAGTAGTTCATGATCTCAGCGTTCGTATAGAACTCGTTGAAGGTCTCAAGCACGCGCTCCGGGTATTTGCAGTTTCTGCCGATGCCCCAGCCGATCCATGCCACCTGGCCGGTTGCTCTCCAGGTCGGAGAAAGGGTTGCATATACCATCTCATAGGTCGTATCCAGGGAATCCTGAAGGTCTACGCCGGGTTTTAACGGTGTGAAGTACGCAAATGCGGTTCCGGCCTTCACCTGGTTCTGACGTGCGTCCGTCATGGTCGCGCAGTCCTTGGAAATATAGCCTGCCTGCGCCCAGTCATACATCTTCGTCATCACGGTTTTGAACTCTTCCGTCTCAAAGTAGTTGATGACCTTTCCTTCCTTATCATCCGGAAGAATGACGCCGTAATTGTCATTTAATCCGTCGAAATATCCTCCGGTGATCAGGTCAAAGCCCGGCGTGCCGCCCTGACGTCCTGCCAGCATGATCATATCCGGGTTCTGCGCCTTCACGTCCGCGAAAATCTGATCCAGATCGTCGAGGGACTTGATCTCGTCCACCGAATGTCCGGCTGCCTCAAGAAGATCCTTTCTCATCATGACACCTGCCGAATTCGAATACTCCTTATACACCGGAAGGCCGTACATCTTTCCGCCCACGGTACAGATCTCGACGTTATCCTCGCCGACAACGCCCGCCACATCCGGCGCATAGGTCTGATACAGGCCTTTGATATCCATGATCTGGCCGTTGTTTAAGTAGGTGACGCCGTTTGACGTTCCGATACACGGGACAAGGTCAAGCTGCTCATCGCCCGAGAGCATCAGGTTTAATTTGTTGGTGAATTCACCCCAGCTCATCGGGATGATATTTAAGGTCGTGTTGTACTTCGGCTGGATGATCTCATTGATCTTTCCCTCGATGATGTCCGTATCCGGATAGCTCTCGCCCACGAACGCCATCTGAATCTCATACGGCTCTAAGGTGGAAGGATCCGCCCCGTCCGTCACGGTCGCAGCCCCGCTTCCGCCGGATGATGCTCCGCCGCCTGCCTCTGTCCCGGACGCCGCTCCGCCGCCGGAGCCTGATCCTGCCCCGGTATCAGCGTCTCCTCCGCCGCAGCCCGCCAGCATACTGACTGCCATCACGCCGATCAGCAATGCGCTTACTAACTTTTTCTTCATTGTCTGTTCCTCCTTTTTGATTTAACCTTTCACCGCTCCTAAGGCAATACCTTTCTGGAAGTATTTCTGCAGGAACGGGTAGATCACTAACATCGGCAGCATCGCGACAAACGCGATCGCCATACGCACCGCCGTCTGCGGCACCTTCGCGATGTCCGAGCTCGCCGCGGAAGCCGCGCTGCTGTTCGAAGATAAGAACTCGATCTGGGACATCATCTGATTTAACAGGTTCTGGATCGTGTAGAGCTTCTGCCCTTCTGTACCGGACAGATAATAAAGCCCGTTGGTCCAGTCGTTCCAGTATCCCAACGCCGCGAACAGTCCCATCGTGACTAAGATCGGCTTGCCCAGCGGCAGAGCGATCGTCGTAAACACTTTAAAGGGGCCGGCGCCGTCGATCTCGGCAGCCTCATAGAGGGCGTCCGGGATACTCGTCTGATAGTAGGTCCGGATCAGAATCACGTTCATCGCGCTCATCATGAATGCCGGGACAATCAGTGCAAATACCGTATTTTTAATGTGGAAGGTGCCGGTGTACATCATGTAGGTCGGTACCAGTCCGCCGTTAAACAGCATCGTAAAGAAGACATAGAAGGCAAAAAATCTGCGGAGCGGAAGCTTTGCCTTCGACAGGCCGTACGCTAACATCGCGGACATCGCAATGTTGATCACCGTACCGACCGCGGTCACAAGGATCGTCATGCCGTAAGCCTGAAATACCTTCGCCTTCTGATTCCAGATATATTTATACGCCGTGAGGCTGTACTTTGCCGGGAAATAAGAATACCCGTTCTGGATCAGCGTGTTCTCATCGGTGATGGATGACATGAACAGCAGGATAAAGGGCATCGCAATGCAGAATACCATCAGGATCAGGATGATATGGGCCACAACCTGATAAATTTTTTCACTTCTTGACTGTATCATAGGATCCTCCTTCTAGAATAAAGCGCTGTCCGCGTCAATCTTTCTCACGACAAGGTTCGCCACCAGCACCAGGACAAACCCGACGATCGACTGGTAGAAGCCCGCCGCGGAAGCCATGCCCGGATTGTTCATCTGAAGCAGGGAACGGTATACATAGGTATCAATTACATTTGTCACTTCATTCAGCTGCCCGGAGTTCATCGGCACCTGGTAAAACAGACCGAAATCCGAGTAGAAGATACGTCCGATGTTTAACAGGGTCAGCGTGATCACGGTTCCCTTTAACGACGGCAGGGTGACGTGAAGAATCTGTTTCCATTTGCCCGCCCCGTCAAGGCTTGCCGCCTCATAGAGGCTGCGGTCGATCCCGTTCACCGTCGAGATGTAGATCAGCGTCCCGTAGCCGATTCCCTTCCAGGTATTGACCAGCGTCAGGATAAACGGCCAGTATTTCTTTTCCATGTACCAGCTGACCCCTTCCGTATTCCCGAACAGCGGAAGGATACTGTTGTTGATCAGACCGTTCTCCGCGCTTAAAAACGCGTATGTGATGTAGCTTACGATGACGATCGACATCAGATAGGGCACGAGGATCGCACTCTGATAGAGCTTTCTCGGGCCGTCCTTACGGATATCCGTAATCAGGATCGCCAGCGCGATGCCGAGCACTGTGTTGATCACGATAAACGCGAGGTTATAGCAGATCGTATTTCTCGTGATGATAAACGCATCTTTTGATTTGAACAGGAACTCGAAATTCTTTAACCCGACCCACGGGCTCTTCCAGATACCGTCGGAAAAGTTGATCTGCTTAAACGCAATCACAAGGCCCGCCATCGGCATGTAGTTGTTGATAAACAGATAGATGAGGCCCGGCGCCATCATCAGAAAGATGGGAGCCCAGGTCTTAATCTGCCGCATGGTCTTCGAAGGGGCTTTTGCCTCCGTAACATTTGCCATAATTTCCTCCTTACCAAAGAATCCGTCCCCGGCCGGCGAACGCGTTCTTTTGTTGATAGGAAAATTATAGAAAACTTTCCGGCGTTTCTCTAACACTCTGCTGACATAAAATAACACAAATCAGACTTACTGATTTGTGTTATTTATCGTCTTTTTGCGATATTCATTTGGCGTGCATTGGGTATATTTACGAAAAAGCTTGGCGAAATATGAGAAATTTGTGTATCCCACCGAACACGCAATCTGATGAATCGGAAGATCAGTGGAGAGCAGCAGCTCCTTGGCCTGATCGATCCTGAAACGGATCAGGTAATTGCTTAAGCTCTCCCCGGTCTCGTTCCGGAAAATCCGCGAGAGGTAATCCGGGTTTAAGTAGACCAGCTGCGCCAGGTCGTCTCTTGTCAGCTCCTCGGCGTAATGTTCGCCGATATATTTTTTTACCGTGTAGACGATCGATTTCTCATGATCCACCTGATCCATAAATCCCAGCGCCTTGTCGCAGAGCCTTCTGGTATACCGCTGCATATTGTGGATGCTCTTGACCGCGTCCTTGTTTTTGTCCGCGCTGACGTCATCCCAGAGCAGCGAGGCCGGGATATTCCGCTTCTTTAAGACGGAGAGGATCATGTAATCAAACTCCATCCGAAACTGCCCCAGACTCTCGCTGTTCGCATTGTTCTCTTTTTCAAGCTGCGACAGATACTGGCTGATCTGCCAGCGGATCTGACGCCCCTTCTTCTCTAAGATCAGCTTCTCCCATTCCGCAAACTCCGGGCGGACGTATGACACCTCGCCGAACGAATACTGCTCAAGGAAACGGACACGGCCTGCGCCGAGCACGTCATCCTGGAGCATTTCCGAGAGCCGCCCCGCCTGTTTTATGATATCCGTATAAGGAACCGGCATCCCGACATAACAGCCGACGACACTGTCAAGCCGCTGCCGGATCTGGGCGATATAATTCTCCCCGGTCTGCATCATCGTCTCCAGATAATGCCCCGCCGCCTCCTCCTTTACCTGAAGCACCACCTGCAGCTGCGCGGAATCCTCAGCGTCCAGGCGCAGAATCACCTCCGTGTAAAACCCCTCGGTCCCTAACAGCTCCTCCGTGATATTCTGGATGATGAAATCGTACATGCCCCGCTCCACCTTCTCCAGAATCGTGCAGAAATCATAAATCTCGATCACAAAAAGCAGGAACCGGTCTTCCGGCGTGTAGGACAGCTCCAGGAAACGCTTTCTGCGCTCCACTTCCTCCGTCTCTGACAGCTCTCCTCCGATCAGGCTTTTCCAGAAGCCCTCCTTCCGGAGACGCAGCGACTGCTTCCACTTCTCGCCCTCCCCGCGCACCTTCTTCATCTGGTCCGCCCGGAGCACCGCCTGATACAGTATCTCATTCAGCGCCTCATACTTCACCGGCTTTAACACATATTCGCGGCTTTGGAGCTGAAGCGCCCTCTGCGCATAGGAAAACTCCGCGAAGCTGGTCAGAAATATCACCTCCGCCATGCTCCCCTGCCCCCTGGCCCACTCCACAAAGTCAAGCCCGGTCTCATCGTGCATCTCGATATCGCAGAGCATGATATCCAGCTGCGCCGCCTCAAAAATCTGCTTTGCGGAAAAAACCGTGGTCGCCGAAAAGACACTGTCCACGCCAATCGCTTCCCAGTCGATCATCGCTTTGATCGTCTCAACCGTATATTCGTCATCGTCCATGATCAGAATGTTCATTCCTCACGCTCCATTTCCACCGGTATATCAAACCAGATCCTCGCACCGCCGCCCTCCCGGTTTGAACATTCCATCCGGAAGCATTCTCCATAGCGGTGTTCCATACGTTTTATTACGTTTGTAATCCCAACTCTCGTCCCGCGTGTCGTGACGATCTCCTCCCGCTTCGCCAGCTGTTCCAACACCTCCGGCTCAAATCCCGGCCCGTCATCCGTCACCTCGATGGAGATATATTCCCCATCCGCCTCCGTATGCCTTCGGATCCGGATGCCGATGACGGATACATCCCCCTGCCGGCATCCGTATTTCACGGAATTTTCGACACAGGTGTGTAAAATCAGGGGCGGAATCAGAATCCCCTCCAGCTGATCCGGCACATCGATCTGATAGTCCACCTTCATCCGGTAGCGGATTTTGCAGATCTCCAGATAATTTTCGATATGCTTCAGCTCTTCCAGAAGCGCGACCACCTCCTGGCTGCTCCCGAAAATGTACCGGAAATAATCCGACACATGGGCCGCCATCATCTGAACCCCCTCCTCATCTCCCATGCAGGACATATTGTGGATCATGTTCATGCAGTTGATGTAAAAATGAGGCTGAATCTGAAGCTTCATGTACTCGATCTGGAGTCTCTGCTGCTCCTCCGTCTTCTCATAGACCTCGATCTTCAGCTGATGCGCCTGATCCAGGATCTTTCTGTAAAGCTCATTCGCCTGCTGCAGCTCTAAGATCTCGCTGTTTTCAAAATACGCGTTCTCCTCCTCCACGGAAATTCGTTCGAGATTGTCGAAAAAGTACCGCAGGGGGTCTAAGAGCATCCGTTTGCTGTAACGGCTTATCCAGATCAGGAAAATGACGGCGACCAGCATGATTGCAAGCAGAACCCACTGCATGACCATACTGCCGATGATCCCCTCGCCGTTCTCCACCACCAGCAGCAGCTTTAAGTCAGCCTCAGGCACTTCACGTCCGATCAGAAAATACCGGTAGCCAAAGAGCGTCCCGTCGGCAAGCGCTCTCTTCGCCTGCCCCGAGAGCCCGCTCTCCTTCAGATCCTCTTTGTGCGTATAGAACTCCCCGTCCTCCGAGACAAATGCCAGGCTGCTGCTCTCCCCGAACTCAATCCGGTCCACCGCCCGCTCCAGATTCCCGAGCTCCACAAAGCTGCACGCGTACACCTCGTGGTAATAGCTGTAATTCACGGCATACCATTTAGCATTCATGCGCAGGATCCTCCAGCGGGTTCCGGAGATCGCCCGCACGTCCTCCCTGTCCTCCTCCATAAATTTCTTTAAGCTTTCTTTTAAATTGTTCACCTCGCTGATCGTTAAGGAGCCGCGCTCCGACATATTATAATAATCATGTCTGGCATAATACACGAGAAACCCGAACTGTTCCCCGAGCGCGTAGCGGTAGCTGTTTAATTTATCATTGATCTTCTGTGCCGACTGAATAAACCACAGATGGTTCTGTCTGTAATTATAATTGGCGCTCTCCACATCGTTATCCACAAAGACCAGGTCGGCCAGATAATTGTCCGCCGTATCGAATTTGTAGACGATTTCTTTGACGTAGGCATCCGCGATCGACTCCGCGGAATTTTTAATCTGCCGGCTGATCACATATCTTGCACCGAGATTGACGCTGAAAAATAGTAAAAGCAGAATGACAAACGCGGCGATAATCTTTAAAATCGTCCCGTCAAAGCTCTTTGCCCCGTGATATTGTCCATAATCCGCGCGCTCCGCCGCCTTCTTTTGTGTATGCTCCCGAATCGTTTCCACCCCGCCGCCCTCCATATTTTAACCATTCTATTATAAGACAGGCGCGCCGTCAACCAGAAATGCCCCGTTCCGGTACTCGGTGGGCGTCATGTGCATATAACTGCGGAAGACCCGGTTAAAATAGCTGATATTGCCAAATCCGGTCATCCCCGCGATCTCGCTGATCTCCCGGTCCGTCTCCCGAAGATACCGGACGCTTCTGGTAATTCTGTAATAATTCAAATATTCTACAATCGTCATTTTTGTGATCTGCTTAAACAGACGGCACAGGTGCCCGCGGCTGATCCCGAATTCTTTTGACAGCTCCTCTAACGAGACCGCTCCCTCATAATGCGCCTTTAAATATTCGATGACCGAGCGGACCGTCCCGACCTGATAGTCCGACCTGCTCCCGTCCGCCCCGTATTCCGCCTGTCCGGCATGCGTGTACAGCAGATACCAGATCTCATAGAGCCGCGCTTTTACCAGAAGCTCGTACGCCGGTTCCTTTTTTGTAAAAATCTCCCGGATCTGTGCGAGAATGCGGGCCGTCTCACATTCCCAGTCCTGCTTTTGTATCAGGCGGGGCGGAAAGATCGCCCCGCCGTTTCTGACGCTGTCGATATACTTCTGCTGAATGCGGTCGTCCATGAAGCTGTTTAAAAGCGCAGTGGAAAAATCGACGGCAAAAAAGGAAAACGGGACGCCGGGCTCCCCGTTGACCGCGTGCAGACAGTCCGGCGGAATGATAAAAATGTTCCCCTCTCCCGCGGTATAGCTGCGCCCGTCAAGCGTCACTTCCGCCGTCCCGCCCGTGATCGCCAGAAACTCAAACTCCTCATGCCAGTGACAGCCCACGCGCTCTCCGGTTCTCTCATCCGTCTCGATCTCATAGATCATAAACGGAAACATGGCGGTTCCGTGGCTCCTGCGCTCCCGCAGCAGATCATATTCCCCGTTCATACGGACCTCCCTTCATATCTTAAAAGTCCTCAGGACTGCTATGTGAATATCGTGTTAGTATCTGTGAAATTTGTTAAAGTTTTTCTGTCTGTAAATCATTATAGTTTTATTATAACAGATTTTTCAGAGAGGAGAAGCACATTATGATTTTTTCGAAGGATGGGAACAGACTGACCGCGCGCCATCAGGGTGAGCGGATTATAATCGAGCCGTGGGGGGCGGATTCCCTGCGCGTGCGCGCGACCCGGTATATGGATTTCACCGGGGCGGACTGGGCGCTGAGCGAAACGGTGCCGGATACAGGGCGCACGGCCGTGGTTGAAATCAATGAGGGCAGCATCCCGGACGGCTACACCGGGGGCATGATCGACAAATGCGCCACGATCACAAACGGACGGATCAGCGCGAAGATCAATGTCGCAGGGGTGATCTCTTTTTTCCGGGACGGGAAGCTGATTCTCCGGGAATATTACCGGAATTATCTCGGCACGGAGAGCAGAGAGAGCTGCTGCCTGAAAATCATCGGCAGGGACTACAAGCCGATCATCGGCGGGGATTACGGGCTGACCGTGCGGTTTGAGAGCAATGACGGCGAGAAGATCTTCGGCATGGGCCAGTACCAGCAGCCCTATCTGGACTTAAAGGGCTGCGTGCTCGAGATGGCGCAGCGCAATTCCCAGATCAGCATCCCGTTTGCCGTGTCAAGTCTCGGATACGGTTTTCTCTGGAACAATCCGGGCGTGGGAAAGGTTTCATTTGGAAAGAACTACACCGAGTGGCACATGGATGCGACAAAGGAGATGGATTACTGGATCACCGCGGCCGATACGCCGGCTGACCTTGTGGAGCATTACACGGCAGTGACGGGCCGTGCGCCGATGATCCCGGACGGCCTTTTAGGTCTGTGGCAGTGCAAGCTGCGCTACCGCACCCAGGAGGAGGTGCTCTCCGTGGCCAGAAAATACCGCGAGCTGAACATCCCGCTGGACGTCATCGTCATCGATTTCTTCCACTGGACAATGCAGGGCGACTGGAAGTTCGACTCCGAATACTGGCCGGATCCGAAGGCGATGTGCGACGAGCTGCACGCGATGGGGACAAAGGTAGTCGTATCCGTATGGCCCTCCGTGGACCGCAGGAGCGAAAACTTCAACGAGCTTTATAACCGCGGCCTCTTAATCCAAACCGAGCGCGGGAGCATCCAGACGTATGATTTCCAGGGCGACTGCTTAGAGATCGACGTCACCAACCCGGAGGCCAGGGAATTTCTCTGGGAGAAGTGCAAAAAGAATTATCTCGACTACGGCATCGACATGTTCTGGCTGGACAACATCGAGCCGGACTACGCTGTCTACGATTACGACAACTACCGCTACGCGATGGGCTGCGCGCTTGAGGTCAGCAACCTCTATCCGCAGATGTTCGCAAAGACCTTCTGCGACGGCTTTACATCCCTGGGACGTGAAAAAGAGATGCTGTTTTTAACACGCTCCGGCTGGGCGGGAAATCAGAAGTATTCCTCGCTGATCTGGTCCGGCGACGTGCCGAGCACCTTCGAGAGTCTGCGGGATCAGCTGAGCGCAGGGCTCAATATGGGTCTCGCGGGAATCCCGTGGTGGACGACCGATATCGGCGGATTTATGACAGAGGATTTTGCATCGCCGGAATTTAAGGAGCTCTTACTCCGCTGGTTTGAGTTCGCCGTATTTTCCCCGATCCTCCGGCTGCACGGAGACCGCGGACCGCATAATATCCCGCCGCTCTCCGACAAGCCTTACGGCGGCGGAAGCCTCTATACCGGACAGTCAAACGAGATGTGGAGCTATGGTGACGACGCCTTTGCCGTGATGAAAAAGCAGCTTGACCTGCGCCTTTCCTTAAAGCCCTACATCGAGGGGCTGATGCGGGAGGCGAGCGAAACCGGCGCCCCGCTGCTGCGCACAATGTTCTACGAATTCCCGGATGATCCGAAGTGCTGGGAGTTATCCGACCAGTATATGTTCGGATCCGAATACCTCGTCGCCCCGGTTCTGCACGCGGGCGAGGTCGCAAGGGATGTTTATCTTCCGGAAGGAAAATGGCGGAATATCAATGATCATGCCGAATATGAAGGCGGGCAGACGCTGCGCTGCGACGCGCCGATCGATGTGATCCCGGTATTTAAAAAACTCTCTTAAGCGCCTTTTTTGTCAAACGTCAGGTCATCTGATTTTCCCGTACAGGGAAGCATCCGAATGACCTGACGTTTTATCTGTTTTTATTCCTGTTTTGTCATGACTTTCCCCTTACAATTGATTGTCCCATCTGTTTTTGTTACAGTTTTACTATAGCGAATCATGCAGCAGTATGGAAAAGGAGGCTTTTATGGCAAGAACATTTATCTGCAGACCCGATTATCCCGTGGCGGATACCGCAAACGGAAAGATCCGGGGGTTTGAGCTGGACGACATTTTCATCTTTCGCGGCATCCGGTACGCCGTGGCGGAGCGTTTTATGCCCGCCCGTCTTCCAGAACCCTGGGAAGGCATAAAGGATGCGACAAACTACGGCCCCAACGCGCCCACCTACGGAGATCCGCTTCCCTCCTGCGAGATCCTGATCCCCCACGGCTTCTGGCCGGAAAACGAGGCCTGCCAGTACTTAAATATCTGGACCGCGTCGCTCGATCCGTCCGCAAAAAAGCCGGTTGTCGTGTGGTTCCACGGCGGCGGCTTTGCCAACGGCTCCGCGCTCGAGCAGGTCGCCTATGAGGGGGACGCCCTCTGCGGATACGGGGACGTCGTCGTCGTGACCGTCAATCACCGCCTGAACATTCTCGGTTATCTGGATGTATCGTCGCTGGATGAAAAATACGCGAACTCTGTCAACGCAGGCATCACCGACCTGGTCGTCGCGCTGCAGTGGATCCATGAAAACATTTCCGCCTTTGGAGGCGACCCGGAAAATGTGACGATTTTCGGTCAGTCCGGCGGCGGCGGTAAAGTCTGCACGCTTCTTCAGACGCCGGCGGCGGACGGGTTATACCACAAGGCGATGATCATGTCCGGCTCCGATAATTTTTATCGGGAAGACGATCCGCCTCACGCCCCGATCGTGGAGGAGATGCTTGCCGTGCTGAACATTCCCCGCGACGAATATGAAACGCTTACACAGGTTCCCTACCGCTCGCTGATGAAAGCTTATATCCGGGCCTGCAATCACCTGCAGACCGGGATCAACTGGGGGCCTGTGGCAAACGATTATTACCTGGGCCATCCCTGCGATGTGGGCTTCCGCGACTATGCGAAAACGATTCCTACAATCGTCGGAAATGTAATCGCCGAGTTCGGCGGTTTTGCCCGCACGCTTCCCGTCTCCGCTTCCGAAGAGGAGAAACGGGCGGCCATTCGCAACATTTACGGCAGTCGTGATGCGGAACTCATCGAGGCGTTTCAGGCGGCGTATCCGGGAAAAGATTTATCCGTCCTTCCCAAACTGGATTATCATTCCAGGCCAAACGCGGTCTCTTTCCTGACGAAGCGGGCCGAGTCCGGCCCGTCCGCCCCGGGCTACAGCTATCAGTTTTCCTTCGTCTTTGACGTCTACGGCGGCACGCCTGCATGGCACTGTTCGGACATTCCGTTCATTTTCCACAATACCGCGCGCGTGCCGGTGGCGAACCTTGCGGGCGTGACCGACCGGCTGGAGGATGAAATGGCCGGCGCCCTGATCTCCTTCGCGTATACCGGCAACCCCAACCACAAGGGTATGCCCCGCTGGATGCCCTTTACCGCGGAGGGAAAGGAGACAATGTTCTTTGATGCGCATTCGGAATGCCGCAGGGACGCCGATACGGCGCTTATGGCAAAGATCGCGGAATTCGACCCCGCGCCGTGGTCGATCCGCGCCACGGTTCCGAAGGATGTGGAAGAAGAACAGGGCGGGAGAGAGTGGCTTTACTGATTTACCCGCTCTATTTCTCCCCTGCCGCCTCCTGATAGTCCTGCGAGCCGACGTCCTCCCATGCCCGCTTCCCGGACGGCGTGACCTCACCGGTTGACTTATTTACCGCATAGGTATTGCGGATCGCCGTCGTGTATTCGGAACCATCCTCCTGATACCAGGTTTCATAATACACGAACAGGTGGCATTCCCCGTTTGCCGACTCCCGGTCGTACACCACCGTACACCGGGTGTCCATCTCTGGCTGATCCGCGGCAGGCTTCCCTCTGCCCTCCGAGACCACGGCATAAAAATTGCCCTTCGCATTATAGCGACAGTCGTAGATGGCGCCCTCCGGCACAAAAATCTCCCGGTACAGACACAGGTAAGCCCCCTCCACGGTATCCGGGTCTGCGGCTCCGTCCTCCGGGAGGCCGGCTTCATCACCTGTGGCTCCGCTTCCCGGGAGGCCGGCTTCATCGCCTGTAGCTCCGTCCTCTGGCAGGCCGGCTTCACCGCCGGCGCCGCTCCCGGGCAGCCCGGACCCTTCCTGCATATCCGCCTCATGCGCCTCATACCAGTAACGGATCGCATCCCTCACGTGTTCCTCATTCGCATAGTAGTCTCCCCGTATCATGCCGTTTACGGAATCATTGACGTAACGGTTTGCCAGGTTGCCAAAGGAAAGCCTCATATCCTGCGTCCCACCGTCCGGAAAACAGATCCGCAGCACGACCGCCGCCTCGTTCCCTTCCACATGAAAAAGCGGCTCATCTGCCACCCTGCCGACCGCCCGCGCGATCAGCCCCGCCTTTTTGTCACCGTCCGCCTCGTCTTCAATGACAATCACCGGAGCCGCTGCAAAGCAGGAGAGAAGCGTCTCTGTCTGATCCTCCTCTGACCCGGCCGTCAAAAAATCCACGATTCCGCCAGCCTCCGGATCCATGGAAAGCAGCCGGTTCGCCTTCGCCTGCGGATAATCGTCCAGAAAACCATAAAATGAATCCCCGGACAGCATATGGATCACAAGCTCCTGGTCCGATTCCAGAAAAAGCGTGTAGACCGAAAGTTTCTCATCCGTCTCCCTGGAGCGGTCCTGCGGTGTGACGACAAACGTCTCCCCATATTTCCGGTACGCTCTCCACTCCATCACCTCTGACAGCGGTTCGTACGGACGTTTCAGCACCCATGCCACCGGCTCATAATAGCGGTACACCTGCCAGCTTTCAAGGCCCCTGCTCTCTTCCCCGACCGATTCGATCCAGATCCCGTCCTCTCCCACCCTTCTGTCCCGCTCCAGCTCACCCGACCGCAGGAAAACATAAATCAGACTGCCGACCGTCAGGTAGAAAAATCCCGCAAACGCGGCAAGCGCGCAGACCACAATCCCCGCTGCCCGCATTCCCCTGCCCCCGCGTCTGCCTGCCCGCAGGGCAGAGGCCGTCACAACAATGAAAAAGCAGACCGGCGTGACGAGAAAGGCAAGGAGCTCTCCCGGTATCGCCACCCGCATCTGCAGGTACAGACCAGACCAGGATAATACCTCCCGGCTGGCCAGATACAAAACAGATGCCGCCGCAAGCGCCGCTGTCACGAAAACGCCGGCGCTTACCGGTCTCTTTTTTTCTTCCGTCTCTCCCGTCATGCCTCGCCCCCCAAAATCTCCTTCTGTTTCTTCTTACTAAAGCTCCCCAGCACCAGCTGATACGATTTGTCCAGCAGATCCTTTAACAGCTCGTCCGGCACCGCTCCGTCCGGCTTTATAGAATTCCAGTGCATTTTATTCATATAGTAGCCGGGAATGATATCCTCGTACTGTGACCGCAGAAAATCTCCCTCCGCCGGCTCCAGCTTTAACGTGATATAGTACGGCTCGTCATTCTCCCCCAGGCAGACCGCGGCAAACATTTTTCCGCCGATGTGGTAGCGGATCCAGTTCCAGTCCTTCTGCAGGTCTTTGGTGACGCCGGTTTTCTCCAGCAGATACGCGTCGATCCAGGTATATCTCATGTGGGTTCCTCCTTTTTTACGGGTATTATACCCCTGTCCGGAAAAACTGGCAAGTACGGCGCGCCGCCTCCCGCTGACCGGCACTTCCCGTATTGACAAGCGGCGCGGGAGTTGTATATACTCAGATCATAGTCCGACAAATTACAGGAACAAAGGAAACAGGTAAAACAGATGCGTGCAAAAAGAGATGACAATTTTTATACCATGTTAAAATCCCTGGTCATACCGATCACGGTTCAGAGCTTTATGCTGGCGCTCGTCAGCGCCACCGACGCCGCGATGCTCGGCCTTCTCGACCAGACGGCTCTTTCCTCCGTATCCCTGGCCGGCCAGATCCAGTTTGTGCTCAGCCTCTTTATCAGCGGAATATCGGTCGGCGCGGGGATCCTGGTGGCGCAGTACTGGGGAAAACAGGACATCCCTTCGATCGAGGATGTGATGCCGGTTGCGCTTCGGGTGAACCTGGCGGTGGGCCTTCTTTTTACCGTGGCCGCCTTTTTCTTTCCCCGGCTTCTGATCGGCATTTTTACAGGCGAACCGGAGCTGATCGAATGCGGCGCTGTCTACATAAGGGCGGTTTCTTTTTCTTACCTGTTATGCGCCGTGTCGCAGATTTATCTGATCTTACTGAAAAATACCGGCTTCGCGGGAAGAAGCTCCCTGATCAGCTCCTCCTGCGTCGTGATTAACATTGTCTTAAACGCGCTGCTGATCTTCGGCCTTCTCGGGTTCCCTGCCTTTGGCGTGGCAGGCGCCGCCTACGCCACAGTGACCGCCAGGGCCATCGAGCTGGCATGGAGCGTCTTCGAATGCCTGCGGCCGGGCCGGGCGCGGGTGTCCTGGTCAAAGCTGTTTCGAACCGCCAACCGGTCTCTGGCACAGGATTTCTGGCATTATACCAGACCGGTGCTCGGCGCCTCGCTGGTATGGGGCGTGGCGTTTTCCTCCTATTCGGTCATCATGGGGCACATGGGATCCGACGCCGTGGCGGCGAATTCCATCACCTCCATCGCCAAGAGCCTCCTCTCCTGCCTGATCCGCGGCGTCAGCGGCGGCGCAGGCGTGCTGATCGGAAATGTCCTTGGCGCCGGGAAACTGGATCTGGCAAAAGAATACGGACGCAGACTCTCCCACCTGGCGATCGCAGTCGGGATCTTTACCGGCACGGCTCTCATTGCCCTTTCGCCCGTGATCGTTAAAATTGCGCCCATCGAGGATTCCGCCGCGGTCTATCTTCAGTATATGCTGATCTTCTGCGGTATCAATATCATGGCTCAGTCCGTGAACACCACCGTGCTCGACGGGATTTTCTGCGCCGGCGGCGACTCGAAATTTGACATGATCGGCAATGTTTTCGCGATGTGGTGCTTCTCGGTTCCGTTCGGCTTTCTTGCCGCCTTTGCGCTGAAGCTGCCGGTGCTGGCCGTATACTGCATCGTAAATATGGACGAGATCGTAAAGCTGCCGGCCGTGTATCTTCGGTATAAAAAGTATATCTGGGTGAAAAATATCACGAGAGAGGAATAAGGCGACAGATACTATCATGTTCCGCCCTTCTGAATATGATAGATATATGACCGGATTGCAAAAATTAGATTCTATTGTAGAAAAAATCGATAAAAAAGTGTAAAATAGGTTTAAAAAAGACACGCGGTGGAACGAATATGAAACAGAAAAAAAGAATTCCTTTACTTTTTTCCATAATACTGGTTTTCTGCATTCTTGGCGCCGTTGTATTCTCGGTATCACGCAAAATCTCAAGAGAGATGTCCGACGCGGCGGTCCAGAATCTGAGTGAAAATCTGAATATGATAAAAAGCACAATAGAGTCTGTCTGGGAGATCGAAGCGGAGTTCCAGATATTGCTGGCGCAGGATATTGCCGGGATGGAAGACCCCGAAGCATATATCCGTTCTTATCAGAAGAATGAGACCATGGTAAAGCTTGCCCTGATCCGTACAGGGGAAACAGAAGGAATCTCCAGCACAGGGGAAGCTTTTTCCGAAGACGGGCTGGTATTTTTTTCTTCGGGCAAAAGAACGGACGGGCTGGAAATCTCCAGCTCCTACTTAAACTATATGGGGTCATGGGCCTACTGCATCAAATGTCCTGTGACAAAAGACGGAACGGACATCGGTATGCTTTATGTCGAATATACGTATGACTTCCTCGACCGCTCGCTTCCGGACGGCTTTTATAACAAACAGGCCATGCTCTATCTTATGGACACGGAGACGGAGCGGTTTGTGCTAAAGCCAAAGGGCATGGGCGCGCGGAATGCGGGTCATCTGAATCTGGAGGATTTTTACCGGGCAAACGATATTCATGAGGAGGCCCTTCGGGCGGAAATCGAAGACTGTGTCCAAAACCGGCAGAATATTATGTTCGGGCATGATATTCAGAATAAAAGCTCGCTGAATTTTATCTGGATGGTAAACGACGGTACGATCTGCCTTGTCGGCTATGTCCCGACCGAAGCGATTCAGCAGGAGGGCGAAACGGTAAACTATAATATCTTTATTGTCGTCCTCATTATGCTGGTGGCGTTTCTTTTCTGCTGTATGCTGTACTATTTCAGCGAGCGCCGGCAGAAAGCGCTCATGCGGGAGCGCGAGGAAGAACGGGAGCGTCACAGCGCGCAGCTGACCGAAGCGCTTCATGCAGCGCAGCTGGCGAGCAGCGCCAAGACCATGTTTCTCTCCAATATGTCCCATGATATCCGCACGCCGATGAACGCGGTGATCGGGTTTACCTCCCTGCTCGCGAAGGATGCGGAGGATCCCGACAAGGTGCGTGAATACACGAAAAAGATCATGGCGTCCGGTCAGCATCTGCTCGGGCTCATCAACGACATTCTGGAGGTCTCAAAGATTGAAAGCGGAAAAGTCGTACTGAATGAGGATACCTTTTCCATAAACGATCTGATCTCTTCCATCGATGCGATGATCCGGCCCATGGCCAGTGCAAAGGCGCAGGAATTCCATGTGGAGATCGCGGATCCGGAGCACGAATACCTGCTGGGCGATGAGACGAGAATCAGTCAGATCCTGATCAACCTTCTCTCAAACGCCGTCAAATATACTCAGGAGGGCGGAGAAATCTGGCTGCGCATGGCCGGGCAGAAGCGCTCGGATCAGTTTGAGCACATCCGGATTGAGGTGGAGGACAACGGCTACGGTATGACGCCGGAATATCTGAAAACCATTTTTGACGTATTTACACGGGCGGAAAACAGCACGACAAACAAAGTCCAGGGAACCGGCCTTGGCATGGCGATCACAAAAAATCTTGTGGATCTCATGGGCGGAACCATCGAGGTCTTCAGCGAGGTCGACAGGGGCAGCCTCTTTCGCGTGGATCTTCCGCTGAGAATCTCGACATGCCAGACAGCAAAGCCGGATGAAACGGAAGCGCCTGCGGCACAGGAGGAGGGCAGTCTTAAGGGCCTGCATTTCCTTGCCGCGGAGGATAATGAGATCAATGCGGAGATCCTCTCGACCATTCTTTCGCTGGAGGGCGCGGACTGTGTGGTCGCCGAAAACGGCAGACTGGTGCTGGAACGCTTCACGGAGTCGCGCGAGGGAGAGTTTGACGCGATTCTGATGGACGTCCAGATGCCGGTTATGAACGGCTATGACGCGACGAGAGCGATCCGTGCGCTGGACCGGCGGGATGCACGCGAGATCCCCATCTTTGCCATGACGGCAAACGCGTTTGTGGAAGATGAAAAGGAAGCGCTCGGCGCGGGCATGAACATCCATCTGACGAAGCCGATCAATGTGGACCTGTTAAAGAAAGCCGTCAGCCGGTATGTGCACCGGAAATCATAAAAATCAAATAATTTGTGAGGAATCATGTAAAAATGACAGGAAAAGTGAAAAGACTGACCGCCGCTGTCCTGGCAGGCTCCATGATCTGTATGGCAGCAGCCTGCGGCAGCGGAACATCCAATCAGAATCTTGTGACACAGGAAGAAAACAGTGAGCGGAATGTAAATCTGTTCAGCCCCATGGAAAAAACAGCTCCTGATGCGGAAAATATGGCCAGAAGCGCCGCGGATACAACAATCCTCATGGCGGAAGAAGCGCTGGGCGTCTCCGTTCATTACATCACTTATACGGCGGAAAACCATCAGGATAAGACATACGACGATGTCGCTCTCGACCGGGCGCGCAATAATATGGACGATCTTTATCTGCTCAATCCGGATACGATCCGCAGTCTTGGAGATGAAGGCCTGCTTCTGGATCTGTCCGACCTGAAGTGCGCCAAAAATCTGCGCGACGTCGTGATTACCGCAAATACGATCGACGGAAAGCTGGTGGCAATTCCGCAGGAGGTTGTGGCCTACGGCCTGTTTGTCAACAAGGACATGTTCGACGAATATGGTCTCGCACTGCCGGAAACACCCGAGGATTTTCTCGAATGCTGCCGGGTATTCAAAGAGAACGGGATTGAGACGCCTGTAGGTGCAAACCGCTGGTGGTTAGAGACCTTTGTCTTTGCGCAGGCTTACGCGGATCTGTACAACGGCGGAAACACAGAAGCGGAGATCGCGGCATTAAACAGCGGCGAGCGAAGATACAGCGACTACATGCGTCCCGGCTTTGAATTTCTCCAGGAGCTGATTGACTGCGGATACATCGACGCTAAAAAAGCCGGTGTGAGCGAGGCGATCGAGGGGGAAGGCGCGGATTTCCTGGCGCAGAAAACGCCGATTGTCATGGCCTACTGGGGCGCGGCCAATTCCGATACCGCGTATGGGGATCCTGATTTTAACATGGTCGTCATCGGCTTTCCCAGCAGCCGCGGACAGATGCCGGTCATTCCCATGACAGGGTATGCCATCGGCGTAAACGCGGAACATGCAGAGGATGCGAAGGATGTCCTCGAGGTGATCCTCTCGGATGAAGCGCTTCAGACCTACGCAGAGATCAACCGGGTCATCTCCCCCTCCAGAAATGTGGAAACAGAATGCATCCCGGCGTTAAAACCACTGCATGACAGAATCGAGGAGAATGTCTATGTGCTCGGCGCAAATGCAGACATGAACATGGAGCAGTGGGGAAACACCTGCCTGATTGTGCGGCAGCTGTTAGACGGCGCCACAGTGGACGAATGCATGGCGGAATTTGACCGGCTTCAGGACGAATCCCTGCCATAAAAGAGAAGAAATGCCTGTCACACAGAGACGGAGGCAGACCGGTGCGGATTTCCCGATGCGGCGCAAAAAAGCCTGCCGGGACAGCCCGTCCTGGTCTGCCTCCTGGTTTTACTGTGCGCACCGCGCCAGCAGCTCCTCCCAGCGACGGTCCACCTCCGCCTGGAATTCGCCGATGCAGTGCTCGTTTTCCGGTGTGAACAGATGCTTAAATCTCCCCTGCCGTTTTAAAAATTCCTCGATCGGCAGTTTCTTCTTCGGCTCATAATTTAAGCTCCATTTCCCTTCCACCACCTCAAACAGCGGCCAGTAACAGGTCTCCACCGCAGCTTTACAGATCGCAATCAGCTCCGGGGCCTCATACCGCCAGCCTCTCGGGCAGGGCGCCATGATATTTAAGAACGCCGGACCTTCGGTGTAGATCGCCCGCTCCGATTTCGTGTAGAGATCCTTCATATTTCCGATAAACGTAGTCTGACCCACATAGGGGATATTGTGCGCCGCCATGATGGCCGCCAGATCCTTTCTCGGCTGCGGCTTTCCCGCGGAGACCTTCCCCGCCGGCGTTGTCGTCGTGTCCGCAAAGGGCGGCGTCGCGGACGAGCGCTGTATCCCGGTGTTCATGTATGCGCCGTTGTCATAGCAGACATAGACCATGTCATGCCCGCGCTCCATGGCTCCGGAGAGGGACTGCAGGCCGATGTCATAGGTACCCCCGTCCCCGCCGAAGGTGATAAACTTATAATCCGCGCCGATCTTTCCTTTTTTCTTTAACACCCGGTATGCCGTCTCCACACCGGAGAGGGTCGCGCCCGCGTTTTCAAACGCGCTGTGGATATAGCTGTCCTCGTATGCGGTATAGGGATAGGTGTAGGAAGATACCTCCAGGCAGCCGGTCGCATTGCCCACCACCGCATGGTCGCCCGGGTGAAGCGCCTTTAACACGTTGCGCACCGCAATCGTGGCGCCGCAGCCCGCACAGAGCCGGTGCCCCGGCGCAAGCCGCTCCTCCCTTCCCTGTATCTCTTTATAGTCAAACGTCGTTGCGTTCATTTCTCTCCTCCATTTTCTGTCCTGCTGCACCTTACTCCCGCAGTCCCAGGTACGGATACTGCGCAAAGCGCAGTCCCTCCTCTGCCATCTTCCGAAGGTCGTCGTACACGCGCTCCATATCCTCCACGCGGACATCGCGGCCGGACAGCCCGTAAACAATATTCACCGTCTCCGCCGCAAGCTTCGCCCGGTACATCGCGGCGGTCAGCTCCGCGCCAAGCGGGCCGCCCTCGCCGCTGTAGCTCTCACAGCGATCCATGATGGCCACCGCCTTACAGCCCCGCAGCGCCTCCGCGAGCTCTTCTCCCGGGAAGGGGCGGAAGACGCGGACCTTCACCAGGCCGGCCTTCACACCGGCTTCACGCAGACGGTCCACGGCGTCCTTTGTCGTCCCGCACACGGAACCGATGGCCACCACCGCATATTCCGCGTCCTCCATGCGGTATGCCTCGTAAAATCCGTAAGTGCGGCCCGAGAGCTCCTCAAATTCCCGCGCCACATCGAGAATCACCTTTTTCGCGCGGATCATCGCCTCGGCCTGCGCCTTTTTGGCCTCCATACAGTAATTCGACACCGCGTACGGCCCCACTGCCATCGGTTCCTTTTCGTTCAGCAGAAAATGCTCTGGCTCATACTCCCCGACAAATTTTTTTACCGGTTCATCCTCCAGCAGGCTGATATTCTCCACCGCGTGGCTCGTGATAAAGCCGTCCTGGCAGATCATGACCGGCAGATGGACCTCCGCGTGCTCCGCGATCCGGTATGCCTGAAGCATATTGTCATAGGCCTCCTGATTGTTTTCCGCGTAAATCTGGATCCAGCCGGAATCCCTGGCGCCCATGCTGTCCGAATGCTCCGCATTGATATTTAACGGCCCGGTCAGCCCACGGTTTACGACTGCCATCACGAGCGGCAGACGGCTCGACGCCGCCACATAGACCACCTCCCACATCAGGGCCAGCCCCGCGGAGGAGGTCGCCGTAAACACACGCGCCCCCGCAGCGCCCGCGCCGATCGCAGCGCTCATCGCGCTGTGCTCGCTCTCCACCGGGATAAATTCCGTATCGATCTCCCCGTTTGCGATCATTGTAGATATGTACTGCGGGATCTCCGTGGACGGCGTAATCGGAAACGCCGGCATGACATCCGGGCTGATCTGCCGGATCGCGTGCGATACCGCCTCATTTCCCGACATTCTTGTTCTGACTGCCATCTATCTGCCCTCCTTCATCGTAATCGCGCCGAACGGGCAGGCCGCCGCGCAGATCCCGCATCCCTTGCAGTGATCCAGGTCAAACGCCCCACGCTTCCCATCCCGCACCGGAATCGAGCTGTCCGGGCAGTAGGGGACGCAGAGCAGACACTGCGTGCACGTTTCCGTGTCCAGCACCGGCGTCATGGTTCTCCATTCTCCGGTCTCAAACAGACGCGAGGAGGCCGGCTCAAAGATCTTTAACCCCTCGGTCAGATCCTGCCATCTGGTACTCTCATTGATCTCTGCTGCTTTTAACGCCATCACCGCACCTCCGTGAGCGCCAGTTTCAGTGCCGCCATATTTCCCGCGAGCACCTCCGGCTTTTTTGCAAATTTATGGGCCAGGGAAGACTCCATTTCCCTTAAAAAGACATCCGGCTCCATCACTCCCGATATTTTTACGATCGCCGCCAGCATCGGCGTATTCGGAAAATACTGTCCCATCGTCCTCATACAGACCTCGCGGGCATTGATCGTATACACCTTTCCCTGATACCCTTTTAAGTACGGAAGAATCTCTTCCTTCGGCTTTTCCGTATTGATCAGGATTCCGCCCGATTCCTTTAAACCCTTCGTCACATCCACCGCGTGCAGCAGCGTATCGTCCACCACCGCCACATAATCCGGCTCGTAAATATTGGAATGTACCCGGATCTCCTCATCACTGATGCGGTCGTATGCTGTGATGGGCGCGCCCATCCGCTCCGGACCGTATTCCGGAAATCCCTGTACATGCTTTCCTGTCATAAATGCCACGTCCGCCAGCAGCAGCGCCGCGGTCTTTGCCCCCTGGCCGCCTCTCCCGTGCCAGCGTATCTCCGTATGCGTCGCCATGATTTTCCTCCATCTGCGCACGTCTTTTGTCGGATGCCGGATCTGTGCGTGCGCGCATCCCTCCGGCCATTGTCCCCGCTTCATGTACATTTGTTTTTTCCGCAAAGACAACATGAATAAGTATACGATAAAATCCGGCCGTTGTAAATATTCTCTTTTATATGGGTTGTCTATGTTTATGATAACCTGGAATTATACCTCTGAGTCAGACAAACCGGGGAATCCGACAGCTCTCTGTCCGATTCCCCGGCCTCTTTTATCTCCCGTCGATAAACAGCACCCCGAGCGTCCCCGGCCCGCAGTGACTTGAGATCACCCCGCCGGCCCTGGTCTCATGGATCTCCTGAAAATGATCCAGTGACGCAAGATACGCCCGCACGCGCTCCACCGTCGCCGCATCGCACCCCGAATGCGTGATAAACACTCGCTCCGGCAGCGCCGCCTTAAGCTCCTCCTCCATATCCTTCGCATAATCCAGGATCACCTTATCGATCTTTCCCCGGTACTTCTTTCCGGGCGACATCTTACCGTTGTCCACGCCAATCCGCGGGTGAAGCTTTAACATGCCGCCCGCCATCGCCGCGAGGCCGCTGCATCTGCCGCCCCGGTGAAGATAGACCAGCGTGTCCACCACAAAGCTCGCCCGGACCTTTGGCCGCAGCTCCATAACCCGGCGCACAATCTCCTCCGCCGTCTTCTGCTGCTGCGCCAGGATGGCGGCTTCCACCACCAGAAGGCCGATCCCGGTGGAGAGATTTTCCGAATCCACCACGTGCACGAGATTTGTCCCCAGCTCCTCCGCCGCCATGCGCATGACATTGGCCGAGGTGGACATGTCCGTGGAAATGGAAAAACACACGATCTCCCTCCCCGCCTCCACATAGGGCCGAAACAGCTCCATCGCGCGCTCCATTGCAGGCGCCGAGGTCTTCGGCGTCGTCTTATTCGCGTCCGCCCACCGGTAGATCTCGTCCGGTGTGATATTGACCCCGTCCTCGTATTCGTCCTCGCCCAGCAGAATATGCAGCGGCAGGATATCGATCTCATAGCGCGCCAAAAGCTCCTCTGACAAATCACAGGTACTGTCCGAAATTATCTTAACCATTGTTCTCCTCCTTTCAGACATCCCCATTATAGCACGGTGCGCCGCAAAGATCCATTTTTTATTCCCAGTCGATCTCATAGGCCGGATAGGTGTGGCTGTAGTGGTACCCCAGCTTCTCCGCCAGGGCCACCGACCACAGATTCTGCGCATCCCAGCTCGGATACCAGCCGCGCTTCACACACTCCAGGACAAGCGCCGCCCCGCAGACCGTGGCCAGCCCCTTTCTCCGATACTCCTCCTTTGTGTCAATCTCGATCTCGATGCCGCCGCGAAATCCCGAGTAGGAGGAAGCGCCCGAGACCGGCTCCCCGTCTTTTTCCACCACAAATCCCAGGCCGCACTCACAGAACTGCTCATAGCTCTCATACTGCGCCACCCAGTCCCGGCACCAGCCCAGCTTCGGGCAGCGGTCATACAGTTCCCGGTCAATCTGCCTTAACTCATACCCCGCGGGCAGGGACTTTACCATGGCGCCTAATCGCTCCTCGTCAAAAATCCCGGGCTCCTTTCGGATCGCATACCGCGACACCCGCTTCGCCCGCGGCCCGAAGCACTGCTCAATCAGCCCGGCCCATTCCTCATTCTGCGGGACCATGATGATAAACTTCTGCCCCCGGTATCGCTCCGGCTTGCAGGCCACAAGCTCCCCGGAGGGCCTCCCCGCAAAATAGCAGAAATCCCCGAGGATCGCCATCACGGACGCCGGATGCTCGGGGTTATCCCCGTAGATCTCTCCCATCACGCCCTGCAGACAGGACCAGAGCAGCGACTCCTCCCATCCGGCAAATAACGCTTCCGCGCCTGCTGTATCTGTCAGTTTCGCAATCATTTTTCTCCTCCTAATAAAATCCAGGTTTCCTCTCCTGTCATCAAAAGGCGGATCCGCCACACGGACCCCTTCCAGGCCGCCGCAAGCCTTGGATCCGCAATCGGAATCTCCTCCGCGCCAAGCCAGGACGCGCCGCGGAGCTCGATCGTTCCAAGGTCCCCGATCCGCACGCAAAGCTCTGATCCCGGGTCCGGCCCGGCACCTGCTGACTCTGATCCCGGATCCGGCTTCCCGTATGTCATCAGGCTTAACACCACCGGCCCGTTCGTCCCGCTGCCGCAGTCCGGCCCGGATCCCTGTCCGGGAGCTTTTCCTGTATACCGGTCATGGATTTGGATCCCCTGTCCTTTGATCAGGGTAACCGTCCGCCGGTAAGATGTTACGCCCGCCTCCGCCGGATACGCCCCGGCGAGATCCATATCGATCCGGCAGCATTCCTTCCCGACCTGGCAGGAGACATCCGTCGTCCGGTATTCCTTCCCGTCCTTCTGCATCACGCCGTTGATCAGCGGAAGATTGTGGTACGCCGACTGCATTGTCCAGATCTCATAGCGCTGCGGGGAAAAGGTCTGTTTCGTATAGCTGCCCACCCCCACGTCGATCAGAAGCGGCCTGCCGTCCCGATATACGGTGAAGCTCCCGGCGTCGTTGTGATTGTGGCTGTCCGCGTTATCGCCCGCCTTCACCGCCATACACAGATGTTCATCCCGCGCCACCAGAAGACCTGTGCTCGGATACCAGACATCCGGATGATGCAGCGCACAGGACGTCCTCTCCTGCGCATAGCAGAGCATCCGGCCTGCCGTAAATCCGTTCTGCAGGCGGTAATACAGGTTATTCTCTTCGGGAAGCAGGAGAGTATCCGTCCCTCCCTCCGCAAAATCACGCGCGGCAAACAGCATCAGATCCGGATTTTTTGTGCGCTCCCCGAATAAAAATTCCCGCGCCCCGGCGCTTCCCGCCACCGGCGAGCAGTCCGCAAAATTGATATAATACTTCCCGTCCACGTGTACGTTCAGGATATATGCCGCGATATTTTTTATCTTTTCCTCCCGGTATTGTTCCGAGAAGAAACCTCCTGTAACCGCATTTAAGATCTCCATCGTCTGAAACAGGCTGAGTCCCGCATGCCGGTAGTACTGCGCCCCCTCGTCACAGCAGCCGTCCTCCCCGTATTCATCCAGAAAGTAATCCACACTCTTTACCGCTTTTTCCAGCACCGCACGCCGCTGCGCCTCGTCCTCATCCGTAAAAAGCACAGACAAAAGCACATTCTGCGTGCACCAGATCGTCCAGTTATTCATCGGTTCTTTTCCGTTCCCCATCCACCAGAAATGCGTATTCCGATAAGGGGTTGTGATCCGGTGCTTTATCTCGTTCTGAATCCGCTTCGTGATCACCGGGCTCACTTCCTCCAGCTGTCTCTTCAGCAGATAACTGACACATCCCAGCACGGCCCCCGTCTCGCAGGCAAACAGATCCAGCACCGGCTTCGTCTCATCCGGCAGCGGCAGCTGCACGGCATCCCTCACATAGGTATTGTGCGGCGGCAGCTGCCATGCGCTCTCCTCGCAGATCGAGAAGATGCCGTTGATCACATCATCCATAAAACGGCCCTTCCCCTCCACGCACTCCGCCAGCACCAGCGCAGAAAGCGCCCTTCGCTTTGCAAAGTACGCCTCCTCAAAGCGCACCCGGTTTCCGGTGCGCGAAAAATCCATAAAGTCCGTCGCCGACAAATATGGATAGGAATACCGCAAAAACCGCTCTCCCAGGCGCAGGGTCTCCTCCCTCCAGCCGGCAGGAAGCGCCTCCCACGCCTTTCGCTCCTCTGCCGCCGCATACGGCGCAAACGGCTGTAATCCGCCCTGGTATTCCTTCATCCTCTCACAAAACATGGTTTCTTCCCCTCTTCACGAAAGCTTTTTGTTCATGTAATCCCGCGGCGCCATCCCCGTCACCTTCTTAAAAACACGGCTGAAATAAAACGCGCTCTCAAAACCGAGCTCATCCGAAATCTCGTAAACCTTATAATCCCCCTCCGTCATCATCCGTTTCGCCGCCTCTATTTTCTGCTGGTTGATATAGTCGCTGAAGCCGACGTCATTATATTTTGAAAAAAGGACGCTTAAGTAATTCGGACTGATGGAAAAAACCTCCGCCGTACGGTTTAACGTCAGCTTTTCTCCGATGTGCTCATTGATATATTTCTTCACCTGGGACACAATATGGTTCTTATAATCGCGGTTATGCGTCGCAAAGCTCTCGCACAGCCCGTCCCGGAATATGGCAAGCCACTCCAGAATCTGCTCTACATTTGTGAGCTCATATAGGGAACGGTAACCGTTGCTCTTATTTTTAAAAATCTCCGAAACCACCTGCTCCCCGTCCCCCAGCAGCGAAAGCGACAGATAGAGAATATTTCCGGCTGCATCCAGCGCCTGCACATAGTGTGCCGGCTGATTCCCGAACAGTTCGATCACGGACGTGAAAATATCGTAGAGCGCTTTCTCGTCAAATTCCGCATATGCCTTGCGGATGTCCTCGCGAAACAGCGACATATTAAAGACATTTTTCAGCTGCCTTTCGCCCGGCACATCCTCCAGAAACAGCAGCGGCTTTTCCGGCGATACCTGGGAAAAGATCTGTTTTGCATCCTGGTAGGACGCGGCGATCTGCATCGGCTCCGGCACAGACGCCCCCACGCTTGTAAGTATCGTTACGCTATAGTAGTTAAACAGCATCGCAGAAACCTGTTCCACCGCAGTCAGAATCACCTGCCGGCAGTCCTTTGCCGCCGCCTGATCGAGCAGGAAGATCACGCAGAAATGGCGGGTATCTAAGGACAGCACATGGCAGGTCGCATATTTCTGAATCAGCTCCCGCGTCATCTGAAGGCTGTTTGTGTACAGCGTGATCTGCTTCTCCGGCGTCATATCCGCGAGCTTTTCACTGTGAATCTCCACATAGCAGGCCACGAACGCCTCATATTCGAAATTGATATTCAGGTTTGCCGCCTGCGTCAGAAACTGCTGCTCCGATTCAAACAGATTCAGCACAAGCCTCGTAAAGAACTGCTCCTTTAGCAGAGAAAGGTTGTGGTCGGAAGCCTCCGCGATCCGCGCCGTCACCCGCAGCTCGGATACCCTTGCCACCGCCCGCTTTACCGTCTCCGTCAGGGACTCCGGCGTCAGCTCAAGCTTTACCAGATAATCCACCACCTGATACGCGATCGCCTCTTTCACAAACCCGAATTCCTCATAGCTCGTAAGGATGATAAAGACCGGCAGGATTCTCTCTTCCTCCGTGCATTTCTTCGCGAGCTCAAGACCGCTCATCACCGGCATTTTAATATCCGTGATCACAATCTCAGGCGAATACTCCAGAATCATATCGTAGGCCACGGCGCCGTTTCCGGCGGTTCCCACAATCTGAATATCGTATTCCTCCCAGTTGATCATGGACTTAATTCCCGCCTGTACCAGCGGTTCATCGTCTGCAATCAGTAATTTTATCATCACACTGTCTCCTTTGTCCGATAAGGCAGAATCACGGAAACGATCGTATATTCCCCCTGCCGGCTTTGCACCCGGATCCCGTATGCGGCTCCGAATTCATACTGCAGCCGCTTATGGACATTCCCGATCCCGATATTCCGGAAAAACGATGTGCGCTCCGATACGCCGCCGTCTAACAGATGCTCCACCTGTTCTGCATCCATGCCGACCCCGTCATCCCTGACGTCAATGTGGACATCGGTATCTGCATCCTGATAAATGCGGATCTGAATCTGTCCCGCACTGCCCTTCGGCTCAATTCCGTGAAAAATCGCGTTTTCGACAATCGGCTGCAGGGTAAATTTCACAATCCCGCACTCCGTGAGCGCCTCATCCTCAATCTCAACGTCCATGCGGATCGTTCCGCCGTAGCGGTATTTCTGAATCGTAAAATAATCGCCGATCAGCTTCAGCTCATGGGCAACCGGAACCACTGATTCCGTCCCCTTCGCGATATCTTTCAGCATCCTTGAGAGCGCGGTCGTCATCTCCGCGATCCCCGGCGCGTTCTGCACGGTTGCCATCCATTTGATCGAATTTAACGTATTGTATAAAAAATGCGGGTTGATCTGGCTTTGCAGCATCCGGTATTCATAATCCTTCTTCTCCCGCTCATCCGCCAGTCTCTGATTCATCAGGGAAAGTACATTTTCCGACAGATCATTGATATTCTTTCCGATCTCACCGAGCTCATGCTCCCATTCCGTGGACGGATCCCTGGAAAAATCCCCGGCCTCGATCCGTTTCATCCGCTCCTTTAACTTCCGCACCGGCACATTCACTGTCCTTGAGAGGAACCAGGACAGCACGACGCCGATTACAACGGCAGCTGCCAGAATGATCACCGCGACAAAGAAAAAGGTTGACAGAATATCCTGGGTAAGCGCATGCTCGTCGAGGCACTCCGTCACATACATATCGTACCCGCCGATCTGACGGCTCACCAGAATACAGTTTTCCCCGCCTGCGGTATCCCTGGCTTCCCGGATTTTCGTATCGCCGCTTAATGCCTGCCCGGACAAATCCCCCCGCAGCTCAAATTCATCCCCGCACAAAACAAGTCCGTGATCCTCATAGCGGTACAGTCTGCCGCCCGTCTGTACATAGAAACGGCCGTCCGTATCCGCCAGATAATTCCACAGCGCATCCACAATTACAGACGTAGACATTTCTGTAAAAATGAAACCGGTCTGCCCGGCGCGGTAGGGATGTTCGATGGTGTCGACAAAGGCGATCATCGGCGTCTCTTTTCCCCGGTAAAACGGGTCGGACCGGATCTCTCCCGATATCACGCCCGCCTGTTCATAAAGCTCATTAAAATAAGAAAGCTCTTTTACCGCTTCCGAGGAAACCGTCGTGCTGGAATACTCCGCCTCCACGACCTGAACGATATCGCTCCTGCCGTTTCCCACGATCACCAGCCGTACCAGCTGCGACCGCAGCGCGGCATTTGCGGAATAAGTCTCCATCACATAGTCGCGCGCCTCCGCTCTGCTGCGGCTGTCCGCGGCGTCGCTCATCGCGAATTTTCCGATTGTGCTGCTCCGTCTGCAGGAAGAGACAAAGCCTTTTACATTATTGATATTCGAATCGATCGAAGAAGTCAGAAACGAAAGCTGTATTTCCGAGTTCTGGATCAGGTTCTGCCTCAGATTGGAAGATACCAAAACATAGCTGATACACGCAATAATAATACTGATCAGAAGTATCATGGAAATGGTGCATAACAGCACCCGCGCGTGAATCGTATGAAGATACTTTTTCATCAGCGCCTCCTCTGGCTGCATTCCTTCCGCCGTATGTATTTTAGCACAGTAAATTCTTTTTAGGGAAGTAAAAACCGGCAAAAACATGATTCCGGATAAAAAGTGCATGTTTGACAAAAATTTTACATCTTTTCAAACCACAGGAAAGAATTGTAAAATAATTGTGAATAAAATTGAGATTTATTCTATGTAAAACAGGGAATGAACCCGTTATACTGTGATCACAAGTTAACCCACAGGGGAAACAAAACGAAGAATAAGGGAGGAAAACTCACATGAGAAGAAAAATGGTAAGCGTACTCTTAACCGGCGCCATGCTGGCTACTGTACTCGCAGGCTGCGGTTCAAAGCCGCAGGATTCCGGAAACGCAGACGCGGGGACAGACACCCCGGCACCGGCCGACACCACACAGGCAGACACGCCGGATGACGCCGGTGATGACGCGGATGCCGGCGCAGAGAGCGCAGGCGGCGAGGCAGTCACCTTAAAATGGGCGATCTGGGATAAGGACACCACCCCGTACTGGAACGCCTTAAAGGAAGCGTACGAGGCATCGCATGATGGCGTGACCATCGAGATGACCGATCTCGGCTCCGCGGATTATCAGACCGTACTCGCAACCGAGCTCTCCGGCAGCGGCTCCGATTTCGACGTCGTCACCATCAAGGATGTACCCGGTTATGCGACGCTGGTTTCCAAAAACACCTTAGAGCCGCTTGACACCTACATCGCCGACGCAGGCATTGACTTAAGCCAGTACGGCGGCGTGGATAAGCAGGTAACCGTGGACGGCAGCCTCTACGAGCTCCCGTTCCGGAACGACTTTTGGGTCATCTTCTATAATAAGGATATCTTCGATGCGGCAGGCGTCGACTATCCGACAAACGACATGACCTTCGAGGAATACGACGCACTGGCAAGACAGGTCGCGGATCCGACCTTCGGCTCACAGGTCTACGGTACACACTACCACACCTGGAGAAGCGCGGTTCAGTTATTCGGCGTACTCGACGGGCAGCACTCGATCTTAGACGGCGAATATGATTTCTTCAAGCCGTACTATGAGATGGTTCTCTCCCAGGAGGATGATACGATCTGCAGAAATTATGCGGATTTAAGCGCAGAGGGCTTACATTACTCGGCAGCATTCTCCGGCGGTGACGTCGCGATGTTAAACATGGGTTCCTGGTATATCTCGACCCTGATCTCAAGCTTACAGAGCGGCGAGTATGACTCCTCTCTGTGCGGCAACTGGGGAATCGTAAAATATCCGCACGCGGAAGGCGTGGAGCCGGGTTCCACCTTAGGCACGATTACCGGCCTTGCAGTGACAAGCGTATCCGAGAATAAAGATGCTGCGTTTGACTTCGTCGCATGGGTATCCGGCGCGGAGGGCGCAAAGGTAATGGCTGAGACCGGAAACTTCCCGGCGCTGATGAACGATGAAGTATCCGGCATTATCGCAGGTCTCGAGGGCTTCCCGTCTGACGAGGCGAGCAAAGAAGCGTTAAGCGTATCCAACCTGTACCTGGAGGTTCCGTACGCAGAGAACGTATCCGCGATCAACGATATCCTTGATACCTACCACAAATCGATCATGAACCGCGAGGTTTCGATTGACGAAGGAATCGCTTCCATGAATGAGGAAGTCGGAAAAATCATGGCACAGTAAATCACTCTTACTACCACAGGGGCTGGCTGATTCATCGCCGGCCCCGAACTGTCTGAACATCCGGCGTCCGCATGACAGCCGCGACGCCGTCATATGAACAACAGCTGCGCAGGGGCTAAGGTTCCCCGCAGCGGAAATGAGGAGAAGTATGGATGAAAAAAAAGCCGCACGGCTGCAGAAGCTTGAGACAGAAGCCGCAGCGCTGATGGGGAAAATCCGGGCGGAGGATGATATCGAAAAAAAGAAACAGCTGATCGCAAAGCGGGAACGCATTCAGAGTCAGGCAAATTCCATCAAGAATAACCGCCGGATCAGCAGGGAGGCAAAACGCGATCTGGTGGCCTATTCCTTTATCGCGCCGAACTTCATCGGATTCGCCGTATTTACACTGATTCCGATCCTGTTCGCGTTTGTCCTCGCTTTTATGAACTGGGACGGAAGCAATGCGCCCTCCTTTGCGGGGTTATCCAATTTTGCGCGCCTGCCGCAGGATACCTTTTTTGTCGCCGCCCTGAAAAACACGCTGATCTATGTGGTCGGGACGGTTCCCTTAACGATGATTGCGTCCTTAGCACTCGCCATCGTGCTCAATCAGAAGATCCGCGCGAAGGGATTCTTCCGGACCGTGGCATTCTTCCCGTACGTGGCGTCCTTAGTCGCCATCACCGCCGTGTGGAGCATGATCTTCCACCCCTCGAAGGGCCCGGTGAACTATCTGCTCTTAACCGTATTCGGCGTTGACCAGAAGAATCTGCCCCAGTGGTTCAGCGGCGGCCTTGTACTGCTGACCTTAATCCTGTTCAGCGTATGGAAATACATGGGCTACTACATGGTAATCTATCTCGCCGGACTTCAGGGCATCTCGGGAGAGCTCTATGAAGCCGGGAGCTTAGACGGCGCGAACACCTGGCAGAAATTTTTATATATCACCTGGCCTCAGCTGCGCTCCACGACATTTTTTGTCGTCGTCATGCTGACCATCAACTGCTTTAAGGTATATGATATCGCCGTGATGTTAGCGGGCGGCGGCGACGGCAAGCTCTCCACCTCCGCGACGGTGCTTGTCTACTACATTTACCAGAACGCATTCAACTACTGGGATCTGGGCTACTCGAGCGCAATCGCCATGGTACTGTTCCTGATGGTTCTCGTGATCACGCTGATCCAGTTCCGTTATGAGAAAAAAATAAGCGAATAAGGAGGCCGCGACATGAATCAGACAGCAAAAAGTAAAAAATTCCGTTCCAAAAAAAGAGCCGCGATTCTCGGAAAAGTCGGGATCTACGCCATTCTGCTCCTCATCACGGCCTGCATGATCGTTCCGTTTTTGTGGATGCTCTCGGCTTCCATCAAATCGGACCGCGAGGTCTTTCAGATGAACCCCTTTGTCTGGATCCCGGAAATCCCGAAGTGGGATAATTACATCAAGATCTGGACCAAAATCCCTCTGCTGAAATTTGTGGAAAACACCGTATTCCTTACGATTGTAGTCACTTTTCTTCAGCTGCTGACCTCAAGCTTTGCCGCCTATTCCTTCGCGAAGCTTGAATTCAAACACAAAAACGCGCTTTTCCTCGCCTACATCGCAACGATCGCGATGCCATGGCAGGTATACATGGTGCCTCAGTTCATCATGATGCGCCAGATGGGCTTAAACGACAAGCTGCTCGCCATGATCTGCTTACAGGCCTTCTCCGCCTTCGGCGTTTTCCTGATGAAGCAGTTTTATGAGGGAATCCCCGGGGAGCTGTGCGAGGCTGCCAGGATCGACGGCATGAGCGAGTATAAGATTTACGCGAAGATCATGCTGCCGCTCTCAAAACCGGCGCTCTCCACACTGACGATCTTCACCTTTGTCAGCACCTGGAATGATTATCTCGGACCGCTCATCTATTTAAAATCCGAGTCAAAGAAGACCATCCAGCTCGGCTTAAAGATGTTCATCGGACAGTACTCCTCGGAATACGGCCTGATCATGGCGGGTTCCGTCCTGTCCCTGATCCCGGTCATCATCGTGTTCCTCTGCCTGCAGAAATACTTCGTGGAGGGCGTCGCTTCCACCGGGCTGAAAGGATAACCAGAGAAGGAGAAAAGACATGCTTTTTGAGACAATGCCGGTCATCACCGGCGCTGAAACAGACGCTGCCCTGCGCTTTTGCGCAGAGCAGGTCGTCCGCAATCTGCCGGAATTTACGTATCAATTCCAAAAGGCATACAGCGAACACAGCTTTTATCAACCGATTGAAAATACTGACTGGACCACCGGCTTCTGGACCGGGGAAATCTGGCTTTCCTATGAATATATGACGGCGGCAGGGGATCCTTCCGCCGCATTGCTAAAAAAAGCCGGGGAGATCCAGGTGGAAAGCTTTCTTGACCGCATTGTGCGCAAAATCGAGGTCGACCACCACGATATGGGCTTCCTCTACACCCCTTCCTGTGTCGCGGCCTATAAGCTGACGGGAAATCAAAAGGGTCGTGAGGCCGCGATAAAGGCGGCGGATCAGCTGATCACGCGCTATCATCCCGTCGGGGAATTTATCCAGGCATGGGGGGCGATGGACGCGCCGGAAAACTACCGGCTGATCATTGACTGCCTCTTAAATCTCCCCCTGCTCTACTGGGCTTCGGATGAGACCGGCGACCTGCGCTATCGCGATATTGCGGAAAAACATATCCACACGGCGATCCGCAACGTGATCCGCGAGGATTATTCCACCTGGCACACATTTTTCTTTGACAGGAAGACAGGCGCGCCGGATCACGGTGCAACCTGCCAGGGCTACCGCGACGGTTCCGCCTGGGCCAGGGGGCAGGCCTGGGGCATTTACGGCTGCGCCCTCGCGTACCGCTACACGAAACAGCCGGAATACATCGACCTGTTTTGTCACGTAAGCGAATATTTTCTCCGGCACCTGCCTGCGGACATGATTCCCTACTGGGATCTCACGTTCACGGACGGGGATGACCAGCCGAGAGATTCGTCCTCCGCCTCCATCGCGGCATGCGGCATGTTAGAGATGATCCGTTTTATGGAGCCGGACGATGCAGCCGTATGGCGGACGTATGCCATGCAGCTGGTAAAGTCTCTTCTGGACCATTACGCTGTGACGGATCCCGCGGTCTCAAACGGCCTGGTGCTGCACAGCACTTACTCCAACCATTCGCCCTACAACACCTGCAATCACTACGGCGTGGACGAGTGCAATTCATGGGGAGATTATTTTTATATGGAAGCCTTAACAAGGCTCCAGAAAGACTGGAATCCCTACTGGTAGCGACATGATATGCGCGTACCGGGATTTCGGAACACAGAATCGAGGGACATCATGAACACAGACAGACTGAGCAGCAAAGAGGATTTTCAGAGACTTCTCCTGGATCTCCTCTCTCCCCTGCTCCCTTATTACACAACAGAAAAAGCCGGGATTGATCTCGGCGTCACCGCAACAAACTACGACAGACGCGCCATTTTGCTGGAGGCCTTCTCCCGCCCGCTCTGGGGGCTCGTCCCCTTCTGGGCAGGCGGCGGGAGCGCTCCTCAGTTTGAGGAGATCTGCAGACAGGGCCTGATCGCCGGCACTGATCCAGAATGCGCAGAGTACTGGGGCGGCTTTCACCCGTTTGACCAGCGCTTTGTGGAAATGGCCGCCATCTCCTACGGCCTGATCCTGGCGCCGGAAACACTGTGGGATCCGCTGACCGAGGTGCAGCGGGATCACCTCGCGGACTGGCTCTACGGGATCAACGAACACCCGCTCCCGGTCTGCAACTGGGTATTGTTTGCCGTGATGGTCAATCTCGCCTTAAAGGCACGCGGCAGGCGCAATGACGCTGATATGCTAGAACGGTATTTAAACGACGCCGACACCTTCTATCTGGGGGACGGCTGGTATCAGGACGGCGATTCCGGGCAGAAGGACTATTATGTGTCCTTTGCCATTCACTTTTACACGCTGTTCTATGCGATGATCATGGAAGACGAAGACCCGAAACGATGCCGGGTTTACCGAGAACGCGCCGCGGCATTTGCAAAAGACTTTATCTACTGGTTCGATGAAGGGGGCGCCGCGCTTCCCTATGGCCGCTCCCTCACCTACCGCTTTGCCCAGGTGAGCTTCTTTAGCATCTGCCTGGCGGCCGGCGTAGAGGCATTTCCGGCGGGTGTGATGAAAGGCCTTATCGTGCGGCACCTGCGCGACTGGCTCGCAAAGCCCGTCTTTGACCGGGATGAAATCTTAACGATCGGTTACGGGTATCCGAACCTGATCATGGCTGAAAATTATAACGGCCCCGGATCGGCATACTGGGCGATGAAAACCTTTGCGTTTCTGATGCTCCCGGACGATCACCCCTTCTGGCGCGCGGATGCGGAACCGATGCCGGCGCTGATGGAGCAGATCGCCCTGCCGCATGCGGATATGCTGATCCGGCGTTACCAGAATCACACCACCGCATTCGTTCCCGGTGTATTCAGCCCGGCCGGCCACGGGGGATCGCCCGCAAAATACGGAAAATTCGCCTATGACACGCGGTTTGCCTTCTCGGTGGCAAAATCCTCCTTTGCGCTCTCCGAAGCAGGGCCGGACAGCATGCTTGCCTTCCTGATCAATGGATATGTCTACATGCGCAGAATCTGCGAGGATTTTCAGATCTCGGATTCCTCCGTCATCTCCACCTGGAGCCCTTATGAGGGCATCACGGTGGAGACCATCATCGTGCCCACGGAACACGGGCATACGCGCAGGCATATCATCACAAGCGACCGGGAGTGCGAAGCCGCAGACTGCGGCTTTGCCGTTGACTGCGGCGGATCTCCCGACAGCTGCGATGGCTCCGGCGGCGGTTTTTCTGCGGCAGATCGTCCGGAAAGCCTGCTCCTGCATACCGCCGCGGACAGCGCGCAGGTCTCCAATACCTGCAGCAGCTGCCTTGTAAAATCCATCCAGGGCTGCGGCGCCGGCGAGATCATCACGGCCGCCCCGAACACAAACCTGCTGCACGCCACGACGCTTATTCCGGCCGTACACTACACGATTCATAAAGGAAAAAACGAACTGGTCACGGCTGTCACGGCAGAGTACCGGATCCGTGGCTGATGAGACGTAACCGACGAAAGGAGAACATTCATGTCAGATTTATTCCGCTATGACAATCCGGTGTGGAAATTCATGGGACGGATCGCGGATCTGTTTCTGCTTACGCTGCTCTGGACGCTGTTCAGCCTTCCGGTCGTCACAATCGGAGCCTCGTCCAGCGCGCTGTATTATGTAACCTTAAAAATGGCGGAAAACCATGACGATTCCATTGTTATGGCTTATGTGAAAGCATTCCGGGATAATTTTACCTTCTCTCTTCCCGTATGGCTGATTTTATTGTCGGTCGGAGGAATTCTCGGCGCGGATTATGCCGTTCTGATCCGCGCCGGTTCCCCGGAAGCGAAGGTTTTCTTCTGGATCCTGCTCCTTCCCGCTCTGCTGTATCTGCTGATGCTGACCCTTATTTTTCCGCTGGAGGCAAGGCTTGACACAGACCGGAGACACCTGTTCGCCATGGCCTTTATGGTGGGCGTGAAAAATATCTCCTGGGTCTTTTTCATGCTGGTCATCACCCTGTGCGTCACAGCTCTTGGAGTTTTCGTGTTCTGGCCGCTGCTTTTGATCGGAACAGGCCTGACCGCTTACCTTCATTCCCAGATTCTGGTGCGTGCCGTCTTCCCCAGATACGGCTGGAACGAACCGGAACCGTGAGCTGCCCGTCGCTTTTCTCATTCTTCTTTCTGCTGTTAAAGTCCGCCGTCACCCGCTCCCCCCAGCTGGCGGCGACGGGAGCCCTGCAGCGCATCTGACAGACCGCGTCCGACACGGCCTCATAAATCACCTTCGTCCCTGCATGATCCGCGTGATAATTCACCGCCCGGTCAGCGCCGATTCCGAACTGCGCCGCTGTCTGCACCGCGTCGATATTCGCGCCGAGAAACAGGAATTCCCAGCCGTACTGTTCTTTCTCCCGCTCGATCATGCCGCGCACCCGCTCCACGCCGTAGCAGTGGCTCGCATTCTCCATCCCGTCCGTCGTAATGACAAACATCGTATGCTCCGGCACATCCTCCGGGCGCGCGTATTTGTGGATATTCGCGATATGGTGGATCGCGCCCCCGATTGCGTCGAGAAGGGCCGTACATCCGCGGACCGTGTAATCCTCCCCGGTCATCGGACGAATCTCATCCAGCTTCACCCGGTCGTGCAGCACCTCGCTCACATTGTCAAACAGGATCGTGGAGACATAGCACTCCCCCTCCTGCTTCTTCTGCTTTTCAATCAGCGAATTAAATCCTCCGATCGTGTCGCTCTCCAGCCCGGCCATAGAGCCGCTGCGGTCTAAGATAAATACCAGTTCTGTCAGGTTATTCTTCATGTGCGTCCTCCTCATTTTTCTATGACTGCCCTGTTTTCTGTTACAGCCACATCATAACCTGATTTCGTATTTATCTGGTCGCCCGGCAGGCGACAAATCTCACTGGCGCATCCCGCTCCCGAGCAGGCACTGGTCGAACGCAAACAGCGCCTCATTGATCTCAAAGACATTGTAAATCCGCCTTGTGATAAAATATTCGACAATGATATCCGCCTTATTGCTGTGGGAAAGCGCGAACCCCGCCTTCCTCATCATATCCTGCGTCTCCGCAAGCGAAAGCTCCAGCGCGACGGCAAACGCGAGCACTGTCATCCTCCCCGGCCTGTAATACACATCGCCGCGGATCTTGGAAAACAGCTTGCGGTCTACATTTGCCTTCTTGTAGCACTCCGCATCCGTCATCCCGCGCTCGTCGATCTTGCGCAGCAGCATCTGCGAAAAGCTCTCGTCCAGCTGATTTACCAGCTCCCCGAGCCCCGCTGCATCCTCCATGGGCGGCGCGGCGTCCGGCGGCATCTTCCCTTCCAGGCGCTCCGCTGCAGAGCGCCAGAGGCTCCTCTTCTTTCCCGGCGCTTTCGGCTTTTTCGCGGCCTTCGGTTTCCCGGAGGCTTCCCGCTGTGCATACTGCATCTGCGGGGACGCCGCAGCCGGCATCGAAGCCGCGGGCGGCGCGGACATCGGGGCAGCTGCCATCGCCGGCGGCGGCGCGCTTCCCGGCAGCGGAGATGCCGGCACCGGCGGCGCTCCTGTCGGGGCCGCCGGAAAATCCGGCATATCGTCTGCCCCGGCCCGGAAAAGCTCCCGGCTCCGGTCGCTCTGGTCCTCATGTGTCTCCACATAATTCTCATCAATGTACTCGGCAATGTCGCTGACCAGCTTCTTACTGATCCAGAAGCAGTCCCTGTCATAGACCACCAGGTACACGGTCAGCTCATGTTCCGACAGAAAGCGGCTGATCTCGCTGACCGCAACCTGCATCGCCTGCTCCTTCGGATAACCGTAGATCCCGGCGGAGATCAGCGGGAATGCCACCGATTCACACCCCCATTCCATGGCAAGGCGCAGTGAAGTCCGGTAACACGACGCGAGAAGCTCCCTCTCGCCATGTCTCCCGTCGCGGTAGCGCGGCCCCACCGTATGGATGATATACCGGCAGGAGAGCGCATATCCGCCGGTCACCTTCGCATCCCCGGTTCTGCACCCGCCGAGCGTCATACACTCCTCATGCAGCCCCGGGCCTGCCGCCCGGTGGATCGCACCGTCGACCCCGCCTCCCCCGCCCAGCGACTCATTTGCGGCATTGACGATGGCGTCGCATTCCATCTTTGTGATATCGTTTCTAACTATTTGAAGCGGCATATCTTTCCTCTTATTCTGACATCGTCTCCACGATCGCCTCCGCCAGCGCCAGAAGCGTCTCCGCCTGACCGGAATGCAGCGCCGACTTTACGGACACCTGCGTATCCAGCACCGTCACGTTCTTAAGCTCCGAGAGCTTCTCTCTCATCTGCTTTGCCGCGGTCGGCGCCCAGCTGCCGTTCTCAATCAGCGCCACCGTCTTATTCTGCACCGTGAGCGCCTTCATATCCGACAGCAGATTTTCCATCGCCGGATAGATCCCCGCATTATACGTCGTCGACGCAAAGACAAGGTGGCTCGCGCGGAAAATCTCACTGATCAGCTCCGAGACATGCGTATTGGAAACATCATACACAGCGACCTTCTTTACGCCTTTCTCCACCAGCTGTCCGGCCAGCGCGTCCGCCACGGAAGCCGTGTTGCCGTAGACCGACGCGTAGAGGATCACAACCGCCTGCTCCTCCGCCTCGTATCTGCTCCACTTCTGATATTTTTCCAGGATATAGCCCAGGTTCTCCCTCCAGATGGGGCCGTGCAGCGGGCAGATCACCGCAATGTCAAGCCCTGCCGCCTTCTTTAACAGAGCCTGCACGGACGCGCCGTATTTACCTACAATATTCGTGTAATAGCGCCTTGCATCATCCAGCCAGCCGCGGTCAAACTCCACCTCGTCCGCAAAAATACTGCCGCTTAGCGCGCCGAATGTCCCGAATCCGTCCGCGGAAAACAGAATCTTATCTTTCTCGTCGTACGCCACCATGACCTCCGGCCAGTGCACCATCGGCGCCATCACAAAGTGAAGCGTGTGCGCCCCAAAGGATAACGTATCACCTTCCTTTACCACAACCGCACGATCCGAAACATCATCCCCGAAAAACTGCCCGATCATCGTAAACGTCTTCGCGTTCCCGACGATCTTCACATCCGGGTATCTGCGCACGATATCGCCGATCATCGCGCAGTGATCCGGCTCCATATGGCTGACGACCAGGTAATCCAGGGCGCGCCCGTCAAGCGCATGCTCCAGATTCTCAAAAAACTGTCCCGCCACACTGCTGTCCACGGTGTCCATCAGAACCGTCTTCTCATCCCGGATCAGATACGAATTGTAGGACACTCCCCGCGGAACCGGAAACAGGTTCTCAAACAGCGCCAGCCGTCTGTCATTTGCCCCGATCCACATTACGTCATTTGTAATTTTCCTCGTATGATACATTTCTTTCCTCCTGTCAGCTTTCTCATATAAAATTTTCATGACGAACGCCCGCCACGATCCGCCCCATCCGGCGCAGATTGTAACGGGCGGCCGCCCGGTATTACCGCATCAAATTTTAACATAAAAGTTCAGCACTGCTTTGCAGGATTTTCAGCCCGCGCCGCATACCGGCGTCATGCGCTATGCAAGTCTGCCGCAGCACTGCTTATACTTTTTGCCGGAACCGCACGGACACGGATCGTTCGGATACACCTTCGCGGAAGCGCGCCGCTTCGGCGCATTGACTGCGGTGTCGTCCTTATTCGTGCCGGTCACCTTCGCCACCTGCTCACGCTCCACCTTCTGCTCGATCTTCACGTGATACAGCAGACGTACCGTATCCTCCTGGATACTCGCCGTCATATCGTCAAACATGTCAAAGCCCGCCATCTTGTACTCCACGAGCGGGTCTCTCTGCCCGTAGGACTGCAGACCGATGCCCTGCCGCAGCTGGTCCATATCGTCGATGTGATCCATCCACTTGCGGTCAATCACCTTAAGCAGCACCACGCGCTCGAGCTCGCGGAACTGCTCCGGCTCCGGGAACTCCGTCTCCTTGGCCTCATACAGCTTCACGGCGCGCTCCTTTAACAGATGCTTTAACTCCTTATTATTCTTCACCTCATCGACATCTGCCGCCGTCACCGGCTGCATCGGGATAATCGGGAGAATGAGCTGATTCAACTCATTCAGGTCCCATTCATCCTTCGGGATATCCGCGGAAATACAGGTGTCCACACTGTTCTCCACGCGGTCCGTGATCATCTTAAACACCGCGTCGCGCATATTCTCGCCGTTTAACACGCGAAGACGCTCCCCGTAGATAATCTCCCTCTGGTCGTTCATGACCTGATCGTATTCTAACAGATTCTTACGGATACCGAAGTTGTTGCCCTCGATCTTCTTCTGCGCCTTCTCGATGGCGGAGGTCAGCATCTTGTGCTGGATCTGCTCATTCTCCGGCACGCCGAGCGCGTTAAACATCCCCATCAGCTTCTCGGAGCCGAACAGACGCATCAGGTCGTCCTCTAAGGAAATATAAAACTGCGACTCACCCGGGTCTCCCTGACGTCCGGAACGCCCGCGCAGCTGATTGTCAATCCGCCTCGACTCATGGCGCTCGGTGCCGATGATCTTAAGCCCGCCGGCCGCCCTGGCATCTTCGTCTAACTTGATATCCGTACCACGGCCCGCCATATTCGTCGCGATCGTCACCGCGCCGTGCACGCCGGCCCCGGCCACAATCTCAGCCTCCATCTCGTGAAACTTCGCGTTCAGCACCGTATGATGGATCCCCTCGCGCTTTAACATGCCGCTGATTAACTCCGAGGTTTCGATCGTGATCGTGCCGACCAGCACCGGCTGCCCCTTGGCGTTTGCCTCCTTTACGGCCTCGACCACCGCGCGGAACTTCTCTTTTTTCGTCTTGTATACAACATCCTGCAGATCGACACGCTGTACCGGCTCGTTCGTGGGGACCTCCACGACGTCCATCCCGTAGATATCACGGAACTCCTTCTCCTCCGTCAGCGCGGTACCGGTCATGCCGCTCTTCTTCTCGAACTTATTGAAAAAATTCTGAAACGTGATCGTCGCAAGCGTCTTGCTCTCGCGCTTTACCTTCACGTGCTCCTTCGCCTCGATCGCCTGATGCAGCCCGTCCGAATAACGGCGTCCCGGCATGATACGCCCGGTAAACTCATCGACGATCATGACCTGGTCATCCTTTACCACATAATCCTGATCGCGGAACATCAGATTATGCGCACGAAGCGCCAGGATAATATTATGCTGAATCTCAAGATTCTCGGCGTCCGCGAGATTGGCGATCTTAAAGAACTGCTCAACGCGCCTGACGCCCTCCTGGGTTAAGCTGACGACCTTGTCCTTCTCATTGACAATAAAATCGCCCGTCTCCTCCTGCTCCACACCCATGATGGCATCCATCTTGGAATACTCCGGCATATCCTCGCCGCGCTTCATCTGGCAGGCAAGAATATCGCACGCCTCATAAAGCCTTGTGGATTTGCCGCTCTGTCCGGAAATGATCAGAGGCGTACGCGCCTCGTCGATTAAAACCGAGTCCACCTCGTCGATGATCGCATAGTGAAGTCCGCGCTGCACCAGCTGCTCCTTATAGATCACCATGTTGTCCCTCAGGTAATCAAACCCGAGCTCATTGTTCGTGACATAGGTGATATCACAGTTATACGCCTCGCGGCGCTCGTCGTTGTTCATGGAATTTAACACGACGCCCACCTTTAAGCCGAGGAACTCGTGAACCTGTCCCATCCACTCGGCGTCACGCTTCGCCAGGTAATCATTCACCGTCACGACGCACACGCCCTTTCCCTCCAGGGCATTTAAGTAGGCCGGCAGTGTGGAGACAAGTGTCTTTCCTTCTCCTGTCTTCATCTCCGCGATACGGCCCTGATGCAGGATGATACCGCCGATGATCTGCACGCGGTAATGCTCCATGCCGAGTACCCGGCGCGCCGCCTCGCGCACTGTCGCGTATGCCTCCGGGAGCAGCTCGTCGAGAGTCTCCCCCTTCTCAAAACGCTCTTTATATTCCCTGGTCTTTCCCTTAAGCTCCTCATCGGAAAGCGCCGTCATGGCCTCCCGGTAAGACTCCACCTGATCGGCCAGCGGGTAAATCCGCTTTAACTCCCGCTCGCTGTGGGTTCCGAAGAATTTTGTCAACGCACTCATAAAAGCTCCTATCCCTGCCCGTGCCGCATATAAGGCGCAGGCTGATTCTAAACCATACCGGAGGACAGTCCTCCGCATAATAGGAATATTGTAGCACTTTTTGATCCCTGGCTCAACAAAAAAAACAGGAAATGAATTGTAAATTTTTTATTAACTATAACCGGATCGCGGAAAAACACTTGCATACAGCCTGTTTCCTGATTATACTGATATGGTAGATGAAATACGTCAGACGAATATTTTGAAAGGAGGGTCTTCATATGACCTATACATATAAGACCAAAGGAACCTGTTCCACCCGGATTGATCTCGACATCGAGGGAAATGTCGTACACAACGTAAAGTTCACCGGCGGCTGCAACGGCAACCTCCAGGCCATCCCGAAGCTCGTGGAAGGTCTCACCGTGGAGGAGATCGAGAAGAAGATCGGCGGCATCTCCTGCAACGGACGCCCGACCTCCTGCGGCGACCAGCTCGCAAAGGCCTGCCGCGAGGCGTACGAGGCGGCGCAGACGCAGGCGTAGATCTGCACTTCGACCCCTGTACCGGGCCGCCCGCCCGGCCCGCAGGACAACGGACCGTCACAAAACCAGCCCTCCGGGGCGGATATCTCATTATGATATCCTGCTCCAGACGGGCTGGTTTTCAATTGCCTACACCGGCGTCTGTAAGATCGGCTGCAGCTGTTTTCCGTTTAGCGCCGCCTCGATCGTCTCCGGCAGAAGCTCCATTTTTGCGATCATGGAATTGGGCTTGCTCTTATAATTATCCTGCCCGAAGGGGACAAAATAAATATTTTTCATATTCATCAGCATCCCGATATTTTTAAATCCCGCTCCGAGCGCGTCATTTGTCGATATCGCGATCACCAAAGGCTTTCCGTTGCGCATATGCGCCTTCGTCGCCATGAGCACCGGCGTGTCGGTGATCCCGGCGCAGAGCTTTGCCGCCGTGTTCCCCGTGCAGGGCGCGATCACCATAATGTCCAGGAAATTGTTCGGCCCGATCGGCTCCGCCGCGCAGATCGTGCGGATCCCCTCGTTTCCCGTGATCTCACAGATCCCGTCCACGTACTCTTTTGCACTGCCGAAGCGCGTGTCGCAGGTCTGCGCGTTAAATGAAAAAACCGGAACCACATTGGCTCCCATATCGCACAGACGTTTGATCTCCCTTCTTGTCTTCGCAAAGGTACAAAAAGAACCGGTGATTCCCAGTCCGATATTATAATTCGAAAAATCCATTCATTCCACTCCTTCCCGGAGCGTAAATCGTTCCATCGCCCGGGCCAATATACACGCGCTCTCCTTCGGCGCATACTTTCCCGGTATTCCCAGCACCAGATCTGCCCGGATTCCTGATTCCTTCGCATAAGCAAAATCTGTTCCGCCCGGCTTTGACGCGATGTCAAAAATATACGCGTCGCGCGGCAGCTCCCGGATGATGGTGCGCGTGATCACAGGAGCCGGGACGGTGTTGACGATAATCGCGGCGCCCATGGCCTCCTCCGGGCCAAATGCAAAATCCACCGCATAAAATCCGTCCTTCTTGGCCTGTTTGCGCACCTCCCTGCGCCTTGCGAGCACGGTCACCCGCGCCCCGAGGGCCTTTAAGCGGTCGGCGATCGCCTTCCCGCAGCAGCCGTAGCCCGCCACGATAATCTTGGCCTCGTCGAGATTGTACGGGCTGTTGTTTACCAGCTCCGCGATGGTTCCCTCCGCTGTCGCAACCGCGTTCTCCTCCGTCACGATCTTATCCTCCATAAAATCGAGATAATGAATGTCCCGGCGTTTTAACAGCTCCACCTGTTCCGCCGAAAAGCATCCGCCGAGCACCAGCGTACCGTTTGTCAGATTTTTGTTCAATATATCATTTAAGAGTTTCTGCTCCGGAACCTTTGACACTGGAATCGGGAGAATCAACATATCTGCCTCCACCAGAAACATCTTCAGCTTCTCCAGCTGTTCTGGGACTGTCTCACTATTTCTGATATCCAGGCAGCGCACATTGATTCCTTTCTTGGTCAGGATCTCTGCCAGGTACACCTGACGCATATCACTAATAAGAAGTACTGTCTGTCTGTTCATAAAATTACGCTCCCTTCCCTTTATCATATGAGGGATCCGCCTCTGGTGTTCATTCCCGCCCGTTAAAATTGTATCAAAGCAGCCATTTTTCCAGCCTGTTTTAATTTTCTGAATTATTAATATTTTTTAAACTTTTTATCTAATTCTTTCAGAAAAAACTTTTATTTTTTTGAAAATAGTGCTTGACATTTTGTATTTTATTCGATACAATGTAATCACAAAGAACGAAACACAAATAAAAAGAAAGAGAGGTACAGACCACCGAACACGTAAAGAATTACCCAGACAAAATCTAAGTAAAGGAGGTACAGTCCAGTGTACAGGTGAGAACCTTCGTTTTACTTTCAGCCGCAGAAGGAAAACATGACACTCCATCAGATGGAATCAGGATTAGTTATCAGACAGAATTCGTTCAGATATGATACAATCCAGTTGTCATAAGAAATGAACAGAAGGGATGAAGGAAAAAGCGAAGAGATCATAATAAGAAATAAGATCTGTACTCCGAAAAAAAGATTTTCTTTCAAAGGAGACAAAGATCAGCATCCAGAGACAGAAAAACAGAATTTCATCTTCAAAAGAGATCAGGTTTGATATTCGCAGAATGAAAAGATCCGTACAGAAAGGGAAAAAGTAAGATTTTATATCTGAAAGACAGCAGGATCAGACATAATAAAAAGATACGGAACCGGCATCTGAACGAAACAGTCCTGAGATCAGCAGAGAAAAAAGGAATCTGACATCTGAGTGAAAGAATTCTGACATCCGAACGAAAGTAGGATTGATATCCGAACAGAAGTAGGATCCGGGGTTTGCAAAAGGAGCTGAATCGGAAACAAAAAGAAAGCAGAATCGGAATTGGAAGGAGATAAGATCTGAAATTTCAGAAAGGGGTATCGTCCAATGGATGAAATAGCTTAAAAGGCGGCATCAGTCAGAAGTGAACGGATGCCGCCTTTTCATGTCTTTTTTTCGTTATATCTGCGTCTCTACAAAAATATCGTATACCGCACGGATCGCATTCTCAAAATCGGCGTTGCTGACACCGATGATGATGTTGAGCTCCGAGGATCCCTGGTCGATCATTTTTACATTGATATTCGCATGCGCCAGCGCGGAAAAAATTCTTCCCGCCGTTCCCCTGGTGGACTTCATTCCGCGTCCTACCACGGCAATCAGCGCAAGGTCTCCCTCCAGCTCGATGCTGTCCGGCTGCGCCAGCCGGTGGATCGCCGAAATCACTGCCTGTTCTTTCCCCTCGAATTCTGGCTGATGTACAAAGATCGTCATCGTGTCGATCCCTGAGGGCATATGTTCAAATGAAATCTCATTCTCCTCAAAAGCCGAGAGCACCTTTCTCCCAAACCCGACCTCCGCGTTCATCATATCCTTATCGATGCTGACCGAGACAAACCCTTTTTTCCCTGCAATTCCGGTAATCGTGTACTTCGACTGCTGGCAGGTACTCTCCACAATCCAGGTTCCCTCGTCCTCCGGCGCGTTCGTATTGCGGATATTGATCGGAATGCCCGCTTTTCTGACCGGGAAAACCGCATCCTCATGCAGCACGCTTGCCCCCATGTAGGAAAGCTCGCGCAGCTCGCGGTAGGTGATCGTCTTGATCGTCTGCGGGTCTTTTATGATGCGCGGATCCGCGATGAGAAATCCGGATACGTCCGTCCAGTTCTCATAGCAGGACGCACGCACCGCACGCGCGACGATCGATCCCGTGATATCGGAGCCGCCTCTTGAGAATGTCCGGATCGTCCCGTCCGGCGCAGAGCCGTAAAAGCCCGGTATCACCGCGCGTTCAATGCCCGAAAGACGCTTCGCCAGCACCTGGTTCGTCCGGTCCGCGTCAAAATTTCCGTCCTCATCAAAGAAGATTACCTCCGCGGCGTCCACAAACTCGTACCCCAGAAATCCCGCCATCACGATTCCGTTTAAATATTCCCCGCGGGACGCCGCATAGTCCTGGCCCGCGCCACATTTAAACTGCTCGCTGATCTTCTGAAATTCCTCCTCCAGAGACAGCCGCAGGTTCAGCCCGTTGATAATCGTGTCATAGCGATCCTTTATCTTCATCAGAGGAACCCGGAAGTCCTCTCCCGCTTCCACCAGATCATAACATGCATATAACATGTCTGTCACTTTGGTATCCTTTGCATTGCGCTTGCCCGGGGCGCTTGGAACCACATACCTGCGCTCCTTATCAGCCTGTATGATCTTTCCTGCCTTCGCAAACTGCTCTGCGCTCGCCAGAGAGCTGCCGCCGAATTTCACAACTTTTATCATTTTCTTTTGCTCCTCCAATTACGACTGGTCGCCATAGTCCGCTATCTATATTAATCATAAATTCCGGTTCCGTCAAATGATTTTTTTCGAAAACGCCATTTTTCCTTTCTTTTAAGTGATCGGGACCGGACCTGCCAGGATCTCCCGCGAGACGTAAAGCGTCATATCGGGCCGCGTCCCGATCAGCCATTTTACAAGTGTAAAATGCATGTTTTCAATCTCGATCGCCGTGATGCAGCCCGGGTGCACGCAGCTTCCCGCATTCAGATATCCCGCCTTATCGTCCCCGGCCGCGGGAAGCCTGGGCCGGTGGGAATGCCCGGCCGCAAGATACATGCCGTGCTCCGTCGTCCACTCCGTGAGGCAGTTCTCATAGCGCACCGTCTTTTTATAGTTCCGCGCCGCGCTCGTCGGGTCATTGACGCCGGAGCGCTCTAACGGCTTCCACAGATAGCGCACGAGAAACCGCGAGAGCTTCCAGCAGACGGAATTAAAAAAATCGGCCTGATGCCCGTGTATCATGCAGATGTCCGAACCGCCCTCCTGATTGTCAAGAATCAGCGCTTCCGGCAGATGATCCCTGCATTCCATATTGTGGTTTCCGTACAGCCGCACCATGCGGTTCTGCTGTCTGAAGCGGTCCAGCAGAAGGTATACGTCCTCATGACAGTTTTTAATCCGCGCCAGACTGCGGTTCTCCCACAGCTCCTCGCCGTCGCCCAGCTCCAGGTAATAAAAGCCCCAGTTCAGGTAATGGCGCAGCGCCGCGATATAAAGATACTGGTTTTTTAAAAAATTATCGTTTGTCGTCCCCTCCCCCCTGTGGCAGTCGCTGATGATAATGTACCGGCTGCCGTCATGCAGCGGAAGGTGCAGGGCACGCTGCAATGCCCTGTTGATCCGTTTCTGACATCCCATCTGTCACTCCCCCATTCTTCTGTCCCTGTTCTGTCAGCTTCTCCTCCTGTGCCTGACGCTTCCGCATATTTTCCTGCCGGCGTCATGGCTCGTTCCCTGGCGCAGCAGACGTCTGAACCAGGCCGGCGCCTGATAGTAGAAAAACAGCAGACGGTCCGGCGTCTCCGTAAACGGATATGCCAGAATCCGGTAAAGCCTGCACAGCATACGGTTACAGCACTGTACCACCGACCAGTGCAGCCGCATCAGCGCCGGCGGCTTCCGTTCAAAGTCAAATTTCACAGCGACTTCATTTCGCAGGATCCCGTAATGTTCCTTCGACTGCCCGCTCCGCTTTAACCCCTCATAAAACGCTTCCGCCATGGAGCGCCGGTCAAAGGTGATGGCTGCCAGCAGGGTAAGCTCTTTCGGCTTTGAAAAGCAGCCCATGCGAAAACCGGTCAGCCACCAGTAGTACTCGGCAAGCTCATACAGCTCTACCCCGTTTCGTTCCAGGCGGCACTGGATCAGCGGTATCTCGTAGTCTTCCGCCGCGTCAAAGTGGGCAAAGCGGTATAAATGAGGCGGCACGATTTCTTTTGCATGATAAACGCCCACCTCGCCGCCGGTATTGATCCCGTACTGCCCTTTCCAGAATTCAATCATCCAGGTACGGCCCTCGTAATCAAAATACACCGGCCATGCGTCGATCACCATGTTTGCCGCCACAGCCGCCCGGTCAAACAGCGCTTCATAGCCGTATTTTCTCTGCCATGCATCCGGTTTTGACGTGAAAATATCTTGTTTTTCCAGGTAAGAAAACCCGAACGGTTCGGCGAGATCATTGAGCAGTCTTATCTTTTGCGGTCTGGTCAGCATACGCACCCTGCGCTTTCCTTTTTTTCTCCGTATCATGACATAAATGATCAGAATCACCAGCGGGAGGAAGAGCGCGCAGCCGGTCAGAATATATATGATTGCAAAGCTCATCGGCCGGCTGCCTCTTTTGCAAAATAAGCGGCCATCGCAATCGCCTGCTCACGCGCCTTCCAGAATGCCTCCACGCCTTTCTGGCATTCGCCCCGGATCTGATATTCGATCTCCTCCCTGGTCAGATCCAGATGCTGCAGCAGCATATTTCTGATTTTCCGGACGCTGTCCGTGTACGGCTCCTGTTCTCCTAACAGAACGGCGAGCTTATTTAAGTTTGCGTACCACTCGCGGATTAAGCTGTCATAATTTTCCTTCCGCCCGGCGCGCAGGGCATCGATCACCTCCCCGCCCAGCTCCACATGCTCGTTTAACAGATTCCGGAGCTGCCGGATCGCGGCGACCGGGAGAAACAGTGCAAACGCATCGGCGATTTCATCCGCCGTGCGCAGTAAAACCTCCTCGGCGGTGTGGCGTCTGCCGGCGTCCTGATCCTCAAAGAGCAGAAGAATGTACATCCAGTACACATGGTCAAGCCATGCGGTCAGCATCTGCTCCGCCAGGCGTTCCATCGCTGCCGGCTCCGGCTCCGGAACTGACGGCTGCTGCTCCGGGACCGACGGCTCCGGCACCGACAGACGGGCTGACAATTCCGGGATCGACGGACGGGCCGATGGCTCCGGCTCCGGACCAGACGGCTGCTGCTCTGGGACTGACGGCTCCGGCACCGACGGACGGGCCGATGGCCGCTCCTCTGGCTGGCGCACAGCGTCCTCGGGCCAGCGCACAGCGTCCTCGGGCTGGCGCACAGCAGCATCCTCTGACGCACGGGACGGGATCTCCGTCCAGCTCATGGCTTTCGGGGTGACGGGATTCTCTTCCCTATTAAAATATCCCTCCCGGTTCCACGACGGCGTTTCCTCCTCCCCCAGAAATGCCTCTCCCTGACAGATTTTTAATTTCATCCCGACCTGAAGATTGTACGGGTTTACCTCCGGGTTTCCGAGAATCAGCTCCGAGACGGTCGTGTGATATGTTTTTGCAAGACGATAAAGGGTATCCCCCTCCTTTACGGTATAAATCAATCTATTCTGACAACGCATAATTCCATGCCTGTTTTTTCTTTTATCATATGTAAAAAACGGCAGTTCGTGACCGCCGCCGCGGCTTCTTCCATTTCCTGTAAGAATACCTCTTGACAGACCGGATATTATGCTGTATAGTCTTCATAATTTGATTGTCAAATATTTTGATAGTCAAATTATTTGATATCGAAACTATAAATTCAGAAACGGACAGCGCATTTCGCGAACTGTCCTTACAGGCAACAGATTGCGCCGCACCGGGATGCGAACCCGACGCAGCGCGGAAAAGAGGAGAATTATGAGTGTAAGAATTGTGATTGATTCCGCCTCCGACCTGACAAAAGAGCAGGCGGACGCACTGGGCTGCATGTATCTTCCGCTGAAGACCATTTTCGGGGAGGAAGAATTTCTTGACGGGATTACGCTCTCCCACAGACAGTTTTATGAGAAGCTGGTCGAGACGGACAGTCTGCCGACCACGAGCCAGATCCCGCCCCTGGAATACGAAGCCGTTTATAAAAAGATTCGCGAGGCCGGCGATACCGCGGTCGTAATCGTTCTCTCCTCCCGGCTCTCCGGCAGCTTTCAGAGCGCTTCCATCGCCAGGGAAGGCTATGAGGACTGCATCTGGCTGGTCGACAGCGAAAATGTCAGCATCGGGGAGCAGATTCTGATCCGGTACGCGCTGCGTCTCTTACAGGAGGGAAAAACAGCCGCCCAGATCGCGGAGGCGCTTGACAGCCGCAAAAAAGACGTGCGCGTGATCGCCCTGTTAAATACGCTCGAGTACTTAAGACGCGGCGGACGCATCTCCGGCGCAGCCGCTCTTGCCGGAAACCTGCTCTCCATCAAACCGGTGATCGCGATCGTGGACGGCGAGGTCGCCATCTTAGGCAAAGCGCGCGGTTCCAGAAACGGCAACAACATGATCCAGGAAGAGCTCGCGAAATCCGGCGGCGTTGATTTTTCCATGCCGTACTGCCTCGGCTACACGGGACTCGACGATTCTCTGCTGCAGAAATACATAGCGGATCATGAAGATTTGTGGAAATCAAAGGTTGAAACGCTTCCGGTCACCACGATCGGCAGCACCATCGGTACGCATACCGGCCCGGGCAGCATCGGCGTATCCTTTTTTGCCGTGCACTGAGATTTGCTATAGGAATCACTTATAGCAGATTATCGGCTTCTCGTATTAACACTTTTCCGCGGATTCTGCTATACTACCAACTGTGGTCAGAATTCCTGTTCTGATACCAGCAAAAGAAAGGATGTACGATATGCCGGCAATTGAAGTACGTCATCTGTACAAGACATTTGAACAGAAGGAAGGCGCCGTGGAGGCGCTTCGCGATATCTCACTTCAGATTGAGGAGGGGGACATCTACGGAATTATCGGGATGTCCGGCGCCGGGAAGAGCACCCTGGTCCGGTGCTTAAACTACCTGGAGCGCCCGACCTCGGGCGAGGTGCTGATCGGCGGGAAGGAGCTTGGCGCGCTCTCGGAGCGTGAGCTCCGCGGGTTCCGCAGCGATATCGCCATGATCTTTCAGCATTTTAACCTGCTGATGCAGAAAAATGTCCTGGATAACGTCTGTTTTCCGATGCAGATCCAGGGAAAGAGCAAAAAAGAAGCAAAAGAAAAGGCAATGGAATTTCTGGAGATCGTGGGGCTTTCGGAAAAAGCAAAGGCGTATCCCGCCCAGCTCTCCGGCGGCCAGAAGCAGCGCGTCGCCATCGCGCGGGCGCTTGCCTCAGACCCGAAGATCCTGCTCTGCGACGAGGCGACCAGCGCGCTCGACCCGCAGACCACCGCCTCCATTTTATCGCTGTTAAAATCCATCAACCGGGATTTCGGCATCACGATCGTGATCATCACGCATCAGATGTCAGTCATCCGCGAGATCTGCAGCCATGTGGCCATCGTCGAGCAGGGCGTCCTGGTCGAGCAGGGACTGGTGGAGGATATTTTTAACCACCCGAAGTCAAAGGCCGCAAGGGACATGATCTTAAAGGACCGGCCGGAGGGAAGCTGGGAAGGCTCCGCGGCAAACCGCGCGGACGGCCAGATCGACCGTCTGCGGGAGGATCGGAAGCTGCGTATCGTCTTTTCCGAAAATTCGGCGTTTGAGCCTGTGATCGCCAATATGGTGTTAAAGTTTCAGACGCCGGTCAATATCCTGCGCGCGGACACGAAAAACGTGGGCGGCGTCGCAAAGGGCGAGATGATCCTGGGGCTTCCCGCGGGCGAGGCGCTGCAGCGCGAGATGGAAGCATACCTGCTGGAAAAAGGACTGGAGCTGGAGGAGGTGACGGACGATGTGGAGCAGTGAAATCATAACCATGATCATACAGGGGATCGGCGAAACCTTATATATGACCTTAGGCTCCACGATCCTGGGCTACGCGCTGGGGCTTCCGATGGGAATCCTCCTCGCCGTCACGGACCGCGACGGGATCCGGCCGAATGCCGTCATCTATAAAGTACTGGATGTCGTGGCCAATATCATCCGCAGCATTCCGTTCCTGATCCTTTTAATCCTGCTGATCCCCTTCACCAGGGCCATCATCGGGAAGAGCTACGGCCCGACCGGAACCGTCGTTCCCCTCGTCGTAGCGGCTGCCCCCTTCATCGCGCGGATGGTCGAATCTTCCTTAAAGGAGGTCGACAACGGCGTGATCGAGGCGGCCCGCTCCATGGGCGCATCCAATCTGACCATTATCACAAAGGTGCTCCTCGTGGAGGCAAAGACTTCCCTGATCACGGGAAGTACGATCGCGATCGGCACGATCCTGGGCTATTCCGCCATGGCAGGCGCCGTGGGCGGCGGCGGGCTCGGCGATATCGCGATCCGTTACGGATATCACCGGTATGAGACGGATATCATGGTCGTAACCGTGATTCTTCTGGTCATCCTGGTACAGATCTTTCAGACCATCGGCATGCGCGTCGCATCCCGGCTGGACCGCAGGAGATAGCGGTCCGGAAAGCGGGTGCACGGCATACCGCCAGATTATAACCGTATATCACAGCCGCGGTCACTGCAACCGCAGTGCAGGCGGCGGAAAAGAGGGAGATTATGAAAAGAAAAGTACTGACAACCATTCTTGCAGGCATACTGGCAGTCACAGCGCTGGCAGGCTGCGGCAATAAAGATGCAGACACGGGAAACAATGCCGATGCAGGCGCGCAGACAGGTTCCCCCGCCCGGGAGCAGGAACCGGCCGGCACGGAGGACGCCGCCGGCAGCGACGCGGACGGTGCGGGCGATGCGGCAGACGCAGACGATGATGCGGCGGGCGCGGCAGACACAAAGGGAACCATCACCGTGGCGGCTTCCGCAACGCCGCACGCGGAGCTGTTAGAGCAGGCAAAGCCGATTTTGGCGGAGCAGGGCTGGGATCTTCAGATTAAGGTCTTCGACGACTACATTCTTCCGAATGACGTCGTTGAAAGCGATGAATTTGACGCCAACTATTTTCAGCACATCACATACTTAAATGATTTTAACACGGAGCACGGCACACACCTTGTCAGCGCCGGCGAAATCCATTACGAGCCGTTCGGGATCTATCCTGGAACCAAAAGCGACCTCGCCGACCTTGCCGACGGTGATGTGATCGCTGTTCCCAACGACACCACAAACGAGGCCAGAGCCCTACTGCTTCTGCAGGCAAACGGCATCATCACGTTAAAGGAAGGCGCAGGGCTTGCGGCAACCAAAAACGATATCGCGGAGAATCCGCACAATATCGAGATCCAGGAGCTCGAGGCAGCGCAGGTACCGCGCGTCATCCCGGAGGTCGCCTTCGTCGTGATGAACGGGAATTACGCCCTGCAGGCCGGCTATTCCGTTGCAAACGACTCGATCGCCGTGGAGGCATCCGATTCCGATGTGACAAAGGCATATGTCAATGTGATCGCCGTCAAAGAGGGAAATGAGAATGAGGAAAAGATCACGGCTCTCGTGGACGCGTTAAAATCCGACGAGATCCGGCAGTACATCAACGATACGTATGACGGAGCGGTCGTTCCCTTCGAGTAAGAAACTCCTCTCCGCAGCAAAAAGACAGGCAGAAAAAAGAGAAGCAGAAAAAATCCCGCACCTGACATACAGGCCGCGGGATTTTTTTACAGTTTCAACGTCTCAGGCTTTCTTCTGTGTCGCCAGCCACTCTAAGAGCGTGACTTCTTTTCCGTCCTTACACACCGGCTTCCCGTCAAAATCAACCTTACAGTCGTCGTTTAACATCGGAATCCAGGTGAAATGTCCGAAGTACTCATAGGGGTTGCCGTCCGCATCCTTAAAGCCCTCGTGGATATCCTTCACGTTATCCCAGAAGGTGAAATGCACATCCGGCGCTCCTGCCGCGATCAGCCGCTTATAGGTCGGCACCACGGTCTCATTCGGATCCACCACCGGGTCGTTCTTCGCGTGTGTAAACCAGATCGGCAGGTGCCTGATGTTCTCGATGTCCTGATCGGAGATCAGCTCGTCATAAAGCGCCTCGCAGATCGGGAATGCCGCTGCGAAAAATTCCGGATAATCGACGATCATGCGCATGGTCATAAACCCGCCGTTGGAGTCGCCGCCGATAAAGATCCGGTCACGGTCAATGTTCTCATTTTTCTCCACAAACTCGTCGATCGTGGCCTTTAACGCCTCCACATACATGCTCTTTCCGGTCCTGCCGTACTCGCCGCTCCCGTCGTTTAACCAAAAGGTCTTTGTCTGCGGCGCGAGGATATAGGCGCCCCCGAACAGCTTCTGCACCTCCGGGGAAGCCAGCCGCACCACCTTATTACCAGTGTAGGCGATCGTCGCATCCACTCCGCCCTCTCCGGCTCCGTGCAGCCACACGATCAGCGGTCGTTTTCCCACCTCCACATCCTGCGGGATAAAGTAACCGTAATTTAACGGCTCCGGCTCATAGGAGGAGGTGCTGTTGAGGAAGCCCGCCGCATCCGGGCTCTGATTGCCCAGTAAGAAATCATAAAAGAGCCCCGCGAGCTTTCCTTCCGCCGTCTCGATATCAACGGTCTGCGTGATGCGGTAACGGCTCTTGATATAAACATTAAAGCCATTCGGCGCGCAGATCGATGCGGAAAGCTGCATCAGCGGGCCGTACGCCATCTCCAGCGTGATAAAACCGCCGCTCTCTGCGCTGTTTCCGTCGATATCGGACGGATATGCGCCCGTCACCGGGATAAAGCCCTTACTCGGCTCCTTGTCGTCCGGCGCCATCCAGCTCTTCGGCAGGGAAAGGATCTCCCCCTTCTCATCCATCCGCTCCACATACACAGAAAACTGCTCCGGCTTCACCTGCCCCTCCTTCACGGTCTGCGGCACCGGAAGGATGATCTTTGTCACATACGGACCGTAATCCGTGATCCTTGTTATCGTATAATATCCCTGTCCCATTGTCATCTGCCTCCTTTTCTTCTCTGCAATTTCATATGTATTATACCGCACATTTCTTCAAAAAGCGATTGCCTGATCTCTCATTCTGTAAAAAAATTATAGTCAAAATGTCATCTCTTGCGAAAACCGGGGGAATACCCTGCCATGCAGCATATTCCCCCGGTTTTCTTTTCTATCCGTTTTCCTTAACCTTTTACGCCGCCTAAGGTGATACCTTTTACGAAGTTATTCTGCACGAAGGGGTAGACGATGACGATCGGCAGCACGCCGACCACTGCCATTGCCATACGCACCGATACGGCAGGGATCGAGGAAAGACCCACATTCGCATTTGAAATATTCGCTGAGCTCTGCGTCAGGAACTGAATATTCTGGATCATACGGTTTAGCAGGTTCTGGATCGAGTACAGATCCGTCCGCTTGGTCAGGTAAATATAACCGTTCATCCAGTCGTTCCAGTATGCGATCCCGGCAAACAGCCCGATCGTCGCCACAATGGGCTTCGCCAGCGGCAGCGCAATGCTGTAGAAGGTCTTGAACTCGCTCGCGCCGTCGATGTAGGCTGCCTCGAGCACCTCATCCGGCACGCCGGTCACGAAGTAGGATTTCATCAGAAGGATGTTAAATCCGTTCGTTAAAAGGCTCGGGATCAGAAGTCCCAAAAAGGTATTTTTCAGGCCGAATACATTGGTATAGTTCATGTAGGTCGGCACCAGTCCGCCGTTGAACAGCATCGTAAAGAATACGATAAAGGTTAAAATTCCTTTGCCCGGCAGCTCCTTCTTGGAGAGCGCATAGGCCAGCAGCGTCGTGATAATCAGCGAGCACGTTGTTCCTACAACCGTCAGCAGTATAGAAATCCCGTACGCGTGAACCACGGAATTACCCGTGCTGAAAATGTAGGTATATGCCTGTAAGCTGAACTTCTCCGGAAAGAAAGAATATCCGTTCCGGATCAGCGTGTCATTGTCTGTCAGGGACGACAGAACCAGCAGAATCATCGGCAGAAGCGCACATGCCGTCAGAATGACCATCACGATATTGCCAATGATCTGAAACCGTCTCTCTTCTCTCGTTCTCATCTCTCCACCTCCTAGAACAATGCGCTGTCTTTGTCAATCTTACGAACTAAAAGGTTCGCACCGAGTACCAGGACAAATCCTACCAGCGACTGATACAGACCTGCGGCAGCCGACATCGTGATATCGCCGAGCTCTAACAGGCCGCGGTACACATAGGTATCGATCGTGTTCGTCACGGAATACAGGGAACCGGAGTTCTGCGGCACCTGGTAGAACAGACCGAAGTCAGAGTAGAAGATACGTCCGACTGCCATCAGCACCAGCATGATAATGGTGGGCTTTAACATCGGAAGCGTGATCTTCGTGATCTGCTGCCACTTCGACGCGCCGTCAATCGCAGCCGCCTCATAGTAGGCGCGGTCAAAACCGAGGATCGTGGACAGATAAATAATACAGTTGTAGCCGATACCCTTCCAGGTATTTACGAAGACCAGGATAAAGGGCCAGTATTTTTTCTCGGTGTACCAGGAGACCGGCTCTTTTCCAAACAGGCTTAAAATCGAATTATTCACAAATCCGTTTTCCGTGGATAAGAACGCGAACACCAGGTAACTGACGATAACCGCCGAGATCAGATAGGGCAGAAGGATCGCCGACTGGTAGAACTTCTTCGCCTTGCTGGTCAGCTCCGAGAGGATGATCGCCACCGCGATGGCACAGACCATATTCACCACAATAAACACAATATTATAGCACAGTGTATTCCTTGTAATTACAAATGCATCCTGCGTCTGAAACAGGTATTTGAAATTGGAAAATCCCGCCCAGTCGGAACCGTAGATTCCCTTCCTCGCATTATAGTTCTTAAATGCCAGCACCAGTCCCGGCAGAGGCATATAGTTGTTGATAAACAGATAAACAAGTCCCGGCAGCGCCATGATGTAAACCGGCAGGAACCGTCTGAACTTCGATCTCTTTTTGGGAACGGATGCTGTCACAGCCGTCGTCTCTTTCATGTTGGATCCCCTTTCCTGTCATCTTGTTCTGCAAAAGCAGATTGTTCTGATCCCCATAAGACAGAATACAGGATGGAAGCCCCATGCATTCCAACTTCCATCCTGTATGCAGCTCATGATTTAGTTGATGCCATTTGCCTCAGCCCACTCGTCAAGCGCAGCCTGCTTTGCATCCATGTATTTCTGAAGGCCTGCTGCCTCTAACTTCTCCTGCAGCTCCGGAATACCGGTCTCCGGATCGGTAAATCCGAAGAATAACGCCTTCACATACTCGTTATAAACATTGGTGAGAGCCGTGTACTCGCTGGAAACCGCACTGTTATCAAATGAGAATCCAAGTGCTTTGGATTTTACAGCGCCGCTGTTAAATTTCTCCATGCGATCCCAGACATCCAGCTCGTCGCCCTCCCAGATCTCAGCGATAAACTGATTCGGGAGCTCCCAGTTCACGTTGTTGTAATACTCGGAATTCTCAGCGGTCACGCCATCCGCAAACGTAATGTGCCCGTCATCTGTCTTCTGCCACTCGGTTCCTTCCTCGCCCCAGCAGAGCAGGTTCGAGAGATACGGATCGGTGTAGAACGCGTTTAACACCTTCATCGCCGCTACCGGATCCTCACAGCCGGAATTGATGCACCACGGCATTCCCGCTACGGAAGAGGACTTTAAGAAGTCATCGCCGCACTGGAAGATAATCATCGGACGTCCGCAGAGGTTGCTCTCCTGCTGACGGATACCCGGCTTGGTCGCCGTCGCGTAGGACATACAGGTCCCGGCCTTCACGGCGGAGGTTGCTGCCAGCGTGTCGGTCAGGGCATCCTGCGACATATAGCCGGCCTGATTCCACTCATACATGATATCGCACAGATCGCGGAACGCCTGGCTGGTATAAAGGTTCTCCACCACAAGGCTGTTTTCCGGGTCAAGCAGCACGCCGAACGTATCGCCGCCGATCGCGTCGACCTTCGGTCCCTGGCTTAACGTAGCCTCCTGCGGGCTGAATACATACAGATCCGGATATTTCTCATGCAGCTGTGCGTAAATATTGCTGATCTCGTCAAGATCCGTGTGAATCACTTCCTCGCCGTCCTTGTACATGGAAGCGTAGTCATAACCGATCCCGTCTAAGTACTCCGCGCCGATTGCAATACCAAAGAGACCGGTTGCCATATCTCTCTGCTGCGGAAGTCCGTATAACGTGCCGTCAATCCGGCATGCGTTCACATAAACCTCGTCCATGGTATCTAAGATCCCCTGACCATAGTTCTGGATCAGGTCGTCCTCCTCGAGGTCAAGGCAGTAGCCGTTGTTCACGCTGGCCGTATAACCAACGGAAATCGCATTAAACAGGTCGATCTGCTCCCCGGAAGATAACATCAGCTTCATGTTCTGGCTGTAGGATGCGGAGTCCATGATCTCAAGCTCGAAGCTCACGCCCAGGTTTTCCTCGGTGTAATCGTTGATCAGTCCCTGGATTCTCTCAAGTCCTGCCGGCGCTCCCGCCCAGTTCATGTACGCCATGACAACCGTCGGGTAATCCCCGCTGGCATTGCCGCCTGCGTTTCCGCCTGCCGCCTCGGTGCCTGCTGCGCCGCCGGCGTTTCCTCCTGCTGCGCCCGCGTCATCGCCGCCACCGCCGCATCCGGCCAGGCATCCGACTGCCAGTGCTCCGCAGAGCAGTGCTGCTAATACTTTTTTCATAGTGAACCTCCTTTTTGCTGCCGGTCATATGATTGCAGTTCCGGCAACGAATGTTTTGACTATTGACGTGATTTATTATATAATCTGACCATAAAATGCGGCAATTCACTATTCTTAGTTTTCATTGCACTATTCTTAGTTTTTGTATAAACCGTCAGTTTTGGAACGGAGGTGTAAGCTTGGATTCGTCATTTCAACAGAAGTTAACGTCTGTCCTTGACAAATGGAACAATATTTTACCTGAGAAAAAGACGTATTCCCTACGCAACAGGATCTTTCAGTATTTCCTGCTGTTTCTCGCGGCCTTTCTTTTGTTTGCCGGGCTTCTGATCTATTATTTTTCCGATCAGCTGTTAAAAAACAGCTATCGCCAGTATCAGGATACCATGAACCTCTACAGCCGGCAGCTTGGCCAGGATCTCTCTTCTGTGGAAGCATGCCTGTTTGTCTACTCCGTAGATGATACCGACGTCGCCCTGATATCCACGTTAAGTGACCCGAAAGACGCGGTCATCCATCAGATCCGCACCGGACAGCTGCTCACCAATACGCTGAGTTACTTTTCCAGTATTGACGGTCTGTTTATCTATGCGCCGCGGACCGATCTTTTTATCTCGAGCTGCCGCAATACCAGCTCCGAACCATGCAACAGTTATGTCAAATCCCTGCTTCGCATGCGGGTGGGCAGCGGTATGGAAGATCGCCTTAAGACATCCAGCTGGTACTTTGTTCCTTTGGATGGAAGCTATTATCTGGTCCGCATCATGAAGCTCGAATACTGCTATGCGGGCGCCTGGGCCAGGGTCGACACGCTCACCTCCGCCTTTACCGGCGTGGAAGACTCCGGCACAAAGCTTTTTTACGTCAGCCATAAGGGAAAGCCCTACACATCCACGGACTGGGCATCCTACCGGTTTTCCCCAACCGCTTCCCTTAAGGATTCCTCCGTTATTTTTACAGATGACGAGGAAATGGAATACCTTCAGATCAGTATGCTGCCGGATTTCTGCAACAGCTATATGATGGCCTTTGTGCCGATGGAGCACATCCGCTCCTCGCTCGCGCCAATCTACCGCTTTGTCTTTCTGCTGGCTGCCCTGCTCCTGGCGCTGGAAATCTTTATGTTTCTGTCCGTCAACCGCTTCCTGGCACGGCCCGCCCTGATGCTGCGGCAGATCACCTCCCAGGTGCACCATGGGAATCTTCCTTCCGGAGCGGATCAGACCGGGGAGCGCTGCGAGGAGGTGCTTGCCATCCACCATACGCTGAATACACTGTTTGACGAGATCTCAGCCCTTAAGATCAACGTCTACGAGGAACAGATCGCCAGGACGGAATACGAGCTGGAATATTTAAAAACACAGGTCGCGCCGCATTTTCTGATCAACTGCTTCTCGACCATCTACTCTCTCTCCAATACGGAGGGCGGACAGGCGATGACGCAGCGTATGATCCAGACGCTCTCCGACCATCTGCGCTATACCTTAAGCACACGGAACCTGGTCCCGCTGTCAGAGGAGCTTCATTATGTAAAAAACTACCTGGAGCTGACACAGATCCGGTTCCCCGGCTGTCTAAGCTATGAGATCGACGTGGAAGAGGACTGCATGGAGGCCTCTGTCTTTCCGCTCCTTCTGCTGATGCAGACGGAAAATACGATCAAATATAATATGGTGATGGGGGAAGAGCTCGCCGTAAAGATCACCGGAACGCGTGACGATACAAAAGAGCCGCCGCGGCTTCTTCTGATGCATCTGGATTCCGGCGACGGCTTCACGCCGGAGGATCTGCCCTGGATGAATCATTATGACCTGAATGAGCATAAACCGGTTGACGGACACGGCGTTGGATTCTATAATGTGTTAAAGCGTATGTCGCTGTTATACGGTGAGACGGCCCGGATCCGTTTTTCCAACGAGCCAGACTGGGGCGCACGCATTGATATTGACATCCCTTATGTACCTTATGAGAAAACGGAGGATTCGGATGAACATTCTGGTCGTTGACGACGAATATTATATTGTAAAAAACATCATTGAGAATACGGACTGGTGCGCGCTTGGCATCGAAAAACAGTTTCCCGCCTACAGCGCCAGGCAGGCAAAGCAGATCTTAGAAGGGCCGGACGACATCGATATCCTTCTGACTGACATCGAGATGCCGCGGGAGAGCGGGTTAGAGCTTGTCTCCTGGATGAATGAAAACGGGTTTTCCCCGACGGTCCTGGTGCTGACCGGACATCAGCGCTTTGACTATGCGCAGACCGCGTTAAATCTCCACATTTTTTCCTATATTTTAAAACCCGTGGATCCGGAGAATTTAAAGGAGGAGCTCACAAGAGCCGTCCGGAATGCACAGGAGACAAAGCTTCTTGAAAAAGAGCGGTTTGCGGTCGAAGAGCAGCTCGCGCAGCAGGAAAAGGCGCCGGCGGACCTCGTCACGGCAATCAAGGAATGCGTGAAGCGCAATCTCTCCTCCCCGGATTTAAACCGCAATATGATCGCCGATGAAATCCACATAAACATGGATTATATGTCGCACCAGTTTCACAAAAAAGCCGGGATTTCCCTCTCCAATTATATCATCGAGGAACGGATGCATGAAGCCAAAAAGCTGCTGGTCACCACCGATTATTCCCTCCAGCAGATCAGCGATAAGACGGGATTTTCAAATATTTCCTATTTTCACAGACAGTTTAAAAAGCTAAGCGGCGTGACGCCGCAGCAGTACCGGACGGATCACCGCTGACGCTACATGATCTTCTCGCGGTATTTTTTCAGCTCTTCAATATAAATCTGTCCGATATGGCTGATCGCGGCTCCTTTGCGCTTCACGTAGCCGATCCGCATTTTTTCGGTCTCCTTTAACGGAACCGCCATATACTCGCTGCCGTTTAACTCCTCGCAGATGATGCCGGAGCAGAGCGTGTATGCGTTTAACCCCTTCATGAAATTAAGGAGCGTCGCGCGGTCCGTCGCTTTTATGAGCCGTTTGTAGTCGTATGTGCTTTTCATCTCCTCCGCGAGGAAAAGGGAGTTGTGGCTGCCCTGGTCAAATGACAGGCAGGGATAGAGGTCCAGCTCCTCCATGGAGATCACCTCCTGCCCGGCGAGCGGATGGCCGGACCACAGGTACACGTATGTGTCGCAGGTAAACAGCCCGATAAACTCCAGGCTCTTCTCATGGATCAGCTTTGTCAGGACCTTCTCATTAAAATCATTGACATAGAGCACTCCGATCTCACTTTTAAAATTCCGCACATTTTCCATTACGTCATACGTAGTAGTCTCGTTTGCGGCAAATTCGTAGCTGTCCATCCCGGCACGCTTCACGGTCTCCACAAACGCCTTCACGGCAAATGTATAGTGCTGCATCGACACGCTGAATTTCTCCTTGGTCCGCTTCTCCACGTAGCGCGACGTCAGAATCCCGAACTGCTCCGTCACCTGTCTGGCGTAGCCTAAGAACTCCCTGCCCTCCGGCGTGATGATAATTCCCCGGTTGGTGCGCAGAAATATCTGTAAACCGATCTCGCGCTCAAGCTCGCGAATCGTCTCCGACAGACCGGGCTGTGATAAAAACAGACGCTTCGCCGCCTCGTTCATCGAACCGCAGTCCGCGACGGTCTGCGCATATCTAAGCTGTTGCAGTGTCATCCGAATCCTCCCGTTTCAGGTATTTTTTTCTCCGTGAAAATCCGCGGCCGGATACCTCGCTGACCTTGTTGACAATGATAAACGCCTCCTCATCCACCTCGTGGATCAGCTTCTCCGTTTTCGCTAACTCCCGCGCCGACACGACCGAAAGCAGCATCATCGTATCATGCTCCTGATAGCCGGTCTGGCTTTTTATCATCGTCACACCGCGGTCAATATCCTCAAGCACCGCGCTCCGGATCTCCTCAATCCGGCTGCTTACCACCTTGATCTGCAGCTTCGCGGCGCCGAGCATCAGGCATTTGTCCAGCACCACACTGTAGATGATGACAAGAAGGATGCCGTAAAGGATCTGCTCCCCATTGCTGTCCGACGCCTGAAGCAGAAGGATCAGCATGTCAAAGACGTAGATCGATCCGGAAACCGGTATCTTAAAATAGCGCTGAAGCACCAGCGGAGGGATATCCATCCCGCCTGTGGAAGCGCCCGCACGTATCACCAGCCCGATCGCCGCTCCGATGCAGATTCCGCCGAACACCGTGCAGAGGATCCGGTCGTTTGTCAGCGGCACGTCGGCAAGAAGCTTTGTGATCACCTCTAACGCCAGCGGATAACTGACTGTGCTCACGATCGTGTTTGCCGCAAATTTTTTTCCAAACACCGCAAATCCAATCACAAACATCAGCGTGTTAAATCCAAAGACAAACGCGGAGACTGGCACCCCGGACATCCGGTTTACAAACAGTGCGATACCGGTCGAACCGCCCGTAATCAGGCCGCCGGGCAGCACAAAAAGCACTATGCCCAGCGCATACAGGCAGTTGCCCAGCACCACTACAGCTGTCTCCAGCATATAGCGCAGCCACCTTCTTTTTTTCGTTTCCATCCCTGTATCCCTTCTATACTACTTTTCTTTTTCCGACGTACACATGTCATCGCCGCCCTTCGGACGCCATCGTCATCCTATGGATGCCGGCGCCATTTTCGGCAGAATGAGAGGATCCGTTCCTTATACGCAATACCCATGATCCCGGTTACACCGGTGATCACGAACACCAGCAGCGTAAGCTTCCAGTCGCCCCGGCTCATGGCGGAGCCCATCAGCGTGGACGAGACAATGGACGGGATCCGTGCAAAGGTGGAGATCAGAAGGAATCTTGACACACGCATCCCCGTAATCCCGACGATATAGGTAAGCATGTCCTTCGGCGTCCCGGGAATAAAGAACAGGATAAACACCACCAGCTCCACCCGCGTACTGTCTGTCAGCCATTTCCAGCCGCATACCTTCTCCTCCCCGAAGATCCGGTACAAAAAACGCCTGCCGAACCTCTTCGAAAGCGAAAAAATGAGTGCGGACGCCGTCACGCAGCCGAGCAGGCAGATGCCCAGGCCGCCCCATGTCCCATAGAGCACCCCGGCCAAAAGCTCGACGGGTTCCCCGGGAATAAACGCGATCACGATCTGCAGCATCTGCAGGCCCAGAAGCGCCAGAAAGCCCAGGATCCCCATCTGCTCCACCCATTCCTTCAGCGCCGTCTGATACTGCGGCTCCGACAGGCGTTTTATATACGGAAGCAGAAAGATACTCGCCGCGGCGAGCGCCGCAAGAAAGCCCAGGCACATTATAATCACTTTTCTTTTGTCCTGTCTGTCCATGGACGCTGTCACCCCCCGTTACACAAATGCCGGTCTTCCACTCTTACACATAACAGCTCCTCCATTATGAAATCTTTGTTTGTCAGTTACGTGTTCGTTACTCATATACGCTCATATGTGCGCATACTGTCTCCAAACCATATATCATGCTATCTTTTCTGCCTCCATCGGTAAATCATACAGTGTATCCGGGTCAATATCCAGACACTTCGTATTATCTCGGTTTCCCCCGATATCCCATGCCAATGTATCATTCATCACTGTGCAGGCCTCTTTAAAAACAGTGATATCTTTCAATGAACGAAATGCCTCTTTCTCAATCATTTGAAGCATATCATAACATACGATTTTACCATCTTCAAAGTATACATATACCGAATAATTTTCCATTGGTATTACCTGTACAACCTTCGGAAACATAATGTTCACCTCACTTTTAAACTAACGGGTTGATTCGGTTCATCGGTTTTCCATCCTTTGATAATTCCCAATTCTGCATCAGTTCATCCTGATGTAAAACACACCATGCTAAAATCAATTTGAGTTGCCGGGATGGCAATGCACCTTTTATACACCTTGCTGCATCAATTTCAATAATCGCCTTATTTCCATTATATTCCGCATGGAAATGTGGAGGATTATGGTCATCATAATACATTGTAACCCTGATTCCGTAAAACAACGATATCTCTGGCATTATACTTCCCTCCTCATTTCATTCTGTAGCATATATAGTTGACAATATAAGTTTACCACAGTTATCACTTAAAAAAAACCCACAAACACGATGTTTGTGGGTTTATCATGCAATAAAATATGCAATTTCCTATCGCTTGCATAACTCCGAAGCCCGCAAATAAAGGGTTTTTTATTAAGTTGTAAGTTACGTGTAAATTACCTTCCGCAATTATCGCCGCTTTTTTCTGCTTTATGAGTATGTAACAAAGCAACTGATACCAGCAGCTTTTAACTTCCTTACCGTCGTTTCCGCGTTTCTCTTGTCAGTATACGCGCCTACCTGGACTTTGTAAAGCCCGTTTAACAGCCTTACGAATACGTCCGTATGTCCTGTCCGTTTGATCTTATCCGCCATAAGGTTAGCGCCTTCCTTGCGCCTGTAAGCCCCAGCCTGCACCCGGTAATATTTCCCGTCCGCTGTCTGTCCTGCTGCTGCCTGGCTCTTATCCTCTGCCGCTTCCGGCTTCCGTCCTGCTTCCCCGTCGTACTCTGTAAGCTTGTTTTCCTCAATCAGTTTAATAAGCTTCGCCGCATACCGCGGGTCTGTGGCATATCCGGCAGCCTTAATAGCTTCACAGGCTTTCTTATAGTCCGTTTCCCCTACAACCGCTTTATACCGCTTATTTGCCTTCAAAAACGCGCTGTGATCTGTAATAGATTCTTCCCAGCTATCATAAGCACGAAAAGCCGCATTTTTGACCGTTACCAGGTTTAAGCCGTCGTAACATTCTTTTGTATCGCTGCAATATACTTTCCCTTTCCAGGTCTTTGTAGCTTTGATACCGAAAAGCGCTTTACCGCCCATAGCAAGCCCGGAAGTCCCGTAAGACGATTCTAATATAGCCTGGGCTATTGTCAAGCTGGCAAGTACACCCGTCTTCTTCATATCGGCGGACGCGATCGCGCCCACCGTCTTAATAAAATTCTTCTGTGCTGTAGTCATATAGAAGCCCCCTTATACAGCCGTTAAGCTTGTCACAGCTACCCAGCTTTTGATCTCTGTAAGCCTTGCTTCTACTACTCCCTTATTGGTCTGTATTTTGTCTACTGTGTGCTTCTTCCCTCCGCGCTGTGCCTTCGGTACTGCCTTACCTCTTGTTGACGATAACCCGCCGTATACTGCACCGTCCTTAATTGTAACTGTGCTTCCGGCTCTGATCTCCTTTTCTGCTGCCTGTGCGCCGCTTCCTGCTGCCGTATTGCTTTTCTTAAGCCCGAACTGCGCCGCGATCGCATTAGCCACCGCTGCCGCGATCTGCGCTTTTTTGCTGCTGTATATCTGCATATCGTCCTTATCATCTATAAAGCACGTTTCCAGCAGCGCGGAAGAAACGCCCGCCGCCTTTGCCCTGGCAATTACTGTAAAGTTTGTCCGCTTTACTCCCCGGTTCTTTAAACCGAAGGCGGCTATAGCCTGTACGATCTTTGTTTCTACGCCTACGGTCTTTTCCGCCTTTGTAACGAAAATTTCCGTACCCGTTGTCTTTCCGTCTCCCTTCGTGTCATTGACACAGGCGTTAAAATGCACTTCCAGCACATAACCATAATTACCGAAGTTAACCGCCAGCTTTCCGGCTTTCGCGTCGCTGTATGCGTTTCTGTCCGTAGGGTATAAGTCAACCTGTGCATACTGGCTTAAGGTCTTCTGTATTTCCTTCACCATGTATATAGTTTCGTCTGCTTCCCTTCCAAACTGTGATACTGCGCCAGAATCCCCCGCGCCATGCCCGCTAATAAGTAAAATCTTCATACGCCTTACGCCCCTTCTACACTTTTCCTTATAATGTCTTCTGCTGTGTCTGTTTCCGAGACTGTAAGCGTATTGTGTACATAGTCGTACAGGCTTTCGTTATTTTCCAGCATTTTCTTAAACTCTGCTAAAGCCTGGTCTAACAGTTCGTCGTACTTTTCTTCTGTGATAAACAAAGTTATGATCGGGAAGCGCTCAACCAGCCATTCCCACACCATAGAACGCTTTACGCGCCCTGTCTTGCTTTTTAACTCCTTTTCCGCTTCCGTCACCATGTAAAGTAAAGCAGTCCTTACCTTGTTTAGCTGCTGCTTCGGCGTAAGCTTCAAAAAACGTAAGATCGCATATACCGTAAGCAATACCAGGATAAACGCGATCACAAAAATAAGCCAGTTTTCAATAAGTTTCTGTAAAATTTCCATACTTAAGCACCTCTAAAAGTTCTGTATGTCTGTCGCTTCTAACGCTTCGTCTATAAGTGCTTCTGTCCTATCCTTCATCTTTTGTATGGTTCTTTCCTTGATTTCTTCCGCCTGGTTTTCTTCTCCCAGGTCGATAAGCTTTCTTATCATTCCTAATTGTATTTTGATACCGTTTTCAAGCTGTACCGCTTTCAGATACCAAATTACAGCCGCCCCGAAGATACCCCCGGAAGCCGGGATAATGTAAGTAAATACTTCTGTAGGCTTTTCATGCCAGGAAAAAAACAGGGCGACTAAACAGGCGATCACAAATATTAAGCCAGTCCGTATTACTACTTTCTTCTTAAATTCTGTCTTTTTCCGTCTCATGCCTTCGCTGCCGCTTCTTCCAGGTCGTCTATTCTATGGTTCGCTACCTTCTGCCGTTCCTGTAATACTTCCTGGTCTGTTTCCAGCTTATACACCCGTTCTACTACGTTGTTGTGCTTGTCTAATTTATCTTCGATATAATTAAGCCTGGTCTTTACCGTCCCATAAATTACACCGATCGACACCCCGTACACAATCAACTGAATAAGTAAGCCTATCCAAAATTCACTACTCAAGCTTTACTAACTCCTTCCCTACGGCTCTAACAGCCGTTTTAAATCTTCCTTTCCTTCTTCTACGTCTTCGATCATCATTAGTAAATGCCTGTCTTCGTCTTCTATAGCCCTGTAGTTTTCCAGTTCTTCCAGCAGCATCCTATTAACTTCTGCCAGGTCTGAAATAATGCTATTTTGTACTTCCACTACGTCAAGATCATACCGCGCTACTTCTACGGCTGCTTCGCTGTGTGTTCCTTCTTCCTTCCTGTGTCTGATCTTGTTAATTATCCGGCTTATTATACCTTTTGCCATTTTCTATTAACTCCTTTTCTCTTATCGCCGCTTCTATTTGTCCTTTCATCTTCTGCCGCAATCGGAAAGTATCGGCGTGTCCCGCGTGTCCTTCCCAGCTTTTGTAAGACAATAGCAATTTATCTTTTGTTATTTTCCCATGCCTATAAGCCTTTATTGCGGCTTTCATATGCTTAGGGCTGCGCTTCCGTATCTTCCGATAGTCCTTATAAATACGATAACCGCAAAAGTCTAAGCCGTTCTTTGTATTTATAATAGTGGTCTTCGGATTTAAGGAAAGTTTCAGCCTTTCCCCTATAAAAGCGTCTATCTTTTGTAAAACTTCTTTTAAGTATTCCCGGTCATTATGGATAACTACAAAATCGTCCATATATCGCGGGTAGTCCTCTACCTTTAATTCGTTTTTTACGAATGTGTCTAACTCATTTAATACCAGGTTTGCAAAAAGCTGACTAAGAAGGTTTCCTACTGGTATTCCCTTACCGTCTTCGCCGTAGCTGTCTATGATATAGAAAAGCAGCGCTATTAACTGCCTGTCCTTAAATATCCTTGTAAGAAGCTGCTTTAGTATCTCATGGTCTACGCTGTTAAAATACTTATGTATGTCTGCTTTCAGCGCGTACACCTGGCAGCCTTCAAAAGATCGGTTTCTTATGCACTCCTGGGCGTAAGCTGCCGCCTTGTGCATACCTTTATTTTTTCTGCAAGCGTAACTGTGAAAATAAAACCGCTTTTCTATTATTGGTTCTATCTTTGTGTTAATCATGTGCTGTACTACCCTGTCCCGGAAAGGCAGCGCGTATATATCCCGCTTTTTCGGCTCATAGACTACAAAGCGCCGGGCTTCCCCCTGCCTGTATGTCCCCGTCAAAAGTTCCTGTACAATGTCGCACAATTCCGCTTCTTTATTTTCCGTAAACCTTAAGACTTCTTCCCTGTATCTTTTGCACCTTCGCGCCTTCCTGTATGCGTCTTCCGCATTTTCAAAAGTTGCTATATCCTGTATTCCTATACTGCTTCTTTTCATCTTCCGCCGTTCCCGCTTCCACCCTTCGCCAGCGCTACTAAGTGGAAGTGTCCTTTTTTATATTTGCCGGGTAAGTCCCCAGACGGGCTATACGTTCTGACTATATGAAAATAGTCCTTGCTAGTAAGCCGTAGCTTGCTAAGTCTGAAAGTCCATAAGTCACAGCCGAACCGCGCCCCGATACTCGCGTTGACGTTCCAGGGGTAGTTGTTACAGTTCACCGCGCGGCAGCCAGCGTAAACGCCGTTGTTCCAGTTGCCGCCCGCGATAAGGCGAAGCAACATATAGCCCATATGATTAACTTTGTACCGATTTAATGAAGCCGCCTAACATTCTTCCTATTTCCGTTATCTTCTTTGCGGCTACACCGTATGTATGCCCGTTTATGTACTGCTGGTCGTATGCAATTCTGATATAATACCGCAATACAACTAATTCTACGTCCGCGTCGTATAAAAGTTTTTTCTTCGTAGTGCTTTTCCCGGCTCTAATGATGTACCGCAAAATATCCATGATACAATTTTTCGTATCCTTTTGAAGTGAAAACTTTTCACTTTTGGGATACTGCCTTAGCACCGGGTAAATATACTTTATAAAATCGTATAGCTTTTCCTGTATTTCCAAATTGCTTTTCATATAATCGCCTTCTTCCTGTTTGGCGATTATATCATAAGCTTTTTTATTTGTACCGCTTTCCCTCATTGTTTCCTATATCCTGGAAATTTTATAAATTTTTCGCGTGTGCGGGCTTCCGCCCGCACTAAGACAGATCACAGAGAGTCACAGCCGAACCGCGCCCCGAGACCCGCGCCGACGCCCCAGGGGTAGTTGAGACAGTGCACCGCGCGGCAGCCAGCGTAAACGCCGTAGTTCCAGCTGCCGCCCGCGATAAGGCAAACAAGCCCGTAAGTCCCTTCTGTATAAGCCTGTCCGTTTCCTGCCCCTAATACGTCCTTCCAGCCCCAGGACTGTGTACCGTCATACCTGTAGCTTAATTCGTCCAGCCATTCCCACACATTCCCTACACAGTCTACGCAACCGATCGCGGATACAGCATTAACTACTTTCCCCGTCGTCGTCCTGGCAGTATTGGACGTGGCAGCCCAGGCGTTTGTATTGTTCCCGTCTGCCCCCTGCGGGCTTCCATAAGCCGCCTGCTGCCATTCAGAATAAGACAGTAACCGCTTACCCGATTTTAAGCCCAGGTCAATAAAATCATAGCTGTTATGTCCTTCTGTGCCTGTAAGCGGCGTAGTTCCATAAGCAGACTTTACGCCGCCTACGCCGTTGCTGGAAGCTATGTATATATCTACCCACAATCCACCCCCAGCGTATACCATACCCTCCGGGCTGCATTTTGGACGGTGTTTAGTCGTCCACACTGAACGCGGTACAATGCCGGAAACTACGTTAGATTCCCAGCCGCTGCCCTTTTCTACTCCGGCTGCATTGATCGGTATAAGCTTACTGCTTACCTGTCTTACCCGTCCGTAATGGAAGCCGCCTATTTTCCGGCTGGTTTCCGCGTCGTAGCCGTCCGGGTATGTGCTGTTAAGGCTGATCTTGTATACTTCGTCCAGGTCTTCACTTCCTGGATCACAAATATATACATAATAATCTTTTCCGACTGTAAACACGCTTCCCGCGTCCAGGTTGCCCGTACTAAGTATTGTCGCGTCCGTCTTAAAAACGCCTGTACTGCCTATTGTAATCACGCACCCGGCAGTTACCGTAAGTTCCGTAAGCCCTGTAGCCGTCAAATACTCCGCCGTAGGCGCTACAAGATCGCCAATATTTGCAAGCTTCGCTACCGTCAGCTTCGCGCGTGGGTCTTTGTTGATAAAATCATTACTTAAAAATCTACTCATACTTCGCTAACACTCCTTTAATGCTGTCTAATTCTTCCTGGGTTATCCCGATTCTTTCTAAAACGCTTACCGGGTTTTCTATCCCTACTTTTTCTGCTGCTTCTTTCAGATCGGCGTTTACTCCTATAACCGTCTTCTTGTCTTCCCGCTGCTCTGTTTCCGTTTCTCCTTCTCCGGCTGCTGCCGCTTCTTCTGTAATGTGTTCTACGCTCTTGATCGTATATACCTTCCCTTCGCACAGCACTTTAGCGCCTTTTTTTGCTTCCGCCAGGTAATTAGTCGTCACGTACCTTTTATCTTCTGAAATATCAATTACGGGGGAAAAGATGTACTTTTCTTCCTCTATCCCCTGTATTGCTTCCCTTAACTCCCCTGCTGCCAGTTTCCCAGCCTGTACCATTCCTAACAGGTTGTAAATGTCCTTTCCCGTCCCGATCACTTTAGGCATATTCCGCATATTTAGCCCTTCCTTTCTACTCTTTCATTTCGCTTAAGTATCCGCTTCCTAAGTATGATTTATCTAACCATGCTTCTTCCGCGAAGTCGTTAAGCTTATCAATATTGTTATAAATGTCTTCTATCAGTTCCTTGTAGTTTTCCGCCTGTTGTGCTGCCTGTGTAGCCACCTTTACGGCTTCCTGGCTGGCTGCTGCCGCTGCCGTCGCTTCTTCCTTTACCTGGTTCGCTATGCCTATGGTATCGTTTGCCGTCCTCATAGCTGTAGCAGCTAAAACCGTCGCTTCTTCTATTGTGTCTTTCGATTTCTCCACTTCCTGCAAAGCGTTGATAATCGCTTTATATTCTATTGTGCTTTCTATTTTGTCGCCCACTATGACCGCTGTATCTACTTTAATGTTAAACGTCCAGGAAGCTATATAGCTGTCCTTTTCATATACACTAATAGCACATTCCGCATACCCTGGGGCGGCTGTCATTTGTTCCGTAATCTCTGCCGTAATAAGGTTTTCAACATATGTACAGTCGTTTAAAATTTCTTCCCCGTCCGACTTCCTACACTCTATTCTTACTATTGCCCCTTCCGGCATTTCGTAAGGTTCGCCGTCATTCAGAAGCACTATTAACAGGTTGCGCGTTTCGCTGTCGAATTGTTTAACCCTTATAGTCTTTTCTACGCTATGACGGGCGAAGTCAAATATAAGCCTACCTACTACCACTTTGCACCGTCCTTACTCGCATAAATAGCAATTATTTATATATGACAAGTCTAACCAGGCTTCGTTACTCTGCCCCACCTGTACGCTTGCGTCTTCGTATAGTTCTTTTGTCATTTCATAATAGTGTTTCGCGCCTGTTTCCCCTTCTGCCGCCGTCTTTGCTGCCGCTGCTGCTGCCGTTGCCTGGGTCGTTGCTGTCCCGGCTGCTTCCCTGGCTTTCCCTGCCGCTTCCTGGGCGGCTGTTTTATCTCCCGCCGCTGCCTGGGCTGCTTCCTGGGCTTTCGTCTTTGCTGCTTCTGTGCTTTCCTGGGCTGTGACTGCTGCCGTCTTCGCCTTCTCTGCTTCCCTTTGCGCCGCTTCTGCTGCGCCCTGGGCGGCGACTGCTGCCGTCTTCGCCTTCTCTGCTGCTTCTTTTGCTGTAGTCACTATTCCGGCTTGTTCTGTCGCTGTCCCGGCTGCCGCTTCCGCTGCTACCTTTGCTGTCTCCGCTACGCCCTGGGCGCTTTCTGCCCTTTCCTGGGCGGCGACTGCTGCCGTCTTCGCCTTCTCTGCTTCCCCTTGCGCTGTTTCCGCTGCGCCCTGGGCGGCGGCTGCTGCCGTCTTCGCCTTCTCTGCTGCTTCTTTTGCTATTACTGCCGCCTTCGCCTGGCTAACTGCTGCCGCTTCATGCTGCCCGGCTGCCGTTGCCTGGGTCGTTGCCACTTCACTAGCCGCTAAAGCTTCTTTCGCCTTTGCCGCTGCCTGGGCTGCATACTCCCCGGCTGCCTTCTTTTCTTCTGCCGCCGCTTCCGCCGCTTTCCCGGATAACTCCGCCTTGCTGGTTGCTTCCTTTGCCTGGGCTGCTGCTAATGCTACCTGGTTTGCCGCTTCTTCTGCTGATCTTCCAGCTTCCGCCGCCCGGCTGGTTGCTGTCCCGGCTGCTGCCTGGGCTGCCCTTGCCGCTTCCTGGGCTGCTACCGCCCCTTCCGTCGCTTCCTTTGCGGCTCCCTGGGCTATCTCTTTCGCCGCTAAAGCCTGGCTATTTGCCCCTTCTATGGAAGCCGTCGCCTGTTGTATGCTGCTGCTTGTCTTGTCAAAGTAAGTTTGTAAGAAGTTCCCTAATTCTACTTCTTCGTTTTCTTTCGTTAAACAGTTCCACTTAAGGCGGATACAACGCGCCTTTGCTTCTACCTTTATTTTTCTGTGCTTACAAGTGATCGTATCCCCTATCCGCACATTTTCTAACTGCTTATAGTCCCTATATTCTACCGTTTCAGCAAGTTCTACCATGTTTACGGTATAATTTACTGTCGGTTCGTCGATTCCCTTTTTAAATTCGTCATTACACGCTTTTACAAGTGCCTTCCTTAATTCCGTAAGGTTTGCATATCCTTTTTCGTCCTGGCTGCAATCCTCTTGTAACTTGATTTCTGAAAACTCTATAACGCCCGCTTTAATCTCCGCATAGTCCCCGATCTTTGGACTGTCTACCCAGGGCTTGCTACCTTCCAGCGTATACCCGTTATATGCTACTGGGATAATTCGCGTTATCGTTTCTTCTGTGCTTATGTTTTCTTCAATCCCTGTAAGGTTGTGTCCGAACTCTGCCCTTACGCCTTTATCCTCTCCTAACTGCCGCATAACGTATATATCGTAGTTGTCGTACAGCATTTCCCCGCCCCAGCGGTTAATAAAGCTGTTTTCGTCGTCCCCGGCGATCGCTGCTACTATATTCTTACGCACATAATAAGCAGTATTTACCGTCGTTATATCGCTATGCCCTTTAAACTTCGTCCCGCTGAATATAATGTTTAAGGCTTCCTGCCCGGTCTTAAGCGTTGGTCGTGTATCTATAAGTACATTTGTCAGATTGTCATAGTAAATATGTCTTGCGTATACGGTTACTTCGTCGTCGCCCTTCACCCTGTTATATATTCTGAATAACTGTTTGTCGCTGTAGGGTGTCGGCGCGGCTATTACATTGTCATTTACCAGGTATTCCCAGCGCCCCAGGTCGTCGTATTCGTGGCTTAGTTCTACCTGGCTTATGCCGTCTAACCCCATTTCAAAGATACAGCTTAAGGGCGTAAGCGTTATATCTCCGTTTCTTTGGTAGTTTCGGTTAGTATTCTTATATACCTCTATCATAATTCCCGCCAGTTAGGGACTAAAACAACCCTAAAGCCCTCTGTAAAATTAAATGTATTTTCGCCTTCTTCCAGGTAAAGCCCTTCGTATTTCCCGGAAAGAGAAGCGTTGCTTATTTCATTTGCCGCGTTATAGCATATTTCTAATTTTGTATCTATGTTTAGCTGCCCGTTTACTTCCGCCGTTACCCGGTTTCCGTTTACCTCTAACACAATTTCCCCGTTTCCGTATATCTTATATAGGGGCTGCGTCCTCATATACGGGTTATATAAATACCCTGCTATCTCCTTTTCTTCCTGCCCGTCTATCCGATACATATAAGCATCACAAGTGAATGTTATTTCAAATTTCCCTACGCGCCTTGCTTTCCTTTCGCTGTCGCTCATTACTGCCTGTTTCACTTTATAGAAATACTCCGGGTCGTCGCTTAGTATCAGTCTTTCATCTTTCCCGCTGTAAAGCCACTTTTTAACCTTCCTTAAGTCCTGCGCCCATATATCCGGGGTTTTTGACACAAAGTTAAAGCCTATTGTTATTTCTATATCCTTATACGTCCCTTTGTCCCTGTGTAATTCTCCGTCCCGTCCTTCTACCTTTATTGTCTCATGCTCTCGCTCTGGTATCGGGATAGTAGGGCGGCTTGTCACGCTCAACCCTACATCTTTACAGGATTCACCATTATAAAAAATGTGAAATGTTGCCCGCATTACGCCGCCCCTTTCGTCTTATCCTTGTCGTTTTGGTCTTTCGTGATACCCTTAACAACTTCCTTCTTTACTTCTTTTGCTATTACTTTTTTATCTAATGTAGTTGTATTCGTCGTATTGACAATTACGGTTATCTCATTGTTTGCTGTTACTTTCTTTGTATCTAAGTTTTTATCTATTGCTATTACTTTTGCTGTGTTCTTAACTGCTGCCACCGGGTTAACCTCTGCGGCTACCTTCGCCGTCATTCCCTGTAAGCCTTTTTGTAAATCGTCCTGTAGCGTCGGTAATTCTTCGTCAATTCCTACGCCTATTCCCTGCGGTATCATCTTACCTACTAAGTCGCGGAAAAGTCGGGAAGGCGACTTAATACCTAAAGCGTCCTTTGCACCCTGTAATAAACTGCTTGCCAGGCTGCTAACTTTGTCTTTTAACCAACTCCAACCGCTGCTTATTCCGTTCCATATGCCGGAAACTATATTGCTTCCGATCTCCGCCATTTTCCCCGGTAAGCTGCTTACGCCATTTACTACAGCGTCAAATAGCCCTTTAGCCGCCGCCGCGCCTTTGGCTGCTAACTGTATGCCCCAATTTGCAACCTGTTGTAATGCGCCTACTATCGCGTTCCATACCTTCCCCGGCATTTGTGACAGTGTACTAAATACCTGGCTTATAAGGCTTGTCGCTGCCGATACTGCGCGGCTTCTCATTTGTTCGCCCCAGGTTGCTATTTTCTGTACCGCGCCTACTATCGCGTTCCAAATTTTGCCTGGTAACTGCTGCATGAAGCTAATAACATTCGTTATAAGCTGGGTTACTTTCGTTACTGCCTGGGTCTTCATGTTCTCGCCCCAGGTTGCTACTTTTTGTACCGCGCTTACGATCGCGTTCCAAATTTTGCCCGGTAACTGCTGCATGAAGGTTATGATACTTTTTACAAATTTCGGTATTTCCGTAGTCGCCCATGTGTATAGGTCTATTCCAAATTTCAGAATATGCCCCAGGCAAAAACCGATCACGTAGGCTATTTTGTTCGGCAATTCAGAAAAGAAGGTTACTACATTCGTTACAAGCTGGGTTATCCCTTCTTCTGCCGCCGTCTTAAGCCCTAACGCCCATTCGCGGATAGCGTCAACTGTGCTTACAATCGCGTTCCAAATTTCACTCGGAAGATTTTTTAAGAAAGTAGCAACGCCAGCAAATGCAGCTTTTACCTTTTCTGTAATATTGTTTATAATTTCTCTAAACCATTCGCAATTATCGTATATAAGCTTAAAAGCCCCTGCGAATGGATTCACAAGAAACAGTAATAAGCCCTGCCAGTTATCTTTAACAAAATTAACTACCTTCTGAAAAAGTTTTACTACTGCGTCGATTGCATTTTTAACAGTGCTTTTTACCTTTTCCCAGGCTGCCGCAACTACCGCCCTTGCGTCTTCATTCGTTGCTACAAATCCGACAATAGCCGCAACTACCGCCGCGATCACTTCTACCAACAAAATCATAGGATTTGCAGCCATTGTAATATTCATTAACTTCTGGACTACTTCGGCTGCTGCCGTTGCTATCTTGAAGCCTTGCATAGCTGTAGTTACTGCGTTTATCAATGTCGCTACTTTAAACGCCACAAAACCCGCGCCAATTCCGGCTAAAATGCTTACGACTGCTTCCCCGTTATCTGCAATCCAGCCCAGTCCTTCAAGAATTGCCGGAAGTACAGCGGCTACTATTTCGCTTGCCTTCTCTACCATGTTTCCGAAGCCTGTAGCGATCTTTTCCAGCGCCCCGCTTAAGCTTCCGTCCGTTAAATCGTTCTGCAAATTCCCTATGACTGTTATAATATTGTCTACGGCGTTTGTAATCGGCGTTTTGAACTTCTCATAGGCTGCAATTCCCAGCCCTTCCAACCCGCTTTTTAAGATCGTTACTTTTCCCTGTAGGTTGTCGTTCATTGTAGCCGCCATATCCGCCGCCGCGCCGTCACAGTCTGAAATATAGCCGCTTAATTCGTCGAAGCGCTCCCCGCTGTTTGCCAGCAGCGCGTTAACGCTCTTAAGGTCTGTCTTATTGAAAATGTTATTAAGTACTTCGGTCTGTTCTCCCTGGGTCATTGTCCCCAGGATTGCGTTAAGGTCGTTAAAAGTATCATTCAGCGGGCGCATATTCCCGTTAGCGTCAAATACTTCTAACCCTAATTCCTTCATTTTCTCCCTGGCGCTGTCTGTCGGCGCTGTAAGGCTCAAAATAATGTTTCTTAAAGCCGTCCCGCCCTCTGCGCCTTTTACGCCGTTATCGGCAAATATACCTAAAACGGTGTTCATTTCATCAACGCCGCCCGCCAGGTTCTTAGCCGTTCCGCCTACCGTTAGAATAGCTTCCCCTAGCTGCTGTACGCTGGTATTACTCTTTTGTGAAGTCTTCGCCATTTTGTCAACGAAGCTTTCCGTAGTCCCGGCTGTATCGCCTAAAGCGCTCATGCTGTCCGTTACCATGTCGGAAGCCGTCGCTAAGTCCATTCCCCCGGCTGCTGCCAGGTTTAAGACTGTCGGTAACGTCTCTATAGACTTGTCCGCATCATATCCGGCTAAAGCCATATAGTTAAGCGCTTCCGCCGCCTGTGTTGCGGAAAACTGCGTAGTAGCCCCGGCTTCCTTCGCTGCTGCTTCCAGCTTGCTAAATTCTTCGCTACCTGCGGCTATTTCCTCTGTGGTAATACCCATAGTAGCCGCTACCTGGCTCATGCCGCTTTCAAAGTCCGCGCCTACCCCGATCGCCGCCGTTGCTAATTCCTTTATGCCCTTCGCAAGCGCCTTAACCCCGTTTATGATCGCACTTGATATTAAGTTAGCTTTTATAATGTCGCCCAGGCTTACCGTTTTCTTCCCGGTTTCGTCCATGCTGTCCCCAGCGTTCTCTACTTCGTCCCCGAACTCTCCGAACTCGTCCCCGGCGCTCTCTAATTTGTCTTCGGTTTCTTTTAGTTCTGCTTGTTCTTCTGCTAATGCTACCCGCGATTCATTCAGCTTAATTGTATTCTTCGCTATCGCGTCTTCCTGTTTCTTTACCGCATTTTCTGCCTTAGCGTGTGCTTCCTTAGTTTCGTCTAGCTGTGCCTTTAATTTCTTACTTTCTTCGCTGTCTTCGCCAGTCGCCTTAACGCTTTCGTCGTAAGCTTTGGTAAGTTCCGCTACTTTTTCCTTAAGCTTCTGCTCTGCTGCCTGTAATTCTGTAAGCTTCTGCTTTTGTGCTGCTAAGTTCGTCTGCTGAAGCTTAATAGCGTCCGTCTGTAGCTTAATCTTAGCCGTTAACTCCGTCTTCTTCGCCTTAAGTAAATCGGTCTGACTGCCTAACGCCTTCGCCTGTGCCGCTTCTACCTTGTATTCGCTGGTTACAAGCTTCATTTGCGTAAGCATTGACCGCATTTGACTGGTAAACTCGCTTGTATTCGCCCCTACCCTAAGACTAGCACCAGCCATTTATTAAGTTACTCCTTCGTTTGTGTTTCCCTGTCATACTCGACTTGAAATACAACGTAGTCTAAAAGATCGCTTAAATCAGATTCCAGGCAATCCCTATAGCTGTTTCGCATATTCTTAATACATATCTGTAAAATATTATCCAGGGCTTTTCCGTAGGACTTCCAGGCTTCTTCCTGGGTTTCTTCGTCCGTATACCCGTTTTCCCTGTCATATTCATCAAACGCGCTGCCTTCGTATGTTTCCCCCTGCCCGCCGCTTAAAAGTTCGCTTATATCTCTGATCTTCCCATTTACAGAAGCGTCTACTATTTCAGTGATCGCTTTAAATGTATTAACAATTTCTGCTACGTCCAACTGTTCTATTTCTTCTTCCTCTATCCTGTCGTTAAAGACTGCCCTAATAACGGCAGAATACAGGTATAATAAGTCGTTTTCGTCTTCGGTTTTACTCACCAACCCCATAAGCTTTATATATCTTCTGTAAGCGTATGTAGTGATTTTATAAAAGCGTTTCAGCCCGCCGCCGCACTCGATACAGCTATCTATTATGCGCGTGAACTCAAATTTTTTTTTGCTTCTTCCGCCTGTTCACCCAGGCGTTTTATAATATTTGCGTTGATAAGTGCAAAATTAAAAATGATCTGTGAAACGTCCGTTAATTCTTCGTTTGCCGCTTCAAAAGAAAATTGATTATCATATATTTCTACAATCGCCGTAACCATACGGTCTAATTCTTTGTCTGTATAGGTCTGTTTTTCCGGCTTTACCAGGTCGTTATACACTTCCCTAAACGCCCTGTATTTCTTCCTTCCGATCTTCCCGCTTTCGTACTCCTTCCCGCCGATTGTAATTACATTCGTCTTTAAGGTTTTCGCTACCGCTTCCGCCTGTAAGTTCGTCTTATTCATTATTTCCGCGTTGATAAATGAGAAATTAAGAATAATGCTGCTGATCTCGTCTAAGCCTTCGTCCGCTTCATCAAAAGTAAATTGATTTCCGAAGACTAATACAATGGCTTCTACCATATTGTCTAAGTCTTCGTCGCTGAAAGTCTGCGCCGTCTGCTCTTTTCCTAACAGGCTTTCATATACAGCCGCAAACTTTCTATATTTTTCCCTTGTAATTTCTCCGCTTTCGTACTCTTTCCCGTTTAAGCTGATCTTCATGTTATCGCCCTTTCTCTGTTTAGGGTGTCAGAATATGACACCCCGCCTTTATGCTCCCGTTTCTCCCCCGGCTTCTTCCTTTTCGGGTACGGGCTTGTACTCCTGCACTTCCCCGAACCAGTCCGCTATAGCTTCCGCTGCCGTTGTGTGTTCCGCCAGCAAGTTACTTTCGTCTACGGTGATTCCGTAAAGCTTCTTTCTTTCCCCGTCTATAATGTCTTCTTTCTTCCTTGCGTACATGGTAAACTTAAGCTTGATCGTCTGCGCCGTCTTCTTATCCTTTACCGTCTCGTAAGTTACGTCCGGGTGTTCCGCCTTCCCGCAATAGTACCAGTTAAATTCATACTTCCCGTTACCCTGCTTTGCCCGGAAGCCTAACGCAACTTCCTTAGCCTTGTCGCCTTCTGCTTTTACCAGGAAGCCGAACTTATACAGCGTGTCGAAGATCAACGCATAATCGCCCGGCGTTATCCTGTTAACCTCAATTTCGATCTCTGTTTTTTCGTATGTCTCTACCGTATCTTCTACTTCGTCGTCGCTGTATGTGTATTCGACGCTAAAGGTATCCTTTACCGTCGCCGCCAGTGCCTTAGCCAGCCTTACCGGGACTTCCGCTTTATATACGTCTTCGTCGTTTGTTGTAACCTCTGCTACGCAAATATCGCGCAATCCTACTAAACGGCTGCGTACAATGGTTTTTTCATTTTCCTTTACTCTTGCCATTTTGTTAGTTATCTCCTTCCACATTCATAACAAAATAAAATCTTGCTGCTTTATGGTAGATTCCCGTTTCTTTTTCGTACTGGTCGTTACCTGTGAAATATGTAAAACCAGCATTCTTAAGCAACTGTTTAACCTTCTGCTTAAGCCTAAAACAGTCTTCTTTACTCCATATATCAACCTGTATGTAATATTCTTCGCTTTCGTTGGTATCTTCGCTAAAATCTGTATCTTCATCACTCATAAAGTAAAAAGTTATGTGTGTCTCGTTAATATCCTGGTTATACCAGCCTTCTTCCGTATGTATCCCTGTAATTCCTATTACTTCCGCTATAAATGCCGTTAAGTCCAGGTCTTCATTATTCGGGTAAGCTTCTATGATCTGCTTAAGCTTCTCTTTTTCTTCTCCGCTTAATTTTGCCATGCTTAACCCCCTAACTTTTCCTTCAATACTCTTTCGTATTCTTCTTCCGCAATACTCTTAAGCGCCGCGTAAGTCGGTTTAGCAGCGTCCAGCATAAAGCCTTTCGGCTTATGTATGCTTGTTCCCCATTCGTGAAATTTCATGTAAAAGAAGGGGGATACGTCGCCCCTGTCCCAGCCTATCAGTTCCCCATAATTCCCGCTTTGCGTAGAAGCCTTCTTAGGTACATTGTCCGCCGCGTGTTGCCCCGTCCTGCTGCCCTTTCTGCCCGACTTCATAGGGTTTTTACTGTATGCCTTCTTCCGTATCTGGCTTTTTGCTTCCTGCTGCCCGATCTCCCCGGCTCTTTTTACGATCTTCTTATTAAGCGCCTTTATTTCTGATTCCGTAGAAAGTTTTTCTATTTCCCGCTGTGTCTCATTAAGCCCCGTAAACTCCATTGTAATATTGAAACTCATATAATTTCCTGTGCCTTTAACACTATCTTTCTGCGCTCATACTTCCCGTAGTCTACATTGATAATGTTAAACAGCCTTTCGCCCCATTTTACGCGGTATTCCTTTGTATTAAGGGCTTCCAGCTTGCCACAAAACCGGGTTTCAAAGTTAAGCACGTTTTCTAACTTCGCTTCCAGGGCTTCATACAGTTCTTTTCCGTACAGGCTTTTTACATCACACCAGCACTTAAAATAGTCTTCCCAGGTTTCTACAGGTCGCCCCTTTTCTACGGTCTTCTTCCGTTTCTGAATCATTAAATACATACGCCCTACCCCACATTCGCCAGCTTGTCTAATATGGTTTTCGTGATACTGTCCGTTTTGGTATTAACCCGGACTGTCGTAGCCCTCACTTCGTACATATCGCTAATGATCTTCTTTTGAAGCAGGGCGGCAATTCTCCGCCCTTTTTCGTAATCTTCGTCGCTTTCATAATTTGCCCTGTCTTTATAGCCAGTCCCTACGCAACTGTCTATATAGGCTTCCGCTGTCAATATAAGCCCTTCTATTTCTTCGTCGTCTTCATCATAGCTTACCCGTAAATAGTCCTTCGCCTGTTGAAGCGTCAGTATTTCTTTTTCTTCCGCCATATTTTCACCCCTTCCGGGACTTATTAAGCAGCGGGCTTAAACTCTACTTTGAAGTCCGCCCGGTCGTCCAGCTTTTCACAGTCAAAGCGTTCCTGCACCTTTAAAGCCAGTTCGTCCGATTCAAAGAATACGGACTTGTCCGTAGATACGGTATAGCCCTTTCTTTCAAAGAACTTAACCAGGGCGTACAGGTTCACCACGTAAAAGACTACCGCCCCTTCTTCTGCTGCTGTGATCGCTTCATCACTCAACGTAATAAGCCGCTTATTCTGAAAATAGTCCTTGTCGTTTACCGTCTTCACTAATTCCAGGTTGCGCCCGTTTTTATCTTCCTGGGACTGCAAGTACACATAGCCGGAAAGATTAGTAATTACGATCGTCCGGGCGCGAAGCGTCGGTAATACGCCGTCAATAACCCTTTTCACTCCGCGCCAGTCGGTAACGCCCGCCGACTTGTCAACTGCTGCCGCTTCCACGATCTGTAAAATTTCGTCGTTTTCACTGTTTACGCCAGCTTCCGCAAAGTCCGGCTTAATAACGTCCTGGACGATATTTACGGCTTCGTCTTCCTGTAAATCGTTTGCGATCGGTACAAGTGCGCCGTAATTCTCGATATTGTAAGAAATATCTTCCGTATTTGCCGCTTCCCCGCTTAACTTTGTACCCGATTTGTACTTAGTAAGCTTCTTCCCGCCGATCTTTGCAAAAGGCATTTTCCCATGATTAGAAGTAGCCCTTACAATGTGACAATGTTCCTTAAGGCTGGGGAAGCCTTCGCGCAATACCTGTATATCGTTTACGAACTGTTCCGGCAGAATTGCGGCGTTATTGTCAATATTCACCGCCGCGCGTTCTTCATCTGTAAGCGCCCCCGCGCCCTTAAGCGCATATTTTACCGCTGCGCGTAACTCGCTTACTGCTGCCGTTGCCCGCTTTTCCCCCTTCTTTTCCCGCTGCGCCCTTAATTCCTGGGCTTCTTCGTCGTCTTCTGCTTCTCTGATCGCTAAAAGCTTCTGCAATTTCCTTTTTTCCTCTAAGGCAGCTTCCGCCTTGTCCGCGTCCCGGCTTTCCAAATAGCCGTTAATTTCCTCTGTCTTCTTTCCGATTAACTCCCGTAACTCCTGTACTGTCATGCTCTTAATTCTCCTTTTTGTTTTCTTCTGCGATCTCTAAAAGTCTCGCTTCTAACTTAAGCTTTTCTATCCTGCTTTCCTCTTTTGCTTCTTCTTTCACCCTCTCAAAGCTTCTACAGCTTATTTCCGAACTGTCATAAGCCGGAAATGTGCAAGGGCTTACTTCTAATAACTCCGCCTTTACTACGCTTCTTTTGTAAATCTGTTCGCCTTCGTGTTCTACCTTACTCCACCTGTCTTCCTGGCAGATAAAGCCGAAGCTGCTACCGTCAACGTCCCCACGCCTTACGCTTTCCCTTACGTCATTTCCCCAGGTATTGTTAGGTAAGTCTATGTCATAGGCTAACCCGCTTTTGTCTTCCTGGTTAAAGCGTAGCGTGTCCGTTTTCGTGCTTCCTAACGGTCTTCCTGTGTCGTGATTCCATAAGGCTTTAATTTCCTTCCCCGCTTCTTTGCTGCTGTTCAAGCTTTCATCAAAGCAGCCCGCCGCGATTTCTTCTAAGTACCTGTCGCCCCAGCGGTCTACAATCAGCACAGGCGTATTATACTTAACGGCATATCCGCCGATCGTATTGCTTCCTTCCCCTTCTGCTTCTTTTCTGACTTCTAAGGTTGTCTGCTGATACGCTGCATAGTTCCGGCGTTCCAGTTTCTCACCGTCCTTCTTTTCAGTCGTCGGCATTTCCCGCGCCCCCTTTCGTATCTTTTCCTAAGTCTTTCAGCTTCAAAACTCCGGCATTAACTATAAGGTCGTCGCCGTCCGGCGTTGTCTGCCGCCCAAGTTCTAACCTGGCTTCATTCGGCTTAATAATTCCGCCCGCCACATACCCGCATAATATTTTTTGCTGTACTTCCGGCGAACTCCTTAAAATAACATTTGTGTTATGCCTTGCTTTGTATCCTGCTGCCCTTTTTTCTTTTGTTAATAAGCTCCATGTAACTTCCTGCTCTATCGCTTCGTATATGATTAGCAGCGTATCAACCAAAAAGCTTAACTGCTGCTGCTCTAAAGAATTGTTATTTGTGTCCTTAAGGTCGTTTAGCTGGTACATTTTAATACCGAAAAGCGCCGCGATCTGACTTATTGACATTCTTCTTATCTGTTCGTACTGTGCGTCTGCCAGGGATAAATTAACAGGCTGTACGCTGAATCCTGCCGGGACTGTAAAAATGCGCTTCCCCTTGCTGTAAAGCCTTGAAAACTTATCTTGTATTTTCCTTAGTTCTTTTTCTTCCTTTATGTCGGAAGTAAGCTGTACTACCATTTTGTTAGTTAACCCATTATCAAAAAGCGCATTTAAGTAATTTTGTGCTTTTATCTGTCCTTCGATCGTGCTTTTTACGATCTCCCTTACTGGCTTCGTGTTCATGCCGTCCATTGTGAAGCCTTTAAATATAAGCAAGTCCTCATAAAATCCGCTTTCGCTTATGCTGCTTCCCGTTACCCTGTAATCAATCAAAACCTTGTTTCTAAGCTTTGATCTTAACAAGCCCGCGTCGTCTATGGTTATCCCTTCTATGGTACAGGGGTACAGCGCCAGTATTTCCCCCTTCCTTCCATACTGCTTTACAGCGGCGCTTATTCCTTCGTGCTGTCTGGTTGCTTCTATCGCCTTCCAAAAGTCTACCGCCGTCATATAAGGATTAGGACGCAAGCTTAACAGTTCATATAACGGGTCTTCCTTCGCCCTTCTCTGCCCCGTTTCCGTTTCCTGCACCAAATAAAGCGGCGTTTTCGCTACTGCTTCCGATAACTTTTTGATACAGGTAAAGTAAGTTGCTTCCCGCATAGCTGCCGCTGGCTGATCTGATTCTATTCCGAACACTTTTAAAAATAGTTTTTCTTCGTCCGTAAGCTGAATTGTGTCCGCTTCTTCCCGTTTTTCCAAAAAATCTAAAAACATTATTTTTTACCACTCCTAACCAGCATTACCGCCGCCGCTAACAGTTCCGCACTTAACAGATATAGCCCCGCGTGTCTGTTAATATCGTATGTAACAGCAAACGCAATAGCCAGGGCTGCTATTAAGATCACGTCCGCAATTATCAACCGTAAATTTTTTATTTTCTTTATCTTCTTAAGCATTTTTACCCCTTACATAGCGTCCAGGTATTCCACCGGGTTATAATGTTCTATACCGTTTTCTTCGATACACAGCAGCAGCCCCATAAGCATAGCAATAATACCGTCGATCTTAAATTTAGATTTCTTCTTGCTGTATTTTACGCCTAACATTTCGTCATAGACTGCTATACAGTTTTTCGCCATAAATCTAAAACACTCATTTTCTGCTATAATCAGTCTTTCATCTACTAACAGGTTTTCAAAATCGTTAATAACCTGTGTCATGGTTTTAGTCCCCTGCCCCAACGGTATAACGTCCCAGCGTTCTTCTAATCGGTTTATGATCGTCTGGCTTCCCCATTGGTCGAAGCCTATTTGTTCTATCCTGTATTCTTCGTCTAATTCCGTCGCATGGTCTAAAAACCTTTCAAAATTTATGTATTTTCCGTCCAGGGCTATTAAATCGCCCTTCTTTATCCAGTATTCATAAGGGTTATTGTCCTTATGCTGCCTGTATGCTACGGTTTCCTTCGGCGTATACAGATACGGGACTACAATAAAGCGCCCTGTAGTTTCTTCATAGAATACCAATACAAAGCCTGTAATATCGTTCTTACTGGATAAATCTAAGCCGCCCCAGCATTTCCAGCCCTTTAGGTCTTCCGGGTTTACTTTCTTCGTGCATAAGTCCCACAAGTCCATATTGATCGCGCCTTGTTCATGGTCTAGCGCTACGTGCTGGTTAAGAAACATTCGGCGGAACATATTTTCTTGAAGCGGCATTAGCCTTATACGCTTCGCATAGTTCGCCAGGTCTTCCAGTTTCCTAAATATCCCTAAAGCCGGGTTAGACTTATACCACTGTTCTTCATCTTCTACGTTACATTCCTTGTCTGCTTCGTATATCCTGTAATAAAAGCTGGGGTCGTCCATTTCTCCGGCTTCTATTTTCTTCGCCATTGTATAAAGTTGCATTTCGGGGTTAGCCGGGTCTTCTCCGCTGGAAGCCGTCGTAATCGTCATAATTAACGGTTCGTCCCATGCGCCTTGCCCCGTCCTAAGCTTCCCGTACATTTCGTCGTTTTTTGCCTGGTGTATTTCGTCCAGTACCGCTACATAATCGTTAAAACTGTCCGCGTTATCAGCGTCGGAAGAAAGAACCATAAGCTTATTACCGTTATCTTTCCTTACGATCGTTTTTGTACTGCTGGTAATTTTGCAATAACGCCGCAAAGTCTTATTTGTCTTTATAAAGTGTTCGACTGTCGCGTATAACTCCCCGGCTTGCTTCGTCGTATTTGCCGTTAAAATAAAAAGTGCGCCGAAGATATGACGTTGACAGAAAAACAAATACACTACAATGATCGCCGCTAAAAATGACTTCCCATTTTTACGCGGTATGTTAATATGTGCTTCTCTATGTTTCCGCTTGCCGTCGCTTCTCCGCCTTACACAAAGAATCTCCGTCACTATTTCAAACTGAAATTCTAATAGATCAAACTTACGGCTTGCCCCTCTGTCATTTGTCAACTTCGACACAAAGTTAAATATCTTTTCCGCTTCTTCTACGTCGTAATAATATTCCTCTGTATCCCACTTCTTTTGTAACTTCTCCAACCAGGAAGCTAATAGCAGTTCCTTTTTAATCATGCGCTATCATTCCGTCTAATTCCGGGTCTATACCGCTGTCCGCTGTACTCCCGTTTTCCTTCATGCGCTGCCGCGCCGCTGGCGTTAAGCCTAATTCCTTCGCCCAGGCTCTTAACTCCGCCTGTGCCTTGTTTGCTATACTTACTTCCGGTCGTTGCTGTTCGTATCCGTTATCCCCCACTTCCATACTGTAGCCTTTTTCGTCTATGATCTGTTCGCACCGCTGCCACTTCGCATAGTTGATACAGTATGCTTCCAAAGCCTTAAGGTCTTTGTCTGTAAATTCTTTCCCTTCTTCTGCAAAAATCTTAGCCACCCTTCGCCACTCTTTTTTAGCAACGTCATTTAACCACTTCGGGCAGGGCTTAGGCTTGTTTTTCTCTTTCTCTTTTTCATCTTTTGCCATATCTCCACCTTCCTTAACCCCCCCCCTATAGCAAAAATCGGCTTATTTTTTCACGCCGACTTGAACTCGGGACTTTTTAAAATTGCTTTTAAACTTTTATATCCCCCCGCCAAGAACAAATTCCCTGTAAAAGCGTTCTAACATAGCGTATAAAATCTTTTGCATTTTCTTTTTAGCCTTATAGCTTCGTTCGTACTCTGTATGTATGCGCCTATGGTTCGCTTCACTTACCCCTACGACGTTCGCCGCGTCCAGCCGCCGCGCCCAGGCTTCCGTTATTTCTTCTATGTGGTGATAGTTCTCTGCTGCTACAATCTTTCCCGTAGTGTAGTATTCGTATATATCTATTCCTAATTGTTCCGCTGCCCTTGCTGTTCTGAATAGTTCCCAGGCTTTGCTATTATAAAACTGCTGCCGCTTGGCTTCTTCTTCGTCCTTCATGCGCCGCCGCTTGTACTCCCTGTACTTCTCCCGGTCTGTGTTCCTGTGCTTCTCACAGTACTTAACCCCGGCTGCTATAACTTTGTGGCAGCCCGGATAACTGCATAACTTCTTTAACATTTGCTTTCCTTCTTTCTTGACGCGCCGCCCTGTATTTCACGCGGCGCGCGGAAGTATAGGAAGAAACAAAAAAGAAGAACTAGGCAAGGGGATAGTTACCCTTACCTGGTTCTTCTCTCGTTCATGCCTTAATACTACCATAAAGTTTTTAATGTTTCAATTACTTTTTTATGAGATTGCATAATACTTTCTTTATTTTCTGTACCGCTTTTTCCTTGCTGCTGGCAGTCCATGTAGGCGCTTCCAGTTATTAGGCTTGTCCCTGTTCTGCTCTAACAACTGCTGCCGCTTCCTGCTTCTCTCCAACTGTTGCCGCCTGTCTCTTATTGACTGCTGCCGTAACCGCTTCTTTACGGCTTCATTCCCCAGGGCTGCCGCCAGTTCATTATAAAGATCATTGAACGACTTTATAACAGGCTTTCCGGCTTCCCCTATTTTATTCAGCATATCCCTAAGTGCTTCACCCGCTGCCACGCCAAACGCCCCGACTGCTGCCGCAAATTCATATAAAGTATCATTCATCTTTCTTATTCCCTTCTATCACTTCCAGCTTTAAAGGCTCTATCATATCTTCTAGGAATACATAATAAGGCTTTCTGTTTCCTGGTGCTGCCTTAAGGTTTATGTAACGGAAGTGTACAAAGTAGGCGGGTATATCCATATCCGGCAGCGTCCGTACTTCCTTTATTGTCCCGATCTTCCCCAGGATATGCTTAATATGCTTCTGCTTTACCCCAACTTCCTTAAGCCTGGCTTCTGTGCATATTACTTTTACCTTCTGTCCTTTTCTGATCTCCATTTTTCTTTACCTCTTTCCGGGTTATAATATATCCGCTTTCTGTCTGTATCTCCGTATCACTACACAAAAACGGCTTATTTTCCAGGTCGTTAATAACCTTCCTTGCGTCTTTAATATCCATCATTTTATATCCAACTTTCTACTACGCTTTTATGATCTTCTTTGCACCTGGCAAAAGGCAGCTTATCCGGGAAGCGTCTTACAATATCTTCCCTTATTTCGTCTACTGTATCCCTTGTTATTACTATATTTGTCGGTTTCGTTCCGTCAAATATCCGGGCTACGCATTTGTCCGGGTAGTCTTTCGGGTTTCTGAAAACACATATAATAGGCTGTCTTAAGTCGCTTGTGTCTACCTCTGCAAAGCTTTTAACTTCTTTTGTCTTCATTCCTCTTTACTCCTTTACTTCGTGTAAATGTCGCGCCGCCAGTTCACAGTTAATAACAATTTCCTGCAAAGTGTAAAAATCGTCTTCGTTGATAAATTCCCTAAGCTGGAATAGATCGGCTGTAAGAATACCTGTAGCTTCCGCTATGTCTAATTCTTCTTCGACTGCTGCCGCCTGGTCTTCTTCCTGCTGCCCTGTTTCCGATTCATTTATAGCGCCTGTATTTTCTGTCTTGTCCTGCTGCCGCCCGGTGTCATGTTCTGACACCTTTTTAACCGTTCTTTTGATCGTATTTTTAAGGGTTTCCACTACTCCAAAATACCCGGCTTCTAACATAGCTTCCAGCAATTCCATTAAGTCATAGTCCCGTAAATATTCCTTGTACTGGTTGTCCTTGCTGTCTACATTAAAGCCCCGGTTATCAAAATACGCGGCGTATTCTTTCCCCTCATGCTTAAAATCAAAGCTTTTCTTACCCGGCGCGTATTTTCCGTCTTCTCCATAACAAAGCTTTTTCCTGTAGTTTTCAATGATGTTAAGCAGCGCATTTATTCCCCTGCTACTCTTATAGTTTTCTATGAAGTCCTGGCTAAATATTCCCGAATGAAGAATAGCCGTAATATAGCAGCTATACGGAAGTCCCATAGGCGTATAGTCCAGGTTTAATACCCCGTCTATTTTAAAGTGTGCTGTATCCCGCTTTATGCTTACGCCGCCTGTCACTTCCGGGTATTCGTCTAAGTCCTGCTGCCCTTCTATCTGTTCTTCCGGCTCTGCTTCCGTAACCGGGTACAGATCATTAACCAACTGTACAAAGCGCGTCCAGGTTATTTCCGTTGCACTCCCCAGCTTTACCCCGCGTAAGCTACAATCAAAGTTTACCCCGCCACTATCCCCGCCAGCCTTGCACTTTCCTAAATGCTCTATAAGCAGTTCCTTAAGCTTGCTTCTGTCCCCGTCGTACTTTTTCGCGTGTGCTTCGTAAAACTTCTTGACTGCTGCCGCTGTAGGCTCTTTCTTCTCCCTTTCCTGGTCTACCATTTGCTTAACTTCTTTACTAAGCATTTCCCCGGAAGCGATCACTTCTTTTTGTTTGTCTTCCGGCAGCCTGGACGTTTCGTAAGCCTTCGTAAAGTTTATGTCCCCGTTCTTAAAAGCTTCCTTCCCTTCTTCGCACAGGTTATTAGTAATGCTTTCCATTTGCGCCATTTTTCCCGTAGATACTCCGATCGCGTCCGCTATGTAATCGCGCATTTTCCCGGTTATCTCCACTTCCCCGGCTTCCCTGGCTGCAATCAGATACTTTTTAAACTCCGCTACGCCTTCGGTCAATTCCCAATCGCTTAAGCGCCTGTTAAAGATATTTGCGCTATGCAACGTAAGCATAAATAAAGCTTCCGTCATTTCCCTAACTTTACAGTCAATCAGTTTAAAGCCGTCATGCCCTCTATTGATGTTAAGGACTGCTGCCGCCGTTCTCCTATGTCCTACTATAATTCTGTCTTTCCCGTCTACCCGCCCTACTATGACTTCCTGTAGCTGCCCTACAAGTAACATATTGTCCGCCAGTTCTTCTATATCGTCCTGGCTGTATTTGTTCCTTTCGCTGGGAATCAGTGTACGCGGGTCTAACCTTACCTTCCTGTATTCATCTGTAAATATAACGCCCTGTCTGCTGTTACTATTCAGCCGATCGCCTAAACCTAGTTTACCCATTCTTTATAACTCCCTTCATTCTTCTATCGTGCCTTCCTTCTATACTTAGCCTGTGTGCTTCTTCTTCCCAATCAAACGCCGTACACGCTATACAGTTCTTGCATTTCTCTATAGGTTCGTCGTCAAATTCCTTTCCGAAGCCTAAGCAGCCGTCGCTATCCCTTCCCGGGCTTCCGCACTTCTTAATCAAGCCGCATTTTTCTATACGCGCTTCTATCCCGCACTTCTTACACGTTATTCTTTTTCCTGTCGTCGCGCCTTCCTGCCTTACAAAGTATTTCGCCCATCCTTTGCTTACCCCCGCTACGCCTTTCCAGGCTGCCAGCAGTTCCCCGCAATTATCGCAATATACTTCTGTCCGCGTTTCTCTAAATACTGCCACTTCTTACGCCCCCTTTCTTTGTGGTACTGGTTTTCCCTGCTGCTTCCATTTCTTATACGGTTCGTATCCTTCAAAGTCCGGCGATATGGTAATTAGTTTTCTGTTATTACACCAACGCTGCATATGCTGTACTGTTTTAAAATGCCTTAATTCTTCTTTGGTAAATCTTTCTTCTACGCCTTTTATCCACTTTCCCCGGCTGTCTACAAATTTTTGTTTATCGTAGATCATTATAAAAGGCATAAGTCCCAGCTTCCGTAGTTCGTACACCCTATATAAGTCTTCTTCGATCGTAGACCAAAAATTAGTTAAAACATAAACGCCGATTCTATCCGGGCTTTTAATTTTTGCTTCCACCAGCCTTTTAAAATACGGCTGTAAATCTTCCTTCGGGTCGTCCCATGCAAAATGATGATCTTTTATCTTTATTCGCCTTACCTTTTCTATTACTTTTTCATTCATATACCTAACGTCTAAGCCGCCGTTAAATTCCACTTCCGCGCTGCTGCCTATCAACTGATCTAACAGCGTTTCCCTATCCTTACACGCTAAAAGGTTCTGATCTAATAAAATAATTTTCTTTTGCCCCGTCCAAAATTCTTTTAAATCTGCTACTTTTCTTGATATGCAACCGTCTTTTTGTGGGGTTATGCAAAAACCATGATTTACACGCGGACAACCTCTTGTTAACATTCCTAAAGCAAAATCATATTGCGGAAATAAAGAATAGTCCGGCGTTTCGTGTTCGATTTCTTCCGGCAGTTCATTAACCAGGTCTACACCGCTTCCGCCTATTATTACTTCCGTAGCATTTTCTACGATCGGTAATATGCTTTCTGTAAATATCTTAGAAACATATACGCGATCGTAACTTTTATCCTTGTCCCAAAATTCCACAAGATCACCGCGCTTTTTATGATAACTGCTCAACTTCATTAAACACAGGTTCGGGAAGTTGTGACTATCTACATTAACAAGCCCTATTTTCATCTTTCCGCGCCCTCTGCCAACCTTATATACTCTAATACCAGGTTCTTATAGTCCTTTGTCGCCGCGCTCCTGGGCGTGACTTCTACCAGGCTCTTTCCCTTCTCATACGTCCAGCTATTTACCCGTTTACTGAATCTGATATGAGTATTAAATGTGCTGTATTCGCTTTTCTGTAAAGCTTCTTCCCCTTTTACTACGTCTATGTCATTCGTAAACATAGTTACAAGGCACTTTACCAGGCTTAAGCCGGGGTTATATGGTCTGATTTCCTCTATAACCTCTGCCAGTTCTTCCATACCGTCTAAGGCGTTCTTATCTGCCTTGATCGGTATAATTACATCATTTGCCGCCGCCAGTGCGTTAAGTACGTTTATTCCCACCCCAGGCGGGCAGTCGATAAAGCAATAGTCGTAACGGTCTTCCACCTGGTTAAGTACTTCCCGAAGCCTTGTTAACTGGCTGGCTTCCTGGTCTAACATAAGGTCAACTGCTGCCGCGTCCATATTCATATTAGCCGGGATAATATCTAAACCATAGCGCCCGCTGCTTCTTATCACGTCTTCCGCTATTGCTTCTTCGTCCCTTAATACGTCTTCCATGCTTTTATAGTCGTAGCTGTGGACGCTAAAGAACTTGCTTACGTTTGCCTGTATATCATTGTCAACCAGTAATACCCGCTTTTTATGTACCGTTGTCAAGATCAACGCCATGTTAATAGCTGTCGTGCTTTTCGCTACTCCGCCTTTTAAATTTACTACTGCTGCCGTCCTCATTTCTTCCTACCGTCCTTTCCCTAATAGTATCTTTCTATCCCTAAAACACAGTAACCCGGTTCTATTCCTGGGTAGTTTTCCAGCATATAAATAATAGTTACCCTGTCTTCTACTCCTGTATATTCCTGTAAGTCCTTATCCCATTCTTTTAATATCATATCGTCGCCCGCCCTGTAGTCTCTATCATTCTTCCTAACCTCAAACGGCTTACGATTGTTTATCACATCTTCAAAGAATGTTGATTCACACTTAACATAGTGTATTTTTCTTGGTTCCTCTATCCGATCAACTGTAAATAATTCCTTTGCAAGCCACACTATAAAAGTTATAAATTTTTCCCCAGCTTTTACGATCGCTCTTTTTATCCTCTCTTTCACTTCCCTAAACCTTCCTTTCTGCGGCAGCAGTCGTTATATACTCTGCCGCGCGTGTTCCTGTTTCCTGGTTACTATTCGTGATAGATTTCCTTGCTTTGCCAGTCCCTTAAAGGGTTTTATCTTTCGTGCCTGTTCTGCTTCCTTTCCTTCCTGGCTTCTCTATATACCCGGAAGAACTCTAAAAGCTGGTCTGCTTCGTTTGCTGTCTCTATGCTGAATAGATACGGGAATATGCCTACTAATTCTTCCCATATGCTATTAAGACTGCTGCCGCGCGCCCTGTCTATTGTAAGCTGCCCTACGAACTCCTTTAAAAGTTCCTTCCAGGTATCGCGCCCTATTTCCTTTCGCGTCCACTCATTGACATATAGCCGCATTTGCTTTGCATACCTGTAGAAGTCGTCGTAGAATCTCATTTTAAGCCTTCTTTCCCAGGCAGCCCGTATTATCACAAGTTCTACAATCCGTCCCGCAAAAGCCTATAAAACGCTTCTTATTTACCCTTTCTGTAATCTTCGCTTTGTCTGCCGGGTATGTATCGCTTACTATCCCTATGCCGTCTATTCTTTCTTCCAGGTAAGCCGTAATCACTTCTATAGCGTTGTCCGCTTCATACACTACTAAGGCTTTCCCGCCTATTTCGTTGATCGTGTCGATAAAGGCTAACTGTGCGTCCGAAGCTTTGTTATTTCCTACCTTTAATTCGATATAAAGGTTATTGTAGCCCCCGGCTGCATATGGTAAGCAAATATCACTAACGCCCGGCTTCATGCCCTGGCGCTTCAAGTTTGCCCCCGCTGCCCGGCTCCGCTTTCCTTCGTTCGCCGCGTGATACATGGACTTAAGCGCCGGGTATTTGGACTGCTGCCAGCGCGCCCAGCTAAATATAGCCGCCTGTGCCTGGTCTTCTGATTCCTTAAGCCCCATACATTAACACCCCTTCCGCCGCGTCCTGGGCTGCCCCGTCTGCCGCGTCCTTCCCGGTTATAATCTCTTTGCTTAAGCAGTTCCCTTTATCATCCAGCATTACAACTTTTTTCCTGCACCCGCTAATGCTGCAATATTTACAAGCCTTCACGCCGCATACTATGTTAGTCCTATTCATTCGCCCTCACTCCTTTCCCGGACTGCTGCCGCTTCCTTCTTCATCTGCTGCCGCGCTCTTTCCGGCGCTTCCGCAATATGTACGCCTACCGCCTTCTTAATTTCGTCTGCCCGGTCTTCCGTCATTCCCCCGGCTATAACGTGCTGTGCTAATACCGCGTCTAAAGCCTGTCCCGCCAGCGCTACGCCGTTTACTAAGCCTTCTTCGTATCCGTTATCGTAACTTCTGTCTGTCACTCTGCTTAAGTACCCGTCTAACTCTTTCGTACTCATGCGCTTAATACGCCTTGCTGTGTCCCTGTCAATGCCTAAAGTTTTTCCCATTCTATTTCTGTTTCCTTCCATGTTTGATTTATCCTTACGAACGTATAAGAAAAGAATGTATAGCCCGTCCTTTCGTGTATGCCTTCCTGTATGCTGTCACCGTCCAAATAATAAGAATCTGCCAGCTTCTTAGGAAGCTTTGCTACCCTGTTGTACCAGCCCTTATCTTTTATAGGCTCTTTTCTTATAACTGTCGGTTTTCTTAGGTTCTTAGAACTATTCCAGCGTTTGCCCTGTAGCGCGTCCGGGTCTTTTAACATTCCGTCACTTTGCTTTATCAGATAGGCGGCTAACTTTGCATACTGCCCGGTATCGTCCAGGGGGTTAAAGTGTGTCCGCCCCCTTCCCTTCCAGGCTTTTGTTATTGCCCGCTGGCTTACTCCTTCGGGTGTATTTATAACTAAGTGGTGATGTAATGCGCCCTTCTTCCCGATCTCCATTACATGAATATACTTAAATGGTATCCCCAGGGACTTATACAGCTTCCGCATTTCCTTTAAGAAGTCGTCCGCGTCTGCCCTCATGCCTTCCCGCCCTGCTGGACGTTCACTTAACTTATAGTCAAGTACTAAATGTGTGTCCCCTTCCTGGAAGTTCTCGTTAATCAGCCTTCTTAGTTTTTTCTCTGCTGCTCTCTTATTTACTTTCCTTTGTTCCTCTGTAGTTAACTTCTTCCTATCCCCCCTTCCTATCCCCTTCTTGTTATACCTACTGCTATAGTACTTTAATACCTCTACCGTCTGTCCTGCCTTAACGATCTCTATAATGTACGGCATATCCTACCACCCTATAGTTAATACTTTAATCAAGCCATAAAAAGGGCGGAAAACCCTTGAAAAATGCGTGTTTTTCGTTGACTTCCGCCGTACATTTTGGTATACTATTTATATGAGTAAGTACTTGAATGTACGGCGAAGCCGCTAGGTTATTTCCCGATAATCTAGCGGCTATTTTTTCGTCCTTTTTGTGGCTGTCGTCGGGTGTATATATTCCGTATCGCTGTTAAGCTGATACTTCACTTGTCTTAAGTATTTCGTACTTGCTTACGGACAGTTCGTAGCACGTTCTAGGCTCTTTGTCCCCGTCCCCTAAGTCTTTTATATATTCGCGGCTCTGTAAGCGCCCTACGGCTTCTATAACGTCCCCTACGCGTAATTTCTTACTTGCCCTGGTTGCTGTGCCGTTCCACATGATAGACGGGATATAATCGCTTAAATTACTCCCGTCTTCCCGGTTTACTGCTAAGGTAACGTCCGCTATAGTAAAGCCGCGCGGCGTTGTCCTGGTCGGTATCTCTTTGCATATATGCCCCGTAATAATTACCCGGTTCGTAATGCCTTTGTAATTGTCGTCTTCTGTGATCTCAAAAGCCCTAACGGAAATATCCAGCTTTCCGCTATCCTTCCCTTTTAAGTTCCTGGTTCTGACTTCGCCTTTAATTACAAGCTGTGCGCCTACGATCTCGCTTTTTTCGTCAATGTCTGCCAGGGCGTTATAAGCTGCCGTATCTTCTTCTACTACGATCGGTAAAATATCAATAATGCCGCTTCCCCTTTCTACTGCCATGTTGAACTTGTAATAAGCTTTCCCCTGCCTGTCTACACTCACCTGCTGGGGATAGTCTACAGGCTCACCAAAAAGCAGAATATAATTATTTGCTTCATTCATTGGTTATACACTCCCTTCTATCTGATCTGCCGTAATCTGTCCCACTTCCGGCGCTGCCCTACTGTCTCCCTGTAAGAACACTACCGCCAGGACAATAAGCGCTACGATCGCTACCGCTACCGCCAGCCGTTTATTTTCCTGCACATTTGCACCGATCGCCGCAAGCAGCGCCAGGACGATAATAACGGCTAAAAATATCTTAAAAACCATTTCCTACGCCCCCTTTGCCGTTATCTGCTGTTACGGTGTCTTTCTTCGCTAAAAACATGGTTGTAGCGATATATACCGCCTTTTGTGTTACTTCGTCCAACTGGCTTAATAAAGCGTTTGCTTCTTCTACCCTTGCCTTCTTACGCTCTAAGCTTTCTACTGCTGCTTCCATATTGTATAGCCCCCTTTCTTTCGTCTGTTCGCTGCCAGGAATCCGCGCGTAAGCCGTTCCCCTTCGCTGTCGTCAAACTGTCCGCTTACCTCTACCTTCTGCCCGGCATACGGCACACAGGAAATAACTTTAGACTTGTCCGTAGTACAGTTCCGGCGCGCTGTCGCTTCGTCCTTTGCTGGTACTAATCTTGTCTGCCGCCTTCCGGCTGTCTCTACTTCTACTACAAATTTCCTCATTCTCTGCTTTCCTTTCTACCATTTCCGCGCCCGGTTTCTGCTTACCTCATGCCCGAAAATATATTTTTCCATACTGACTATTTCCCCGTTTATGATTGCCCGGTTTTTATACCAAAACGCCCCGGCGCTGTCCCGGTAATAGTCGTATACTATGTTTCCTTCCGTCCTGCTGCCTATGTAGTCTACCGATCGTCCGCCCACTTCGTGTGCTTCCATGTTTTCAATACTCCACGCATTACCACGCGCCAGGGCTAAAAGATCGGCGCTTATCTCTTTGTACTCTCCTTTCAACCGCTGCCACCTTCCCGGAAGAACCAGTTAATAACCGCTGTTGTTATTACCGTTCCTATCCCTGCCGCTATGACTGCTGCCGCCGTTGCTACTGCTGCCACTATTACAATTACCTTTATAAAGATCATTCCGCGATACCTCTAAACAAGGGCTTTTCTTTGGACTGCTGCCACAATCCTTTTATCTTTTGTTCCGTTCCCGTATCCGGCGTATTTCTTCCTGTACGTTCTTAGAAGTCCTTTCCTGTAACAGATTGTCGCTTATTTGATATGTAAACTCTGTTGAACCAGGAAGCTTAATAGCCACGCCTATAGGAAGCTGCCCTAACTGCATAGCCACGCGGACAAACTGCGGCGACACGCCTAATATATCCGCCGCTTCCGCTGGTTTTATGTTGTTATCCCTCAATCTATCCCGCCTTCCTATGTATTCCTGCGCCCTCTGCATTTATCCAGGCTGGGGACTGGCTACCGTTGGTAGGCTGCATTACGCCGGGCGACTGCTGCCGCCCTGGTCTTTATATCTCCGCCCTTTTGTGCTATACTTTAAAAAATTGCTTAAGGGGGTTTACCATGAAACACATTTCTTACTCTTTTTCCGATTCCGATATTGAAGTTATACTTTTTACCCTTACTGTCTTCCCGTCTCTCGAACTGGAAGAAACGGAAGCCCAGGCAGCTATTAACTTACAATGCTGCCGATCTGCCGGGGAAAAACTTATTAAGCGCCGCACTGATATAGCCCCTAATGAGTTTCGCGTTATTTACGCTTCCCTTCACGCCGCACAACTGATTAACCAGGGCGAACTTGAAACAGATACAGAAACAAAGAAGAAATGTACAGGCTACTTATTCACGATCAACAAGCTTGTATCTGTTTTTGATAAGCAAATGTCATAGCTTACGCTTATTTTCACTTCATCATTTTTAAAATTACTGTTTGCAAGCTGCCGAAGCCTTTCGGCGGCTTCTTTTCTGTTTTCTGCCATGTTTCTAACCTCTCTTTCTGCCTTCTCCCAGGGCGGGGCGCGTTGTCGCGCTTCTCTCATGCTCTATTTACCCCTATTCCGGCGTAAATTTATCGTGTAGGCGCTTTTTCTCATTAAAAAAGCTGCTTAAAAACTTGTTGACCGCCCACATACTCTATAGCTGGTATGACCGCCGCTATTTTTGCACGATATACAAATACAGCTATTCGCTTGCTATATCTGCCGCAAGGTTGCCGCCCTTGCTTCTAATGCGCCCTGCTGGAATCGAACCAGCGCCCCGCGTAATGCGTTTCTACCACTGAATTAAGGGCGCTTGCCGGGCGGACTGCTGCCGCCCTGGTCTTTTACGCTTCTTTCTCTAAGTTTTCTAAATGCCTGTTTAAAAAGCAGCGGTCTAACTCTCTGTCCCGTATCCCGGTTACTGCCGCCACTTGATCTAAAAAGGCTACATATTCTTCATGTAAGCGGTTAAATTCTTCCTTATCCCTTTTCAGCAAGGCGTTTTCATACCGTTTAATCTTTTCCGCGCCCTTCTCTACTACCCCGTCCCATATTTCAAACGCTTCTTTACTCATTCTGCTTTTTCCTTTCTTCTTTGGCGTGTTATAATGTGCTTAAGCAATTTTTTAATTGCTAATCCTCTTAGTGAAATTTTCTTATCTAAATCTATTTAAGACGTTTACTGCTAATTGTTCCGCTGAAAGTCTCGCCTTATATTCTCCTGTCAATTTCTCTAAGGAAATTTTCATATTGCTTCTTTCACTTATGAAATTTGCAATAGTTTCTATCAATGTAGTTGACCCCCAATGATCGAAACCTATTACTATTTCATCTTCGATCGTTCCCAATTCCTCTAAAATTTCTTCTATTGTTTTTTCTAAAATTTCTGTTTTAAATTCCTTTCCGTCCGTCGTTTTAGATACAATCCATTTTCTTTTCCCTTCTACCATAACGGGCGCGATTCCTATACTAACCATATTTCCGCCTTCCTTTCTATGTTCTGCTTGATTCCTTGGGTATAGTCTCAAAAACCACATTTTACGGCATATTTTGTAATACATTTCTTGATTTTGTATTACAAAAGTTGTAGAATAATGTCGTAACTTTGGTTGCTAATCTCTTTGTGAAAGGGGGTGTCCGCATGAGTGGTACTAACCCAATCGCGAAAGACGAAAAAGTTATTACCAATCCTTTAGCCGTTGCTGAAAAGCAAATCTTATCTTCTCTTAACCTTGATACAGAAAAATCGGTTGCCGATTATATAAAAGAGGTTAAGAAGTCGGCTGGTGTTACACCTTTGAAGTAATAGCTTTAGCCACTAAAGACAAAATGGATAGTTACATAATTATCCAACATTGAAAGGCTGTCGTATTAAGGGTACGGCAGCTTTTCTATTGCCGTTTTGTATGTGGTTTTCTTGACTATGGAGTTATTATATATTCCTTTGGCGTGTTTGTCAATACTTTGTTTCAAAAAATATTGACAATGGAGTTTTTTTAATGTATATTCTATTTACCAGTTACGAAGAAAGGGGGTGCATTATGGAAAATGGTGAAAATATTTCTTTTGGCTTACGCATTAGAGAATTACGAAAAACTTTAGAAATGACACAAAGCGATTTTGCCGTTAGAATAGGGCTTACTCAAAATACCATAACAAAGTATGAAACGGGGTTACGTTCTCCTTCTAATCAAATCGTTATATCTATTTGCCGGGAATTTAACGTTAATGAAGACTGGCTTAGAACTGGCGCGGGCGATATGTTTAACCCAATGTCCGAAGACGAAGAATTAGACTTATACATAGGGCGCATATCCGGCAGCGACGACAATTTTAAAAAGAATCTTCTTAAGGCTCTTTGCAAACTTACGGAAGATGAATGGGACGTACTTAAGAAAATTATTTCAGAAATGAAAGAAGGATAGACGCTTTTAACGCCTACCCTTCAATCCCAGGATATAAAAGTATATCTTTCTAAGTAATCTTTCGTCCTGGATAGTGTCTATAAGGTCGTGTAGCTTCTCACGCATTTATAGTTAAGCCCCCTTCCTTTGACACTAGCCATTATACAAGATTTCGCCCGGCTTGTCTCATATCCTAAAAAGATTTCCAGGATATAGGAAATATTTTTACTGCCAGGGCTTGCAAGGCTTTGTTATGATATACTACTTATATTCTGAATCGTACAGATCACTAATACGGCAGCCTAAGCCCCTGGCGATCTTTTCCAGGTTTGCCAGCGTAGGCGAAGTCTTACCGTTTTCAATGTTATTAAGTGTGGACTTGCTTACACCAGTTAATAGCGCTACTGCTTCCAGCTTTAAGCCTTTAGCTGTACGCACTTCCCATAGCTTAATTTTTACCATGTTCTACCACCTTTCCGCGTGATAGAACAATGGTACTAAACTACTTTTACGCAGAAAGTTGGTGTATTTATGTACGCATATAAAAACGGAAAATATACTAATGATGATTGTAGCGTCTTAAAATCGGTTCGTTTTGACCCTTCTACTTTTGAAGCTATTTCAAATTACAGGGGACGTAACTTTTCCGAAAAGCTTAAGAATTTAGTACATGATTACACAAAAGAAAAATGTAATACAAATTCCTGATTTTGTATTACACATTCCAAATTTTTAACATATAAAAAGCCGCCCCAGGCTGCCACCCGGAACGGCTCACGCGATACCTATAAACATGGGCTTATAAGAATCACTCTACAAAGCAGATTATACCATAAGCCCAGCTTTTTATAAAGGGCTTATTTTTTGCGCCCTTTTTTTAAAGGACGGTGCATTATATGAAATTACCTAACGGCTTCGGGACTGTTTATAAGCAGCCTGGAAACCGCCGTAACCCCTATGTAGCAAAGAAAACGAAGGGCTGGGAGATTAACCCGGAAACAGGGAAGGCAAAGCAACTTTATACTATCGTCGGTTACTACCCCACCCGGAAAGAAGCTTTAACCGCCTTAGCAGAATTTAACGCCAATCCTTACGACGTAAACGCCGCTAAGGTTACTTTTGAAGATGTATACGAACGTTGGAGTAGTGAACACTTCCCAACTGTCAGCGATTCTAACGTAAAGGGATATAAAGCCGCCTGGCTGCTCTGTGATAAGATCGCTAAAATGCGTTTCGTAGACGTAAAATTAGATCATCTGCAAATGATTGTTGACGAATCGGGAAAGAACTACCCGACGCTTCGGAAGCTTAAGGCGCTCTTAAGCCTTATGTACAAATATGCTGTAATACATGAAATTATCCCGAAGGAAAGAAATTTAGTAGAATATGTGAATATAAAGAACGCTGGCAACCCCAACGCTTACGATCGGAAGCCCTTTAGCAAAACCGAAGTTAACCGTATATGGAAGGTTAAGGACACAAATATATATTATACTGTAGTCCTTATGCTGATCTATTCCGGCTGCCGTATAAGTGAATTACTGGACTTGAAAAAGGAAAATGTAAATTTAGAAGAACGCTGGTTTAAAATCATAGAAGCTAAAACCGCTGCCGGAATCCGTACCGCGCCCATATCAGAAAAAGTATACCCATTCTTTGAATACTGGTATAACCTTAATAACTGTGAGTACTTGTTAAGCACCCCGGAAGGCGAACACTTCAAATACAGAAATTATTATGATAGTTACTGGATACCGCTTATAGAAGCTGTAGGAATGTCCCACCGCCCACACGACACCCGGCACACCTGTATAAGTATGCTTACCGTTGCTGGCGTGTCTGATAAGATCATAAAGAAGATCGTAGGACACAAGGGACAAGGCGTAACAGAAACGGTATATACTCACTTTGAGATAGAAGAACTTTTAGACGCGATCAACAAAATATAATCTAAGGCGGGATAAGCCCCGCCTTTATTTCTTGTGTGTCTTCCCTATGATTCTTCTTACCTCTGCTGTCTTCTCACAATGTATATTCCTGCTGCCCGTTACGTCGTTTATATATCCGGCTTTCAAGTAGATAAAGTAGCCTTCGTCCTTCGTGTATGATAAATCCTCTATCATATCGTAATACTTCCGGGGTACTTGCCACTTTTCTAACATTCTTCTTTGTTCCTCATTAAAGCCCTGTTTCTTCTTTCCTAAGCGGCTTTCCCCTGCTGCCAGGTCGTCACAAACTAAGGCGTACAGATATTCATTAACTGACATTCCCAGGGCGGCGGCAGTCGCCTTTATCCTGTCCTTCTCCCCCTTCGGAATCGTTAAATATATCCTGTCGTAATGTTCCCTACAATGCTGATTCTTGTAAGCCGTCCTGTTCATCTTTTGCCCCTTCTTTCGTCTTTTCCACATTGTAGCAAAGTCTTACATAAGACACAAGCTTTTTCTTTTTGCATTTGTAAGTTACGTGTAAGTTATGTGTAAGTTACCGACGAAAATTTAGCCTTTTTTGTGGTACTCCATAAAATCACAGGGCATAGAGAAAACCCAGGAAATATAAGCATTTCCTGGGTCTGTGTTCTTTTCTGTATTTGCTTTGAATTATCGCTTGCTAAACTGCGGAGCGCGACGAGCCGCTTTGAGACCGTACTTCTTACGCTCTTTCATACGCGGATCTCTCGTCAGATACCCTGCGCTCTTTAACGCCGGCCTGAAATCTCTGTCAACCGTCAGCAGCGCGCGTGCGATACCGTGACGGATCGCGCCTGCCTGTCCGGTGTATCCACCGCCGCGGACGTTTACCTTCACGTCAAACTTATCGGCTGTCTCGGTCAGCACCAGCGGCTGACGCACGATCACCTTTAAGGTGTCCAGCCCGAAATAATCGTCCATATCTCTTTTATTGATCGTAATCTTACCTGTACCCGGTACCAGATACACCCTGGCAACCGATGATTTTCTTCTTCCAGTTCCGTAATTCTTTACGTTCGCCAATGTCTCTTACCTCCCCATTAAAATGTTAAAACTTCCGGCTTCTGAGCTGCATGCTTGTGCTCCGGTCCTGCGTATACGAACAGCTTCCTGTACATCTCGCTGCCCAACGGTCCCTTCGGAAGCATTCCCTTCACTGCATGCTCGATCACTCTCTCCGGATGCTTTGCTAACATTTCCTTCAGCGTGGTCTCTTTCATCCCGCCCACATACGCGGAGTGTCTGTAGTAGATCTTCTGACTCAGCTTTCTGCCGGTCACCTTAACCTTCTCGGCATTCACGACGATCACATAATCACCGGTATCCATATGCGGGGTGAAAATCGGCTTATTCTTTCCTCTTAATACACTGGCAACCTCAGATGCCAGGCGTCCTAACGTCATACCTTCAGCGTCAACTACGTACCATTTTCTGTCAATGGTAGCCGGGCTGGCCATAAAAGTCTTCATTGCTTCTCCTCCTGAAAAAAGTATTCCGCGCCAAAACAGCATGAATGTCCGGACACACCGCATCTGCGCGTCATATTTGTTTATAGTTGAAATGTCACTCCGGGGCTGTGGACTGACATTTATTCACTATCACAGACCTAAATATTATAGTACACGAGTCCACGCGTGTCAATCACTTTTTGGAATTTTCCGATTGTTACGATTCATACTCAATCCCGATCATCGTAAGTCCGTAGGCAGGAGCCGTCGGCCCGGCAGCGCCGCGGTCGCGCGCCGCGAGGATTTCCGGCATCCGATCCGGCATAAGCTCCCCGCTTCCGGCCTTAATCAGCGTCCCCGCAATGATCCTTACCATATTATATAAAAACCCGTTTCCCGTCACGCGGATCGTGATGAGATCGCCCTCCCTTAAGACATCGCAGGCGTAAACCGTCCGCACAGTGGAGCGCACCTGTGCGTTTACCGCGCAGAAGCTTTTAAAATCATGCTCCCCCACAAGATATTCCGCCGCCCTGCGCATCGCCGCAACATCCAGCGGATGGTGATAAAAATACGTGTCAAAGCGCCGCGATGGCAGGCGGAAGGTGCGGTTTAAAATCCGGTACTCATAGGTTTTCCGGCTGTTCTGGTACCGCGGATGCCAGTCGGGCGCAACCTCGCAGGAATCCTGCACGACAATGTCCGCCGGAAGTCTCTGATTGAGCGCAAACGAGATTTTTTCCGCCGGCATCCGCGCGCCCGTGTCAAACACCGCAACATTTCCCAGGGAATGCACCCCCGAGTCGGTCCGGCTCGCGCCCGTCACCGTGACCGTTTCACCGAGAAGCCGGGAGAGCTCACGGTTTAACACTTCCTCGATCGTGATTCCGTTCGGCTGTATCTGCCAGCCCTTATAATTCGTCCCGTCGTACGCGACCGTTAATTTTACCCGCTTTATCATATCTTTCCGTTTCCTGCCTTCCCGGATTCCGCCGCCCTGCGCGCTGTCGTTCCCCTGTCGGTCTCTGCACTGCCGCTGCTTCCGCTCTCACTGCGGCCACCGCAGGAACTTCCGGCACAACAGGATCAGGGCAAAATACAACAGGATCAGAAGGTACGCCAGCCGGTCGCGCCCCTCGTAGCGCAAAGGCTTCATCTTCGTTCTTCCCTCGCCGCCGTGATAGCACCTGGCCTCCATCGCCATCGCCAGATCATCCGCCCGCCGGAATGCCGACACAAACAGCGGCACCAGCAGCGGAATCATATTTTTTACCTTTTTAAACAGATTCCCGCTCTCAAAATCCGCCCCCCTGGCCATCTGCGCCTTCATGATCTTGTCCGTCTCCTCGATCAGGATCGGGATAAACCGGAGCGCGATCGACATCATCATCGCGACCACATGCACCGGCACCCCGATTCTGGAAAGCGGCATCAGCGATTTTTCCAGCCCGTCCGTCAGCTGGTTCGGCGTCGTGGTGAGCGTCATGATCGAGGTGCCGAGGATCAGGTACGTCAGCCGGATCACCATAATCGCCGCGTTCGCGATCCCCTCCGCCGTGATTTTAAAAACCCAGAACGTGACGATCGGCTCGCCCGGCGTTAAGAACAGGTTAAACAGGCCCGTGATCAGCATCAGGATCAGAATCGCCCGAAGTCCTTTGATCATAAACCGAAACGGGACATGCGACAGCCGGATCACCGCGATCAGAAAAACAGTGGCCGCGCCAAGCGCCGCCACTCCCCTGAAGCAGAACAGGGATATGATATAAATCATCGTACAGAACAGCTTGACGCGGGGATCCAGCCTGTGAATGACGGAATCCGCCGGATAATACTGTCCCAGTGTGATATCTCTTAACATTCTTTTTCTTCCTCCATGCCGTCTTTCGCCTTTCCGTCCTACACATGAATATCCCTGTGCTGTGCATCCAGCCCCGTCAGGGCCTCGAGCAGGCTCGCGCGCGCTTCTTCGACCGTAGTTGCGTCCGTGTCCACCAAAAGGCCGTGCTCCCGCAGCTCGTGCATCAGGTATGTCACCTGCGGCGCCGCAAGCCCCACCGCTTCCAGCTCCTTATAATGGCGGAACACCTCTCTGGGCGCATCGTCGAACATCACCTGTCCCTGGTTCATCACGATAATGCGCTCCACGTACTTCGCGACATCCTCCATGCTGTGCGAGACGAGCACCACCGTCATCCCGCGCTCCTTATGCATCCGCGCGATCAGATCCAGAATCTCGTCGCGCCCGGCGGGATCCAGCCCGGCCGTCGGCTCGTCTAAGATCAGGACCTCCGGCTTCATCGCCAGCACGCCGGCAATCGCCACGCGCCTCTTCTGCCCGCCGGAGAGGTCAAACGGCGACTGATAGTAAAGCTCCTCCGGCATACCGACGCTCCGCAGCGCCTCAAACGCCCGCAGTCCGGCTTCCTCCTTACTTAAGCCCTGGTTCTTCGGCCCGAAACAGACGTCGTCAAAAATGGTCGTCTCAAACAGCTGATGCTCCGGGTACTGGAACACCAGGCCCACACGGTTGCGCAGCTCCCTTAAATCAAAATCCTCGTCATAGATATCCTGCCCATGAAAATAGATGGCGCCTGAGGTCGCCTTCATCAGACCGTTTAAATGCTGGATCAGCGTCGACTTCCCGGAACCGGTATGTCCGATGATCCCGATAAACTGCCCGTCCTTTAGCTCCAGACTCACATCCTTTAACGCCTGAATCTGATATGCCGTATCCGCGCTGTATATATAATTTACCTTATCCAGTATGATTGACATTTCGTCAGTCCCTGTCCTTTCCACATGCCTGGCTCCGCTGTCCGCGTTCCTTACCTATCTGAAAAACGCATCCTAAGCAATCTGCGCCGCCTTTAAAATCGCGTCCACAAGCTCCTCCCGCCTCAGCACGCCAACCGGCACGTTCACCCCGGACTGCCGCAGCAGATCCGCCAGAATCGTCACCTGCGGGACATCCAGCCGGTATTCCTTTAATTTCCCGACCTGTGAAAAAATCTCCCGCGGCGTCCCCTGCATCACGATCTTTCCCTGATCCATCACAAAGACACGGTCCGCGTCCACGACCTCCTCCATATAGTGCGTGATCAGGATGATCGTGACGCCCTTTTTCCGGTTCAGCTCATGTGCTGTCCGTATGACGTCGGCTCGTCCGTTCGGGTCGAGCATCGCCGTCGGCTCGTCGAGCACAATACACTTCGGCTGCATCGCCACCACGCCGGCGATCGCCACGCGCTGCTTCTGCCCCCCGGAAAGCTTATTCGGGGAATGATGGCGGTATTTTAACATGCCGACCGCTTTTAAGCTCTCCTCCACGCGCTGCCAGATCTCATCCGTCGGAACCCCAATATTTTCCGGGCCGAATCCCACGTCCTCCTCCACCACGCTCGCGATGATCTGATTGTCGGGATTCTGAAACACCATGCCGGCGGTCTGCCGCACCGGAAAAATATTCTCCTCCTCCGACGTATCGCGCCCGTCGACCCACAGCGTCCCTTCCCCGGGCATTAAAAGCGCATTGATGTGCTTTGCCAGCGTGGACTTCCCGGAACCGTTGTGCCCGAGTATCGCAATAAATTCTCCCGGCTCCACATCCAGACTGACGTGGTCGAGCGCCGTGGAGATGGACTCCACATTTCCCTCCTCGTCGCGCCGGATATATTCGTGAACCAGCTGAACCGCTTTTATAATTCCCATGCTTCCTCTCATTCCGCCGTTTCCTCCCATCGCAGCCGGTGCAGCTCTCCCGCAAGCTTCATGCCGGCGAACGCATTCTGCCGCAGCGCTTCATAGAGCACCACCGCCACCGAATTCGACAGGTTTAAGGAACGCGTCTCCCCCAGCATCGGGATCCGCACGCAGGTGTCGGGATGCTCCTTTAAGATCTCCTCTGGTATCCCGGCGCTCTCTTTGCCGAATACCAGATAGCTGTCCGGCACATAGGACACCTCCGTATAGACATGCCGTCCCTTTGTCGTCGCCATATAAAGCACTGCATCCGGATTGCGCTCACAGAATTCCTGCCAGTTGACATACGTCGTGACATCCAGCTCCTTCCAGTAATCCATCCCGGCTCTTCGGATCGATTTCTCGTCCAGGTGAAATCCCAGCGGCTCGATCAGGTGCAGCCTCGTTCCTGTCGCCACGCAGGTCCTGCCGATGTTCCCGGTGTTTGCCGGGATCTCCGGCTCATATAGTACAATGTTAAATCCAGACATAATTTTATCTTTTCCCGTTATTCTGCCGCCATATAACTCCGCGCCGGCGTACTCCCGCGGTTCTGCTATCCCTTTCTCCGCTCCTCCACAAACGCCTCCAGGCGGTCCATCGCCGTCTTTAAGCTTTCCAGCGAATATGCATATGAAATCCGTATAAAGCCCTCGCCGCACTCTCCGAACGCCGTCCCCGGCACCACGGCAAGCTTCTGCGAGGCAAGCAGTGTCTCCGCGAACTCCTCTGAGCTCATCCCGAACTCCTTAATACACGGGAAGACATAAAACGCGCCGAACGGCTCAAAGCACTGCAGGCCCATTTCGCGGAACCGGTGCATCAGATAGCGCCGCCTCCCATTATATTCCTCACGCATCCCCGCGACGTCCTCGTCGCCGTCGCGCATTGCTGCCACCGCGGCGTACTGCGCCATTGTCGGCGCGCACATGATCGCATACTGATGGATCTTGAGCATCTGTGTGATAATCGCCTCCGGCCCGCACACATAGCCCAGCCGCCAGCCGGTCATCGCATGGGATTTGGAAAATCCGTTGATGACAAGCGTGCGCTCGCGCATCCCCGGAAGCGACGCGATCGAGACGTGCCGCTCCAGATAGGTGAGCTCCGAATAGATCTCATCGCTTAACACAAACAGATCATGGCGGATCACAAGCTCCGCAATCCGTTCCAGATCCTCCTTCTCCATGACCGCACCGGTCGGATTGTTCGGAAACGGCAGCACCAGAAGCTTCGTCTTCGGCGTAATGGCCGCTTCCAGCTCCTCCGCCGTCAGCCGGAACTGATTCTCCTCCTTTAACTCGATCACCACCGGCGTCCCGTTTGCCAGCACCGCGCACGGCAGATAGGACACATAGCTCGGCTGCGGGATTAACACCTCGTCCCCCGGATCGAGCATGGCGCGCATCGCGATATCGATCGCCTCGCTCCCGCCGACCGTCACGAACATTTCCTTATTATAATCATAAGAAAGCCCGTACCTCCTGGAAAGAAACTTCGCGATCTCGGCCTTTAACTCCTTTAATCCTGCATTCGACGTATAATGCGTCCGTCCCTTTTCCAGCGAATAAATCCCCTCGTCGCGGATATGCCAGGGCGTATCAAAATCCGGCTCCCCCACGCCAAGCGAAATCGCGTCCTTCATCTCGCTGACAATGTCGAAAAACTTCCGGATGCCGGACGGCTCTATCGTCACAATCGTTTTATTTAACGGATTTCTCATGGTATCATCTGTATCCTTTCATCCTTAGTCTTCGACGCGATAACGGTTCCGTGATCCTTATATTTTTTCAGGATAAAATTCGTCTTGGTGCTTAAGACCGAATCCAGCGGGGAGAGCTTGTCGGAGACAAACTGCGCCACCTCGCGCAGCGTCTTTCCCTCTAAGATCACCATAAAATCAAACCCGCCGGAAATCAGATATACCGCGTTTACCTCCGGATAATTGTAAATGCGCTCCGCCACCTTGTCAAAGCCCATCCCGCGCTGCGGCGTCACACGCACCTCGATCATCGCCATCACTTTGTCCTGTCCGACCTTATCCCAGTCGATAATCGTGTGATACCCGCAGATGATATGCTCCGCCTCCATCTGCTCCAGCTCATTTATGACAGCCGATTCCTCAACCCCGAGCACGATCGCCAGCTCCTTTAAATCGATCCGGCTGTTCTTCTCGATGAATGTCAAAATTTTCTCCCGCATATGTTTTCTTCCTCCTCTATCCCTTTTCTCGCGGCATTACACTTCTTTTTCCGCATCCGGACCGCACACCCGGTACAGCTCATCTGTCTTTGGCGGTTCTAAAAATCTTCTCTCGTCCCCGTTTTCCAGCACGCGGTCCTTTCCGTCCAAAGCCTTTCCGATCACAGTCGCCGGGATCCCCTCTTTTTTCAGCTCCCGCACCAGCGCATTGCCGTCGTCCGCGGCCATCAGCATACAGCCGCTTGAAATCAGCTGATACGGATTGATCCCGAAAAATTCGCAGATCTCGATCGTCTCCTGCCGGACCGGAATGCTTTTAAGATCAATCGAAAGTCCCACCCCGGATGCCTCCGCCATCTCCCAAAGCGCGCCGAAGATCCCGCCCTCCGTCACGTCATGCATCGCTCCTACACCGCACCGGACCGCTGCGGCGGCCTCCTTCTGCACGGAAATATACTGATCCAGCCGCTTCGCTTCATCTACAAACGAAGAAGTAAACCTGGTCAGAAGCTCCGCTTCTTTTTCCTTTGCAATGATCGCGGTCCCCTCGATCCCGATCCACTTGCTCACCAGGATATCCATCCCCGGCTTTGCGCCCGCGGTGGATACCAGCCGGCCGTCCTTTACCTTTCCCACGCCGCAGACCGTGACCACAGGCTGATTTACCACTGCCGTCACCTCCGTGTGGCCGCCCATGATCTGCACGCCGGCCTTCTCACATTCCGCCTCCACCTGCGCCATCATAAGACGAAGCTCCGGCTCCTCCACAGACGCCGGAAGCAGCACGGTCAGCAGCACGCCGACCGGCTCTGCTCCTGAGCTCGCAAGATCGTTTACCGTGATCTGAATCGCCAGTGTACCGATATCCTTTGCCGTCCCGGTGATCGGGTCCGTGGACATGACAAGCGTCTCGTCCGGCGCAAGCTTTACCGCCGCGCAGTCCTCGCCGACACCCGCACCGAGAACAACCTCCGGCCGTTTCATATGAATCTGCCCAAACACAGAGCGTTTTAATACATTCTCCGGCACTTTTCCTATCTTCATCGTCGTTTCCGCCCCTTCATACCGCATAAGGCTGTCTCGTACGAGGCAGCCTTACATCGTTCTCACATATCCTGCATATTTTTTATTGTCCGCCGGTGATCTGGCTCTCATCCACCGTTCCGGTGATCGCCTGCTCCTCCGGCGTCGGCTGCTGTACCGGAGGCTGCTGCACCGCCGCTGCCGCCGCTGTGTACGGCGCGACCGCGCCATAAATCGTTGCCTCGTCGCCGGTCGCGAGCGCCGCGCCGATCACGGCCGATACATTCGGATCCGCGGATGCCGTTCCCACATGCACCACCTTCGGCGACGCGCGGTATGTACTCTTGTTGAACAGCTCACGGCTCTCCTCATGTCCGTCCACCGTCACCACCTTCCAGAGCTGCGCGACATAGCCGACATGCTTTCCCTGGACGGTACCGATATAGCCCGCGGGATCGCCGGTCGCCACAAACTGCGTACCCGGATCCTGTCTGGAGACTACCTCGCTCTCATAGGTGACCACACGGTTCGACGGCCTGGTCTCTTCCCCGTAGATCGTAAAATATACATTCTTGCCGGACGTATAGCCCTCCAAATAAATCGGGACATCCCGGTTATTCACAAAACACAGGTCTTTATAATCTCCGGCGATCGCCGCGTCCATGGACGGGCTCACGTAGGTGACGATCATCGAGTGATTGGACCGCTCGGTAACCTCAAGCTCCGCCAGAATCACCGCGTTGTACAGCGTGGAGGACACCTGGCAGACGCCGCCGCCATAGGACTGTACCGTCTGGCCGTTCTCGTAAGCCCCGGCCAGCTCATAACCGTTTGACGCGTTTAACGGGCCGATCGCATCCGCCACCGAGAATTCATCCCCCGGATAGAGCACCGTGCCGTTAATCTTTCCCGCCGCAACCGCGATATTGGTGCACCGGCTCGCTCCGGAATCGCTGTAATTCGTATTATAAGTGCCCAGCACATCCTGAATCTTTGAGAGCTCTTCCCGCGTCCCGCGCGGATCCACAATCTCGGCCGCCAGCTCGATCTGCGCGCTGCCGCCATCCCACCCGTCGCTGACATACGCGCTGATCAGCCGGGCGGAATCCGCGGTATTTACCTCGATCCCCTGCGCGCCGTCCGTGATATGGAACGCGCCGTCCTCACGCACCAGCCCGCAGTCCACTGCTTCCTGATTCAGATCGTCCGCGTGCTCTGTCAGAACCGCCGTGACCGCCGCCGGATCCACATCCAGCTCTAACGGGATCACCTTATTGCCATGCTCCAGATCCTTCTTGTCCTTGTAGCGCCGGATCGGGCTGCCGCTCCGGCCGACGTCCATGGCCTCCTGAACGACGCTCATATCCGAAAAATGAAGGCCGAGGTCAGAAGCAGGCACCGTGATCTGCCGCTCTCCGGCCGAGAGCGTAAACTGCGCCTCACCGGCGTCCTTTACATATGACTCCACTGCCGATGCCGCCTCGTCCGCGGTCATCCCGCCGACGTCGATCCCTCCGATATACACACCCTCCGCAATCGTCTCCGCCTGCTCTGCGTGCATGACCGTCCTCCCCGCAAACACAAGGCAGACAGCCGCTGCGACAGCCGGCAGCACATAAAACTGTTTTAATCTCTTCATCCTCTTCTCCATACGCATATCTTCCTCTGACATGCAGAAATAATCTGTGTATCGTTCTGATTCTCCGATGATCATTTTATCACAAACACCTGTTTTTTCAAAGATGCATAAGCACGAATATCATTGACTCGGGCCGCGATTTTTAGTATATTTTACATGAAAGCCGCGCCCCGGCGCACAGGACGCTACAGAAGCGCCGCGAGCACCGTGGTCAGCAGCATTGTCCCGACAATCAGGATCACAATGAGCGCCAGCAGCTTTCTGTTTTTTTTCTTTCCGAAATTGTACATGTTAACCTCCGTTTTGTTGTATGAAAGGATCTGTTTTTATGGTATATCTTGGTATTTTTATCTTTGTGGTCTGCCTGATCGCATTTTTCCGGAAAAGAGACACCAGAGCCAGCGAGGACGCGAGGGACGCCTTCTGGGAGCGCGAACGCGAGGCCAACCACACCCGCCGCCAGGATATCAGCGGACTCCCCTATCTTACCATACCTTTGGACCAGCTGCCAATAGGCATCTTTGACCAGCCGGAATTAAAAGAGTGTGAGGAGACGTTAAAAGCGCTCTCCGGCGAAAAAATTTTAAATCTCAGCAATCAGACAAACACGGATCTAAAGCTGGCGTACGGGCTGGCCAACTTAGACGCGCTCTCCGAATACGACCAGAATTTTGCCACGCTCTGCCGCACGCTCGTCTCCTACGCGGAATGCCTTCTTGCGCTTGAGCACCCCGCGGAAGCGCAGACCGTGCTCGAGTACGGCATTTCCTGCGGATCCGACCACAGCAAAAACTACCGGCTTCTGGCAGAGCTCTACCGCAGCCAGAACGCGTCCGAAAAGCTCGACGAGCTTCGGAAACAGGCAGAGGCGCTGGAATCACCCATGAAGCATGCGATCTTAAAATGTTTCGACAGTTGACGCGAATCTGCCGGCGCATCCGGCCGGACGTTATTCTTCCCTGGCAGGATCAGCCACCATCCTGCCATACTGCGCGATCAGGCGGTCCGTCAGGCGCGATACCTCGCTGCGGTTCAGCCGCTCGGTCTGCGGCGGCAGCTCTATCCCGTAATACTGCGCATACCGTTTCAGATATGCCAGCTGGCGCGGCGTCGCAGGCATCTGTTTTTTCACCTTATAGCACAGCTGCTTCGGAAGGAAGGCCGCTTCCTCCGTCTCTCCGTATCTCTCCTTCAGACATTCCAGCAGCTGATGTGTCGCCAGCGCGTCATCGAGCGCGCGATGCACATGTTCCCGTCCGATCGAAAAGTACACGCACAGACTGACGAGATCCTTCTTCTGCTCCGCGGGCAGGAAATGCCGCGCGATCTTCAGCGTATCCACAGCATTTCTCTCAAAAGTAAAATCGTGATTTACCGCCCACTGCTTTAAAAAGCTGTAGTCGAACATCACATTCTGCCCTACCAGCGTATCCTCGCCGAGGAATGCGAAAAACTCCGCCATCACCTCCTCCGGGTCGCGGCCGTTTTCCGCCATCTCCGGGGTGATCCCGGTCAGCGCGCTCACTTCCTCTGGCAGCGGTTTATCCGTATAAAGCAGCGCCGAATACGTATCCGCCGCGCTGCCCTGCCGCACACGCACCGCCCCCACCTCGAGAATCGCATCCGTCTTCACTTTCAGCCCTGTCATTTCCAGGTCGATTACCACATAGTCTTCTATCAATTTATTCTCCTGCTCCCCTGATTATTCGCCGCACTGTAGTTCCCGGCCGCATCCATATCCTGTCCGCCGCAGTATTCCCACGATACCTGACCGCTCACCGGATCCCTCCCGGAATAATCAAATCTCACATACAGCGGTTCTTCCCGCCACGCCGGCAGTGCATGAATCGTCCGCTCTTTGCTGTCCGGGAAACGATAATGCACGCGCTCCACATGCCGCTGCCTGTCCCTGCCGCAGACCGCCCGGGACACGTCCTTCCACTCCGACGGATCATCGGCCCATGCCGGACGGCTCTTACAGTTTTCCCGGCAGTACAGGTCAAAAATTAATCCCTCTTTTAATATTTTAGCAAGTTCCGGCGCATTCTCCTGTGCAAATTCCAAAAGAATCTCCGCCCGCCGGATGCGCGAATGGCTCATCGAGAAATATCCTTTTCTTTCATAAAATTCTCCCAGCTGCCGGTACATTGCAAACGCGCTGCCGTACCGCGTCTCCAAAAGCTTCATGGAAACCGCATACTGTCCGCTGTTGTAGTAAACCTCCAGCATCTCCTCCGCCTGACGGATGCCAAGCAGCTCCCCGTATGTCAGCCAGGCCGTCTCCATCACTTCATACGGCGGCCTGCTCTGGTAAATCATGCCGTACGCCTCGCGGTGCTCATAGAGATACGAGCCTTTGAGCACCTTTAAAAATCCCAGCTGCAGCTGACCGGGCTTCAACGCATAAATCTCGTCAAACGACCGGGCAAACGATTCCGCCCCCTCATACGGCAGCCCGGCAATCAGATCCAGATGCACATGAATCCGCCCTGCATCCTGAAGCCGCCCCGCAACCTCTTTTACACGGTCTAACCGCATGGTGCGCCGGATTTCTGCGATCGTCGCCTCATTCGCAGACTGCACGCCGATCTCAAACTGAACCTGCCCGGGCCGCATCCCGTCAAGCAGCGCAAGCATCTCATCCGTCATCAGATCCGCCGCGATCTCGAAGTGAAAATTGGTCACGCCGTTGTCATGCTCCCGGATGAACCGCCAGATCCGCATCGCCCTCTCCGGCACACAGTTAAAGGTGCGGTCCACAAACTTTACCTGCGGCGTCCGGTTTTCCAGGAAATACAAAAGCTCCCGCTCCACCAGTTCCATACTGCGGAACCGGAGACATTTTTCCACGGAGGACAGACAGTAGCTGCACAAAAACGGACAGCCGCGGCTCGATTCATAGTAAACGATACGGTGGCGGAATTCCTCCGGGTCGTCATAGCAGAACGGAATCCGGTCCATATCAAGCGGCGCCCGCTCCCCGGCGGCGTGGATTCTGTCCCCGTCGCGGTAAATCAGGCCCGCGATCTTCTGAAGGCCGGATGGCACAGACTCTGATCTTTCGCCCACACGTTTCATCTCTGCATATGCTTCGCACAGCTCAAGAAAGGTCTGCTCGCCCTCTCCTGCCATAATCCCCGTGACAGCCGGATGATGTCGCAGAAACGCCTCCGTCTCGTAGGATACCTCGGGGCCACCCACCCAGACCGGGATCTGCGGGCACAGCTTATGAAATTCCTCCGCCAGCTCCTCCACATAGGAAAGATTCCAGATATAGCAGGAAAAACAGAGTACATCCGGCTTCTTTCGGTAAATCTCTGCAAGGATTTCACCGACCGGCTGATTGATCGTATATTCCCCGATCCGGAGGTCCGCAGGCTCTGTGAGATACTTACGGGCATAGGCGCGCAGGCTGTATACCGCCAGATTGGAGTGGATATATTTTGCATTGATCGCCACAAGCAGTATGGACAGCATTTCTTCCTCCCGATTCTTTTAAGGCTTCGTCTGACCTCATTATATCCGCAGTATCCGCAGGAATCAATGAATTCCGTCAAAAAAACTGCCGCCCCGCGACGTTTTCCATCGCAGAGCGGCAGCTTTCGGTCAGCCCTGACCGTCCATTTT
>CANRSX010000002.1 GCA_947642555.1 uncultured Roseburia sp. | reverse complement strand
CGATATCCGCCCGCAGGCCGTCAAAATCCATGTCCATATAGATTTTTAACGCCTCGTAGGTCTCCGTGGAGGTCCAGTAGTTCGAAAATCTCCGGCGGCGCATCGCTTCCACGACAGAGCGCGGGTTGTATACGTGCCGGAATTGCAGAAACTGGTATCCGTCGTACCAGCTGCCCGTCTGTTTGAAATCCATACCAAACCGCTCGCACAGCTCTTTTACTTCCATCTCGGTAAAACCGGTATACTCCTCCAAAACATCCTGATCCGTCATCGAGTACTCCGTAAACATATTCAGAGCAGAATGAAGCCCATACTTTTTGACCGGCAGGATCCCCGTCATATAGGCAAGCGCCACATATGGCTGATCCTTTAACAGATTCCGCAGGAAGTCGAGGTACTGCTTCTGCAGATCTTTTGACTCCTGCCGTTCCCGCATCACGCAGTCCCACTCGTCAATCAGGAAAATAAACTCCTTTTCTGTTTTCGCATAAATCTGTTCCAGAACAGCCGCCAGGACACATTCCTCCCGGTCAAACAGCTCCCCGTAGGTCTCGCGAAGGTCACGAATCACCAGCTCCTCCAGATACTCCGTCACGTCCTGCCCTTTCGTCCGGATCAGAAACTGCTGCATATTCAGATAAATCACATCATACCGGTTCAGATGCTCCCGGAAAGAAGGGTCGTCCGCAATCTGAAATCCCGCAAACAGCTCCTCCGAATCGCAGCTGCGGTCATAATACGCCGCAAGCATTTTTAACGCCATCGATTTTCCAAACCGCCGCGGCCTGCTGACGCAGATATATTTATCCAGCGTGCCGATCAGCTCATTCACACAGCCGATCAGACCCGTCTTATCCACATAGATTTTCGAACGAACCGCTTCCCGGAAACCTTTATTCCCCGGATTTAAATAAATGCCCATAAGACACCTCCCTCATATCCGAATCAGTGTTCCAGCACCTCCACCAGGCAGCTGTGTTCCTTTGTCTTCCTGTTGTAACTGATACCAACCGCCAGAATCCGTCCGGTATATCGAACTTTTTCTCCCAGTCTGCCCTTAAACCGAAGTGCATAATCTTTGTCCTTAATCTGCGCTACCGCCTCCTTTGCAGTACTATCCACTTTCAGTTCAAGAATCAGCCCGTCCTCATTTCTGTGCTCCGGATAAAAAATAAAATCCACAAACCCCTTTCCCGCCTTATCCTCACGTTCAACCCGGTACTTATTCCGTGCGGAAAGATAACAAAGGTTCACCATCGCAGATAACTCCGCTTCACTGTTATATGCCAGTATCGGAGCCTCTGTGTTATGCGCATATGAAAGAATCTCCTCCATCACCCTGATATCTCCGGCCAGTGTCGCCTGCAGCATCTGTTCCGACTTTCTTGCCAGCTGATATACATATCCAAGCGAATCCTTCGACAGCAAAAGCTCATGAAACCGGTCCATCAGTTCCTTATTCGGGATAAGTACCCTGCCCTTCTCATACGTTAGCAGTCCATAGATCACCATCGCAGAATAGATCTGTTCCCTGGAATTTATCTCCATAGAAACCGCTGCAAACTGTCCGATATCCGCCGCGACACGCTCTCCTGATACCATAAGGACAAGATCATCCCTCACTGCTTCAATATTATTGCGCACATAATAAAACAATTCATCATATGGCCCGGAGCTGGTCCAGTAATTCCGCAGCTGATTGTCCGTCAGTGCCAATACAACAGAGCGGGGATTATACAGCCGGGGGCCGGAAGCGGTATAATACCCGTCATACCAGATCCGCAATTCCTCCCGGTCAAACCTCGTCCGCTGCGTTTTATTCTGATAAATCTCATACAGGCGATCCACTTCCTCGTCCAAAAAACCAAAATATTCACTGAATTTTTCCGAAGTAGCCATATCGTATTCCACAAACATATTCAGCTCCGAGCCGCCGGAATGTTTCACAATCGGCAGAATTCCCGTCATATATGCGAATTCCACATAGGCCTGATCCTTCAGGAGCCACTTTAAAAACAGCAGATAATCCTTCCGGTTGTCTTCCGATATAAACGACATGTGAAAAACCGCATCCCACTCATCGAGTACAAACAGGAACTTACTCTCGGTCTGTTCATATATTTTCTGAAGTGCATCCCACACAGCATCCCCTTTACAGATGCGGCAGTTCGGATAAGCGCTCATCAGATCATCCGCCATCACGGTTTTGCCAAACCGGCGCGGTCTTGTAATACAGCAATAGTGGTTGCCGCTGTCAAAAAAGGGAATCAGCTCCGACAGTAGCAAAGATTTATCGACAAAGTACGGCGTCTGCGATATTTTTTTATATGACTCATATGGCGCTTTGCTGTTTAAAAACATTCCCATACTCTCTGCACCTCTTTCCTGCATATCATCCGTTTTTCCCCACTTTTATCCTACCACAACGCGGGCCTTCCGTCAATTTAACTACATATATCTTTCCTGATTATCCGCCCCGCCTATGCCTTATTGTATTGCATAATCTGCACGCAGCCAGGTTATCGGACTACGTCCGCACAGGCAGAAAATTTTTCTTGACAAAATATCGTCATGTGTTATCATACACATAACGATATTCAGAAAGGGCGGAAATTTTTATGGCCATCATTTATCAGACCGACAAGCGGTCCGGCATCACCTATGCATACGAAGCATCTTACCAGTGGGACAGGGAAAAAAAGCAGTCCCGTTCCAGACGAACCCTTCTGGGCCGGGTGGATCCTGATACAAAAGAGATCATTCCGACGGACGGCAGAGGGAAAAAAAGGGCTGCCGACAGTCAGACCAGCCACTTAGACGCCCTCGAGGCCGAGGCGATCTACATCATCCGCGAGGTGGCCGCGGAGTGCGAAAAACCGGTCATGCTCTATTCGATCGGAAAGGACAGCTCCGTCATGCTGCATCTCGCCATGAAGGCATTTTATCCGGAAAAGCCGCCCTTTCCCTTCCTGCACATTGACACCACCTGGAAGTTCCGGGAGATGATCGCCTTCCGCGACCGGATGGCTGAGGAAAAAGGGATCGAAATGCTCGTCTATACCAATGAGGAGGGCGTCGCGCAGGGCATCAACCCGTTTGACCACGGCTCCGCCTATACGGACATCATGAAGACGCAGGCATTAAAGCAGGCGCTAAACAAATACGGTTTTACCGCTGCTTTCGGCGGCGGACGCAGGGATGAAGAGAAATCCCGGGCGAAGGAACGGATCTTTTCGTTCCGCAACAGCGAGCAGGCCTGGGACCCGAAAAACCAGCGCCCCGAGATGTGGAAGCAGTACAACACGCAGCTGCACAAAGGCGAGAGCATGCGCGTGTTCCCGATCTCGAACTGGACGGAGAAGGATATCTGGCAGTATATCGCCAGGGAGAAGATCGAGATCGTACCTCTTTATTTTGCCAAAGAACGTCCGGTGGTATACCGCGACGGCAATATTATCATGGTCGACGACGACCGGATGCGGCTGCTCCCGGGTGAGGAGATTTTGCACAAAAGCGTCCGCTTCCGGACCTTAGGCTGTTACCCGCTGACCGGCGGCATCGAGTCCACGGCGGACACGTTAGAGGCGATTGTCGCGGAAACGCTCGGCGCGGTCACGTCGGAGCGGACCAGCCGCGTCATTGATCACGAGGCAGCCGGAAGCATGGAGCGGCGCAAGAGGGAGGGATATTTCTAAATGGAAGGCTTGTTAAAATTTATCACCTGCGGAAGTGTGGATGACGGAAAATCAACCCTGATCGGTCATATGCTCTATGACGCGAAGCTGCTGTTCGCCGACCAGGAGCGCGCCTTAGAGCTTGACAGCCGGGTCGGAAGCAGGGAGGGCGCGATCGATTACTCGCTTCTGCTCGACGGGCTGATGGCGGAACGCGAACAGGGAATTACAATCGACGTTGCGTATCGCTATTTTACCACGGAAAAGCGGAGCTTTATCGTCGCGGACACCCCCGGACACGAGGAATACACCAGGAACATGGCGGTCGGGGCTTCATTTGCGGATCTCGCGGTCATATTAATCGACGCCACCCAGGGCATCCTGGCGCAGACCAGGCGCCACGCCAGGATCTGTGTGCTGATGGGGATCCGGTATTTTGTCTTCGCGGTCAACAAGATGGATCTCGTGCACTACAGTCAGAAGGAATTTTTAAAAATTGAAAAAGAGGTCCGAAAGCTTGCCATCGATCTGGATCTGCCTCATGTGACGGTAATTCCGGTCTCCGCCACAGAGGGGGACAACGTCACGCTGCCGTACTCCAACATGCCCTGGTATGCCGGGCAGACGCTGCTCGATTATCTGGAAACGGTAAATATCGACGAGAACGGCGAGGACGGTTTTGTGATGCCCGTACAGCGGGTCTGCCGTCCGAATCACTCCTTCCGCGGCTTCCAGGGGCAGGTCGAGTCCGGGACCGTTCAGGTGGGCGACGAGATCACCGTCCTGCCGAGCCGGGAAAAGGCAAAGGTTTCCTCCATCCTTGTGACGGATCAGAAGGCATCCGTTGCCAGAAAAGGCCAGGCCGTCACCATTTCCTTAAACCGGGAGGTCGACGTCTCCCGCGGCTGCGTGCTCGCCGCAGGTACGGACCCTGTCGTGAGCACCATGTTCACCGCCACGATTCTCTGGATGGATGACATGGAGCTGATGCAGGGGAAAAATTTCCTGATCAAAATCGGCACAAAGCTGCTCCCCGCGTCCGTCATGGAGATCAAATACCGCATCGACATCAACACCGGAGAGCAGATCGCGGTATCAAAGCTTTATAAAAATGAAATAGCGGTCTGCGACATTGCGACAGCTTCGCCGGTGGTCTATGACACCTTCCAGAACCACAAGGGACTGGGAAGCTTTATCCTGATCGACCGCGTGACAAATATGACCTCCGCCTGCGGCGTGGTGGAGCACTCCCTGCGCAGGTCGGAGAATATCGTCTGGCAGAAGCTCGATATCACACGGGAGATCCGCGCCGGAAAAATGGGCCAGAAGCCTGTGACGCTCTGGTTTACCGGGCTCTCCGGCTCCGGAAAATCCGCCCTGGCCAACGAGATCGAGAAACGCTTAAGCTTAAACGGGCGCTACACCATGCTGCTGGACGGCGACAATATCCGCATGGGCTTAAACAAAAACCTGGGCTTTGAACCGGAGGACCGGATCGAGAATATCCGCCGGATCGCGGAGGTTGCAAAGCTGATGAACGACGCGGGGCTGATTGTTTTAACCTCCTTTATCTCGCCCTTCCAGAGCGACAGGGAAAACGCCAGAAGCATCATCGGCGAGGAAAATTTTATCGAGATCTATGTCAGTACCCCGCTGGAGGAATGTGAGCGGAGGGATGTAAAGGGGCTGTATCAGAAGGCCCGGGCAGGAAAAATCCCAAACTTCACCGGAATTTCAAGCCCGTACGAAGCCCCGGAGCACGCCGATGTCGTGATCGATACCACCGGGATGAAGCTGGAGGAAGCCGCGGAACTGGTGCTGGGACAGCTGGCGCCGTATCTGACGGACAATGAAATATGACGAATGCACATGGCGGGATACGGTTATTCCCGGCTCCGTCCGTCTCCCGGCCGGGTACAGACAGGCCGGGAGACCTGCAGCAGAAACAGGGAGGTTTATTGTGAGATTTACCAATTTACTACATTTGATTCATACACATGTCCTGCATCAGACCGCCGGTCACCGCCTGGCCGCCGCTCTTCCGGCTGCCGGCCTCGCGCTGTCACTGCTTGCCTCTGGCTGCGGCGGGACATCCGGCGGCAGTGCGTCCCCGGATTCCGCCTCCGGCCCGGCTGCCGACAGCAAGGGCAGCATCGAGCTGTTAAACGTATCCTATGACCCCACCAGGGAATTTTACGCAGCTTACAACGAAATGTTCCGCGCCTACTGGAAGGAAGAGAGCGGGCAGGATATCACTGTCGTCCAGTCCCACGGCGGCTCCGGCTCCCAGGCGCGCTCCGTCATCGAAGGAAATGAGGCGGACGTCGTGACCCTGGCCCTCGCACACGATATCACCGCAATCGAGGAAGCCGGGCTGATTGAGAGCGGCTGGATCAAAGAATTTTCCGGTGACAGCTCCCCGTACACCTCGACCATTGTCTTTCTGGTGCGGAAGGGAAATGAAAAGGGGATCACGGACTGGGACGACCTGATCCGGGACGGCGTGGAGGTCATTACGCCAAATCCCAAGACCTCAGGCGGCGCCTGCTGGAATTTTCTCGCGGCCTGGGCTTACTGGCAACAGCAGGACGGCGGGGACGAGGCGCAGACAAGGGACTATTTAAAACAGCTGTACGAGCACGTGCTGGTGCTGGATTCCGGTGCAAGGGGCGCCACAAATACATTTGTCGAGAACGGACAGGGCGACGTGCTGATCGCCTGGGAAAACGAGGCGTATCTGTCGATGGAGGAACACCCGGATCAGTATGAGATTATAACCCCCAGCGTCAGCATCCTGGCACAGCCCTCCGTGGCGGTCGTCGATGAAAATGCCGCGGACCACGGCACAACGGAGCTGGCAAAAGCCTATCTGAACTATCTCTACAGCGACGAGGCACAGCGGCTGGCCGGGGAACATTATTACCGCCCGTCCAACCCGGATATCTTAGAGGAATTTTCCGGACAGTTTGACCTTAATATGAATCTCGTCACCATCGACGAATTCGGCGGGTGGGATCAGGCCTATGCGGATTATTTTAACGACGGGGCGGTTTTTGACCAGATTTACGCGGACTGACGGAAGGAGCCTCACACATATGGAACAGCAGATCATAAAAATCAAAAATAAACGGGGTATCCGCGTCATCCCGGGGTTTGGTCTCTGCATGGGCGTGACGCTCGCCATGCTCGGCTGCCTGGTGCTGATCCCCTTAGCCTCCATTTTTTTCAGCGCTGCCGGTTTAAGTGCCCCGGAATTTCTCGGCGTCGTCACCTCGCGGCAGGTCGTCTCCGGGTATGTGGTCAGTCTTTCCTGCGCCTTTTTCGCCGCCATGATCAACGCGGTTTTCGGCGTCCTTCTCGCATGGGTGCTGGTGCGCTGCGATTTTCCCGGCAAACGGCTGATGGACGGTCTGATCGAACTGCCCTTTGCCCTGCCGACATCCGTCGCCGGCATTGCCCTGACGTACCTTTACTCCGACCAGGGATGGATCGGCGCCCTGTTTGCCAGAATCGGGGTAAAAATCGCCTACACGCGCATCGGCATCACGATCGCCATGGTGTTTGTCGGCATCCCCTTTGTGGTGAGAGCCGTGCAGCCGGTGTTAGAAAAGCTCGACCGGCAGTACGAGGAGGCGGCGATGATGCTGGGCGCAGGGAGAGGGCGGATTTTTTTCCGCGTCATCCTCCCCGAGCTTTTTCCGGCGCTGCTCGCCGGCTTCGGCCTGGCGTTCGCCCGGGGCATCGGCGAATATGGAAGCGTGGTGTTTATCGCCGGGAATATTCCGAACAAGACGCAGATCGCGCCGCTTTTAATCATGACAAAGCTGGAACAGTACAAGTACTCCGACGCCACCGCGATCGCGCTGGTGCTGCTTCTGCTCTCCTTTGCGCTGATGCTGCTGATCAACTCGCTTCAGATCCACATGCAGAAATTCAGCGGCAGCGACAATACCGGCGACGGCATCCATTCCCTTCGCAAGGTCATCGATCCGCACCGGGATGCGAAACGTCCTTCCATGACCGTTCTTCTGATTGGTTCAGGCGTACTTTTCCTTATCGTCATGCTGGTGCTCCCGCTGATTGTCGTGATTTCGAACGCGTTCCGGGAGGGCTGGGCCGTCTATAAAGCGAGCGTTCTAGACGAATACACCGTAAAGGCATTTGGTCTGACCCTGTTTGCGACAGTTGTCGCAGTTGCTGTCAATACCGTGTTTGGCTTATTCGCCGCATATCTGCTCTCCAAATTTTATTTTCGCGGAAGGCAGGTGCTGGCCACGCTGATTGACCTTCCGTTTTCGATCTCCCCGGTCATCGCGGGCCTCGTGTTTATCCTGACCTTCGGAAATATCGGGTGGATGGGGCCTTTTTTAAAAGCGCATAACATTAAAATCGTGTTTGCGGTTCCGGGCGTGATCCTGGCCACTGTCTTTGTCACCTTCCCGTTTGTCTTCCGGGAGCTGTTTCCGGTCTTAAACGCACAGGGGAAGGACGAGGAGGAAGCCGCGGCGCTGATGGGCGCGGGGGGCTTTACCATTTTCCGGCGGATCACGTTCCCGCATATCCGGTGGGCCCTGCTGTACGGCGTCATCCTGTGCACCGCGCGGGCCATGGGCGAATTCGGCGCGGTATCGGTCATCTCCGGGCATCTGCGCGGGAAGACCAACACGCTCCCGCTGCACGTGGAGATCCTTTATAAAGAGTTCAACACGACGGCGGCTTTCGCAGTGTCATCGATCCTGGTCATACTGGCGATTGTGATCCTGATTTTAAGAAATCTGGTGGAATGGAGAAAGTAACAGGCAGACAGAGCAGGCAGACAAAAAGAGATTCAGCGGGAGGGACACGGACATGTACGTGGAAATGAAACATATATACAAGACATTTGACGGTTTCCAGGCGTCAAAGGACGTCAGCTTTGGGATAAAAAAGGGACAGCTCGCCGCGCTTTTAGGCCCGAGCGGCAGCGGGAAAACAACCATTTTAAGAATGATCGCCGGCCTTGATATGCCGGATTCCGGGGATATCATCATCGACGGCACGCGCGTGAACAACCTGCCCGCCAGCAGACGCGGCATTGGATTTGTCTTTCAGAACTATGCGCTGTTCCGCTACATGACGGTCGCGGACAACATCGCCTTCGGCCTTCAGGTGCAGAAAAAGAGCAAAGGCGAGATCAAAGCCCGGGTGGAGGAGCTCTTAGAGCTGATCTCCATGGCAGACCTCGGGAAACGCTACCCGCACCAGCTCTCCGGCGGACAGAAGCAGCGCGTGGCCTTTGCCAGGGCCTTAGCGCCGAATCCGCAGCTTCTGCTGTTAGACGAACCGTTTGCGGCCATTGACGCCAGGGTGCGCCAGGAGCTCCGCAGCTGGTTAAAGGACATGATCGGCCGGGTGGGCATCACCAGTATTTTCGTGACCCATGATCAGGAGGAGGCGCTCGAAATCGCGGATCTGATCATCGTAACCAACCACGGTGCGGTGGAACAGGCCGGATCCCCGGAGGAGATCTGTGAAAAGCCGCAGACGGATTTTGTGCGGGAATTTATCGATGTGAAGAGGTGGGAGGCGATGAAGGCGGTGTCTCTCACACAATCTCCACATCCTCGATCATAATCGGCTTCCCCGTCATCCGGTAGAGCTCCACCACGGAGCTCATATCCCCGTAATATGCGTCTGAGAGCGCGATCGCCCGGTGCAGATCCGGCGTGTCGTCGTAGATCCCCCAGTCTTTTGCCCGGTATTCCTCCACCAGCCCGCAGTATGCGGCCTCAAGCTGCGCGGAGACCGACCCGCAGGTCGTCTGGCTTAAGGGATGTGGCCGCCACAGCAGCACCACGTCCTGCCGCCCCCGTAGCAGGGCAAACACGGACCGGATCTTTTCTAACATTTTTTCCCGGTGGGTCAGGATCTGCGTCACAGTGGTATTGTAGAGGATCACTCTTTTCCAGCTGCCGTCCTCTTTTACGATTTTTCTCTGCCAGTCCTCCGGGATTTTAACATTTTCCCGCGTGGTTTTTAAAACCTTATCGTATTTGGGCGAGCCGAGGGCCACGAATTTTTCCTCCGCATTGCCCACGCAGCCCTCCAGGTGATTTTCCTTTTCAAATTTGTGATACGCCTCGATGTAAGTCTGCCGGACCGCCTCCGACTGCACGATCACCCGGTCCGCGAAAATCGTTCCGGGCAGCACGCAGAAATGCTCCTCGACGTAATCGTTCATGCAGACAAAATACGGGATATACACCAGCATGTCCGTATGCTTTTTCAGCTCCTTCGCATAAAAGGAGGGATGTACCGAGGTGACGTTATTGACATTGTCATACGGATTATGGATGTAGATCACGTCAGGATGGCGCGCCGCAATATCATACTCCTGCCAGTTTACCACCGGGACATTTTCCGGAAACTTGTCGGCCTCGCAGTGAATGTCCGTGAAGGTATCGTCCGGGCCCTTGTCCAGGTAAGGAATCGGCACTACGTACGTCTCGCAGTCCGGATCCGCGACCGCGGCCTCCCACACGCTCTCCAGGCAGTCCCACATGGATGCCTTGTAGGGGAGGAAGGCGACTTCCAGACGCTCCGGGAGGTCGGACTGAATGTGGTCTTTTATGGCATGGATGGCGTGATCGAGGCGCTGAAGCATCTGAGATCGCTCAGGATTCTGCCACAATTCATACACCAGCTCACAGTATTCCTCGATCCTGCCGACCACCGCATCCCCGGCTTCTGTCCCTTTTTCTGTCTCCTCGATTGCATTGCCGACGGCGATGGCGGCCTCCTGACAGCCGGCCAGGAGGGTTCTGGCGGCGTCTGTGTTTCCGGTGACGAGGGACGGTAAGACGGACTGGTGTACGCGAAGGAGTTCGTCAAGACTGCTTAAAATCTGCTTTTTTCTGTATTTCCTCATCTCTTCCCCACCTCAGACTCTGCCCGCTGCTTTCCATACAGCGCTTCCGCCGCCACCCAGTCCCACTCCGTGTCAAGATCCGCGGAACTGATCTCCGGCATCACATATTTTTTTATTCTGGTAAATCCGGCCATCCCCTTTTGGGTCAGGGCGCGGGTGTCAATCACATACACCGCCCCGTTGATCTCGTAGAGGGCTGCAGCATCCTGCCGTCTCACACCCCCGGACGTATCGAATGCATGGACCAGGGTTCCATCCGGCTCCTCCCGCATCAGCGTAACCGCGGCCGATGATTTCTTCACCCCGACCACCATATCCGTTCCCGCCGTAAACAATCCGATCGCCTCATTTACCTGCTGCGCAGTCCGAAGCGGCGACGTCGGCTGGAGCAGGACAATCGCATCATACCGCACGCCCTTTTTTTCATAAAAATCAAGTGCATGGAGCATCACAGCCTCCGAGGACGCCGTATCCGTCGAATACGCTTCCGGACGCACAAAAGGAACCAAAAGCCCCGCCTTTTCGGCTACGTCTATGATTTCCTGATCATCCGTGGACACGCAGATATCGGCGTCCTCCGCCAGCTCCCGCGCCACGTCGATGCTGTAGCGGATCAGCGGTTTCCCGCAGAAATCCCGAATGTTTTTGTGCGGGATTCCTTTACTCCCTCCCCGCGCCGGGATCAGAAAAAGTATTTTCATCGTCATAAAACCCCTTTTTTAAATTAATCTTACCTTCCCTGAGCCATCGCCGGATCGTCTCAGTGATCTGTTCCGAGGTATTGCCATTCCCATACAGATTCGTAGCCCGATGCGGCATCTGCTCTGCTTTCTTCACCGCCTGCAGGATGGCGGATTGCTCCGGCTCGCAGGGAATCACGGTCTCCGCCATCAGCCGTCCCCTCTGGCGGTCCCCGATATTGACCGTCGGCGTCCCGAGCACCGGCGCCTCTATGATCCCGCTCGACGAATTTCCCAGCACAAACGACGCGTATTTCACGGCGCTTAAGTACCGCACCATCCCGAGGGAATCGACGAGTCGGATGTTCGGATGCTTCCCGGCAAACCGCTCAAAGATACGGTTAATCCCATCCCCTCCGGCATCCGCATTGGCCTTTGTGATCAGGAAAAAGCAGCCCTCACAGTCCCCCATCACCCGGCACAGCTCCTCCGTCTGTTTTTCTGCAGAGGCATCCTCCAGCGTCACCGGATGAAATGTAACTACCGCATAGGGAAGACTGCCTGCGCCGATCGCCTCCCGGATCTTCCGCTCCGTCAGAAGCGGCGCATGCAGAATATTCTCCGCCCCGAGGCTTCCCACACAATACACCCGCTCCGGCGCTTCGCCCAGCTGGATCACCCGTCTTCTGTAGATATCTGTCGATGTAAAATGAAGATAACTCATTTTGGTCAGAGCATGACGAATGCAGTCGTCCACTGCACCCTCCGTCACCTCGCCCCCGTGAATATGCGCGATCGGAATCCGCTCATTCGCCGCTGCCGCTGCTACCCCAAGAAGCTCGGTCCGGTCTCCCAGCAGCACCACCATATCCGGCCGGTCGTCCCGAAAGCACTCCGCAAATCCCCGCAGCGCATTCGCCATTGTAAGCGAGCTGTCATACGGTGTGTTTCCCTCTTCCAGAATGGGAATTTCATGTGCAATGGGGAATCCGTCTTTTTCGATATCCCGAATCGTACGGCCCTGCTTATCTGACAAATGCCCTCCGGTCACAATCAGCTCCAGCGCAAGCTCCTGATCCTCCTCTATCCTTCTGATCAGAGGCGTCAGCAATCCGTATTCCGCCCTCGTCGCGGTGACCACAGCAATTTTTTTCATCATAAATCCCCTGTCCTTTACACTTCCAGCAGCTCGTCTTCCTCAAAATCACGGATCGCCCTGCTGCCGATCACCTCATTCCAGCGCATGGGGCTGATCCCGTTTCCGGGCCGCTTTGCCGTGATATTCTCTTCTGTAAGGATCTCGCCTTTCCGGATCTTTCTTCTCGCGACAATGCTTTTTCGCGCCGCCGTGATATTTTTCTTTTCAGACTCCGTCGGGCATTTTACTCCGTCCCCGAGAGCCTTTCCCACATGACGGACTGCCCGCACCAGCGCGGCGAGCTCCTCCGGCTCCAGGCTGGCTTTGTGATCCGGTCCCTCCATATTCCGGTCCAGGGTAAAATGCTTCTCGATCACCGACGCGCCCATCGCAGCGGCAGCGACCGATATCTCAATTCCCGGCGTATGGTCCGAGTAACCGGTCCTGCAGCCAAACTTTTTCCCCAATGTCTGCATCGCCCTTAAATTTACCTCGTCAAAGGGGGCAGGGTATTCCGTGGTACAGTGCAGCAGGCAGATTTCTCCGGCACCGTGCTCCTTTAACAGCGACACCGCAGCTTCCACCTCTTCCATGTCCGCCATGCCGGTCGAGAGGATCACAGGCTTCCTGATCTTTGCGATCTCGATGAGATACGGATAATTGGTGATCTCACCCGACGGAACCTTCCAGAGCCGGCATCCCAGCCCGTCCAGAAAATGAATGCTTTCGATGTCAAACGGTGTGGAGAGAAATTCGATCCCTTTCTTCTCACAGTATTGCTTCAGAAGGACAAAATCCTCATACTTCGGCAGAAGTTTTTTTAACATCTCAATCTGGCTCTCTTCCCCGCCTGTCGTCTTTTTCTGATATTCCGCCTTCCCGGCGAATCTCGATACCATCTGTTCCGCCTTCGCAGTCTGGAATTTTACAATATCTGCCCCGGCCTCCTTTGCAGCATCAACCATCCGGAATGCCAGCTCCAGCGATCCGTTGTGATTGACGCCTGCCTCAGCAATCACGGTGATCTCATTCCCGGTATCCTCCATGCATGCCCCTCCGTTTTTCTCCTGCATTGTCTTCCATATCCCAACCACGCGCGTCTCTCCCGGAACATCCCCGAGCACCAGCGCACCGGCGCCGATGACACTGCCTCTTCCGATCCGCGTTCCCTGCACCACCGTCGCATGAGATCCGACAAACACGCCGTTTTCGACAGACACACCTCCACAGAGCGCCGCTCCGACAGAAATATGTGAAAAGCTGCCGATATGGCAGCCATGCTCGATCACTGCCCCCGTATTGATGATCGCCATGTCTTCAATCACAGTTCCGGCATTGACCACAGCCTGTTTTCCCACAAAAATACCGTATCCAAATGTTACATCCGTTCCAATCACCGCCGAAGGGTCCACAAGATTCGGAAACAGAAAACCGATCTTTGACGCACGCCGGAAAAGTGTCTGCCGCAGATCCGTATCCTCTATGCTTCCCACAGCGGGAAACGCATATCGAAATCCTTCCTCAAATAACTGCGGCAGCCGCTCATCTCCCCCGATGACCTCACATCCCATGATCTGTGTCCCTGCCGGTATACCGCTGTCTGTGATCACAATCTCATCAAACGCATTGATTCGAAGCGTCACGTCCAGCACTGATCTGCAGTGTCCGCCGCCGCCGATCAGAACAATTTTTCTTTTTTCTCTCACAGTCCCGGCTCCCCCTCTCCTGCCAGGTAATTCCTCATCTTCTCAAGCTCGTCCATCTCACCCATATCCAGCCATGCATGCTCCGCAATCGGATAAATCCCGACATTTTCTCCCTTTTCCTTATACCGCGCAATGATATCCGGAAAACTGATTTCCCGATTTTCTTCCATCTCCCCGATGACCCGCGGCTCCACAATATAGCACCCGGTGTTGGTAAAAAAGGAAAGAACCGGCTTCTCGCTCATCGAATCGATACCGCCATCCTCACTGATTTCCACCACACCGTATGGGATGCGGAAATTTTTTAAAGAACAGACCATGGTGATCAGATTTTTTTTCTCTTTATGCAGCCGGTAGATCTTCGAAAAGTCCTCCCGGATGAGGATATCACAGTTTGTGAGAATAAAGGGCGTATCAATCTTTCCTTTCAGCAGACTTAAACCTCCGCCCGTTCCAAGCGGCACATCCTCATCCGCGTAAAAGATCCTGTAATCCTTCGGGATCTCATTAAAATAAGCCTTGATCATATTTTTTTTGTGATTGACGATCAGATAAAAATCATGACAGCCAAACCGGCGGAACTGCCTGATGATATGCTCCGCGATCGGCAGCTCTCCCACCGGGATTAAAGGCTTCGGAAGGATCCTGGTATACGGGTACAGCCTGGTGCCCTTTCCCCCGGCCATCATGACAACCGGCAGATCAATCTGCGCATCCTTCCCGGAGGCGCCGTCTGTCCTCCATAATACGATATCTGTAATCCGTTTATCCTCATCCACAACGGGAACTGCTTCGATCCCGTATCGGTGCATATATTCCCCTGCCCTGTCCCGCTCCCATTCCCGCAGGCATTTCGGCTGATAATTGGCCACCTGGCTGATGGGTGCCTTTAAGCTTCCTTTTTTTAAAATCCATCTGCGGACATCCCCGTCCGAGAGGGCCGCCCGCAGCTTTCCCTCTTCGTGGATAAATAATACCTTGGTCGCATTCTGATTCAGCTGTTCCATCGCCTGCCATACCGATATGTCAGGCTCCACCAGCATCGTCTCCCAGCCCATCCCTCATCCTCCATTCTCTGCCCCGGCTACATCCGACCGGCTGCATTCCCCCGGTATCTGCCCGGCTCCCGAAGCCGTCAGCTGCCGCAGCATCTCTGTCACCCGGCAGACCTCCTCCGGGGTCAGATTCGAGCTGCAGGGAAGATTGACCACATGTCCCTGGTAATCCGCCGCTTTTTCAATCTGATACCTGCGGGCCTTTCGGTAGGGCTTCTGGTCGCAGATCAGCCCCCAGATGGGTCGGGACTGTACCCGGTGCTGCGACAGATACCGGATCACCGTATCGCGATCCGGCCCGCCTTCCCCGCAGTACAGTGCATAAAACCAGCGGTTGCTGCGCGTCCCCTCCCGGACATCCATCAGACGAAATCCGGGGATATCCGCAACTGCCTCCCGGTATCGCTCATAATTTTCCCTTTTCACCGCAATAAACGCTTCCAGCTGCTCTAACTGCGCCAGCCCCAGCGCTGCCTGCAGGTTGGTCATCCGGTAATTGTACCCGATCTCGTCATGTGTATAATACAGTTCATCGCTCTTCGCCTGGGTCGTGAGGTGTTTCGCCCTCTTTACATATTCCCCGTTGTCGGAGACGATCATACCTCCTCCGCCTGTCGTGATAATCTTATTGCCGTTAAAGGAATAGACTCCGAGGTCACCAATCGTTCCGGCATATTTTCCCGCATAAATTCCTTCCTCATAAAAGGTTCCGATCGCCTCGGTCGCATCCTCGATTACCGTCAGACCGTACTTCCCTGCAATCTGCATCAGGCGCTCCATGTCCGCCATATTCCCAAACACGTGCACAACTACAACCGCCTTCACCCGTCTGCCGGACGTTTTCTCGATCAGATGCCCGTCCGCCGTCTCGCATTCCTCCCGGCAGAACCGCTCCACCTTCTCCGGATCCATGCAGAGCGAATCATCGCAGTCCATAAAAACCGGTTCCGCACCGATATAGGCCACCGGATTCACTGCCGCGATAAAGGTAAGCGCCGGCACCAGCACCACATCGTCTGACGTTACGCCTGACACAAGCAGCGCCGTGTGAATCCCCGACGTGCCGTTCTGGCAGGATACCGCGCCTTTCGCGTGCACATAATCCGCCACTGCATGCTCAAATTCATCGACATACGGGCCGCCTGTTGACACCCACTCCGTCTCCACCGCTCTTGTCACATAATTTAATTCGTTGCCCTTCAGATTCGGAACGGACAACGGAATAAATGTCTCTTCCATCTGTTTTCCCCATTTCTCTGTTACACGTTATAAATGTCAGTCTTATACCGGCCGAGATTCTCCCTCAGAAACGCAGTCGTCTCCGCCAGCCCCTGCTCAAAGGTATACCGCGGCTTCCAGTCCGTCAGCTCCATTATCTTGCGGTTGCAGCCCAGCAGGCGGTTCACCTCGCTCTTTTCCGGGCGCAGACGCTGTTCCTCGCAGACGATCTGTGCCGCCGGATTGATCTGCCGGATCAGCTCTTCCGCCAGCTGCCCGATAGAGATCTCCTTCTGCGTCGCGATATTAATCTCCTCTCCAACTGTCCGGTCCGACTCATAAATGGAGATAAACCCGTTCGCCGTATCCTTCACGTAATTGAAATCCCTGGTCGGCGTCAGTGAACCCAGCTTAATCTCCGTCTTCCCCGCCAGAAGCTGTGTGATGATCGTCGGGATTACGGCACGGGCGGACTGTCTCGGCCCATATGTGTTAAACGGGCGCACAATCGTCACCGGCAGCTCAAACGAGCGGTAAAACGATTCCGCCAGCCGGTCCGCCCCGATCTTTGTCGCAGAGTAAGGGGACTGCCCCTGAAACGGATGCTTCTCGTCAATCGGCACATACTGCGCCGTCCCGTAGACCTCCGAGGTGGAGGTGACGAGCACCCTGATGCCCTTCTCCCGCGCCGCCTGCAGCACGTTTAAGGTGCCTTTGATATTCGTATCCACATAGGTATCCGGCGAGTGGTAGCTGAAGGGAATCGCGATCAGCGCCGCTAAATGAAAGACCGCATCGCATCCCCGCATCGCATCCCGCACCCCGTTCGGATCCCTGACATCCCCCTGAAAGATCTCAATATGTCTCATAATTTCCTGCGGCAGCGTATCGAGCCAGCCCCAGGTGTTAAATGAATTGTAAAAGACAAACGCCTTTACCTCATATCCTTTTTTTACCAGCTCCTCGGTCAGATGCGAACCGATAAAACCGTCCGCCCCGGTTACAAGTATCTTTTTCATTCATCCGGTCTCTTTTCTACAAAATGATATAACAAAAAGCTGACCCCATGTCCTCCATAGCAGTCAGCCCTGTCTTTACTGTATTACTTCTGCCGCGGCTGCTCCAAGTCCCTCGAACTGAATCAGCACTTCCGCAAATGCCTCCGCCAGCTTCGCGTCGTCTTTCGCCGCGATCGCCTCTCCGACTGCCACAATGCTCTGATTGAACGCTTCCTTATCGATGCGTTCTTTCCCTTCATTCAGCAGCTCCATCGTTCCGTTCATCACCTGGATCTCCCAGTTCATTGCATCCACAATCCCTTTTATGAACTTATCCGTATCCTCCAGCCTTGCGCCGGAAAGCTCTTTGATCACGATCCCGATGTTCTTTATCAGACGCCCGTTAAACTCCTGCAATACCTCCAGCGCCTCTGTCTGTTCTCTTCTGCTATCCTCCATGACACCTCACCCTGACCCTCCTGGCCAGCCCTTTCCTTCATAATAGTACTCGTATTTTTATATCGGCTGTTCACGGTCAATTCTTTAATTCCAACGGTCATGACAGCTTTTTCAGCAGTGTCATACACTTGTCGACAATCGCTCTTAACTCGTCGTTTTCCCGTTTCAGATCCCGGTACATCTGATCCATATAACCGGTATCAATCTCCCCCAGCACGATGTCCTCCAAAAGCCCCACGTAATAGGGCGTCTTCTTCGCGTACTCCCACCAGAACCGCTCGAGCCCGTAACGCACCTCCTCATGGCGCCAGGGCTTGGGGCCCGCGTAATGAAGGATCACCGCCATACTCTTTACCTCGTCATACGTATAACCCGAATTGCATGCCGGGCGGATTATCAGGTTAAATCGTTTTTCATCCGCATAGACCACATCGTCATGAAACAGGTAATTCAGCAGATCCTGATCGTGGTACGTCAGATAATCCTTCAACCGCAGCGCCTGCTGCACAAAATATTCCAGCGAAACCTTCTCCCGCAGCTTTTTTAAGTTCATGAGCAGAACCCCCGCGTTAAAATAGGTAAATCCGGGTGTCTGACGCAATTCCGCAAACAGCGGGGACGTGCTGACATGAGTGACCGAGACAGCCGCCACATCCCTGCACGCGCAGAGGGATTTCCCGTTAAAATCCGTAAAATAAAATTCATCCAGCGGCTGGTTGATGATGATATCTGCATCCAGGTACAGCACCCGGTCCAGCTCCTCTGGCAGAAGATCCGGCAGGGCCAGCCGGAAATAGGTCTCAATGGTAATCTGCTCCGTAAAGGGAAGCTCCTTTGAGAACAGCCCCTCCCCGATTCGCAGGAAACGCAGCTCCTGTCCGTACGACTGCGCCAGTTCATGAAATGTCTGTACCTGTGCCTCCGTCAGATCCGCTGACATCAGCCAGACGCAGAGCTTCTGCTCCCTGTTATTCTCAAACAGCGACACCAGCATCACATGAAGATACCGGATAAACGCCTGATTAATCGAAACTGCAATATTCATTTTCACTATTGTTACCGCCTTTCCCGTCGTACATGCAACACTTCGTTCATTCCGTCATCATCACCGGCTCCTCCCGGATCCGGAGGGGCTGCTTTAACAGCCATACCCGGAACAGCCGCTCCGATAAAAACCCGAAGATCCGCCGCTGGTAGGCATCATACCCCCGAAGGTCAATTCTTCGCTCCGCCTCGAACAGAATCGCAAACAGCCACTCGCAGTATTCGTCCAGGATCTCTTTTCTTGTGATCACCATATTCCCGAGGGAGATGAAATTGCAGTTCTGGCTCCACCGGTATGCCGGCTCATATTCCGGGCAAAGATCGTGGATCACCCTCCCGCACTCCATCCAGTCGGAAATCCGGTGGCGCAGCGCATACTGGTTCCACACGCTTCCCTCCTGCGTCATCCCGCTGTCCGGCACAATCATGTCGTATTCCTTCAGGCACTGTTCGATATAATCCTGATCCAGGATCTTCGCCCCCACCGGCCCCGTCTCCTCCTGCGATCCCCTCCGCACGAAATACCGGCGGTAATGGACAAGCCCCGCCATATCACAGCTCACATTCTTCCAAATCCAGTACAGGCCCGTCAGCTCGCAGAAGGTATCATTTTTATCTGAAATCTCATCCCCGGTGTCATCTCCGGGATAATTCAGTTCTTTTTTGCCGTTTTTTCCCACATGAAGCGGAACATAGCACGCCTGCTGCGGCGGTTCAAATTCCTTATGGGTCATGATAAAAATCCTGGTATCCACCTTCATCCTCCCCTTCATCCTGCCGCCGGAACCCACGCGAACTGCTTCGCCCCGGTGGAAACCGGCTGATATCCGTTTGCGGCTTTGCTCCCAATCAGCCGCTTTGCCGTTTCCACCTCCGTCATCACGCCGCGTGAGAGACGCAGCAGATGCGGATACAGCTTTTCCTCTTCCTCCCGTGACAGTATCCCCTCCATCCCCAGCAGTACCGCCACGTCAAACCTGTTCTCCAGCATCGCCGCGTACCGATCGACTTCTTTTAAAAATGTCTCCCAATCCAGCACCGCATCATAAATGATCCCGTATATCCCCAGCGGGTATTCCGGGAACACGTCAACACCATGCAGCACGATTTCCCTGGAAATTTCCATAGACATCGCCTGCCTGGAGACAAATCCCGCCCGCTTTAAAAACATCCCGATATCCAGCACTCGTTTCGGCTTCAGATAGTCCAGCATGCTCAGATAGAAAAAAATCATATCGGCATCTGTAATCGTTCCTGTCTGCATCCTTCCCCTCGCTTTCTGCGTCTGACAGCTCTGCGGACTGTCCCAAACAAACTCCGGCGCGCGGATCCGGCTCCGGCAATGAGAATCTCACAGCTGGCTGAGCAGATCCTCCTCCAGCTCCCGCGCCCTCTCCCGCCAGGTATACTTCTCCATTGCGCAGATGCGCCCCTGATCCGCGATCCGCTGCATCCTGTCTGGATCCGCCAGCAGAGCACGGATCCGCTCCGGCAGACCGGCAAGCTCCGTAAGCTCAAACATCACCAGCGCAGCATCCTCCCGGCCAAATTCCTCTCTCATATACACGGAGCTGTCCGTCACTGCCACCGCCCCGGCCAGCATGCCGTTAAACACCCGGTCATGGGTCCCGTCCTTAAACCAGGTCATGGTACTGAGCACAATCTTTGCGTCCTGCATCTTTCCGACAATCTCCTCCGCGGACACCCGGCCGCCATAAGTGAGATTCGGGCTGGAGATCCAGTCGCAGTCCTCCCAGCCATAACCATACAGATGAACGGAAATCCCGGCCTCCACAAGCGTTTTTATGACCAGCTCGCGATACCAGGAGGTTGCCAGCAGATCCACGTAGTGAAGATCCGCTATCAGGCCGCACAGTGCCTCCTCCGGCAGCCGGATCCCCTTTTCAGCCAGCACGCCCTCAATGGCCTCCTCCGTCGTCTGGCCGGGATCCGCGATCAGGCTTTTGTACGCCTCCTCCGCGATCTCCCTGGCGTCAAACTCCGTATATCTGGAAAAATCCGGGTACACATTCTGCGCAAACTTTCGCGACAATCCCCCGGCATAGAGCACATCGATCCGCCGGTCCGCAATCCGCTTTGCCGGCGTTCCCCTGTCGATCCCCGCGTGGGGCAGAAAGCCCGTGACCGGTATCTGCGGGTAAAACCGCTGCACATAGCGCATGTGATTGCGGTCCGTGCACAGCACCGCCGCAAACCGCGGAGAGGCGTCCAGCGCGGCTTTATAACAGAACGGATGATCCATCAGAATATTGACACAGCAGATCCCAAGCTCATCCCAGATATTTTTTCCCGGCACAAGCTCCATGTTATACCCGAGATTATTAAAGGTGATCACCGCTTTTACCGCGCCCTGCAAAAATCCGGCCAGGCGGCTTAAACTGCCCTCCGTATCCCCGGAATCAAACAGCATCGTCTCATAGCCCATCTGCCGGAACTCACGTTCAAGCTCAAAGGTAAAAATGTCCAGCGTGTCATATACGCCGGTAAAAAAGATCAGACGTTTTTTGTCCATTTCCCACCCCGGTATTACAATAATTTAGTATAAAAAAATGATTAACAATCCCTCTCTGATCGCCGATAGCCTATTATAGCACAGGATTTATTCAAATGATACTTCGATTTTAAAGGAATCACATATGAAACTACTATTTTACCGTTATGGCAGCATCTGCGAGCCGTTTCTGCTTCGTGCCTGGAACGAACTGGGCGCCCAGGTCACAGAGCTGTCGGATGAAATCTATCAGAAAAACAGAAAACCCAGCGAGGTCGTGGAGTCCGTGAGCCGGACACTGCTGGAGGGGCAGTACGATCTGGTATTTTCGGTTAATTTTTTTCCGACCGTATCCGACGTCTGTAATATTTTTCACATTCCATATGCAGGATGGACAGTGGACTCCCCGGTGATGGAGCTCTACAGCCGTTCCGTCACAAACGACTGCAATTATCTGTTCCTGTTTGACCGCTGCCAGTACGAGGAGATCGCTCCCTTACACCCCGGGCATGTCTTCTATCTGCCCCTGGCCACAGACCCGGCTTATATGCAGTCTGTCATTCAGAACAGCCGCAACCGTCGGTTCGCCTCCGACGTCTCCTTTGTGGGCTCCCTCTACACCGAGAAATGCCCCTACGACCGGCTGACCGGCCTCCCTGACCTTATAGCAGGCTTCCTGGACGGCATCATGGCGGCACAGCTTAAAATATACGGCTATTATTTTATTGAGGAGCTGCTCACGGACGATGTCATTCAGGCGGTAAAAGCTCATCTGCCTGGCTATTATTCGCCGCTGGATGCCCCACACCTGACGGACCGGACCATCGTGTCCCAGCTGTATATCGGCAATAAAATCTCCGCTTTAGAGAGAGTCGCGCTGATGCGTCAGCTGGCCCCCTGTCTGTCGGATGCCGGCTATTCCCTGGACATTTACACCGGAAGCGATACCAGCGATATTCCAAAGCTTCACAACCGTGGTTTCGCGAAAACTCTGACAGAAATGCCGTTGATTTTTGCCCGCAGCACAATTAACCTGAATATGACCTCCAAACCGATCCGCTCCGGTATCCCTCTTCGCATCTGGGATATCTTAGGCTGTGGCGGTTTTGTGGTCACGAATTATCAGCCAGAGCTGCCAGAATATTTTATCCCGGGTGAAACCCTTGAGATCTATGAGAGCGCGGAAGATCTGCGCGACAAATGTCTTTACTATCTCGAACACCCGAAGCTGGCGCACGAAATCGCGGAAAACGGCCTTGCGATGGTGAAAGAGCAGCACACCTGGGTGCACCGGCTGGAAACGCTTCTTTCAGCTGTTTTTCGTCCCCATCAGGCGTAACGCCGGAAAGGAATCGGACATGAATATTCTTTTTTTTGACTGGCCCTGTTTCTGTAAAAAAGACGCCGCAGACGCCATGAAGCGGCTTGGCCATTCTGTAGATTATTTTTTTCACCCGGACTACATGGATCGGGTCTCCGCCGATTTTGATGCGGCGCTGGACGCCTTTTTATCCGATGGCACCTACGACTGTATTTTTTCCTATAATTTTTTCCCGCTGATCGCGGAAGGCTGTAAGCGCAATCAGCTGCGCTATCTTTCCGTTGTATACGACGCCCCGCATGTCGCGCTGTATTCCTATACAGTAATCTATCCGTGCAACACGATCTTTGTATTTGACCGTGCGCAGTATCAGGAGCTCTCGGCGATGGGGATCACAACCGTTCATTATCTGCCCCTGGCCGGGAATGCGGATCACATTGATGAGCTGCTGGCACAGCCGCATGATACATCAGGTTACCGCAGCGATGTGACATTTGTCGGTTCTCTTTACAATGAGACGCACACCATGTTCGACCGTCTGACGGGTCTTAGCGATTATGCCCGTGGCTATCTCGACGCCATCATGCAGGCGCAGCTAAGGGTATATGGCTACTATTTTATCGAGGAGGTACTCGACGAGCGGATCTTAAGTGAGCTTTCTTCCGCTTTGCCCTATGACGCGGGAAATACCGGAATTCAGAGTCTGTCTTACATTTACGGCAATTATGTCATCGGGCGTAAGCTGACAGAGCTCGACCGTATTCGCACCCTGACCTCCGCGGCGGCAGCCCATCCCCTCCGGCTTTACACGCCGGACCGTTCCTGGCAGGCGCCCGGCATCAGAAATATGGGGCCTGCCGATTATGTCAGTGAGCTGCCTTATATTTTCCACTACAGCAGGATCAACCTGAATATCACCCTAAAAAGCATCAAAACCGGGATCCCGCTCCGGGCGATTGATATTATGAGCGCCGGCGGATTTCTGCTGACCAATTTTCAGGCGGATTTCCTGGACTATTTTGTTCCTGATGAGGACTTTGTGTATTATAATGATTTACAGGATCTGAATGAAAAAATCGATTACTATCTGTCACACGAACAGGAGCGGCAGCGGATTGCCGCAAACGGGCGAAATAAAATCCGGCAGTGTCTCGGTTTTGACCTGCTGTTTTCCGAAATGTTCCGTGTGATGGATGCTGCGGAGGAATGCTATGTCTGCTAAATTATCTGTCATTGTCCCGGTCTATAATGCGGAAAAAACGCTCGCGGCCTGTCTCGGAAATCTGGTGCATCAGACCTTCCGGGATCTCGAGCTGATTCTGGTCAACGACGCATCCACTGACAGCAGCCTTTCTATTCTGCTGGACTGCGAACGCGCCTTTCCGGATCAGGTTATCCTCGTAAACCTGGAAGAAAACTCCGGGCCCGGAGGGGCGCGAAATGCCGGGCTGATGTATGCCTCGGGCGATTATATCGGATTCGTGGACAGCGACGATATCGCGGACGTCACCATGTTTGAAAAGCTGTATCAGCGCGCCGTCTCCGACAACTGTGATATGGTGGACTGCATCTACTACGATGAAGCCCGCGAGTCCTTTGTTCAGCAAACCGATCCTGCCTGCGCAGGCATACTCGATACTGAAAAACGCATTGAGCTGATCGCGGGCGGCGGTTATCTGTGGAGCCGCCTGTTCCGCCGGGAGCTCTTCGACGGTATCGCCTTCCGGGAGCATACGATCCTTGAGGATATGGAGATCCTCATGCTGCTCCTCCTGCGCACCAGACGGCTCGGCGTTGTCACGGAGCCTCTCTACCGTCACACAGCCCCTCCTGATTCCGCCTCCAGGCCCACGGATCCGGCCAAATATCAGAAGGCCGTCACGGAAACCATGACCGCGATGGCAGAGCTCTTCCTCTCCCGAGAGGATTATGCGCAGATACAGGAGGTCATGGAATATTCTATATTACATTTGTATTATGGTGGGATTGCACACATTGTCAATGCGGATCCGCCGCTTCCCGCCGGACTGCGGGACCGGTTCCTGACAGAGCTGAGACAGCTACGGCTGCGCTATGTGACGATTCCCTATGAGAAAAACCGCTACCTGGAACGCATCTTTCAGGAAAACGATATCCGGCTGATGAAGTGGAATGATCAGAACATGTGATCCCCGCTGGTCTCAAACATCTTTTTCAGCTGCACGTCATAGGAAAATTTCTGCTGTACCTTTTCCCATCCGCGGAGCGCAATCTCCCTGCGCTCCTCTTCGTGTGACAGATAATAGTCCGCCTTTGCCAGCAGATCCTCCCTGCTCTCAAACAGTACCAGCTCTCTGCCATCCTCAAACTCCTCCGCAAGTCCGGCCTGATAATTCGACAAAAGGAACCCTCCCGCGCCCATGATATCAAGTGCGCGAAGCGGTATCCCGTGCCGGATCGAGCGCAGCGTAAGATTCAGATTAATCTTCGAGGTCCGGAATACCTCCGGCATCTCCTGATCATACGAGACAATTCCCCTGTGATCCGCATGGGGAACCAGCGCGGTATCGGATGCCGTATACAGCTGTAACGAATACCGTTCCGACAGCGCTCCCAGCAGACGCGTACGCTCCTGGCAGGTGATTTCCGCATCTATCATATCCACATACAGCTGTTTTTTATCCGCCAGATACGATGGATCCAGATCCATAACCACGTAAGTCTGCAGCTCTTTTAGGACTTCGTCATCCAGTACATCCCCCACCATATGATACCCGAATATCTTCTGCTGCGCCTCCATGACCCCCTGCAGATATCCCTTCAGGTATTCTGGCAGGTATGTAATCTGCCGGTACAGATTCTTTTCATAGAGACTCCCGACAAAGCTGATATCTGCGTTGTATTCTGGTATATTATTTCCGCTGTCAGTCGCTTTCCGCTGTCGTTTTAACCGCCTCATATTTACGGCAAGCGGCAGATAATAGGTATGCTTCTGCCGGATCTGCTTCATCTGCCGGTACTGCTCCCTGTCAAACAGAAACAGGCTCGTATATGTTCCCAGCACTGCCTGTGAATACAGCGTGTGATGCGGCATATCGTATACCCAGGAAAAATATCTCACCTTAAGCTGTTCCGCAATCCGTGCGATCAGCGGAAAAAAGTCAAAGCTTATGACCGCTTCACAGCCCTGTTCCCGGAAAATGCGGATAAAATGTCCGCAGAATTCCGGATCCTCCTCATAATTTTTCAGCGGGATATGGCATTTTACCACGCTATACCCCAGTGAAAGCAGCGATTCCTCCAGATCCCCTGCCGAATTTTCAAACCATGTATAATAAAACAGTCTCATATACGACTCCCGGTGCTCCCCTACTGTTTCTGCAGCATGGCAAGGAGACGCTGATTTAAGCCCAGCGATTCCTGAAGCTGCTTTTGTGATGTATCCAGTTTCTCCAAAAGCTCCTGAATATACGCTTCCAAATGGCCGTCCGTCAGCGACTGATCCAGAAATTCTTCCAGCAGCTCCTGATAAAACGGTGTCCTTCTGGCATAATCCCACCATCGTTTTTCGATATCATAATGACAGTTCCCAGCTTCCCATGGTTTATAGCCGGTATAGTGAATGATCGCCGCCTGTTTCATGTCCTCATAAGACAGTCCCTGATTGTGCGCGGTTCTTGCGCTGAGATTGTAAATCCGCTCATCAAAATATCCTGTTTTATGCGCATGGACATAATTTAAAATATCCTGATCCAGCGCAAACATCTGATAATTCCAGGACTCCATCACATCGCAGTATGTGCGAAACGAATACTGTTCCCTCATCTGCCCGATATTCAGCAGCATGACGCCAGCATTAAAATAACGGTGTCCTTCCTTTAAGACCCCGGCAAGCAGTTCCTTTTGTACTGCGCTGTACTTCTCCCACACCTGGCTCCATCCCGAATCCGTTCCTGCATACAGATCCTTTCCCTTAAAATCCAGTTCATAAAGTTCCTTTAAGGACCGGTTCACGATGATATCCCCATCCAGATAGAGCAGGCGCTCCACATCCTTCGGCAGAAGATCCAGGAGCAGAAGCCGGTAATAGGTCTCAATGCTCCACTGCTCGTTATACGGTATCCCGCTGTAAAACGCCGACCGGTCCACTTTAAAATCCACCACCTGCGCATCATATGCTGCGAGCACCTTTTGGATTCGCTGCACATCCTCCGCGGAGAGTTCATGATTCAGCAAAAAGATACGTACGGATCCCGGATTATTCTCGCATAACGATTTCAGCATCACCGCTGTATAACGGAGATATTTTTTATTCAGTGCCGTCGCAACATTCATCTTATTTTCCAATAGCCCCTTCCCCTCTGTCCCGTTTTACAGATTCGCTCTGATCACCTCTTTTGCCAGCTCTGTCACATGTCTGACCTTCAGATACTCCTCATCCTCCTGTGTCAGTGCCTGGCCGCGCCCTTCCTTCTGCACAATCCCGCGCACCGTGCGCAGATGTACAATCAGCTCCGTAAGCTGGTGTGACACCTCATAAAAACCCTTCTGGCCGCTCTCCCTCTCCTGCTCCAGAAGAAACAGGATCAGCTCGATATCCGGGATCTCCTTCCTTACATCCGACAGCTCGAGCGTGATATCGGGGCGGATCTTCAGATACTCATAAAACATCTCCCTTGCCTGCGAGAACTCTCCCAGCTTCACCAGCTGTCCCATCGCAAGCTTAAACTCTGTGGTCTCCGCCTTTTCCGCCGTCACGCCGACACGTGTCTCGCATACTTTAAGTCCTCTCGCCCTGATAAAAACCCGCAGCAGGCTTTCCGACAGAAAACCGTACAGTCTCTGATGATAGGCATCATACCCGCTGACATCCACACGCTTCTCCAGCACAGAAAAAATCGAAAACAGCCAGGAGCAGTAATCGTCAAAAATCCGCTTTGTCGTCACACAGAGATTTCCATAGTAATATTCGGATTCCTCCATCACGTCGCAAAACACCGGATAATCCGCCGGATAAAGCTCCTTTATCACCTGGCCGGTCTCCATAAGATCCCCGACATGATGCGCACTGCCAAAATAATCCAAATACCTGCCATCCGCCCGCATTGCCCGCGGCACCATAATATCCGCATCCGCCAGCGCATGCTCATACTCCTCCTGTGTCAGAAGCTCATATGACTCGTTCAGAAAATATCTCCTGTAGTGGCAGATCCCAATCACATCAATGTCGTGTACATTTTTCCACAGCCAGTACAGCCCCGTGAGCTCCCCGTAAAATGGATTCTTCTCCGAGATCGAATCACCGGTATTATCTCCCGGATAGCCAAGATCCGGGCCAGTTGCCCGTCCCACGTGCACCGGCACATAGACCGGATCCTGCGGCGGGTCAAAACGCTTATGCGTCATCACATATATGTTTGTCCTCATCTCCCTGGATTTTCCTCCATTTCAATCAGCTTTAGCAGTTCTCTGGCCCGCTGCTCCCACGTGGCATAACGCGACGCCTTTTCCCGTGCCCGGCTGGCGATCAGAGCCCGGCGTTCCGAATCTGCGAGCAGTCCCTTTAGCAGTCTGGGAAGCCGCTCCAGGTGATTCAGATGAAACAGCACCGTCTCATCGCCATAATACTCTGCAAGCTGCGTGCTTTCATCGCTCACCACAACCGCCCCTGCCAGCATACTGTCCGCAACACGCTCCGTAAACCCGTCCTTATGCCATGCCATGATATTCAGCGAAATCTTTGCCGATGCGAGAAGACCGGTACTTTCTTCCGCCAGAACCTCGGGATGGCGAATCAGCCCCGGGTGATTCAAAAACGGACTTTCCATCCAGGAATCCCCGTACACATGAACAGACAGCCCGGCATCCAGAATCGTTCGCATCACCTTTTCGCGGTAGTAGTACATCACAAGCTGGATCACCAGTCCAAGCTCAAAAAGCGCGCTGCGAAACCCTGGTCCATCGCACTGTATTCCGTAATAATCCATCGCCTCTCTCAACGCCTGCTCCGGCGTCAGTTCCGTCTTTTTTTTCATAATCCCGAGAAAGCGTACTGCCAGAAATTTTTTCTCTGACGAATATGCCCGCAGCTCATTGATCCGATACCGGTAATTCCTGTATGTGCCAAGAAAAACAATATCAGATTCCCGCTCCCGGTTCTGGTCTGTCTCCACGATCTCCCGGCCACCGGGCGGCAGCAGATGCACCCCGGCCACCCCGGGATAATATGTCTGGATAAACCGGATATAATTCCGGTCATGTGTCAGAATATGATAATGCTTTGGCGTTTCCTTTAACTGCCCATCCAGCCATACTGGATGATCCACGATAAAATTGTATTTCGGCCCCCCGATCAGGTCCTGCAGCATCCGCTTTCCGCCGTCATGCTTTACCGACATCAGCCATGTCTGAAATCCGACGGATGCCCGGTACTGCCGCCCCAGCAGCCGGCCAACACCGTCCACATCCTCATGCTCCGTATCATAATATTCCACCGAACAGCCCAGCCGTTCCAGCGCGCGTCCCAGTTCCTCCGCAAAAACATTCAGAATATTATAGCAATAGGATGGCCCCAGATAAATCAGAACCGGCTGTGTGGAACGGTAAATCCGCTGATATTCCGACGAATGCGAGATCATATCTTCGAGAAAACGCTGTGCCCGGCCTGATTCGTTTTGCAGCGCACATTCTGCAAGCAGTCCTTCCAGCACGGGTTCTGCAAGCCCCAGCTCTTTTAAAAGAGGATAATACCGCCCCGCCACATAAGCATCCGTGCAAAATCCCGTATCCGGATCCTCCTTCTGCCCCACAGTATGAATCCCGTCAGACCGGATGTAATCCTGCTGGTCAGCTTTTTTATCTGCATGCTCCGCGCAATATATTACATATATAGTTTGTTTTTCCGCCACGCGCAGCGCCAGTTCATATTCCTGTTTTGCATGAAGCCGCCGGTTGATTCCGCCCGCCTCACGCAACGTCTCTTTTTCGATCAGAATGCCATATTCCACATACCGCTCATCCAGCAAAAGCTGCTCCATCGAAATCTCCGGCAGAGAATCCTGCGATCCAGAAAGCCCCGCCAGCTTTGGCCCGCAGATGCAGACTGCTTTTTTTCCGCTCTGACCTGCATAGTCCATGAACGCGTTCGGCACCACAGTCTCTTCGATCCCATGATGCAGCCATACATATTTATCATGTCCGCTCTTTTCACCCATTTCGGCACAGCTCCCTTACTTCCCAGACAGGATCCCTTCATATCCCCTCACTATATTTTTAGTGCATTTTCCTCAATTCTGGTATCAGAATCCGGTCTATATGCTCCCTGCAGGTTTCCATCCCCTTCACATATCCCTGTAAAAGTCTCTTTCCGCGCTCCGCAATCTCCGCAATCGTCAGCTCTTTGGCCAGATAGATATCTGCGGCTGCGTCATAAGTATCTTCCTGCGCATACATGCCGATCAGATCCATGTAGTCTTCTTTTTCCAGCAGAGTGAGCTCTTTCATCCTCTCCAGCAGATCCCGGTATTCGTCCGACCGGCGGCCCTTCTGATGATCCAGCTCCATAAACCTGTCATATATCGCGATTCCCTCCTGCAGTTTCTCCCGAAGTCTGCAAAACTCTTTTTCATAATCCATATACCGCTCACAGAGTCTCTTTTGTTCATCATCCGTCGCAAGATTCGGCGTATCCGCAATGAGCTGATCAAAATCTCTTTCTTTTGTGCAGAGCTGCTCTATCGCATCCTCCAGAGACAGTTCCTTTGCCCCTCTGATCTTTGCCCCCGCTGCGGTCGCGTTATAGACCGTCACTTTTTCCTTCTGCTCCGCGATATTCTTTTCAAACCAGTACCGGTAACTGTCCATCTGGACATCTGTCGTCAGCCATCCGCCGTCCAGCGCCTCCACAGCCAGCTGGACGCTGTTTTCCACCAGCTCGCGGTTGGCCTGTTCCGATTCCGCAAATCCGGTCACATGACCTCTTCCATCCGTAAATGCGAGATCCTGTCCGACCAGAATAATTTCCCGAAATCCCAGCTCCATCGCCAGCCAGAAGGCATTTGTCGCCACGGATCCGCCTGACCGCATCATACCCAGCTCTTTCCCTGTCTCCTGTGTCAGAATTTTGTGAAGCGTTCCGCAGCCAAAACTGGAGTCAAAAAACAGCCTTCCCCTGATCTCCTGTGCCAGGAAATCCGCGGAATAGCTGGACAGCACATACGGGAAATCGTTCACCCTGTCATCTGCAAACACATACCGCGGTTTTCTGGGATCCACACTGATCCCGATCTGAAAATGAATATTCTCACGAACCAGTGCTTTCAGGGAAGAATCCACTCCGATGATAAACGCCCTGCCCTCCGCCTTCTTCAGCTCTCTGATATTCCGATCCAGAGAAGGGCCGGACGAAACGATAATCGCCGGCGTTCCCTTCAGATCAATCTGTGCAAATTGTTTTTTCAGTTCATCAATAGAACTCCCCCGCATAATATAAGGAAGGTTAGACAGCGTATTGTCACCCATCAGCGGCGAATTCTGAACCTTTGTATTCTTCATCAGCATATGGCTTCTGACTGCATACCGCATCAGATGGATAAATTCCCTGCACGCCTCTGTATACATGATATCATAATTCGGTAAAATACAGTCTGTGACCAGACGCCAGTTCTGATCATTCAGAATTGTCTGCAGCAGCAATCCAAAATCATTTTCATTGATCCCCTTTACAACCAGGACAATATTTGCGGCAAATATTGTTTCCAAAGAAAAATGTTTCATTGCCGTCAGGAAAACCTGAACATCCGGTTCATAGATAAAAATCGTCTGTGTTCCATTGCAACGATTTAAAAGCTGCTCTACTGCTCTTCCATCAGACAGGCCAAATACGCACACAACCGCATAATCCCGCATATTTTTATACCGGTCAGCATATAATTCCGCCGCTCTGACCGGGTCATGTATACTGTTCATGCGCCACTCGACGCCATCCCGCATCTGACAGATGATCTTCTGGTTGTCAGAGCATGTCCGGATATAACAGCTATCCTCTGTATTCTGCAACTGTTCCTGATATTTCTGGTAAAATGTCTCTCCAAATTTTGCAACTAATGCTTCCTCGTTTTTTGACTGGATATCCATCACGGCTGCTTCTCCATTTCTACTCCCCGAACAAACTTTGGCAGATCATATGTCAGCAGATCTGCAAGTGCCAGTGTATGTTTCCGCTGAATGGCCTCTAAAAATGCGGCGACAGTTTGTACCATATCAGAGTGGATCTCTGATCCTTCCTCCACCTTCTGCAGGACTGCATTGATCTGCGGAAGAAGCTTCTGCAGTCTTTCGTATGCCTTCTGTTCTTTATTCTGATAAAAAAAAATGGCGCATTCTTCCATCTGCGCCAGCAAATCTGCTCCATTCATATATCTCTCCAGGTCAGCTTTTTCAATAACAAACGCTGTCACGCTCCGCGGGCCAGCTTATTGTAAAAAATAAAACCGGCAGCGCACTGCCGGTTTTATACGTCTGTAAATTACTGTAACAGTGATAACACACCCTGGGTAGCCTGATTTGCCTGAGCCAGCATCGACTGTCCTGCCTGTGCAAGGATGTTGTTCTTGCTGTACTCAACCATCTCCTCTGCCATGTCTGTATCACGGATACGGGACTCAGCAGCCTGCGTATTCTCAGAGATGTTGTCAAGGTTTGCAATCGTGTGCTCCAGACGATTCTGGATTGCACCAAGTGCGGATCTCTGCTCGGATACCACGTTGATTGCGCTCTGGATCATATCCATTGCGGAACCTGCAGTACCAAAATCAAATACAAATGTGCTGGTCTCAAGGTTTGCCTGAAGATCAGTTAAACCGATTGCTGCGGCGTTCATGTTGTCAATGCTGATCGAAATCGCCTGGCCAGAAAGAGATCCAACCTGAAGATTCTTCGAAGAGAAAGAGCCATCCAGTAAGTTCTGTGTATTGAACTGCGTGGTAGACTGAATTCTGTCGATCTCAGAGGTCAGCTGCTTTAACTCTGCCTGGATTGCCTTGCGGTCGATCGAGGTGTTCGTATCGTTTGCAGCCTGGGTTGCAAGCTCGTTCATACGCTGTAAGATAGAATGAGTCTCGTTTAATGCACCCTCAGCAACCTGGATTAAGGATACGCCGTCCTGTGCGTTTGCGGAAGCCTTGTTTAATCCTCTTACCTGGCTTCTCATCTTCTCGGAGATCGTTAACCCTGCCGCGTCATCTGCTGCACGGTTGATCTTGTATCCGGAAGATAACTTCTCGGAAGACTTCGCCTGCATTCCGGTCGTGATACCTAACTGTCTGTTGGAATTCATTGCTGTAAGATTGTGCTGTACTACCATGATTATTTCCTCCTTGAATTTACTGCAGCTTCCATGCTGCAACTATTGTTTCGCTTAAAATGCGATATCTGTATGGCATAGCGGCAGATTCACGCCGCTATGCCATTACATACCTTACTGTAACAGTGATAACACACCCTGGGTAGCCTGATTTGCCTGAGCCAGCATCGACTGTCCTGCCTGTGCAAGGATGTTGTTCTTGCTGTACTCAACCATCTCCTCTGCCATGTCTGTATCACGGATACGGGACTCAGCAGCCTGCGTATTCTCAGAGATGTTGTCAAGGTTTGCAATCGTGTGCTCCAGACGATTCTGGATTGCACCAAGTGCGGATCTCTGCTCGGATACCACGTTGATTGCGCTCTGGATCATATCCATTGCGGAACCTGCAGTACCAAAATCAAATACAAATGTGCTGGTCTCAAGGTTTGCCTGAAGATCAGTTAAACCGATTGCTGCGGCGTTCATGTTGTCAATGCTGATCGAAATCGCCTGGCCAGAAAGAGATCCAACCTGAAGATTCTTCGAAGAGAAAGAGCCATCCAGTAAGTTCTGTGTATTGAACTGCGTGGTAGACTGAATTCTGTCGATCTCAGAGGTCAGCTGCTTTAACTCTGCCTGGATTGCCTTGCGGTCGATCGAGGTGTTCGTATCGTTTGCAGCCTGGGTTGCAAGCTCGTTCATACGCTGTAAGATAGAATGAGTCTCGTTTAATGCACCCTCAGCAACCTGGATTAAGGATACGCCGTCCTGTGCGTTTGCGGAAGCCTTGTTTAATCCTCTTACCTGGCTTCTCATCTTCTCGGAGATCGTTAACCCTGCCGCGTCATCTGCTGCACGGTTGATCTTGTATCCGGAAGATAACTTCTCGGAAGACTTCGCCTGCATTCCGGTCGTGATACCTAACTGTCTGTTGGAATTCATTGCTGTAAGATTGTGCTGTACTACCATGATTATTTCCTCCTTGAATGAATTGTAGCGTCCATGCTACATAAATAATGATTTTTTGATGCGGCTTCCGTCTTCCGGCCGTACGCTCCATCTGACATCCGCCACCAAGTAACTCGTTTGACTTACTTGTATTATATATCGGAAGATTGTTCCGATACATTATACCATAAAAAAGAAATTTTCCGGAAAAGTTCAGCCATGCTTCGCAAAATGGGCGAATCATGCTCGCATGAATGAGCACATTCTGTGAAGCATGAGCGGAGCGCCCGGTTATGAGCAAAAATCAGCTGCGCAGCAGCGAAAAGTGCTGAAAGCACGATTTTGCGAATGGCGCGGGCTGAACGAAAACTTTTTTGTCCAAAACTCATTTCTTCTTATCTGTAAACTGGGGTTCCACATAGTTCGTCTTCATCATATTCTTATAATACTGATTGACGATCTTCTGGCTCTTCCTGACTTCTTTTACCTGCCTGCGGACGGATGCAAACTTCTGCTCCATGAGCGCCTTATTGCGCGCCTCCTGTGTCTGGATATCCGCGCTCTTTGCGGTCAGCCTGCGGATGCATTCCTGCATCTGTGCGATCTCATCCCGATACTCCGCCTGATGCTGTGTCAGATCCTCGCGAATCTTCTCAAACAGCTCCTGAAAACCGTTGTCTAAGGTGTCGAGCTGTTCGATCAGCTTTTCCTTCTCCGCAAAGGTCGCGTCAAAATCATCCGGATCCAGGGAAGGGTTGTCGAGCTCCTCCTTCTGCCGCTGGTTGATGCGGATCATGGAATCGAGCACTTCCTCCTTTTTCTTCAGGCTCTGTATCATGATGGGAATATATCTGCTTTTTTCCATACATTCTCCCTGTGTCTGCCGTATTACTGCTGTGTCCGTGCCAGCTGCATGACTTCCTTCCACGTATCCCGCATCGTCCGAAGATGCTTTAGCACTTCTTCCAGGATCTCCTTATCCTTTTTAAAGTTTGCCTCTCTCAGTCGATCCATCAGATACGTATAGACTGCGTCAAAATCCTTCGCCACCGGATATTTGTGGTTTAAGGTGCTCTGAAACTCTTCAATGATATTTTCTACTTTGATGATATTCCGGTGCGCCTTTTCAATGTCCTTCTCTTCCACTCCGGTAATCGCAATGTTACAGAACTTGATCGCTCCTTCATAGAGCATCAGTGTCAGCTCTCCGGGAGAAGCAGTCGCAACCTTGTTATTCGCATATGCTGCATAGCCCTGATTTGCCAGCATTCCCTATCCTCCTGTTTCTCTTTAATTTCCGAACAGACCGGCCAGCGCCGAGCTCTGGCTGTTTAACTTGGCAAGTGCGGTCTCCATCTGTGAGAATTTCTTGTAGTAGTATTCCTCCTGCGCTTCCAGCTTCTCCTCCCATTTTTTGATGAGACTGGTGTAGTCGCTGTACTCGGAGGCCATCTCTTTGTCATTGTATACCGTGAAAGCACTGCTCAACGATGAGGAGCTCATCTTATCGCCCACCGCATCGTACAGGTTCGTCGCCAGCTGCTGCATAAAGGAAATCACGGTGTCCGGGTCGGACGTGATCGCCGCCATCAGCTTATCGGAGTTTGTCTTTGTCGAGACGTCATCCTCATCGCCGTCGATATGGTACGCATTGTGCTGGTTCTCCGGCGCATTCAGGTAGCCGAGCGTGCGGATGCCGAAGGAGGACAGATAATAGGTCTTATCCCCGATCTTCACACCCTTGCTCATCGCCAGCGTCATCGCGCTCATCACACCGCCAAGCGTCGTATCACGGCGAAGCAGCGCGGATTTGACCTTTTCCTCCCACAGCTCAACCTCGCTGTCGGACATCGCGTCCTTCTCCTCGCTGGTCAGCGGCTCGTAGCCCTTCGCGGAATCCGCGTTGTAGAGCGAGGTAATCTCGTTGATCAGCGCGTTGTACTGCGTCAGGAAATCCTTGATCGTGTCGTAGAGTCCCTGCGTATCGGTCGCTGTCGTGACTGTCACCGCATTGGCGTCGCCGTCGCCGGTCACGCCGGTTGCCGTGATGGAAAGGCCGTTCACAGAATAAGTATTCGCGGAACTCGTGTATTCGATTCCATTTAACTTGATCTTTGAGTCGGAGCCGTCGATCTTTTTGGCGTCGGAATTCACCTGTGTTGCCAGGGAATCCACTGTTGCCTTCATATCCTGCGCCTGCTGCACAAACGCTGCCAGCGCATCCTGCCCCGCCTGCGTCGTCAGATCCATCTTTGAGAGACCGTCAAGCACCTTATGCTCTGCGATCGTCTTTTCTGCGTTTCCAATATCTGTCTTATTATCTGTAATGATCTGCGCATACGTGTTTGTTACATCCGATACATCCCCGGCTGCATAGGCGGCCTGTATCGCGGCCATAATGTTCTTCTTCGAATACGGATCCGCATCGTCAAGCTTATCCGCCGTCTTCTCGTATGTATTAACCGTATTGATGTGAGTGGTCAGCGCTTTCACATCGTCATCTGTCAGGCTCGGTGCCGCTGCACGCAGATCCGTCAGTTCATCCGCGGAACGCTTGATATCCGTGCGCGCCGCACCCTGGGTGTAGATGGTCTCCATCACAGGGGTCGTTTTCGTATCGTCGATACTGATCGTCTTGCCGGACGCCACGACATTACCGGACGCGTCCACTTCCTGTAACGTCTTGGATGTATTGTCATATTTATACTGTGTTCCGTCCGCAGTCGTTACGATGCCATTCTTTGTCTCGTATACCTTCCCGTTGACATCCGTATATTTCGTCTCGCCGGTGGCCTGATCGTTTCCCGTCGCCTCATAATAAGCGGTCTTGCTTTCAATGGTCGTCGTATGCTTATTGTTGCTGGCATCCGTAAATTCATACTGCTGTTTGCCGGACGCGTCTTTTCCTGCCGCCTTCCAGACATTCCCCGCCGCATCGGTATAGGAACCATCCTTATTCTTCGTGAACGCAGCATTCACCCCGCTGGCATCGGTCCCCTCATAGGTCACCACCCGCTGGATCAGCTTCTCCATCGGCGGTGTCGTAGAGGAATCCGTATAGGAGAAAATCGTATTCCCGTCTTTGTCCGTATCCTTTACGGTATAGACATTGCCGGACGCATCCATCACGGTGTTGACGCGCTGTGTTGCCGACATGCCGAGCAGCGTCCGAAGCTTCTCCTGATCAGCCACATCAGTCAATCCACTACTCTTCAACGCATCCATCATCGCCTCATAGGCGCTGGCATAACCGTAGGCTGCCGAGAGGTTCGCGTTCTGATTTGTCTTCTGCGCGTATTCGTTCTGCGCGTTCTGATACGCCGTGATCATGTCTTTCACATAATCTTCCACGGACGTTCCCGCCGGCGCATTCGTCACATACTTCGCATAGGAGGTGTACGTCGCCTGCGTCGCATCAGAATCCACGCTTAAGCCCATCTTAAAGAGCGCGCTCACCCCGTCCGCATTCGCCCCGGTCAGCGTGAAGTCATTCTGCTTTCCGGTCTCCTTGGAGCTGACATAAATTCGATTATTGGTATCGTCGAAGTTTGCCGTCAGACCGGCCTTCTGCAGAGAGGTCAGGAAATCGGAAACCTTCGTCCCCTGGCTGACCTCGATCGTGGTCGTCGTCCCGTCGCCCTTCGTGACGTTGATTTTCCCATCGCCGCCGGTGTAGCCGAGCTCCGCGAGCGTCGTGTTCTTCGTCGTGCCGGCGTCAAGCTTACCGCCGGTGAGGTAACCCGCCTGCGCGATCTCTAAGATATTTAACTTCTGCGTCCCGTTCGGCGCCTTGCCGTCCGCCTTCACAATCGCCTTGGTCGTATCCGAGACTGTCGTCTTTTTCAGATTGTAGGCACTGGAAAACCGCATATTTCCGATGCTGTTGTACAGGCTGTAAATCTTGGTATTCAGCGTTTTCCATTTCTCCTGCTTCCAGGAAAGCTTGGTCTGTGCCTTTTTGTACTTATTCGTCTTATAATTGTAGGAGGACACAAGCGCCGATATGATCGCTTCCGTATCCAGCCCCGAGTTCAAACCCGTAATACGTATTGGCATATTTCCCCTGCTCCTTTCTGTTCTGCTTCACTCTTACTAGCGCTTCTCATCTACAAGAATCCCTGCAATCTCCCAGACCTTGGCAATCATATCCAGTGTCTGCTCCGGCGGATACTCCTTCAGCACTTCCTTTGTCGACTTGTCGACAATCTTGATCGTGACCCGGTTCGTCTTCTCATGGATCCCGAAGATCGCCTCCGAATTCGTCATCTGCTTATTCAGGTCATTCACCGCCGTCTTAAGCTGCGGGGTCTGCTTTCCGGCGTCGTCCGCCATCTCTCCCGCTCCGGCGCCCGCTCCCTGCGGGGTCAGTGAAAAGTCCTGTCTGCGCGATGCCGTCTCTGATCTCTGCGGCATCTGGATCACGGTCTGTGCCTCTGCTGTCTGCGTCACCGGCGCTGTCTGTGCAGCTTGTACGGCCGAACTTCCCTGATACGGCGTCACTCCGCTGCCTGTCACTTTCTCTATTCCCATTTTTACCACCTCCGTGTGATATGACTGGTCTGTTACACTTCCTGTAGTAACCCGATTCTTCATATGGTATATCGGTTTAACACCTGTAATTATTAACCGCCCGCATTCATGCTTTCCCGCTAAAACAGTTCCTTTAACGCTTCCAGCGCCTCTGCGTTCAGCGTCTCGGTGTTTAACGCCGCTTTATTCTCATTCTGAATCTGAAGATACACCTCCTTGCGGTAAACCGGTACCTCCTTTGGAGCCGTGATGCCGATCTTCACCTGATCGCCCCGGATCTCCAACACCGTCACTTCGATGTTATTATTCATCACAAGCGACTCACCTTTTTTTCGCGTCAATGCCAGCATTTATGATTCCCCCGCTTCTTTTTTTCTGCCTTTTACTGCCTCATAGATCCTGAATTTGACGGGATAGTCGTCCTCCACGATCATCTGGCATCCCCTTCTCGTCTCCGTATTGATGACAATCGGCGCCTTTAAATTCACCGATGTCTCCTTTACATCCGCCGTCGCCGTCACCGTGACAAGCACGTAGGTATTCTCTTCGGTCAGTTCTCCTAACGGCTGCAGCAGCTCGTCATTCACCGTCGGATTGTAATCCGGCTTCACAATGTTCGGATGCATCACGGGAAACGCCGTCCCCGGGTCATCCATGGACTGAAGCCACATGATCGTGGATTCCTTCTGTCCCTTTTCCTCGTCAAAAATCAGCGCAAAACGCCGGAAGTCCGGAAGTCCGATCATTCCGCCCTCTAACGTGATCATCTTCTCCTCATCAATATCAATCGTTCCGAAAAGCCTGGTATCCGCTTTCATTTTCCCCTCATTTCCGCGCCGTCATACAGCGTCCTCAATATAATACGGGACTGGTGCATCCGTCAGAAATCGTACGCCACGCAATTCGCTGCATCCAGCAGCGGCATGATCGTATGGTCATCACTTCATGCAACAGCCCCGTTTTTCTCATAATATCTCTGATATGCTCCTGCCTTGCCCGCCAAAGTTAAATAAAGTTGAGCAGCGTGTTCTGATTGATCTTGGCAGCTGCCTGCAGGGATGCCTCATACGCCGAATATGCAGCCGTATAATCAATGATAATATCCGAAAGCTCGCGGTCCTCATTCTCGGATTTTAAGGTCTCCACCGTCGTCTGCTGATTCTCCATGCGGTTTTTCGTCAGCTCAAGGCTCTGGCCCTTGCTTCCGACATTCGTCTCCGCCAGCAGCACCTCTCCCATATACTTATCGCATTTTCCGATATAGGCGTTGTAGAGCTTCTGCATATTGTCTTCCGCGTACGCCGCTTCCTTTTTGGCCGCTGTCAGCCAGCTCTCGAGCGCCGCCTGGGAATCATCCGACGAGTACTCCTGCATCTTCTGCATCTTTTCGATCTCGTCTACCTTGGCGATCGCCTCCTGGGCAAAACGCACCGCTTCGATCAGTTCATCCACATCCCGGCCGAGCGAGGCGTCAAATACATCCGAAGCCTGCGTATTTACAGTCAGCGTCTGATTGGCCGCCACCAGGAAATTAATATCCTGATAGATTTCCTTGCCGTCGGCGTCAAACTTCGTGTATTCAATCTGTTTATCCGGATCCGGATTGGTAATATCCTTACAGTTGTAATAGTACTCCGGACGAAGCTCGCCTTTTGAAAAACCGGTCTTTGTATAATTCATCTCAAGCTCGCCCTTGCGCTCTTTGATGTCTCCGGCCAGGTCTTTCCCGAGAATCAGCTCCCCGCTCTCTTTGATAAACACCGCCTCGTCGTCGGCTACCGTATAGCCGCCCGCCTGCGCCCTCCAGTCCTCAAAGGTCTCATATTCCGTCACGGTAATCGCGGATGTCTGCACAGCGCCGGTATTGTCTTTATATGAATACGAAAGCGTCCCGGCATTGTCAAGCGAATCGATCTTTCCGTAGCTGAGACGGATCCTCTCATATACCGCTTCCTGCGGGTTCGGCACCGTATTCGCGGGGTTTAACAGCTGTCCCGGCGTCGCCGGCACCGTCACCTTATCGCTGTAATAGCGGTGCTCCTCCAGATCAGCAAATGTAAATTTCTGTGAAATCTCATATTTTGTGGTGGCGTCGTTCTCCATAAAGGTCAGCTTCTGATTCGTCCGGTAACCGGTGAATACGGTGCGGCCCGCATAGTCCGCATTTCCCTCCGCATAAACCTGCTCTCTTAACTTCTCAAGATCCGTCAGAATCGCCTTGCGGTCATCCGCTGTCAGCTGGTCGCCCGCGCCATACTCGCACTGTGTCCGGATATCCGTTATGATCTTCTTCATATTGTCAAGCGCCGTGTTCGTCACTTCGAGCCAGGACTCCGCATCCGGAATATTGTTCTTATAGTACTGATTGATTTCGCTTAACGAGCTGCGAAGCCTTAACGCGCGCACCGCAATCACCGGATCATCCGACGGCCGCTGAATCTTCTTCTGGGAAGACATCTGGTTCTCCATCGCGTTGACGTTGATTTTATTTCCGTTGATATTGCTGGACGCGCTGCGCAGCATCATGTTGTTTGTTATACGCATCTGTTTTCCTCCTATACGCCGGTCTGCAGGATCAGTCTGTCATAAAGCTCCGCCATGACGGAAATCATCTTTGACGACAGGTTGTAAGCATTCTGGAACCGGATCAGATCGAGCGCTTCCTCGTCTTCATCCACACCCGAGATGGACATCCGCTGATTGTCAATCGTCTCCGCGATATTTGTGTAGTTCTGATAAAAGATCTTGGACTCCTGCGTATCCACGGAGATATCGGTGATGATACATTTCAGGAAGCCGGACGCATTGCCGCCGCGGTAGACGATCACATCCTTCTCTAACTTTGCAAGCTCCTCTAACAGCTCATACGCGTCGACGCCGTTCTTTCCCGCGATATCCACCGTGGTAGACATCTTCTCCGGGTTTCTCGCGCAGACGTCGGAAACCTTCACGCCGTGCGCCGTCATCCGGTAATAGCTGTCCGAGCTGGCGCTGATCGTAATCTTATCCGTCCCGGCCGGGAATTCCTGGTCGCCGAAGTTAAATTCCGTCTTGTCTGTCTTCCGCGTGTCCGTGATGAACGAGTAATAATCCGTCTTATCCCCGTTTAAGTCCACGCCCTGCTTTAATATGTCGTTGAACTTCTGGCTGAAGCTGCGCAGGAACATATTCATCTGCGCCATATAGTACGGGATCCCCATCGAATCCACCGCGGAACCGATGGAAACGGCATTGCCGCGCATCTCGCGCTGCTCTTCTGTCGTCAGCGCATCCTCCAGCTTAAAGGTATAGGAGGTAATCGAATAATTGCCCTCCGCATCCTTCTCATATTCAAATTCAAAATCAACGTACCTGTAGTTTTTTCCATTGACTGTAAGCAGTCCGGTCTCCGGCATGTTCATCGCCTCGATCGCCGTGATGGACGGATTTGTCACCCGGACCGTATTGCCGGATGTCGCCTCGATCGCGCCGGTAAAATTCTCCGCATTGTTTCCGTCGCGGATGTCAAACAGGGCTTTCAGCGTCCCGGACATGGAATCTCCGCCCGCGCGGAACGAATTGCCCGTATCGGCCCATACCACATCGTAGAGGCCCTCAATATCGGACTGGTTCACCCGCTCCTCTCTCACGCGGCACTCTAACGTCGTGTACTCGTCTGTCCGCACCAGAAGCTGTCCGCCGATCTTTACGGTATAGTAATTGGATCCGATCTGCATATCCGGGTAATTGGTATTCTTCACCGGAACCTCGGAAACCTCGGTCGGCACGATCTTCGACAGCTCGTCGACAAGCAGCGCCCTCTGATCCCGGAGCTCATTGGCATAGCCGCCCTGCACCTCAATGATGTTGATCTGTTTATTTAAGATCGCGATCTTTTCCGCGATCGCATTGATATTCTGCACGGTCGCCCGGATCTCGTCGTTTGTGCTGCTCTGAAGCTCACGGAGCCCTAAAGAGACACTGTTAAAATACGTCATGAGATTCTGGGTCTTTCCGATAAACTGCTGACGTACATTTGTGTCCGCCGCATTGTGCTTTAACGTATCCAGCGCGCGGAACATACTGTCAAAAATCGTGTTGAATCCCTTCATCCCGTTCGCTTCTTCCCCATCGTCCAGGAAATGATTCTCGATCTGCAGCAGGTAATCAAGGCGCGTCTCGTAAAGTCCCACGGACGACTGATTATACCAGTACTTCTGATCATAATATTCGTTGCGGATCTGCTTGATCTCCGTCGTCGTGACACCGGTGCCCGTGCTCCCGTATTTCGCGCAGACGCGGAGCGCATCGGAAGCGACACGTGTCGCCTGCTGCCTGGAGTATCCCACGGTCCGGAGATTCGATATATTATTCGCGGTCGTATTCAGCGCAACCTGATACGCGTTCAGACCGGATGTTGCAATGGTCAGTCCAAAAAATGTAGATGGCATGTATACACCTCTTTCTGTCTTATCCCGTCTTAGCCAAGCTGTGTGATCAGGTGCTCGATCATCTCATCGATGACATTGATAAAACGGCTCGCCGCATTGTAAGCATTCTGATAGCGGATCATATAGGTCAGCTCCTCGTCCGAGGACACGCCAAACACCTGCTGGCGCTTATTGTCGACCGACTCCACCGTCCCGGCAAGATTCGACGCCGTGGAACCGTAGACATCGCCGAGCGTCCCCATCTCGCCGATCATCGACTTATAGTAATCCTTAAACGTACATGGCTTGGTATCGTTCGGATTCAGCGAAATCCGCTCCTCATCCCAGATGGATGCGAGCTTCGTCGCCATCTCATAATTCACATCCCACCTGTTCCCGTTCTGCTTTAAGTGCGGGAGCAGGCTTTCCTTTACGATCAGAGCCTCATTGACGCTTAAGCTCTTTAATGTATACTGAAGCGTGGTCTCCGTGGGATCTTCTTCATTATAAATGTAAACTTCCTTTGTGACCGGATTACCGTTTGCATCGAGCACCGGGTTGCCGGCCGCGTCAGTCACCGCACAGGTCGCGGTGGTGTAGCGCTCCGTACCGATTCGCGTGAACAATTCCTGCGGCGGAAGCTTGCCGTCGGAACCGAAGGAAGCGTTCTGCACGTCGAGAATCTTTGTGTTCGGGCCGATCGTGATCTGCCGTCCGTCCGCGGTCGTGGCCACTACCGTATTCGCCGACCCGCCGGTCACTTCCTGGATAAAGCTCCCCGCGGAAGTATTCGGGCAGAGCGTGTCATTGATTGCGGTGACAATCCCGTGAATCAGCTGGTCTAACTCCGCCTCGGCCGTCAGCATCACCGACATGCCGGTCGTGTTATTGTACTCATCCCGGTCCATGCCTTCCACATTGGTGTAATTCGCGGCATACTCCCCGCGCGCGAGAAGCAGCGCTTTTAATTCTCCGATATCGTTCTGATTCGCGGAAGAAATCTCCGCCTTCAGGTTGAATACATCGATATAATCACCCTTCACCTCATCGGAGAGGTGCGGCCAGTACGGCGTGATAAAGCCGTTCGTCTTGTCTTCTCTTTTTCCGATCTGATAAAACCAGTCCTTGCCGACAAACTCCGTGCCCTCGATGCTCACGCGCACCGCGCCGTTTTCCAGCTCGTGATAGGAAATCGACACGAGGCTTGAAAGCTCATCGAGCGCCTGATCCCGCGCGTCGCGCAGCGTCATGGCCGTCTCGATATCAGCCGCCTCCACCTTCTGAATCTGTTCATTCAGCTCATGGATGCTCTTGCCGAGCTCATTGATCGTATCGATATCGTCCGAAATCTGCTTATTGATATTCAGCTGATAGCCCTGCAGTCCCGCGTAAACAGCGGATGCGCGGCTTAAGAACAGCTGCGCCTTCTGAATCACGAGGTTCTGATAAATGCTGTCATCCGGCGCCTTATAGAGCTCCTGGAACGACGTCCAGAAATCCTGCAGCGCACCCTGGAACGCCTCTCCCTCCATCTCCTGGTAGTAGGTCTCCACCTCCGACACCGCTTCATAGCTCGCCGCATAGAACGCCTGACGTCCCGACTCGGTACGGTAAGATCTGTCTAAGAAAATATCTCTTGTATGTATCACATCGCCAATCTTGACGCCAAGCCCCGACTGCTGCTTGCTGATCGACGCCGTGGTGTTAAACGTCACATAGTTACGGTCCGCAAACAGTACCTGCTGACGGACATAACCGGCGGTATCCACATTCGCCAGGTTATTTGCCGTCGTATTCAATGCATTCTGACTGCTCTGCAGACCGGCCACTCCAACGTATAATGATCCAAATCCATTGCCCATGGCAGTTCATCCTCCTTTTGTTATTGTCTGGCATCAAAGGCGCTGCCGCCTAACAGTTCGCCCGTGTTGTAGGCATTTTTGTCATAATTTGCCGTCTCAGGCGCCTGCCGCATGCTTCGTAACAGCGTAAGGTCGAACTCTACCATTTCCAATGCCTGTTGCAATAATTCTTCGTTCTGCCGGTTTAAAATCCGCATCTGCGTACCGGCCTCCAGCAGACTGTCACGGCGCTTCGTCAGCTGCTCCTGCTCCTTCGGCTGGTTCTCCAGGTAGCCGATCATCTTATTGATCGTCACCTCTCCCGGATCCCTGCCCAGAACGGTGGCCATGTCGCCAAGCACCCGCGTTCTCTTATTCGAGAGATTCAGAAGCGCGCTCGCCGCATCCTGCTCCTGTACCGTCACCTCTCCCAGTCTGGCAATATCCGCCTTGATGATCGCCTGCCTCTTGACGTCGCTCAGTGCGATCAGCTGCTGATACTGCTGCTCTTCCTCACTTAAGACGTCCAGAAGCTCTTCCATTAAACTCGCCACAGCCTGCCCTCATTTCTATCATATTACGGAATGATATTTCTCCAACAGCTTGCACGCAAAATCCTCCGTGCTCACCTCGTAACGGGTGGAATTCACCTTCGCCGCAACCTCTGCGACCCTGTCTTCTCTGACGTCCGGAGCATCCGCCACTGCCTGCTTCGCGATCTGATAATCACGGCCGAACGAGGAAATCTGCACTTCGTCATATCCCGCAGCCGTCTTCGCCGCCTTCGCCGTACCGGCACTCTTGTGTGTCTTATAAACCTGCGCCACCTGATTGTAAGCTTCTATACGCATAATGGCATCTCCTTTCTTCCCTGAAATGAAAATCTTTCTAGTGTTTATATCGGATGGTTTACTGTTTTCCTTAGCGGAAAACAAAAGAAATGCGCGGACCCGCCTTCGCAGCTCCGCGCATTTCCCATATTGAAAAACCGGTATAAATAACAATTAGTCGCCCTGAACCGAAGAGAGAGCCCCGCCCAGCAGCACCGTCTCGCCCTCTGTGATCCCGTTCTCATTAAACGCGTCCACGCGCACATAATACTGCCGGTCTTTCACCAGCGCGCCGATTCTCTGCTCCGTCCCGAAGATCATGTAGCTGTGGTATAATTTCTCCGGGCTGCTGCCCCAAAGAATGTTATAGCCCGTCGCACCGTCCGGCTCTACCGTCACCTTCATATCCAGCTCATTCTCGCGGACTGCCGTATAGACCGGGACGCGTGGTTTCTCGCCGTCGCCCGCGCCGAAGACCCGCAGGCCGGAGATACAGGGCTTCTGATCATAGGCCACCGCGATGACGGTCAGCTTTATATACCGCGCCGTTACGCCCTCCTCGCGCACAACGAGATCATGTGTCAGATCCGTGTCCGCCCCGGATTTATCCTCAATCACAAAATAGGTTTCGCCGTCCAGGGAGCCCTCGAGCACCCAGCGCGTCACATGGTCCGCGCCGTCAATGTAACGGCGCTGCGTCGTCCCGCGCGGCTCGCCCGGAATCGGGATGTCGATCTTATCGTCCGCAAAATTGATCTGCACCGCGTGAACCGGATACGCTTTTCCGAGATCCACCTTAAGCCACTCACCGCTCTTTTCAGACGCTGCGCGCCACCAGGTCTGCACGTTTTCGTCCACCGCCAGCTCCGGCCCTTTTCCCTCCTCCGCGGAGGAAGCCGTCACCGCTTTTCCATAGCTTAACAGATACCACTCCGGATCCGCCCAGGGGTCCTGCGCCCCGCCCGTGACGGCAAAGGGCCAGTCGCCGTAGCGCTGATTGCAGAAGAGCTCCCCGTCCGCGTCAAATCCTGCCGGCCAAATGCCGACACGGCGCTCGAACCGGTGGTTTACGCTGATTCGCATCGTGGAGGTATGCCACAGGTTGCCGGAGCCGTCCCGCATCGTGGAACCGTGTCCCGCGCCCGGAATAAATCCGCCCGGCTTGTAGGAATAGGGGTTATTCTCTGCCAGCGTGTACGGGCCGAGCGGCTGATCCGCGACATAGACGCCGTCCGCGTATGTATTGTATTCCGCACCCGGGCAGGCGTACTGGAGATAATATTTTCCGTTCTGTTTGTCCAGCCATGCGCCTTCGATATAGGGCTTTCCGCTGAGCATCGCCTTTGCCAGCGGGACAAGCTCCGCCGGGATCTGATCCTCCGTCTGCCCGTTTGCCTTTAAAAACTCCTGAAAGGCAGTCTCAATCTGCTCCTCATTTAACGGAAGCTTCGTGTGATTCTCGCCGGAGCGCTCGTACCCTTTGGCAAACGCGTCGCCGTAAATCAGCGCCTGCTTCTCCCCCTTCGGACGCATTGTCTCCGGATCGAGCTCCACGCCCCAGATCGGCTCGGTATTCGTGCAGCCCCAGAAGAAATAGAGCCGTCCGTCGTCGTCGCAGAACAGGTTCGGGTCCCAGAAGTCGAAGGTTCCCTCGATCCGCTCGTACGGTCCGTTTAAAATGTCCTTCGTGTGGTAGTAGTCACAGATCTCACCTCTTCTCGAAGCGCAGAAGTAAACATATTCCCCGATCACCCGCACATCCGGCGCGTAATCGTACAGCGGCAGGTGATCCGGCAGCCGGTGATTCTCCCAGCTGACCAGGTCGTCCGACACCCACACGCCAAGCGTCATCGACGCGAAAATATAGTATCTTCCCTGAAACGAAATCATCGACGGATCCGCCGCCTCCCGGGCCACCTGAGTCTGGCCCCCGCTCCGGGGATCCTGGTTAAACTGATAGCGGTAATTGATGTTCACCGGATTACAGAAATACTTCATCTCCTTCTCCTTTCCCGGCAAAACGCCGTATAACGCAAAACAACTTTTATGCCAGTCGCCGCAGCTTTGCAGGCTTCTGCGCTTAATCAGAAAGCTTTGCCAGCTCTTCCGCGACAGATGTCTCGCAGCTTCTCATGGCCAGAATCGTCTTCTCAAACAGCTCGTCCAGCTCCCAGCCCAGCCGCTCTGCGCCCTGGGCAATCACCTCTCTGGAACAGCCCGCTGCAAACCGCTTGTCCTTAAACTTTTTCTTTAAGCTCTTCACCTCGAGATCCGACGTGCTCTTTGACGGGCGCATCAGCGCGCAGGACCAGATCAGTCCGGTCAGCTCGTCCGCCGCAAAGAGTACTTTCTCCATCTCAAGCTTCGGCTCAAGGTCGCTGCAAAGCCCGTAGCCGTGGGAGCAGACCGCATAGATCATGTCCTCGCTCACCCCTGCTTCGCGCAGAAGCTCCGGGGCTTTCTGACAGTGCTCCTCCGGGTAAAGCTCGAAGTCGATGTCGTGGAGCAGACCCGTGATCCCCCAGAAGTCTTCCTCCGCCGCGTATCCTAACTCTTTTGCAAACCAGCGCATCACGCCCTCGACTGTCAGCGCATGCTGGATGTGGAACGGTTCTTTATTGTATTTCTTCAAAAGCTCCAACGCCTGTTCACGCGTAACGCTGCTGTGCTTTTCCTCCCCGGCTGCCTCCGCCTTCGCGGCCTTTGCCTGGCCGGAGGGCTTTTTCTCAAGGCTCTTCATCGTGGGGAAGAGCAGAACGTCGCGGATCGCCGGCGAGTCGGTCATCATCATGACCATGCGGTCAATCCCGAAGCCAATGCCCCCGGTCGGCGGCATGCCGATGCACAGCGCGTTTAAGAAATCCTCGTCCGTGTGGTTCGCCTCGTCATCCCCGGCGGCAAGCAGCTCCTCCTGGGCCTCGAAGCGGCGTCTCTGATCCTCCGGGTCATTTAACTCGGAGTACGCGTTCGCCATCTCCCAGCCGTTCATGAAGAACTCGAAGCGCTCCACATACTCGGGATTGTCCGGCTTCATCTTGGTCAGCGGGGAAATCTCGATCGGATGGTCCATGACAAACGTCGGCTGAATCAGATGCTCCTCCACGTAGGTCTCGAAAAACAGGTTTAAGATATCTCCCTTTTTGTGGCGCTCCTCATATTCAATCTGATGCTCCCTTGCGAGCGCCTTCGCTTCCTCCGTGTCTTTTACCTCGTTAAAGTCCACGCCGGAATATTTTTTCACCGCGTCGACCATCGTGATCCGCTCAAAGGGCTTTGAGAGGTCCATCGTGTGATCCCCGTAGGTGATCTGCTCGGAGCCGGTGACCTCCTTTGCGACATAGCGGTACAGGTTCTCCGTCAGATCCATCATGCCGTGGTAGTCCGTGTAGGCCTGATAGAGCTCCATCATCGTAAATTCCGGGTTGTGTCTCGTGTCGAGTCCTTCATTGCGAAACACGCGCCCGATCTCATAGACCCGCTCCATCCCGCCGACGATCAGCCTCTTTAAGTAAAGCTCAAGAGAAATGCGCAGCCGGATGTCCTCATCTAACGCGTTAAAGTGGGTCTCGAACGGCCGCGCCGCGGCTCCGCCCGCGTTCGACACCAGCATCGGCGTCTCCACCTCCATAAAGCCCTGGGCGTCTAAGTACCGACGGATCGTGCTGATCACCTTTGATCTTTTTACAAAGGTATCCCTGACGTCCTCATTCACAATCAGGTCGACATACCGCTGACGGTAGCGCGTGTCCGTGTCGGTCAGGCCGTGAAATTTTTCCGGAAGAATCTGCAGGCTTTTGGAGAGCAGGGTGAGCTCCGACGCGTGGATGGAGATCTCGCCGGTCTTCGTCCGAAAGACCGTTCCCTTCACCCCAAGGATATCGCCGACATCGTATTTCTTAAAGTCCGCGTAAGCCTCCTCGCCGATGGCGTCCCGCGCCACATAGATCTGAATGCGCCCTTTCAGATCCTGGATATTGCAGAAGGATGCCTTGCCCATGACGCGCTTAAAGAGCATGCGCCCCGCGACGGACACTTCCGTGTTCTCCAGTTCCTCAAAGCGTTCCGTGACATCCGTCGAATGGTTTGTCACATCGTACCGCGTAATCTGAAACGGGTTCTTTCCATTCTCCTGCATCTCATGCAGCTTGTCATAACGGACCTTCAGCAGCTGGTTCACATCCTGCTGCCGATCCGCGCTCTTTTCCTGATTCCTGTTCTCTGCCATTTTCTTCCTCCGTCTTCACTGGTTCGATCTGTGAATGGAGAGTACCTTGTACTCCAGTTCTCCCGCCTGTGTCTCCACTTTGATCACATCGCCGAGCTTCCTGCCGATCAGCGCCTTACCGACCGGCGACTCGTTTGAAATCTTTCCCTTTAAGCTGTTCGCCTCCGTGGAACCGACAATCTTATATTCTAACTCTTCATCGAATTCGCAGTCGAGAATCTTCACGCTGCAGCCGATGCTGATCTTTTCCAGATCAACGTCCTCCTCCACAACAACCTCGGCGTTTTTTAAGATCTTCTCGATATCCTCAATACGGGTCTCAATCTCGCGCTGCTCGTCCTTTGCCGCGTCGTACTCCGCGTTCTCAGAAAGGTCCCCCTGCTCCCTGGCTTCCTTGATCTTCTGCGCAACCTCTTTCCTGCGCACCACTTTAAGATCCTGAAGCTCATCCTCGAGTTTTTTCAGTCCTTCATACGTCATAATGTTCTTTTTGTCCATTGTCCTTACCCCTTTTTGTATCTTTTTTTGATTTGTCAAAATCAGCTCATTGAAAAAAGTACGCCCTGCACGCTCACACATGCCACGCATACTTTTTCTCTGATCTCACAAATCATAAAATGCTTCTTCAAATCTGTCGCGTACCGGACGCCTCCCCGGCTCCTGTACCGCTCTAATAATTACGGTATTATAACCGATCGGTATCGCAATGTCAAGATTTTCCCCCCGCCTCCAGGGCTTTTTATGAATGGGTATATAGTATTTTCCCGGCCCGATGAAAGACGCGCGGCAGTCGCCCTCCCACTCAAAATCCAGAATCAGCTCTGCGCCGGCCTCTTCGGACCGGTTCACCGGCCTCCCGCACCGCACGCGGGCAGTATTCCCGGCCTGCCCGATCGCATCTTTTGGAAAAAGCGTCACGATCAGCCCTGTCTCCTCATACATTGTCTCTGTAAACTCATAAAAATATGCGGGCCGCTCCGTATAAATCGTCAGGAAATTCAGATCCTCCGCAAGCTGGTCTAACACCTCGCGCACGCTGACGGGCTCAAACATCCCCTCGCCGTCCCCCTCATCGTCGATCACATTTAACTCCACCCACTCCGGACGGATCTGTTTTTCTCTTAAGATTCCTAGAAACACGGGCCTGAAATCCCGCAGAAACAGATTGGAATAGGCCATCTGAAGTCTGCTCCTGTCTCACTTTTTTTCATTATATGCCTGTGCCTCCTCAAATAATGCCAGAAGCTGCTCATACGTCTCCACCTCGTTGATCCTGCCGCGCAGTTTTGACGAATTGGGGTAGCCCGCCGTATACCAGGCGGCATGCTTACGGATCTCCCGGATCCCCGTGTAGTCCCCCTTATACTCCAGAAGCAGTCTGGCATGGCGCAGCAGCATCCGTGTCGTTTCTTCAAATGTCGGCTTCGGCAGATGCTCCCCTTCTTTATAATAATGAAGGATCTGACGGAAAATCCAGGGATTGCCCTGTGCGCCGCGCGCAATCATAAAACCGTCGCATCCGGTCTGCTCCGCCATGGCCGCCACGTCCTCCGGCGTCCTTAAATCCCCGTTTCCGATGACCGGAATCGAAACGGCCTCCTTCACCCTGCGGATGATATCCCAGTCCGCGCGGCCGGAATAATACTGCTCTCTGGTCCTGCCGTGTACCGTGACGGCAGCCGCCCCGGACTCCTGGGCGATATGCGCCATCTCCACCGCATTGACGTGCTCCTCGTCAAAGCCTTTCCGGATCTTTACCGTCACAGGCTTCCCGGCGGCGCGCACGGTTTTCTCGATGATCTCCCCGGCAAGCCCCGGATGCTTCATCAGTGCGGAGCCGTCGCCGTTATTTACCACCTTTGGAACCGGACAGCCCATATTCAGGTCGATCAGGTCAAACGGCCGCTCCTTTAACTGCCCGGCCATACTGCTGATGATATCCGGGTCCGACCCGAACAGCTGCAGGGAAACCGGATGCTCCCCGTCGCCTGTCGTCAGAAGCTCCTCCGTATTCCTGTTTTTGTAGTATATCGCCTTGGCGCTGACCATTTCCATGCAGACCAGCCCGGCCCCCTGTTCTTTGCACAGCATGCGAAATGGCAGGTCGCTCACACCTGCCATCGGGCCCAGAATCAGGTTATTTTTCAGTCTTACGTCTCCGATCGAAAGCTCTCTTATGATTTCCATATGAATCACACCCGAATTTTCCCGGATTTGCGGTTCTGCTTTTTATAAATCAGATTCATCCCCTTTAAGGTCAGCGTGGGATCATACACGTCGATCATGGTGGTCTCGCTGGCGATGATCCGCCCGAGCCCGCCGGTCGCCACCACCTTAATCGGCCCCATATCCGCCTCGTCAATGATATGCCGGATGATGTATTCCGTCTGCCCGATCTGCCCGTAGACCAGACCGGCCTGCATGGAGGAAATCGTCTCCTTTGCCAGGATGCTCGCCGGCTTGCGGATCTCGATCTCCGGAAGCTTTGCGGCCTCCTCCCAGAGCGCCTTTGCCGAGGTACGGATTCCCGGCGCCGTCACGCCGGACACGAACGCGCCGTCCTTATCCACCAGGTCATAGGTCGTCGCTGTGCCAAAGTCGAGCACCAGCACCGGCCCGCCATACAGCTCATAGGCCGCCGCCGCGTCCACGATACGATCTGCCCCGATCTGCCTGGGGTTCTCCGTCACGACCCGGATGCCGGTCCGGATGCCGGATTCCACAATGATCGGCCGTATCCCAAAATATTTGACAATCGCCCCCTCTAAGGAATGCATGACGTTCGGCACGACCGAGGCGATAATCGTATCCTCGATCTCGTCATGCCGGATGTCATTCTGTTCCAGCAGATTGATCAGCAGCATGCCGTATTCATCCGAGGTCCGCGCCATTTTCGTGGTCAGCCGAAACGACGCGCGCACGTCGTCCCCGCAGAATACGCCAACCGTTATATTTGTGTTGCCCACATCAATCGTCATTATCATCACTGTCGTCCTCCATGCCCATAACTATCACTTTATAGTACGTCTGCAGCGCCAGAAGCAGCTCCTCCCGCTCCCGCTGCAGCTGACGGATTTTAAGGCCGCTGCCGATCTCGTCATAAAGCAGATCCCCCTCGTCACAGGAGGTTCGAAACTCCAGATCGCCTTCCTCATTATAAATCAGCTGGAGCACTCCGCCGATATCTTCCGTAAATAGCACGCACATGATCTTAAGCTCGTCCTTAATCTGTGCCGGAAGGCCCCTGAACTGTTCATTCAGATAAAATTTTTTACTGTATGCGCTTGCGCCGCAGAGTACAACCTCTTCCATCACCGCGCTCCTTTCCCGATCACACATAGCCGTACACGCCCCGCACGGATACCTCCCCGGCCGAAACCAGGCGTCTGCTCTCCCAGGTATCCACGATCAGCTCGCCCCGCGGTGTAATCCCCATCGCTTTGCCGTCAAACGGCTCCTTCGGGTCGAGCACCCTCACATTCTGGTGCATGTTTACAAGGCGGGCGTCGTATTCCCGGACCAGGGCGCCAAGGTCCTCCGTCTTCTGAAATACCGCGTAGTAATGCTCAAATCTCTCCAGCACCGATTCGATCAGCGCGGCGCGGTGAAACCGCCTCTTCGTCTCCAGAAACAGCGACGTCGCCATATGGGAGATCTCCTCCGGAAACGATTCGTTGTGCACATTGATGCCGATCCCGATCACGACATGATTGATATAATCAAACTGCGCACTCATCTCGGTTAAGATCCCGCAGATTTTCTTTCCGTTCATCACAATGTCATTCGGCCATTTGATCCCGGCCGGCTGCCCGGTCTGCTCCGTCACCGCGGCCGATACCGCAAGCGCGGCCACCAGCGTAAGCATGGACGCGTTGGCCGGAGAAATCCCGGGCTTTAACAAAAGCGTCATAAATATCCCGCTCCCGCGCGGGGACTCCCAGCCTCTGCCCCTTCTGCCCTTTCCCGCGTCCTGCTGCTCTGCGACTACAAGCGTCCCGTCCGGATATCCGTCCTCCGCCAGCTGCTGCGCTCTTGTGTTTGTCGAGTCCACCACCGGGTAGCAGCAGATCTCCTGGCCCGCCCACTCCGTTTTCCGGATGCTTTTCAGCTCGTATTCGCTCAAAAGATCCGGCACGGATACCAGGCGGTATCCCTTATTCTGTACCGCTTCGATCTCATAGCCGGCCTCTTTAAGCTGCCTGATCCCCTTCCAGACCGCCGTCCTCGACACGCCGAATTTTTCACACAGGGACTGGCCCGACACATAGCCGTCCGTCTCCCGTAAAATCGTAAGTAATTCTGTCTTCATGGTTCCCCTGTCACCCTAACGTGGCAAGCATCACTGCCTTTATCGTGTGCATCCGGTTTTCCGCCTCGTCAAAAACCACGGACTGTGCGCTCTCGAACACCTCGTCCGTCACCTCAAGTTCGCTGTAACCGAATTTCTCATATACGGTTCGGCCGATCCCCGTCTTTAAATCATGGAATGCCGGCAGACAGTGCATAAAAAGCGCCGTATCTTTTGCTTTTTCCATCACCGATTTATTTACCTGGTATGGCATCAGGTCGCGCAGACGCTCCTCCCATACCTCGTCTGGCTCTCCCATGGACACCCACACATCCGTATAAATCACATCCGCATCCTTCACGGCCGCGTCGATATCCTCCGTGAGCAGGATGGAGGCCCCGGTCTGTGCAGCTATTGAGTTACACTTGTCGACAAGCTCCGCATCCGGGAAATATGCCCTGTTCGTGCAGGCCACAAAATCCATTCCCAGCTTCGCGCAGGTCACCATGAGCGAATTCGCCATATTATAGCGGGCGTCCCCCATATAGACAAACTTTACGCCGGCCAGCCTTCCCAGATGCTCCCGGATGGTGAGCATATCCGCCAGCATCTGAGTCGGGTGAAATTCATTCGTCAGCCCGTTCCATACCGGAACCTTCGCGTGCTGCGCGAGCTCCTCCACAATCTCCTGGCCGTATCCCCGGTACTCGATCCCGTCAAACATCCGGTCGAGCACCCTTGCCGTGTCCGCAATGCTTTCTTTTTTTCCGATCTGCGAACCCGACGGATCCAGGTATGTGACATGCATCCCCAGATCGTGCGCCGCAACCTCAAATGAGCAGCGGGTCCGTGTGCTTGTCTTCTCAAAAATCAGCACGATATTTTTCCCTTTGAGCGTATCGTGCGGGATCCCCTGCTTTTTCTTTTGCTTCAGATCCTCCGCCAGATCAATCAGATATGTAATTTCCTCCGGTGTATAATCCAGCAGTTTTAAAAAATCCCGTCCTCTCAGCATGTTCCTTTCCTCCTCGCCTGTCCCGAAACAATCGGGCTGTCACTGTGTGACAGCCCGCAGAATGTCTCTGTTTGCTTACTGTTTATTGTCGCCAAGCGCAATCTCCGTCACGGATTTTGCCAGCCCTGCAATCCCCTGAATCTCAGACGGGATGATGATCTTGGTCGCCTTGCCGTCCGCCGCTTTCGCAAACGCCTCAAGGCTCTTTAACTGGATGACGCCCTGATCCGGCGCTGCCTCCTTGATCATGCGAAGTCCGTCCGCATTTGCCTGCTGAATCTTTAAGATCGCCTCCGCCTGGCCTTCCGCCTCACGAATCGTCGCTTCCTTCTTTGCCTCCGCGCGCAGGATCGCGGCCTGCTTCTCGGCCTCCGCATCCAGGATCGCCGACTCCTTCTTTCCTTCCGCGACAAGCACGGTCGACTTCTTCTCGCCTTCCGCGCGCAGGATCGCTTCTCTCCGCTCGCGCTCCGCCTTCATCTGCTTCTCCATCGCATCCTGGATGGCAGCCGGCGGAATGATGTTCTTTAGCTCGACGCGGTTCACCTTGATTCCCCAGGGATCCGTTGCAACGTCAAGTGTCGCGCGCATCTTTGTATTGATGGTCTCCCTCGAGGTCAGCGTCTCGTCGAGCTCAAGGTCACCGATGATATTACGCAGTGTGGTCGCCGTCAGGTTCTCGATCGCCATGATCGGGTTCTCAACGCCGTACGCGTAGAGCTTGGGGTCCGTGATCTGATAATAGACCACGGTGTCGATCTGCATCGTCACGTTATCCTTTGTGATTACCGGCTGCGGCGGGAAATCCACCACCTGCTCCTTTAACGTCACCTTCTTGGCAACGCGGTCAATAAACGGAAATTTAAAATGAAGTCCCACCGGCCAGGTCGCCAGATACCCGCCCAGACGCTCCACGATAAACGCATGCGCCTGCGGCACAATCTTGATACAGGACGCCAGAACCGCGAGAACCAGAATGATCAGCACGATAAAGGCTCCGATTAAAAACTGCATCATATTTCATTCCTCCAATCGTTTTCTTCGTTTTTATTATTGCCTGTTTGTTAACATCTTACTATATTTGGCCCGGGATTACAAGAAAGAACTGACAAAAACGGCTGCGGAATGATTCCCGCAGCCGTGATATGATATCTGTTTCGTTTTTAGTAAAAGACATGGTTTCCGATCACCACACCGGGCTGACCGCTTGACGCTCTGCGGAACCGGACCGCGCCTCCGGTATTGTCCATTCCGTTTATCGCTTCCTGCGCCGCCTGGATGCAGCTGGCCTTCGGCCCGTTCGCCGCGACATTTGCCACAGACCCTCTTCCCGCCGGTGTAAACTGGCCGCTCTGGTAGATCACGTCGTGTACGCTTCCCGGGTAACCGCCCGATCTCACGCGGTTCATCACCACGGCTCCCACCGCAAGCTGACCCTCGTACGGCTCGCTTCCCGCCTCGCACTGGATCAGCGCCGCAAGCAGCGTCACGTCATCTACCGATGCCGCTACCGCCGCGTTCTGCACGGTTCCGGGGCTCGATACCTGCGCCGCTTTCGCAGCAGCAGCCTCCTCGGCCGCCTTCGCAGCAGCCGCGCGCTCTTCCTCAATCGTGATCCCTTCGCCGAGCGCAAGCTCCGTCGTCACATATTCCGCGCTGACATAGCCGGTCTCTCCGCCATAGCTGACTGCCACCCAGCCATCCACGGCTGCCGCATCGGGATCCACTGTCAGGAATGTCCCTGTCGATACCGCCGCAATGACAGCGCCCTCGGTATCCGCGCTTCTCCTCACGCGCAGACCGTTTGTCATGATCTCTGCTTTTATGTCAAATGTCTCTTTCGCATAATTCATGGCATCCGTGCCGAACAGGCAGTAGGAATTGAGCACATATCCGTCCACATTCCCGGATACCACATGCGTCCACGCTTCCCCGCGCTCGACAATCTCCGCCACATCGCCTTTATATAATTTACCTACAACCGAAGCATTTTCATCCCCTGCTTCCCTGACATAGAGAAACTCCTGCACATCCGGCATCAGCCGGTTCTGCCATTCCACCGCGTCTTCCGCCGGCTGCTCTGGCATATTCGCTGCGGCCGCGTCCTTTGGCTGCACTTCCGTATCCGGCTGCTGCACGGTATCCTGCGGCTGCTCTGTCTCCGGCTGCACGGTATCCTGCGGCTGCTCTGTCTTTGGCTGCTGCGCTGCGTCCTGCTCCGGCACTGCATCAGCCTGCGATACGCTATCCTGCGGGATATCCGCTCCCGGCTGTACCTCCGCCGTCGCTCCCGCCTGCAGCTGCAACGTGTTCTGCTGCTGCGCTGCGTCCTGCTCCGGCACTGCGTCCGCCTGCGATACGCTATCCTGCGGGATATCCGCCCCCGGCTGTACCTCCGCCGTCGCTCCCGCCTGCAGCTGCAACGTGTTCTGCTGTGACGCTGTATCCTGCTCCGGCGCTGCTTCCGGCTGCTCTTCCACCGCCAAAAGTACCGGCTGTCCTTCGTCCGGTCCCTCCGCCGTGGTTACCAGCACGGTTCCGGATCTTGTAACACTCCCCGGCATTTCCCCTATTTCGGCAAATGCTTCTGCTTCCGCCTGATCCAGCTGTGCTATAACGCCTGCTGTTCTTCCCGACGCGCCGTTTACAGTCGTCTCCTCCGTAAACGATGACGCTGTGACAGCAGTCATATCCGCAGTATCTGCGATTGCGCTCATCATCACCAGCGAACCGGCAACCACAACTCCTTCAATCGCTTTCTTTTTCAGACTCATGAAAACCTCCAACGGCGTTTTTCTTCTTTCTGCGGGTCTTACGACCGAAAAAGTATTACGCCTTTATTCCGTTTTGTTTGTATTTTATTACAATTATTACGGATTTATTACGAAACGATTATATCAAAGCAATTTCTCTTTGTCAACACTTTCGCAGAAAATGGAGCCTGATTTGCACAAAAATAAAAGAAAAACCACGGAATTCCCTTTATATTACAGGAAATCCGTGGTCTGATATGCACAAATCACATGTTATGATATTTTACAGTCTCTTTAAGAGCGCTTCCTTCTGCTCCTCGTAACCCGGCTTTCCGAGCAGAGCAAACATGTTTTTCTTATAGCTCTCCACGCCCGGCTGGTTAAACGGATTCACACCCAGAAGGTATCCGCTGACACCGACCGCAAACTCAAAGAAATAGAACAGCTGTCCGAGGTGGTACTCATCCTGCTTCGGAATCGTGACCATAAGATTCGGCACATTTCCGTCCGTATGCGCCAGAATCGTCCCGTTCATCGCACTCTTGTTGACAAAGTCCATATCCTTTCCGGCAAGATAATTCAGCCCGTCCAGATCCACCGGCTCCTCGCCGATCACGATGCGCTCCCTGGATTCCTCCACATTGAGCACCGTCTCAAACATGATTCTCGCACCGTCCTGGATGAACTGCCCCATGGAGTGCAGATCTGTCGTCAGATCCACGGAAGCCGGGAAGATTCCCTTCTGGTCCTTGCCCTCGCTCTCGCCGTAAAGCTGCTTCCACCACTCGGAAACATAGTGCAGGCTCGGCTCATAATTTGCAAGCACTTCAATCGCTTTTCCTTTTCGGAGCAGGATATTCCGGACTGCCGCGTACTTAAGCGCTTCATTCTCCGCAAAATCCGACTCGAGCGCACATCTTCTCCCTTCGGCAGCGCCTTCCATAAGCTTCGTGATATCCGCACCGCTCACCGCGATCGGCAGAAGTCCGACTGCTGTCAGCACGGAAAAACGACCTCCGACGTCATCAGGAACCACAAACGTCTCATATCCTTCCTCGGTTGCAAGGTTCTTAAGCGCTCCGCGCGCCTTGTCCGTTGTCGCATAGATTCTCTTCGCGGCGCCCTCCTTACCGTACTTTTTCTCAAGCATCTCCTTAAATACCCGGAACGCAATCGCCGGCTCTGTCGTGGTGCCGGACTTCGAGATAATATTCACGGAGAAATCCCTGTCTCCGATCACATCCACAAGTCCCTTTAAATACGTGCCGCTGATGCTGTTGCCCGCATAATAGATCTCCGGCGTCTTTCTCACTTCTTTGGGCAGATTGTTATAAAACCCGTGTCTTAAGAACTCGATCGCCGCTCTCGCTCCGAGATAGGAGCCTCCGATCCCGATCACGACCAGCACATCGGAATCCGACGAAATCTTTTCCGCAGCCTTCTGAATCCTCGCAAACTCCTCCTTATCATAGTCAGTCGGAAGATCGATCCAGCCCAGGAAGTCATTTCCCGCTCCCGTCTTCGCCGTCAGCTGCGCTTTCGCGTCCATGACAAGCTTACTCATATAAGCAATCTCTTCCTCACTGATAAAGCCTGCCGCCTTTGAATAATCAAATGATACGTTTCCCATTGCTCTCCTCTCCTTTGTCCCTTCTGAAACCATACATTATACGATATCCTTCGAGCATTATTTTATCAGACATGCACACTTCCCGCAAGCGGTTTCTGCAATGTAAATCCGGGCTTTTCCTATGAAAATACCTCTCCGAGCACCGCATCGAGCAGTTCCTCCGGCGTGTCCGCCTTCTCCTCCGCCGACCGGTTCACCGCCTCCGCGTTCTGTACGCTTTCCTCCAGAACAGCTTTGGCCTCATGCTCTTTCTCCGGCTGCCGCATGCGCGCCGCCAGGCTTTCGATCTGTATCCCGATCCGTTTTATCCTATGTAATACGACGAGCAAAAGGAGAATCACTGCTGAAAACGCCGCTGCCGTGATCTCATTTGCATACTCCGTCAGAAAAATCAGCATCTGCTCCATCCATATTACCTCTCTTTTCTGTTTTCCGGCACATGCCTGTCCGGTTTTTGATTCCTCTTCTATTATAAAAATGAATCCACTTTTTGAAAAGAGTCCCGGCCAAAGATTTCGCCGCAAGTTTTGACATCTTCCTTCCCATCCCGCCAGAAATCGACATTTTTTGCTTTTTCCCGCTCTCTCCTCCGCCTTCCCGCAGCTTCTTAATTTTATAAGTCTTTTCTTGACTTTTGAGCATAAGGGTATTATAAATAGTGAAGTAGAATACAGGAAAGGGATTAAAATCTATGAAAAAAATCGTAATGACCGGGGGAGGCACGGCAGGCCATGTAACGCCAAATATTGCGCTGATGCCCGCTTTGCAGAAAAAAGGTTATGAAATTTCTTATATCGGTTCCTACGAAGGAATTGAAAAACGCCTGATCGAAGAGCAGAATATTCCCTATTACGGAATTTCTTCCGGAAAGCTCAGACGATATTTTGATCCCAAAAATTTTTCGGATCCCTTTAAGGTATTAAAAGGCTACCGGCAGTCCGTCAAACTGCTCCGAAAGCTTCAGCCCGATGTCGTATTCTCAAAAGGCGGATTTGTGTCCGTTCCGGTTGTTCTGGCCGCAAAACGCTGCCATATCCCGGCTATTATACACGAATCGGATCTGACTCCCGGTCTCGCAAACCGCATTGCCATCCGCTATGCCACAAAGGTCTGCTGTAATTTCCCGGAGACACTGAATTATCTGCCCAAAGATAAATCTGTTCTGACCGGATCGCCGATCCGCAAAGAGCTCTTATCCGGGACGCGGGAAAAGGGGCTGTCACTCTGTAAATTCAGCGACCCGTCCAGACCGGCCATTCTGATTGTCGGCGGAAGCAGCGGTTCCCGCGCCATCAATACGGCCATCCGCAATCTGCTTCCGGAGCTGGTCAAAAAATACAACATCATACATCTGTGCGGGAAAGGCAATCTGGATGATTCGCTCAGTCAGACCGCAGGATATGTACAGTTTGAGTATGCGAATCAGGAGCTGGCGGATCTGTTCGCGCTGGCGGATCTCGTCATCTCCCGTGCGGGCGCAAACGCCATCTGTGAGCTGTTAGCGCTGCACAAACCGAATATTCTGATCCCGCTCTCCGCCCAGGCGAGCCGCGGAGACCAGATATTAAATGCGAATTCGTTCCGTTCCCAGGGCTTCAGCTATGTCCTTGAAGAAGAGGATCTCACAAACACCACGCTTTTGGAGGCAATCTGGCATGTCACCAAAAAAAGAGACTCCTACATCAAGGCAATGGCGCAGAGCCACACCCAGAATTCGATCGACACCATCATCCGTCTGATTACAGACGTCTCGTAAATGTCATATGTGAAATACAGGCCCGGCCGCCGGCATCCACGCATAGCGCAACGATGCGGCGGCCCTGTTTTTATCAGTCCTGCTTTAACGCGTCACGGATCTGTTCCATCTCCTCCGGCGAAAATGTTTCATGGTTCCACACGAGAATATCCTCATTCTTCGCATTCCGGTATCTCGGAATCAGATGCATATGGAAGTGAAATACCGTCTGTCCGGCCACCTCGTGATTGTTCTGAAGAATGTTGAAGCCTTCGCAGCCCAGCACCTCTGTCATGTGAACTGCCATGCGCTTCGCCAGCTTCATCGCCCGGCCTGCAAGCTCTTCTTCGATCTCATAGATATCCGCAGCGTGCTCCTTTGGAATAATGAGTGCATGCCCCTTTGACGCCGGGGCCAGATCGAGGATCACCCGGAACTCTTCGTCCTCATAAATCGTGTTGGAAGGAATCTCTCCCGCCGAAATTTTACAAAATATACAATCCTTATCTCTCATAAATTCTCCTTTCCGCTGGTTACGCATGTCGAATTTTGTTGTACTGTTATTGTTGAACTTAGTTTTTATTAATGCTAAACTATTTTTGTCCGATTCATGTCAACGGTTTTATGTTTAGGCGGGGGTTACATTGTTAAATAACGAAGATTATCTCAATATTTTCCACGAGATCAAGAACTCGATCACTCTGATCGGCGGTTCTCTTCAGCTCGTGGCAAAAAAGCATCCGGAAGTGAACCAGTTTGAATACTGGAACGAGGCTATGTCCGAAATCAGCTTCCTGAAAAATATGGTCACCCAGCTTTCCTCTGCACGTTTATGCGGTCATTTAAACGTTATGCAGGTTAATATCTATGCGTTTATGCATCAGATCGCCTCCTCCATCCGTGCATTTTCCTGGAGCAGCTTTCACTTCAACATGGTTTTTGAGGAGAGTCTGCCTTTAATCGAGCTGGATCCGCAGCTGGTGAAACAGGCGGTCATCAATCTCATCAAAAACGCTTACGAAGCGATGAACAACTCCGGCAGCGTCGTCGTCACCATATCCTGCAGCGACGGTTTTCTGCGCATTGCCGTCACGGATCACGGTGGCGGGCTCGATCCCGCGTTTGCCGACCATATCTTCCAGCCCTTTATCACCTCAAAGACCGGCGGAAGCGGGCTTGGGCTTGTGATCACAAAAGAGATTGCGGAGGCTCATCACGGGACGCTCGAATGCAGCTCGCGCCCCGGTGACGGCTGTACCTTTACGCTGTCATTTCCGCTCACGCAAAGTTAAACAGCGTATCCAGCATGCGGAGAATCTTGAAATTGCCCTTAGCTGTCATCTCGCCTGTCATAAAGGCTCTCTGGAAGGTCATCCTTCCGGCGATGATCCCCTCCATCACCTCGGGTGACAGCTTTGCATAGATATCAATGTTCTCCTCCTGCCCGTAATGAATCGTCAGCTCATCCTGATTCACCTCCACAAACAGCGGCTTTTTCTTCTCCGCCAGAAGAAACAGGTAGCGCGCATGGAAATCCTGCTGCGGTTTAAAACTGTCGCGGAGCTGTTTGATGTACGCGGTATCCTCGTCCTGTCCCGCTTTTCCAAGCATGTCCTTAAACATGGACGCCAGCTCCTGAATATCCTCCTTCTGCTTTTTCACATAGCTGTCATCCGATACATATTTGGACAGCTGCTCGCTCTCCTGCGGGGTAAGCTCCATCTGAGGCGTGCGCAGAACGCTCTGCTTTACCGCAAGGTTGCTGTTCGGCAGGCTCTTCATCTTCTGTGAGATCGTCCGGTACAGATTCTCCGCCTTTTTCTCAATAATCACCGTATAATCTTTATTCATCTCAAAGCTGACAAGATCCTCGACATACCCGCAGATCCCGGGGCAGGGCAGTCCGCCCAGAATCTCCCACGCATTCGCCAGCGTCATTTCACCCTCCCGCTCGCCGTAGGTCGTGGACATCACAATCGGCTGCATATAGGTTGTCTGAATCTTTTCCTTGTCCCCATACAGCCAGCAGGCGTCCAGAAACTGATTCATATAACCGCCGATCCCGAGCCATTCTACAGTTGTGGCAAGTATGATGCCGTCCGCATCCTTCATCGTCTGTGGAAGCGTGGCGATCTCATTTTTGTGCTCAAAAATATTGATTCGCTCTACCGTGACGCGCAGCTCACGCAGAACCTCCTCCATTTTATTCAGCACATATAAAGTAGGATCATCCAGCAGACCTCTTCCGCCATAATAAATATTTACTTTCATTCACAGCCTCCGTTTCGATTGCGCCGTTCTGTTATTTTGAAGCGCTCTACTCAGTATATAAATTTTCCGTCCCAAAATCAACATGTTTGGCTGTTTCTGTGATAAAAAACAATCGCGGCGAAAAATCCGGTAACCACACCGCCGATGTGTCCCCAGTTGTCAATTCCCCCTGACGTAAACCCATAATAAATCATGAGCAGAATCATAAAAATTATTCTCTTTGCCCGTATCCCTTCCAGATGCCCTCTGTGAAGCAGGACCACCCAGAGCAGGCCCCCGATCACGCCAAAGACCGCTCCCGACGCTCCGGCCGATACCGCGTATTCCGCATGAAATGCAGCGGCTTCCCTGCAGGCCATAGCGTATGACAGCAGATTGCCTCCCAAAAGAGACGCCATATAGATCAGAGCCAGCCGGATATGTCCGACCGCGCGCTCCAGCCTCTCTCCCATACAATATAAGATAAACATATTGTTTACCAGGTGCGCCGCGCCAAAATGGATGAAGCCCGCTGTAAAAATCCGCCACCACTCCCCTCTTTCCATGACATAAGGCGGATACAGCCCGCCATGCCGGATCACAAACGCGGCATCCTGTGTGGTTCCGGCTATCTCCATAATCAGATATACCAGCACGTTAAGCAGAATCATTCCCACCGTAATATATGGAATATCCGCATATGTCCTTTTTTGTTCCGGCTGCGCCGTCTCGATCGCACGCCGCAGCCCAAAAAAATCTCCCGGCTGATTTTCATAGATCAGCAGCTGTCCCGTCTGACGCCGGTATGCCCACACGTTCCGGCACTTTGCGCAGATCTCCCGGACATACTGCTCCTCCCCTCCCACCAGCAGGATGAGCAGCTCCACATGATAGACCGGAAACCCGTCGGGAAAATCCGAAAGGAACTCCGCCGGATGGTAAAAGCTCCCCAGTATCTTTGTCTCCATCTCCCGGTACGCCCCGTCACCGATCCTGGCATTCTCCTCCAGATCATACGTCAGCACGACATGAAATCCTTCTTTGTAATATTTATAATATACGCCGGGCGATACCGGTCTGCCCTCACAAAAGCGATATCCTTCTCTTTGAAAGACGTCTTTCAGCTTTGTCTGCTTCATATTCCGCTCATCCCCCTATTGATCCATGGTCATCATTATAGACAGGATACCCGGAAAATGCAAGACGGATCCCGGTCAAAGCGGATCCTCATACAAAGCGGAATTTTTCATCCGCAAATACAATCACCTCGTTTTTCTGCAGACTCACCTTCGTCTTATAATTCAGCAGTTCACCTCCCACGCTTGTCCCGTTTGACGAATTCAGATCCTCGATAAAATAAATCCCCTCTTTTTTCGTAATCCGCGCATGCTTCCGGCTCACGGTTGTGCTCGGTATGTAGCCGTCGCATCCCGGCTCGCTTCCGATCACGCAGGTATCGCCGCAGATCGTCAGGTCTCCGCAGGCGCCCCTTCCCTCATAGCGCAGAATACCCTCCGGTTTCTGCGCCATCGCGCCAAGCAGGACCGTAGGGCGCGCCTGTATCTGTTCCTCTTCCTCCTCCGGTTCGAAGACAAATGTCTCCTCCCGCTCCGTACGCCTGATTTTCTGCGATCTGATGCTTTTCTGTTTCCCGGCGCTCTGTCTGCTTCCGTTAAAAATTCCGTATTTCTCCAGGATCGGGATAATTGACGGAATCGACAGACGCAGTCTCTCCCGTTTCCCCGGCTTTGTCGCGATAAGCGGTACCGCGGTCTCCTTCGGCACAGGCTTTGCGTAAACCTGCTCTCCGTCCCCCGTCTCCTCTTCTGCTTCTTCCTCCGTTCCCCCTTCGCCGCTCTCCTCCGGCGCCTGGTCCTGCTCGTAGGGCATGCGCAGCAGCTCTTTTATCACGCCAAGCCCTTCTCCCCCTTTTGCAAAGCGTTCATAAATCCCGTATGCCAGCGTAACCGCCCGCTCATCTCCATGATCTAACCTTGCAAGCAGATATTCCAGCAGGCTCGCGAAGGCCTCCGGCAGATGCTGCTCATTTCCCGGATAATAACAGAAAAACAGCTTCTGCGTCCGGCCGTCCCGGAAAATACATTCCGGAACGAGCAGAAGGCCGTCCGGGACGAGCAGTATATTCTCCACTGATTCCACCACACTGCAAAACGCAGACAGCAGTTCACACAAAAAATCATACTTCAGTTCTCTTGTCTCCAGTATGACATCGAGCGACTGTTTTCCTGTGATATCATACCACAGATTCGTCTTCTCATTCTCTCTGACCCGCTCCGCGAACATCAGATGATCCGCGGCCGCGTGAGCCGCCATCTGCTCCTCCCATTCCTTTAAGTCCGCCCGCTGCTCCACAATCATATGGCTGGACGTCAGCTTTCTGATATAGTTAATCTCCATCTTCCCACATTTCCCCCAGTTCGTTCCACAAATAAAATTTTTTTATGACATCCCACTCCCGTTCCTCCAGAACCTCCTCCGCCGTTCCCCGGCACTCCTGGTACATCTTAAGACCCGCATTCATCGCCGTCCCGAAGACTAAAAGCGTCAGCGGCAGAATCAGAGCGGCTTCCACTGTCATACTCCCCTTCAGTTTATCCATAGTTCCCTCACATCAGCTGCAACAGATATGCCGCCAGGAGAAACGGAACAAATGGCAGCCTGTATGCTCTTCCCTTTCTTTTTACCACGAGTAAAAACAACGCAGCGATCCCGGTCAGCAGAAGCGCCGTCATCAGAAGCTCCAGCACTCCCCAGAATCCCAGAATAATCCCCGCCACGATCAGTATCATACCGTCCCCGGCTCCGACAGCCTCCCTGGAAACCAGCGCCAGCATCAGTACCAGCCCTCCGATCCCCGCCCCGCAGATCACTTCCGCAGCCGTCTGCTCTCTGAATGCCAGCTGAACCAGAATCCCTGCCGCTCCGCCAGAAAGCAGCATAACCAAAGATATCTTCTGTTCTTTCCAGTCCGCATATGCCATAAGCGAAGCAATTCCGAGGAACAACAGCTTTCCGTACATATCAGCCCTCCTTCTGTCACTGTCCCATACACCTGCTGCAGCAGCTGCGGTTCCCCGCCTCCGAGCGCCGGATCAGAAAAACGGTGCGCTTAATGCCCGTACAGTTCAGATCCGTGTGATAGCGGTCTCCCTGATTTGTGATATAAACGCGTGCTCCGCTTTGCCGTTCTCCTCCGCACACTGCACAGCGGCGGTATTTTCCTCCGTTTTCATTTCGCAGCTCCCCGACCTGTTCATACGCGACAGAACGAATCGACAGCGTCAGGTGCGTACACGCATTTGACAGATGATACACATTTCCCATTTCCGTAATATAGACCCATTCATCCGCTTCACCCGCCTCTCCCGCGGCGTGCCACCCGGTCCATTTTCTACAGCAGACGCTCTGCTCCACCGGAATGTCCAGCGTCCAGAACAGCCGGATCGGAAGGCGGATCTGATAGGAAGCGCTCAGTGCGATCTCATGCTCTGAAAATTCCGATGAAAACAGCGTCACCCCCATCTTCCCCCCTCTGATGCAGCGGTCCGCCCCTTCCCTGTCCGCCATCTCTTTTAAAAACAATGCTTCCGCCGCTGCAAATTCCGCCGCAGTGCCTCCCTTCTCTCCTGCCAGATATACGGCGAGCTGACGGCCCGTATCGTCCAGCGCTTTCTGCACCTGAAGCTCTGTCTGTAAAATCCGGAAAAAGAACAGAATACTGACGAAGAAGCAGGTCACAAGCGGCAGAATCACTGCCGCCTCCAGCGTAAACGACGCCGACAGGCGGGCGCATCGCGGTGTCCCTCTGTGAGAATAATGTATGTGACACTGATTCCTGTGAGCAGCCGTCCGTTCTGTCGGGAGAGATTCTTCCTTTCTGTCTGTTCTGTTTTGTGTGAAATATGTGAAAGAATAAAGGGACACCGCGATACACCTGCCTTATCTGTAATAGGAAAACTGTTTGCTACAGGAAAAACCATGTTCATTCATTGCCGGGGCCACAACGCTTACAAATCTCCAGAAAAGAGGATCCGCAGATACTTCCATATCATAAGAAACCTCGCAGACGATATGGTCGGCCCGGAAATTCCGGCTCGCGGGGGCAAGCCGCAGATTCTTTTCGATCAGATCCATCATGCGCACGGACAGCCTGCGCTCATCCAGCAGAAACAGGAATCCCTTCAGATAGCCCTGATAGGAGAGCCCGTCCCCGCAATCCTTTGCCCTGTGCTCTTTTCCGAATACACCGGACAGATTTCCAAGGCTGCTCGTCCACTGCTCCCCGCGTTTTACGAGCGCGATCTTATCGCCGGCGAGCAGCGCCCGGATATCCAGAATACTCTCCACGTAAGCCCACGCGGCGATCACGCCGATCTGGACCAGCTGGATGATCCCCGGATTACCGGTAAAACCCGCAAGCGCATTCGCCACCGCGAGCGTCTCGTTCCATTTCCCGCTGTCGCTAAGGATATGCGTGACATTCGCCGCTTCCCGAAAGAGCAGCAGGCGCTGTAACGCCCCCTCCAGGTTTTCCCGATCCGACTGTTTCCCGCAAAGTAAATATTCCAGTTCATAGGAAAGTGCATGCTCCGTGGCCGGCGTCTGATAATCGGCAAAATATATCCCGGCATACTCCAGCGCCAGTATTTTATCGTACCAGCTCACCTCTGGCTGCCCCTGTATGGTTCCTCTCTGGCAGTTTCTTGTGCCGACCGAATCTTCCGACCGGATGCTCTTTGTGGAGAGTGACGACACATCCTCCAGCACCAGTCCGGCGAAGGTATTCCTCTTCCACGCAAGCGCTGTCTCCAGGGGATTTTCCACAGGCTCTGCCGCCCCGGCGGCGCTTTGCAGCTGCGCGGTCCCCGGATTTTCCGCTCCCGCATCGCCTGTCCGGTCCGCCGTTTGGGCTGCATTTGCATCGCTGTCAGTCCCGCTCTCTCCCGGGACCGCCTGTTCTGCTCCCTCCGCCGCGGCCTCCTGCAGGCGCTTCGCCTCGTCAAGCGCGTTTTGAGCGTCTTCCACACTGCCTTCAAGCTTTCCCTCTTCCTCGAGTGCGGCATTTCCCGTGTAATTCTCATAAAGCGCCTGCGCCGCTTCCATGGGCAGATTTGACTTCATATAATCGGAAATACATGTCAGAAACACCGCTCCGTCCGAGTCCGTGAGCAGCCGGTATCCGGCCGGGGAGACCGAGGACAAAGACAGGCCGTTTAACCCGCCCCCCGCGTGCTCCCCGTTTAAATTTTTATTCATCCGCTCTCTGAAAACCGCCGTCACATAATCAATAGAAAATTCCGATCCGCCATATGCGCCGTCCAGTCCCAGCAGATGATACTCCTCCCACAACCCCGGCTGATATTCCGCGCACACGGATTCCAGCGCAGTCGATGCGCTCATATCCGTAAATGCATTCAGACAGTACACACGTCCTGCTTCCAGCAGCGCAAACAGAAACGACGTGATCAGCCAGAACGCCAGCGCAGAATATACCGTGATACTCGCACGCACTCTCATCCTATACCTTGCCCGCGCTTTTGGTGATCGTGTCAAAAATATCGTTTACAAGCCCGGTGATCTGATCCTTAAAAATCAGCACCAGCCCAATCAGAACTACAAGTATCAATATTAATTCCACCACTCCGACTCCGTCTTCCTCACGGATAAATTCTCTGATTCCTCTCATCTTTTCTTCCTCCATTTCTTTTCCATTGTCTGTGATTTAAATCTGAAACGTAAAGATTGCCGGCACCAGCAGGATTACCATCACGATCCCCAGCATCATCACCATCGGAATCAGCAATTTGGTTCCTGCCTCCTCCCCGTATCTTTTTGCAGCGCTTTTGCGCTCCTCGAACGCGTTCCCCGCCTCCTGCTCCAGAAGCGCCACCAGCCCGCGGCTACCCTTTTTCAGGTTCTGCGCCAGCATATTGCCAAACCTCCGGTATCCGGCCGGCCCGCACCGTTCCCCGAACCGTTCATAGGCCCTCTGTTCCCCCATTCCGCTCTCCATCTCCCTGCAGGTGATCAGCATCTCCTCAAACACCGGTTTTTCTGCCAGAAGCTTCTGATCCCTTTTTTCTTCATATGTCTCCGCAATCTTTTTCCACGCTCCCTGCAGCGTCATTCCTGCGCCGAGCAGCAGAGCCATCCGGCTGACCATATCCGGGTATTCGAGCTCCAGCAGACGCATCCGCTTCTTTTTCGCCTCCTGTCTCCTGCTGCGTTCCAGCAGCGGAACGCACACCGCTGCCGCCAGGCCCGCCAGCAGGATTTTCTCCGGCGTGTGATCTGCGGGCAGCCGCCAGCTTACCGGCTGATCCCCCACGGTTTCTGGCAGAGGCAGCATATCCGTCCCGCGTTCCTCCCCCGCAAGCTCTAACTGCTCTGAGAGCTGCCGCAGAAACATCTCCTCCTCCCCCAGCAGCGCAGGAAATACCCGAAAGTAAAACTCCTTTGTCATCTGCGACTCCCCGCAGCTTAACACTACCTTCGCCCTGACTAACTCCCCTTGCGCTGTCTCTCCCTTTTCCCCACTGTAATCGCTCTCCTCTGTCCTATTCTGACCGAGCTCCTCCTCCACGACCGTTCCATGCACATCCACAATCCGGTACGGGTCAAAGCTCCACTCCGCCTCCACCTGCCCGCTCTGATAGCTGTCGCGGATCACGACCTTCTCCCTGATACAGTTTACCGACTCATTTTCCCCCGGAAACTCCTTCTCCAGCTCCTCCGCGGCTGCCAGCAGGCACAGCTCCTCCTGCCCGCCGGTCAGTCTCTGTTCCGGCACCGTGACAGAATATCTCTGTTCCTTTCCGCCCGCAGCCTCAAGCAGAAGCTCCTGCTCATAGCTTCCTTCTCCGTATGCCCTTCTCCTGAGCAGCTCCCCCTCTGAAAGTACGGACTCACGCCCCGCTGTCAGACCATACAGCCCGCCCAGAAACGCGGCTGCCGCAGCGATCAGAAGCATCTTACGCGCTCCCGCAGTCAGAATCTTCTGGCAGCTGATTAACATAACGGTCAGAATTCCAAACGAAATCCCGCATAACACCATCTCATTCCCGCCCCTCTTTTACACCTGAATATTCATGATGTGCTCCGAGAGCACCATCGCCGCCGCATAAACCGCCAGTGCTGCCGTCATGACCAGCACGCCCGCCAGATTTCCGTATAACGGATCCAGAAATCCCCCGGATGTCACGGTCAGGTACGCGAGAATCAGTACCGGCATCACATTCATCACCCGTCCCTCCAGCTTTTTTCCGGCAAGTATTGTAGTGATTTCCCGCTCCACCTCGATTCGCCCGGCAAGTTTTAACACAGTCGAACGGATCATGCCCGCAAAGTCGCCCCCGCCCCGTTTGGCAAATGCGAATACCTCCGCAAAGCTCTCGATCTCCTCGCACCCGCTCTTCCTGCCAAATTCAGACAATACCTTTTCCAGCGGTTCGTTCACCCGCACCGCAGCGTTCATCCGGTGCAGCTCTCTGTACATCATAGACGCCTCCCCATGCAGCTCCTTTAACTCCCCCTCCGCCTCCTTCCAGGCATTTTCCATCGAATAGCCTGCCAGAAGTGCTGACGATACCGCCTGCATGGCATCCTTAAACTCCAGCAGCAGCTGGTCCTTCCTTTTCTGAAGCCGTCCTGCCTGATACCGTCTTTTACAGATCACGCAGACGAACGGACAGACCAGCATCCCCCACGCAGAACGGTAAAACAGCCCCGCGATCACACCCGATATCACAAACCCCGCTGCAAGGCAGGTCAGGATATCCTTCCACCCCATCCTGTAATTTCTGTAATCCATATCTTCTCCGTCTCTAAAAAGCCATGTATCCGGCCCTTTTACACTTTTCCGTATGAAGCAGAGAGCCGACGCGCACCAGCCTGCCGCCGGACGCATTCCCTTTTTCTTCTCCCTCCAGCCGGAACAGATCCTGCAGCCCGATTTCCCCGTCAGACATACCTGTAATCTCAGAAATGCATATCACCTTCCGGCTCTTATCCTTCTGGCGACCGAGGTGCACCAGGACGTCAAGACCCGAGGCGATCTGACTGCGGATCGCCGGCACCGGCAGTTCCATTCCCATCAGGACCATTGTCTCCAGGCGGCTTAGCATATCCCGGCAGGAATTTGCGTGCCCTGTGCTCAGAGAACCGTCATGACCGGTATTCATCGCCTGAAGCATATCGAGCGCCTCCGCTCCCCTGCACTCCCCGACGATGATCCGCTCCGGGCGCATCCGAAGCGCTGTGCGGATCAGATCGCGGATCGTGATCGGCGTCACGCCTTCGGTATTGGCATTCCTCGTCTCCAGGCGGACCAGATTCGGCTTGTCCAAAAGCTGAAGCTCCGCAGAATCCTCGATTGTGATGATCCGCTCCTCCCCTGGAATATACTGGGAAAGCGCATTTAAAAAAGTCGTCTTTCCGGACCCCGTCCCGCCCGAAATAAAAATGTTATACCCCGACAGCACAAGAACCCTTAAAAATTCCGCCGCCTCTTCTGTAATGGATCCCCTCTCCAGAAGTCCCTCCATCCGGATCGGCTCTTTTGGAAATTTCCGGATGGATATCGCAGATCCGTCCACTGAGACCGGCTCCAGCACAATATTCACACGGGATCCGTCCGCAAGCCTTGCGTCTGCGATCGGAGATGATTCATTGACCATCCTGTTTGAAAACCCGGCTATCTGCTGTATCACGTCGTTTAACTTCTCTTTTGAGGAAAATCCTCTGCCATATTCATGCAGACGCCCGCCCTTTTCATAAAAGATATGCGATACACCGTTTACCATAATCTCCGTAATCTCCTCATCCTCCAGAAGCTCCTGCAGGACGTCAAGCTTTCGCAGCGAATTAAACAGAAACTGCTCCAGCTCTGCGCGCTCCTTTAATGTGAGCAGCTTTTCCCTGGAATACCGCCCCACGTATTCTTCAACGAGCAGGTATACCTCCTCATCCTCCAGTTCTCTCGTCAGATCAATCTGCCCTAAAATCTCCGCGCGAAGATTACGAATGTCGTCATCTGATGCTCTCACTCCTTCCCTCCCGTCAGGCAGGCCCGCACATAATCCCCGAACTCACTCCACAACAGCTGGAAGAGCACATCTCCGCCTCCGTGTATGCGCCTCGCAGAATATGGAAGTACGATGCGGTTCAGCTGCTCCCAGCGCACCTGCGCCGATTCCTTCTCCAGATACGCCGAAAAATGGTTCATCTGACAGTCAAAGAAAAAACCCTCCTTTACCGGGCAGTAAATACTGGTACAGCGCTCGAGCATTCTGGCAAACTGGTCCAGCCCGTCTCCGAAATCAAAGATCACCGTATCAAAGTCCGTCTGCCGCTCCAGAAATTTTACAAGCCGGATATAGTCATCCAGCAGAAAATCGTGCAGATTTTCCGGGTTCCCAAACGGCGGAATATAGTAAAGATGCGACAGCTCGTACATACATTTTGAAGCCATTCCCGCATCGGCCCTTCTGTTCCGCAGGCCGAGCACCAGATCCCCCAGATCGTGCTCTCCTCCCAGGTCAAACAGCTCCATAAATCCGGCATTGCCGATCAGGTTAACATAGAGAACCTTCCCTCTTTCCGCCAGCTGTTCGGATAATACGACGGAAAACGGCATCTGCATCTCATGACGCATCGGTGAATATACGCCGATTACCTCGATACCGGCCGTCCCTTTGGCCGGTCCTTCTTCTGACCCGCAGCTTCCCTTTGCCGTGGTCCAGATCTCCCGCCATATGACGTCCATCGGCTGATAGCGGAATATGTATCTGACTTCCGCCACATCCGGCGTCGTCTTCGTCCCGGTCCCCGGCGGGTTTCGTCCCTCCTTTCTCTCCGGTGTCCGTCCGGCCTCTTCTGCGGTATCCCGGCACGCTGTTTCCGAGAGCAGAAGCAGCGGAATCCCCCAATTCCTCACCTGCTCCTTTGCCCCCGAAAATCCGCTTCCGATAATCACCGCGTCAAACCGGTTGTTTTCCGCCACATCAAGAAATGCTTCCGGAGCCGAAAACGCGTGAACCAGAAGCTCTCCCGCTTTACGCTCCGCCAGATACGAGACAAACCGTTTCCGGTATTCCTCGTCCGAATCACAAACTGCAATTGTAATTTTATTCAATCACACACCCCCAGACTACAATGCAATATCCAATCAGTATCGCAAATGAAAAATGTATCAGAGTTTTTCCTGTTCCGAATCTGCCGGTGACGGCCTTCAGATACAGCAGCTTTACCGCCCCGATCACCCCGCCGGCCAGAAACGCCGCCGCGATCACCAGAAACAGCTGGTCTGTCGCCACAAATCCACCAACTACGGAAAACAGTTTGATATCTCCTGCGCCAAGTGCACGCAGTTGAAATAACAGAAACAATAAGATAACCGGAATAGAAATGTTCACCAGGAAATGAACAATACCTGTACTCCCTTCCCCCACGAACCGGAGTACAAATCCCCAAATAAGTCCCGAAGCGATCAGCCGGTTACTGATCTTCATCCTCCGGAAATCTGCCACTACTGCCGCCACCAGGTGAAGCAGCAATGTCAGTATCATCACTCTCCCAACACATCACCTCTTTCGTTTGTTTGTAACACGGATTATAGCAACCTGTTTTCACTTTGTCCAGCCTTTTTGCAAAAATTTTCTACGTTTGTCAGATTTTCACAAAAATCTGCATGCCAGAATCCCATACAGGAGCGCAATCCCGCTAAATCCAAGGGTTCCGCTTGTCAAAAGACTGACCGGATTCAAGCCGACCGTCAGGTCAATCCCCTGTGTTTCAAAAAAATCATTCAGAAAAACAATGCAGATCGCACCCAGAACCATTCTGACAAGAAAGTTTAAGACAAATTCCGCCCTGCTTTTTAAAACGCCGATCAGCAGAACAAGCCCGCAGATTCCGGCCAGCACGCCATAAGACATGATATCAGTCATACATCCCCCTGTCTGGATCCCCGCTCGGGGCGTTTCTTTTTACATATTTATGTGACCCTGTCCTGTTTTATGTCCGGGCAGTGCTAACATTTTCAATTTTTTCATAATTTTTCCGTTTTTTGTATAGATCAGGATTTATTTGCCGATACTGCGAATATAGATATAGTAAACAATCTCTGCCTGTTTGCGGGCAGAACCCAAAGATCGGGGGGAACTATGCTGCGTTTTTTTCAAAGTGAAAAAACGAATGATGATCATTACACTTTACTTAAGGATAACCTGCACCGGACCGCCCAGGACCTGCAGGATGCCTATCACAACTTAGAAAATGTGACTGATCCGGATCTGATTGACTGCTACATCTATGAACTGAATTCCGTGCAGATGCGCTACAAATTCCTGCTGTCCAGCATCAAGCAGTATGAACTGGACAAAACCATGCAGTGTAACGGATAAATACCTAAAAAAGGGGATTCTTATGCAAAGAATCCCCTGGAACGATCCGGTTTATCAAATGTCTCCACCAGATCATCACGACCATATGTATACCCGGCATACACCTGCTGGGTATTTTTCATCAGCGGAGCCGACATATCCTGCGCCGCCGCCTGAACAAACCCGTCATAAAGCCGCCTCATCAGGCGCTCCGCCGTCCGGGCGTCTGCAATGTCCTGCTTATAGATCGCGCCCGCGAGCAGATCACGGCAGTAAACGTAAATCCGGTAAAGCTCCACCGCCAGCTCATAGGAAAAATCAAGCGACTGCATCAGTTCCCCCACCGCGCGCTGTCCGCCGCGCAGCGCATCCTTATAAGCCTCCTGATCCTTCCGCTCCGCCGCCTCTCCCGCCTCCGCAAGATAGGCAAAAAAGATATCATATATCACCACGACCAGCCCGCTCCGGTTCGCCTGGCTGATCCTCCTGGTGAATTCCAGTATCTGTTCTTTTTTCAACACATACCCCCGTTACTGCAGAATCTGAAGTACCTGCTGCGGCATATCGTTCGCCTGCGTCAGCACGGAAATCGCCGCCTGATTTAAAATGTTCTGATGCGTGTACTCCGTCATCTCCTCCGCCATATCCGCGTCCGTCAGACGTGAAATCGCCCGCGTCATATTCTCTTCAAAGGTGTCAAGGCTTGCCACCGAGTAATCCAGCCGGTTCTCATACGCTCCAAGCATGGAACGGACCGAACTCACCTGTGAAATCGCGGCATCCAGACTGTTAAGCGCGCGATCTGCGCCGCCGGTGACAACGACGTCAAGATCGTCGATAAACAGGCTGTCGCTGGAGACCTCCGGAATGCGGATCTCCATATTCTGATCCATATTGGCGCCGATGTGAAGCGTCATCGCACCGAGCTTCGTCACTTCAAACTCAATCAGTCCGCCGTCCGGGTGCGTCGCATCATATCCCGCTTCCGCGAGGAAGGTAAACTTCACGCCGTTTAAATCCGTGATCTCTACTTTATTGCCGTCCGTTAAGACCGTCGCCGATGTGGAAAACGCCACCTTGTCCGGATTCGTCGGATCGGGAGTCGTATTCAGCGTGTACTCCATATCCGCGCCCGCCGGAACCTGCACCGTCTTCCCGGTCGCATCGATCGTCCCGTGTACAAAGCTCTTCTCATTCTGCGGATCCTGAACCGTGCTGATCCCGAGCGCCGTGGCAAGCGCCTGGTTTCCGGTGGAAATCGTAAGGGTGACATCCTCCCCGTAGCGCTCCGTCTTAAAGTTTATCGCGCCCGCTGCATCCCTCGACACTTCCACGCCTCCGAGCTCAGCGGCCTTACGGATCTTCTCATATGCCTCCGCATAGGTGTCCGTCGCCTCGATCGACGCGATACCGCCGTTAATATTGAGCGAGCCGCTCTCACCTACCACATTGCTGTTATCGTTAAAATCCGCCCCTGTGATATTCAGCTCCGCCTGCTTCGCCGCAACGTCAACTGTAAACTCATAAATTCCTGACTGCACGGTGTCCGAAGTCTGAACCCTGCCGGCATGCTTTGTGCAGATCAGCCGGTCAAGCGAACCGTCAAGCAGCGGCTTGCTGTTGTACTCCGTATCCCTGGAGATCCGGTTCACCTCGTCCTTTAGCGAATCGATCTCATCCTGAACCGCCCGACGGTCCTCCGGCGACATCGTCGCATCGTTTGCCGCCTGCACGGAAAGCTCTCTCATGCGCTGTAAGATACTCGCAACCTCATTTAACGCGCCGTCCGCAATCCCGATCACGGAAATTCCGTCCGATGCATTCTGGGATGCACGGTTTAAGCCGTCGATCTGCGCCTGCATCTTTGCGGAAATCGCCATACCGGCCGGATTATCCTTGGAACGGTTGATCTTGAGTCCTGTGGAAAGCCGCTCCATCGAACGTCCCATCCGGTCCTCAATTCCCAGTAATCGTTTATTTGCAACTGCCGCCGAAGCATTATAATTAATCTTCATGCATCCATCTCCTTTGTCTTATACTGTTTTATATATCGGAGCTCTTTTTCTTTCACTAAAGGGGAGCGGCCGAAATTATTTGCATTCCACGCGGTTTCGTATTATAATGATCACACTGCCTGTCCTGTTATCACGATATACCGGCAGGCGGCGCATTTCAGTTACTGCGAACGAAAGGAAAGGAGGAACAGAGAAATGGCACAGGTTACCAGATCGACCATGATTGGTGAATTACTTCAGATTGATGAAAATATCGCACCGGTTCTTTTAAATATCGGTATGCACTGCCTCGGCTGCCCGTCTTCCCAGATGGAGACCATCGAGGAAGCAGCCATGGTACACGGCATAGAGCCCGATGCGCTCGTTGCACAGATCAACGATTTCCTTGCGAAGGATCTCGCTTAATAAGGCAGTCAGAAAAGGAACCCGGATGACAGATCCCGGGTTCCTTTTTTACAATAAGCTGGTCCGCAAAACGCGACAGCGTCTGTTCCTAAAGCTGCGCAAGCGTCTGAAGCGCGTTCCCTTTCATCAGCGCCTGATAATGCTCCTCCAGGTACGCTCCCATCGCAGGGGTAAACGCCTGCTGCACGGCGTACTCCGAAAGAATATTGCAGACACGGTTAAACTGCTCCGGCGTCTGCCCGCTTTTCCTCACCAGGAGAAAATAACGGTGTGACGTCCCGCTTTTGTAAAGGTCATTGACACCGGTATATAACCCGCTTAAAATATGCGCGAGTCTGGTCACCTCGGACAGATCGCGAAAGACAAATAACTTCGTGATCTCCACCAGCTCGCTCTGCGCCGTATCCTCTCTCTCTGTACGGCCATCACCCTGATCTCCACCGGCCTCTCTTCTGCGCTCCTCCTGGATCCTCTTAAACAGTCCGAGAATATCGTCTGCTCCCTCCGCCACGACCGGCGCGCCGCCTCCCAGGAGCGCATCGTCGTATACATCCTCCGGGTCCGGTTCCGAAAACTTTGAAAAACGTGTATCAAGCTCTTCTGGATATTCTACTTTTGTAATAACCAGAATGATCGTGTCCATAGACAACGGAATTGCCTCTATCATCAGTGGAATATCATCTGCTTCAAAACCAAACTCGTACGACGCCTGCTGCATCATATCGCGGAATAAAAGCTTTGCTTTCTCTGTGCCATACGCAAGCTCACTGAGCTTTAGCTGACGCTCGGCCAGATCCTCTCTCGTTAAGGTGCAGCGAATCTGATTCTCATTTACTTTTTCAATTTTCATATCATCACTTCCTTTATCCGGAAAACCTTGTAAACCGTACATCTATTATAATCAAATGCAATATTGATGTAAAGTATACCTTTTCAAAAAAAAATTGCAAGCTAAATTACTACTCCCTGATTATACCCAAATTTTGTGAAAGATGCACAAAATTTTTTTAAACTGTTGCAAAACTACACAGTTCATGATATAAACATATGCATGAGATGCGAATCTGCCACGCTATGAAAGGAGCGGATATTGCATAGAAGAATTTATCCTGTTCGGCAAATACCGGGTATTATCCACACTCGGTTCCGGCAGCTTTAGCACCGTATACCTTGCCGAACATCTGAAAATGAAGATCTGTCGTGCCATCAAGCGTATCCCCAAAGACGCCGCGCTGACAGCTTCTTTCTCCCTGAAGGCTGACTTCCCTGCGGAAGCTCTGCTTCTCATGAATCTGAACCATCCAGGAATCCCCCTCATATATGATATCGACGAGGACGCCGATTATATCTATATGATAGAAGAATACATTCAGGGCGAATCACTGGACACATTTGTGTCCCATCAGAACACCATTTCACTGGATCTGGTATATAAAATAAGTCTCCAGCTGTGCGATATTCTGGATTACCTGCATCATCTGACGCCTTATCCGATCCTGTATCAGGATCTAAAGCCGGAACACATTATATTATGTGGAAATCAGGTAAAATTAATCGACTTTGGAATCGCTTCTTTTTTTACCGGACCTGGTAATCATTTCCAAAAATATGGAACCGACGGATTCGCGGCCCCGGAAGCCTTAGCAGGGCTGCCGGTCGGCCCCTCCGCCGACATTTACGGGCTGGGCAGAGTACTGGAGTTTCTGGCAGCTTCTGCCGAACCCGCCTGTCCGGACCGGTTTTCACGCATCATCGCACGCGCTTCCTGCGACGACCCGTCTCTGCGTTATGGGACGGCTGCCGACGTAAAAGCCGCGCTGCTTGATGTACAACATCAGTCAGGCAGAGCTTCTTCGCATCTCATCCGGTCCATCGCCGTAATCGGGAGCAGTCCCGGAGCCGGAGCCACACATCTTGCCGTCACGGTTACAGGCGGGCTGAATAAAAAGGGGATTTCTTCTCTCTACATGCCCTGTGACGGGACAGACACACTCGGCGCTGCCGCACAGATCAACCGTTCGTTAAAAGAGCAGGACGGCGTGTTCTACTACGGCCATTTTAAAGGGATGCCGGTCTACGGAAACGGAATTACGCTTCCCGCTCCGTCCGGCCACTGTATCATAAAAGATTATGGCAGCCGTCCTGCTCCCTTTGCCGAGCTCGAGTCCTCAGATGTAGTCATATGTGTATTAAACGGCGCAGACTGGGCCATCCCGGATGCCGTCTCTCTGGGAAAGCAGCTTGCCCTGCTCCCCCAGACGGTATTTGTCTGCAGCCACGGGAACCGGAAGGCCGCGCGCATCTTTGCAAGGCATCTTGGGCGACGCGTCTTCTGCTTTCCGGCCGATCCGGATCCTTACCGGATCACCGGCGAAAAATTACGGCTGATCCTGGCCATCACTCAGAAGAAAGGAGGAGACTGACATTTTCTTTTTTGATCGCAACGGAACAAATTCACGCATGACGATCGGGATTGCGGGCTGTGATTCCGGCGTCGGCGTCACGCATCTTGCGCTCGCGCTCGGCAGTTACTGCTGCTCGAAGCAGCGCAGAAGGGTCGCATACATAGAACTTCACACCAAAAACGAGATTTCACGGCTTCTGTCGGAAGAGCAGCTGTGCTCCTTACTAAGGCGGCAGACCGCAGGCGCTGCCTCTTTCGCAGCGGATCTTCCCTGTTTTTGTCTGGACGGCGTCGATTATTATCCGCAGGCTTCGGGAAACACGGTTCCGATTCTGTTAAACCGCGGATATGACTGCCTGATTCTGGATTCCGGAAGGCTGGAGGAAGCCGGGCTGCCGGAGTTTCTGCGATGCGACCGCAAACTGGTCATCGGAAGCCTGGCGGTATGGAAGGCGTGGAAATATGAAGCTTTTTTGCAAAAGCTGCGTGCTTTTACAGACCTTGGGGAAGGATTTTCCTATCTGGTACAGGCGGGAAATAAAAAAAGCATTTCCGATTTTTCCAGATCTCATCAGATTTCCATGTGCCAGGTTCCGTTCATCAATAACCCTTTTCGCATCGAAAAGGATCTGTTTCTCTTTTTGGAGGAACTTCTCGCAGCGCCGGTCCGGCAGCTGCGCGCCTGATGGGGCAGGCAGATATATCACGACACGGTAACCAAAGCGAATTCCTTTTGGCAGGATAAAAACACTTACGGGGGATTATCAGAATTGAATCAGGAATATATCAGAAAGCTTTATCTTGAGCTTTCCGCCATGGAAAACAGAGGGATTACGATCTGGCTGGAAGGTTACCCGAGCAGTTCCGAACATGTAACCAGCCAGCTCTATGTGCAGGAAGAAAGCTCTTACATGCGCGACTATATTTTTGATGAGGGGGTGTTAAAAGAGGTCCATTTTGATAAGGTAGAGGAAATTCCATATTGTAGCGACAAAAGTAACCAGGAAACAGGATGACTGAGTTCCTCAATGCCCGGTCATACTGTATATACAATTGCAACTGTATTTGATAAAAAGATTACAAAAGCTGCCTGTTATGGCAGCTTTTGCTTTCTGTCATATCCTGACGAAAAACCTTTGAATTTATCTGCCAGTATGCTACAATAGGCAGGTAAACCGCAGAAAACAACGAAAGGGGCTCTGCCATGAAGAAAAAAGTGATACCGGTTCTCGCAGCGATTGTCTTAATCATCATTGTCCTGTTATTTATTCTTCTTGGAAAGTTTATCGAAAAATATACGCCTTCTAAAGAAAGAATGGAGCTGTCCGAGTACTACGGACTCGCCTCCGAAGAAGAAGTCGCCATCATTATAAATAATGAAGTTCTCGATGTGAAGGGCAGGCTGATTGGCGGAAACGTCTATCTGAGCTTTCAGACCGTGCATGATCTGTTAAACAGCCGGTTTTATCTTGACAGCAATGAAAATAAGCTTTTATATACCACCGCCACGGATCTTGTCACAGCGGAAGCGGAGAGCAGCTCCTACTCCGTCACAAAGGAGACGCGATCGCTCGATCATCCGATTTTAAAGCTGGACGCCACAGAGGCATACGTCGCGATCGATTTCGTGAAACTGTATTCCGATCTTTCCTATGAGGTATATGAGGATCCCGGCCGGGTGGTCATCACAACTATATGGGGCGAATATTCCGCGGCGTCCGTGAAAAAGAAGACAGAACTCCGCCTGCTCGGCGGAATCAAGAGCGAGATTCTCACAGACCTTGAAAAAGGGACGACACTCGCCGTGCTTCTTCCCGATGAGACCTGGACAAAGGTCGCTACCGCGGACGGGATCATCGGCTATGTAAAGTCCAAAGCGCTCGGCGCCGCAACCGTGGAGACACACACCAGCGATTTTGTCCCGGAGAATTTTACCCATATTCACAGGGACTTTCCGATCAGCCTCGCCTGGCATCAGGTGACCAATACCACGGCAAACGGAAATATCAGCTCCGTTCTTCAGAATACCAAGGGGGTCAACGTGATCTCTCCCACCTGGTTTTACCTCACGGACAACAACGGCGGGATCGGCTCCCTTGCAAGCACGGATTATGTAAATTACTGTCATCAGAACGGGATTGAAGTGTGGGCTCTGGTCAGCAACTTCGGCGCCAGGGATCAGGGACTTGAGAATCCGGATCTCACGCAGGTTCTGACGTATACCTCGCGCCGGGAGAACCTGATCAACAACCTGATCTCAGCGGCGATCCAGTACAACCTGGACGGGATCAACGTCGATTTTGAATCCGTGGATCCCGTGGTGGGGGACGCCTACATCCAGTTTATCCGGGAGCTGTCCTTAAAATGCGCGAACAATGGCGTCGTGCTCTCGGTGGACAACTACTCGCCCACCGATTATACCGCTTTTTATAACCGCTCCGAGCAGGCGGCTTTTGCGGATTATATTATCCTGATGGCATACGACGAGCATTACTCCGGATCCGAGGAAGCCGGGTCCGTCGCCTCAATCGGCTTTGTCTCGGAGGGCGTCACGAATACCCTGCGCGAGGTTCCCGCCGGCCAGCTGATTCTCGGCATGCCGTTTTACACCCGGGTGTGGAGTGAGACGCCCAGCACGGAAAGCGAAAATGCCGACACGATCACCTATGAGCTGGGCTGTTACTCCGCCGGCATGAAGGAGGTACAGAATCTGATCTCCGTCAACGGAGCCGTCCCGGTCTGGAACGAAGAGACCGGTCAGTACTATGTGGAATACGTCAACGACGGGGCGACCTACCGGATCTGGATCGAGGACAGCACCTCGCTGGAGGAAAAGCTTAAGGTTCTGCAGAGCAGTCAGCTGGCCGGCGGCGCTTTCTGGAAGCTCGGGCTCGAGGACAGCTCCGTGTGGGATACGATCATCAAATATATCAATTAGACGAAATGAAAAGATTTCATAATTCCCGGAATTTGCGAATATGATGATACGAGCAAATTTCCGGGAGTTTTTTTATGAAACATCGTCAGATAAAGAAAAAAGTGGAGCTGGCTATGGCCATCTGCATGATCATGGCTGCCTTTGTCCTCGCAAGGCAGGGCGCCGTCTATGTTCTGAGCGAAAAAGCAGACGACACGGAGATCTGTATCGTGGTGGACGCCGGACACGGGGGCAGTGATCCCGGAAAAGTCGGGGTCAATGACGCCCTGGAAAAGGACATCAATCTCTCCGTTGCGCTAAAGCTGAAAACCCTGCTCGAGCAGCGAAATATCCGGGTCGTACTGACCAGGGATTCCGATACCAGCCTTGCGCCCGCCGGTGCGAATAATCAGAAGGCTGCCGATATGCAGAACCGCTGCCAGCTCATCACGGAAACAGAACCTGTATTCACCATCAGTATCCACCAGAACAGTTACACCACGCCGGATATCAGGGGGGCGCAGGTATTTTATTATGGCCAGTCCAAAAAGGGGGAGGAGCTTGCCACGATTCTGCAGAAAAACCTGGTTTCACGCCTTGATCCGGAAAACCGCAGAACCGCAAAAGCGAACGAGAGCTATTATCTTCTGAAAAAAACACCCACACCTACAGTTATCGTAGAATGTGGGTTTTTGAGCAATCCAGAAGAAGCGGAGCTTCTTCTGGATGCGGATTATCAAAATAAATTATCCCGTGCCATCTATATGGGCATTCTGGAATATCTGGAACAGGAAGGGCTGTTATAGCGCTTCCCGAAGCTGCCGGATAAAGCATTCCGCGATGTGGTACAGCCGCGTCGTCTGAGCCTGGTATACCTCCCCGGTCTGATCGTTTTCCTCTGACTGTGCACCTGCATTTACACCAAACACACCGGAGGAAAACTGATTCAGATCCAGATCTCCGATCTGCGCGATATTGATATCCAGATCCTCGCCCAGCGCATCCGTCAGCGCACCCGTTTTCTCCTCTAAGAGCGCTTTCGTATCCGCATGCTCCGCCGCGACAAAGCCTTTGACCCCGTGCGCCTTCGCCTGGAATGTCGCCGCGATCTTTCCTCTCAGGCCGTCCTCCATCATGATGTCCACGATTCCCTTTTTATCGACGCCGCGGACAATCTTTAAGGTCACATTTACCACGCCGTCCTCCACAAGCACCGGTACGGAGTACTGCTCTTCCCGCGCAAACAGACTGTGAATCGACAGCTGTGCCGAAAGCATCCTCATCTCGCGGACGTCTATGCTCGTGACCTCATCGCTTTCAATCATGGTCTTCATCACATTTTCCGCCAGTTCTCCCAGCTTTTCCTGCGCCTCGGCCATTTCCTTCGGTGAGGAGACCGCCTCCCCGAATTCCTTTAGCAGCTCCTGCCGGATCTTCTCCAGATCGCCGGCCGTCACCTCTTCTCCCGGCTCCCTGCCGCCCTCGCCGAACAGTTTGCGGAACATGCCGTTCCGGTTCTTTATCATCTCTTCCATTGCCAGAATATTCGACATGGTATTCGGAATATCGTATTTTTCCAGCACAGCGTAAATATCATGGGAGGCCTTCGCGCTTTCGGCAAGCTGCGACAGACGCTCACCGGCGTACGCCATATCCAGCCGGTCATCCTCCGTCTCCGCCGCCTTAAGCGCCTCTTTGAGCTGCTCCGGCGTCATATTTTCCCAGTCCTCCTGCTGCATCACCGCGGCAAGCCGGTCCGGTGTGAGCGCATCTGCGGCATCCTTCATACAGTTGTGCTGGTAGGCTGTCTCGATCTGGCCGGTAATCGAATTCGAAATGCCGGCGCCTTCCCTCTCTCCAAAGGATTCGTCCACGCTGACATCCATGTTCCCGGCCTGGTGTCCGGTACGCACCGCCATCATTAAATTCCGCATCGTGACATCCACGCCCTGATTGACCAGCGCACCGATCACAGCGCCGTCCGAGCTCTCCACCTGATGGATCAGCCGGTAAATACCGATGTAGGAAGCCCTCTCCTCTTTTGTGATCGCGTCGTGCTGTTCCAGCTTCCAGAGGAATTCCGCAAACCCGCGGTAATCTTCCTTCCCGGCATTTAATTCTTTTCCGATCTTCTCCGCCGTCTCATTTAATCCGGCAAAATTCATATCCAGCGGATTGACCCCGCGGCGGATCATCTCCACCACCATGGCCGGCGTCATATTGTGGAACGCACGCTGTACCTCCTCGTCCACGCCCTTCATCTCCGCAACGGACTCCGGTGTAATCTCTATCTGATTATATCCGAGAATCCTGACCGCGCGGCGGTTCGCCTCCGAAGTCTCAAGCCCCAGATCCGTCAGAATATCATCCACATTGCGGAATGCCTTCTGAATCGAATCCCCGAGGTCCGCCCGCGGCGCTGTCATCAGCGTCTCATAGCGCTCGTTCGCCGTCTCAAAGACTCCCTGCAGCCTTCTGCCGGTCTCGTGCACCTCGCTGATCGCGGCTGTCCGGATCTCTGGCACGCCAAGCACATAGACAGGCGTCTGTTTTAAATCGGCAATCGTCTGCGTGGTTTCCCGGAACAGCGCGACATTTTCACTGCTGTCGTCCACCCCCTGCGCGCGCAGAAGCTTTTCGTAATATTCATTCTCCGCCTGTTTTAACTGCTCCACCAGCTGCGCCAGCGACTCCGTGTCAATCTGAATGCCTTTCTTTAACAGAGAATAATTTGCCTGCACCGTCATCGCAAGGCGCGCTTCCTCCAGCTGTCTCCTTGCCGTCAGCAGCGCGAGCTCACGCCTGGTATAGGAATCCGGGCCGTTCTCAGGATCTCCTGAAGTGCCATAGCCCTGCGCTTCCTCCCCGCGGACAGCCCGGTATGCGTCGGATGCCTCAGCTCCTGTGACGTCAGGCCGGTCTGACCCGGTGACTGCCGGCTTTGGCTGGTCGTTTCCTGCAACCGTCGCAGCCGCATACGTTCCGGCCCCCTGGCCCGACACCTCCGGCACAGCAGCCGCAGTTGCCGCATCTGCGCCGGCAGCGACCGTTCCCGCAGCTTTCTGGCCCGCTGCGCCAGCCCCTGCCTGGATCGCGGCTCCCGCCGCTCCAGGCCCCTGCGCGCGCGCCGCCATCGCATATGCCAGGTTCCGGACCGTCACCTCAAGCCCGTTGTCCACAATATATTCCAGATCCGCGTCCGTGGTGTGACGGACCACGTAAAGCGCGTGTTCCGCCTGTGCTTCCTTCCCGAAAGATTCCACCAGCAGCGCCTCCTGCGGGCGGCTGCCCTCTGCGAGCGCTGTCGCGATACACGCTGCTTTTGTCTCATCGTCGACCGGCAGCGACAGTCCGCGCAGCTCCTTTAGGTAGGACAGATTCTCCTCATTGAGCGGAAGCTCATTCTCCAGAAGCCATCCGCACGCCGCCACTGTCTCGTCATTCACCGTGAATCCGGCCTGCACGATAATGCGCTCCACCTGATCCATAAACGGGGTCATATTGATCCGCTGTCCCTCGTACCCCTGGTAGGTTCCGCTGTATTCCGCCCTGTAAATATTTTCAATCGTCGGCGGCAGGCTGTTCTCCATCAGATACCGGATCGCATCGTCCCCCGGCGTATGTAAGGATGCCGCCATCTGCACCGCGTCCAGAGAATCCCTGATATTCTCGGCGTTTGCCGGGATATCCGCCTCCCGGAACGCCTCCGCGAGCTGCCTGGCAAGCTCAGGGCTTCCCGCAAGCTTCTCCAGCTGCTCCATATTCAGGTCATCCCCGAAGATCGAGATATCCACGCCCGCCTTTGCAAGCTCGGCCTTGATCTTATCCGTCACCGTGATGATCGTATTCGAGGACGATTCATCCAGGGAAAATCCCTCCTCCTGAATCCTCGCATAGTCCTCCTGTGACGTCGTCCCGGCGAGAACCGTCATCTGGTCTTTGCGCTCCGCCGCATCCAGAGACGCAGACTTCTCCAATTCTTCTACAATCGTCTTCTCTTCTTCTGCCCCCGGCTTCTGGTAGGTGGCGTCCTTCAGATTGACCGATACCGTCCCATTGCTGCTCTTCGCCGTATAGGTCTCCGAAACCGCCGCGCCGTTCTCCACAAAGCCCGCTTTTCCTCCGAAAATGCCCCCCGGCGCTTCTTCCGGCCCGAAGTCCTGCCGGAGAACATCCACAATACTGGTATTCTGCTGTTCTACTCTCATCCTATTCTCCATTTCAGCATGATACAGGGACGGCGCATCCCCGCCTCAGGTCTCCCCGAAACGCTATGCGCCGTCCATAGCTGATATATATATCGGTCATACCAGCATGATTATTAAGAATCGCTCCCCCTAAAACCGGAATACAGCCGCACCGTACGGCGACAGCGGAAAGGCGAAGGAGAAATCCCTTCCGTCACACTCGGATTTTACGGCGCGGTAGCTCTTTAACCGCTCCCTGCCGTTTCCGCCAAACTGCGGGTCGTCGCTGTCCAAGATCAGCTTATAGCTCTTTCTCTTCGGCACGCCCACCCGGTAATCCGGCCGTTCCATCGGTGTAAAATTGCAGATAAACAGCAGATTATTCCTGCCGTCGCTGCTCTTGCGGACAAAACTGAAAATACTCCGCTCATTGTCGTTTGCGTTGATCCACTCAAACCCTTCCCATTTGCTGTCAAGCTCATACATCGCCGGATTCTTCTGATAAATGTGCAGCAGCGCCTTCATCCAGTCCTGAATGTGCTTATGATCCGGGTTTTCAAGCAGGAACCAGTCGAGCTCTCGCTCCTCGCTCCACTCCTGAAGCTGCGCAAACTCCTGCCCCATAAAGAGCAGCTTCTTCCCCGGGTGTCCCATCATGAACGCATAGCCCACCATCAGATTGCGGAACTTGTCAATGCCAAGCCCCGGCATCTTGTTGAGCATCGAACATTTTAAATGCACCACCTCGTCGTGCGAGAGCACCAGGATATATTTTTCGCTCTCATTATAGCTCATCGCAAAGGTCATCCGGTTATGATTATCCTTGCGGAAATACGGATCCAGCTTCATGTAGTCCAGGAAATCGTGCATCCATCCCATATTCCATTTGAAGCTGAAATTCAGTCCGTCCTCTTCCACCGGCCCCGTGACCTTCGGCCATGCCGTGGACTCTTCCGCGATCATGACCGCGCCCGGATTCCGTCCCAGGATCAGGGTATTGATATGCTTAAAAAACTCGATCGCTTCGAGGTTCTTATTATCGCCGTACTTATTGGGTACCCACTGGCCGTCCTGCTTGCCGTAATCCAGGTAAAGCATCGATGCCACCGCATCCACGCGCAGACCGTCAATGTGGTAGTTTTCCACCCACATCAGCGCGCTGCCGATCAGGAAATTCTTTACCTCATTCTTTCCATAGTCAAAAATCTTTGTCCCCCAGTCCGGATGCTCGCCCTTGCGCGGATCCGCATATTCGTACAGACAGGTCCCGTCAAACTCGGCAAGTCCGTGCGCGTCACGCGGAAAATGCGCCGGCACCCAGTCTAAGATCACGCCGATCTTATGCTTATGGCACTCATTGACAAAGTAAACAAAATCCTCCGGCGTCCCGTAGCGCGAGGTAGGCGCATAATATCCGGTTACCTGATAGCCCCAGGATCCGTCAAACGGATATTCCGAGATCCCCATCAGCTCCACATGCGTATATCCCATCTCCACGACATAGGGAATCAGTCTGTCCGCCAGATCACGGTACGTATAAAATCCCTCGTCCTCGCGGTTCGGATGGCGCATCCACGAACCCGGATGCACCTCGTAGATCGCCATCGGCTGCGCGTAGATGTCCTTTATCTGCGCCCGCGCGCTCATCCATTTGGAATCGGTCCATTTAAAGTGGTCAATGTCCGCTACCGCCGACGCGGTTCCCGGCCGAAGCTCCGCATAGTGCGCATACGGATCCGCCTTATAAAGACGTTTGCCGTCCTTTGTCTCGATCAGATACTTGTAGAGCGCCCCCTCTTTTACGCCGGGAATAAACAGCTCAAAAATCCCCATCGTCTCCGGCCCTAAGCACTCCATCTCATTCGCGGTCTCGTCCCAGTCATTAAAATCCCCGATGATCCATACCTTTTTCGCATTCGGCGCCCAGAGATCAAAACAGACGCCCTTTTTGCCCTTTTGCGTCGTCGGACGCGCACCCAGCTTCCGATAAATGTCATAGTGCGTTGCCTGACCAAACAGATAGCGATCCAGTTCCGTAAAATTTGCCATAACCTTCTACCCCTTTACTTATATTTTAAATGCAAAATCCTTTTCATGGAGAATGACATAGTCCTCATCATCATATCTGCGCGACGCGATAATGCTGAACGCTTTTTTCAGTCCTCCCCGCTCCGCTCTCGCGATCGCCTCGTCCACAATCTCCTTTACCTCGGTCAGCGTCGTCGCCTGATCCAGCTTCTGGATATTGCTGATGCTGTTGTAGAGCGCCAGCACACCCATCTCGTCAATCGTATATCCCTGCTCGTTCGCATAAGATTTTGCAAATGACACCAGCTCGTCACTTGTAAAAATCGGAATATTGATCTTTTCCGAAAATCTTGACGCAAACCCTGCATCCCGGCCGAGCGCCTTCTCGATCCCCTTATGGGTATCCTCAAGGATCACAAGCAGCCCGCTGTCGTTGTTCTCGAGCAGCATCGAGAGCCGGATTGCCGTCTCCCTTGAAATCCCCCCTGCCTGCTCGATGATCAGGCAGCCGCCCTCCACTTTCTTTAAGAGAGCCGCAATGTCTTTCTGATTCAGCACGGACGCCTCGATCCTTCCCACCCGGCCGTCCGGTCTGCCCGTCTCCGTCTGCAGCGCTTTGATCATGCTGGTCGCCAACACCGTCTTGCCGCTCCCCGGGCCGCCCTGGATGATCATATTCCCGGTGGACGCCCGGCCGCCTGACGAAAGACGCCTGGCCGCGCCGGTCAGCGCCTGGCAGAGCTGGCGCTCCATTCCCTTGATCGGCACAAAATATGAAAAAATCTCTCTCTGTTCCCTGGAAAGCTTTGTGATGGTCTTCTGTCCGTCCTCCTCCGGCTCCGCAATCTCCGGGAGATCCACCTCCTCCTGATGCTGATGCCGGGAGACCTCGCTCTGTACGCTCTTTGTCGCTTCCGCGAGAAGCGCTTCCTCAAAGTCAAACTCATCCGCCTGACGCTCCGCTGCCAGCGCCTGCTCCTCCACCGCACGCTCAAAATCCTCCGTGAGCGCGAGCGTGTCCGCCGGTAAGATCTCCTCGTCCGGCTGTATGGTATTGACCGGCATCAGAACGGAATCCTCCTGCTCTGCGATCATAACGTCCTCTTCAAAGCCTTCGTCCCCGGGCAGCACCTCCTGCATGCCGTCTCCCGGGTCAGCCGTCTCTTCCGGCTGATCCGGTATCTCCTCCATCAGCTTCGGCAGCTCCGACACCAGCCCGGCTCCCATCACGGCGAGCTGCTCGTCAATCTGGGCGCTCTCCTGCTTTACCGTATTAATCCTCTGATCGAGCGCCTGGGTGATGCTGGCAAGCGTCTCCGCCATATCCTGCTCACCCGGCCCTTCTCCGTCGTACTGCTCCGGCAGCAGCATATCCGCCGTCAGCCCGGGATCCAGCTTCAGAAGATTCTCCATAATTCCGCTGACTTCCCGCAGCGCCCGTTCCTTTGACGCCCGAAGCTTGCGCTGCTGCGCCTCGTCCAGCACGGCCTTTGCCGCGCGTTTCTTCTTCTCCCAGTCCGCCAGCACGTCGCCGATGGACAGCTGGCCGTCAATCTGCGGCTCGCTCACACCGTTCTCCGGGACATACAGGCTCATCTGCCCGTCATAATCCTCCGCCAGAAGCTGCATGTAATCGGTCTTTAATGAATTGTCGATCTCCTCGTCCGTCTCGATATACGGCAGCTCCTCCTCCCCCGGCAGCCCGGGTTCCTCCTCCGGCGGCTGCAGATACGGAAAGCTCTCCACAAGCTTTTCGACATTCGCCATGCTGTCGTCCACGGCTTCCTTCTCCGTGGCCTCCATGATCTCCTGCATGCTCTTCTGCAGTTCCTTCTGAATATTCTGGGTATTAAAACGCTCTGGCGCGAGCTTCACCTTCGGGATCTGCACCGGCGTGCTGATAATCTCCCCGGATTCGAGCTCCTCCCCGGGCCTCACCTCCACAAATCCGCTCTTCTGATGGAAGGAACGGTATTTCTCCTCCTGCTGCGGCGTCAGCGGACGATACAGCATCTTAAGCTCCAGCGCCCGCTCCACGTACGGTCCGTCCCCGAACCAGAGGATCAGCTCATCACAGGTCTCGACACACTTCTCCCCCATCCCGGCCTCATGGTAAAGGTACGCCAGCTCGCACGCCCATTCCTCGGAATACTCCTGCTCCTTTAAGTCCTCCAGGATATGGATCAGCGTCTGCACATCCGCCCCCTGCGCCTTGCTGATCTGATATTTCAGCACGTATTTTAAGTTGTCATGCGGCGCGAGCTCGACAAATTCGTCATAATACTCCTTCGCCTCCGCATAATTCCCCATCTTGACCGCGACTCCGGCCAGGCGGCAGATAATGATACGGCCGATCGGCGAGCGCTCCTGCGCCATGAGAAGGATATCCCTGCTGTCCTCATAACGCCCGCATTTCTCGTAGACCTCGCCTGCCAGGATCAGGGCATTTACATTTTTTATCTTGCTCCAGTTCACCGAATCAGCAATCTCCAGCGCCTCTTTGTAACGGTTTTCCTCCGCGAGGGATTTCATCTGATCCAGTTTCACTTTGTACTCGTATTTATCCAATTTATGCCACCTCAGATGTGCATCATTTTCTCTTTTTAACTATCCATAAGTTTATCACACGCATACAGAGATGTCAAAAATTATCGTATTTCCCCGTCCGTATTCTCTTTTTTCTCCGCAGCCCGTTTCTTTCCGCTCTTATTTTTCGACTCGTAAACAAGCTGATTCGTCTTTTCATCGACGCGTCTCATGTAAACATAGCTCTGCGTATCCTCCACCAGCCCGCGTCTGCGCAGGAAATACCGCACGCATTTCTGGATGATATAGTAGATCACGGCCATCAGAGGCACCCCTAAGAGCATTCCCGGGAACCCCCATAAGCCCCCGAACACCATGATCGCAAACACGACCCAGAACGAGGAAAGCCCGGTCGAATTGCCAAGGATCTTCGGCCCGATAATATTTCCGTCAATCTGCTGAAGAACAAGGATAAAAATCAGAAAATACAGGCCCTGTACCGGATTCTGCAGTACCACGATGATAAAAGACGGGATCGCGCCGATAAACGGCCCGAAGAACGGAATGACATTTGTCACTCCGATGATCACCGCCAGAAGCACGGTGTCCGGCATCTGCATGATCGCGAGGACAATATACGCCAGCACTCCGATGATCGCGGAATCTAAGATTTTTCCCGTGATAAACCCGCCGAAAATCTGATTGCTTTTACGCAGAGTGTGGATGATGACATTCGCGCGCACCGGCTTAAAGACCGCATACACAATCTTTTTCGCCTGGCCGGCGAAGGTCTCCTTGCTCGAGAGCACATAGACGGAGACGATCACGCCGACCAGGACATTCATCAGAAATTTTACCCCGTAGATCACGCCGCTTGTGATGGACAGCAGATATTTCTGCGCCTGCGGGAGAATATCATTTTCCATGAAGTCCTGAAGGGATTCGCTTATTTTTTCGAATAAATTACGCACAAACTCCGCGATCTCGGTATCACCCTTCGTAAAATCCTCCACCCAGGCCACCAGGTTGCTGACCTCATCCGGGAACCCGGTCACCATCTCCTGGATACTCTTTGAGACAGCAGGGACGATCGCCACGATCAGCAGCATGAAAATCCCGACGACAAGCAGCCACGCACCGGCAATACCGATGCCGCGGGAAAGCCTGGCGGCCTTTTTCTGGTTCTTCATCCGCGTCTCCAGAAGCTTCTTTACATATGTTTCAATGGTGCTCATCACCGGATTTAGCAGATAGGCAAGCACCAGCCCGATCACGATCGGCTGTAAAATCCCGAACAGCTTTTTCCAAAAGCTTGTAAATCCGTTGTACCGGTATATGATAAAGAAGAACAGTATGCAGCAGCAGAAGGTGATAAATACCGCCAGCGCAATCATGGTATACTGTCTTAGTTTTTCGTCGGTCTCCTGTTTTCTCTCTCTGTCCAAAGCGTCGCCCTCCCGGTGTCCCTCAGTAATCCGGACTGCTGTCAGCCGCGATAATAGTTGATCAGGCAGCCCTTTAAGATAATCTCACGCTCGTCGTCCGTCATCGCGCCAAGTCCTAACGCAAATTCCTCCACGCCGTCCTTTCTCACGACAAACGCCCTGATCTGATCCTGCTTTTTCTCCACCGCGCTCCGGATATCCGGCAGGAACAGATAGTCCAGGTTCTGGAACGGCAGCTCTCCCTCCGGGATCACAAACGGCAGCATGCCCCAGTTGATCAGGTTGGAGCGGTAGCGCTTGGTCGCGTATTCATTGGCGATGTTCGCCCAGCCGCCCAGCACCTTCTGGCAGGAAGCGGCCTGCTCCCTGGCGGAGCCGTCCCCTGGCTTCACCGCGAAAATCGTGCTTCCGAACCCGAGCACACCGGCCGGGGTATCCTTCGCGAACTTCTTTTCCGGGAATGCCTGCCCGATCGCACGCATCACGTCGGAAAGCCCCTCCACGGCCTCGAGCGGACAGACGCCTGCCTCGACGGCCTTCTGCGCCTTCTGGATCTCCTTCGCGCGCCCGACATACTGCGGATCCTTCCTGGAAAGCGCAAACTCGGCAAGTCCCAGCGGATTGGACCGGAACGAGGAGGTCTCCCCGGACGGAATCAGCTCGTCTGTCGTGGTGACCGGATCGTGGATCTCAGACACCACGCGCAGCACCAGATTCTCCGGAAGCGCGCTCATGGCCGGCCAGTCCTTAATATTCGGACCGAACTGAATCTCCACGGACGGATCCGCCACGCCGTGGCTGTCAAAGACGCGGTTCTCATAAATCGTCCTGTCAAAGAAGTATTTCGGTTTTGTAAAGTCTGCATCTACATCTATCGCCGCAGTCAGGTACCCGCGGTTCGCAGCCGTCGCCGCGATGGAACGCGCGTCCATCAGCGCAACGGACGCCACCTGTCCCTGCTGCACCTTCGAGCCCTCGCGGTTCGGGAAGTTTCTCGTCGAATGCCGGATCGAGAAGGCATTGTTCGCCGGCGTGTCCCCCGCGCCGAAGCACGGCCCGCAGAAGGCGGTCTTCACCACGGCTCCCGCCGAGATCAGCGAGGCCACGGCGCCGTTCTTCACCAGCTCCATATAGACCGGCATGCTCGCCGGGTAAACGCTCAGCGTAAATTCGTCGGATCCGATGCCCGCGCCCTTTAAGATATCCGCCGCGTCGCAGATATTTTCAAAGCCGCCGCCGGCACAGCCCGCGATAATCCCCTGATCCACATATAATCTTCCGTTTCTGACCTTGCTCTTTAAGTCGAGCTTCACCGCGCCGTCAAAGCTCACTTCCGCGCGCTTCTCACAGTCGTCGAGGATGTCCATTAAATTCGCGTTCAGCTCCTCGATCGTGTAGGTATTGCTCGGATGGAACGGCATCGCGATCATCGGCTTTATCGCGCCAAGGTCGATCTCGATCATCCCGTCGTAGTACGCCGCCGCGCCCGGATTCAGCTCCTTATAATCCCCGCCGCGCCCGTGAATCTCATAAAATTCGCGCACGGCCTCATCCGTCCGCCAGATCGAGGACAGGCAGGTAGTCTCCGTGGTCATCACGTCGATGCCGATGCGGAAATCCACGCTTAAGTTCGACACGCCCGGCCCCACGAATTCCATCACCTTATTCTTCACATATCCGCAGTCAAAGACCGCCCCGATGATCGCGAGCGCCACGTCCTGCGGCCCGACGCCCTTCTGCGGGGTTCCGGTCAGATATACGCCGGTCACGCCCGGCATATCGATGTCATAGGTCTTTCCCAGCAGCTGCTTGACCAGCTCCGGGCCGCCCTCGCCCACCGCCATGGTGCCGAGCGCCCCGTATCTCGTGTGGGAATCCGACCCTAAGATCATGCTGCCGCCCCCGGCAAGCATCTCTCTCGCAAACTGGTGGATGACCGCCTGATGAGGCGGGACATACACGCCGCCGTACCGCTTCGCGCAGGTTAAGCCGAACATGTGGTCATCCTCATTGATGGTCCCGCCCACCGCGCAGAGGCTGTTGTGGCAGTTTGTCAGCACGTAGGGCACCGGAAAACGCTCCAGCCCCGAAGCCCGCGCCGTCTGTATGATCCCTACAAACGTAATATCATGGGAGGTCAGCTTATCGAACTTAATCTGAAGCTTTTTCATATCTCCCGACCGGTTGTGCTCTTTTAAAATGCCGTATGCGATCGTCTGCTCCGCCGCCTGCTCTTTTGTCACGTCAAGCCCGGTACGGCTCTTCACCGCGGCAGCGGCGGTTCCGTCATCCGGGATCAGCTCCGATCCGTTTACCAGATATACACCTTTGTCGTATAATTTCATATCATGCTTCCTCCATATGCAAAAGTGCACAGGCCGGACTGCACCTGTGCACTCGTTTGAAAAAATTATATCGGTCAGACCGGCAAAAATCAAGTGTTTTGTTTCAATTCCGCGTCAAACACATAGCGGGTGTCCGCGTCAAGCCGTACCTGCGTTTCCGTCTCCCCGTATTTCAGCACGGCGGCAAGCGGCTCATTTGTCTTTATCACGCACTCCGTCAGGCGGCCGTCCTTCCAGGAGAGGTCAAGCAGAGCGTTGCCGCGCACCTTAAGCCCTTTTACCGCGCCCTCGGAAAGCTCATCCGGCAGCGCCGGCAGAAGGCTGATCCTGCCGCGGTGGCTCTGCACCAGCATCTCCGCGATCCCCGTGATGCCGCCCATATTTCCGTCCAGCTGGAACACGGATCCCCGTTTGTATCCAAAGCCCGGCAGCGGGTGAAAATCCATCAGATTCGGATAAGTCGACGCCCCGATCAGCTCCCTTAAATCCGCGTATGCCCGCTCGCTGTCCTTAAAACGATCCCAGAGAAGAACCATCCACGCCCGGCTCCAGCCCGTATGCCCGCCGCCGTGCTCTAACCGGTGCTCTAACGATTTGCGCGCGGCCCGGGCGAGCTCTGGCGTATCCTCCGCCGTGATCTGCGCTCCCGGAAAAACGCCGTACAGATGCGAGACATGGCGGTGTCCCGGCTCCGGCTCTCTGTACTCCGCCTTCCACTCCAGAAGCTGTCCGTACGCTCCGATCTGCGGGGCGCGGAGCTTTGCGCGCAGCTCCTCCGTTTTCGCCACCAGCGGATCTGACATGCCAAGCGCTTTCGCGGCCGACAGGAAATCGCCGAACAGCTGCCATAAGATCTCGTTGTCCATCGCAGGCCCGTCGCAGAGGCGCCCGCATTCTCCCGAAGGCAGCATGTAGGTGTTCTCCGGGGAAGACGACGGGTTTGTCACCAGATATCCTTCCTCGTCTTCGGTCAGGAAGTCGGCAAAAAACAATACCGCCTCCCGCAGTACCTCATAGTGATCCTCCAAAAGCTTCTCGTCATTTGTAAAAAGATAATGCTCGTAAATATGGGTCGCCAGCCACGCTCCGCCCATCACCCAGTAGGTCGCAGGGATATACATATCCTGCGGCGCGGTGTCCGCATGGATGTCCGTGTTGTGGTGCGCCACAAACCCGCGGCAGCCGTACATCCGGCGCGCCGTCTCCTTCCCGGTCTTTGCGATCCGCTTCAGGAGCGCAAAGTAGGGCTCTGTGCACTCGCCCAGATTGCAGAGATCCGCCGGCCAGTAATTCATCTGCAGATTGATGTTGATCGTGTACTTCGAATCCCATGGGGCCGTCATATCCTCGTTCCAGATCCCCTGCAGCGTCAGTGGCAGCGTCCCTTCCCTGCTGCCCGCGATCATCAGATAGCGGCCGTACTGGAAGTAAAGCGCGATCAGCCCGGGATCCCGCCCCGTCTTGGCAAACGCCTTAAGCCTCCCGTCCGTCGGCAGGCAGTCCTTCGCGCAGACCGGCGCTGCGCACGCTTCGGTTCCGGGAGATCCACAGGCTGAAACGGCGGCCCCGTCTGAAAGCTCCAGCGTCACGCGCGCATACAGCTCTCTGTAATCACGGATATGCCGCTCCAGAAGCTCCGGCAGCCCGTGTCCGCGCTGCGCCCCGAGCACCGATAACGCCTCTTTTCTGGGATCCGTGCAGCGATATTCCGTCTTCGCGGAGAACCCAAGCACGACATGTGTCGCATTGCGGACTGCCAGATGCTCGCCAACGGTACAAACCTCCCCGTCATATTCCAGCGCGCGCAGCACGCCGCAGAAGCGCATGTTCTCCGCCCCGCCGTCAAAGCCGATCGTCTCCCCATCTACCGCAAAGCTGTGGTCGAAGTCTCTGCCGCGGTCCAGCCGGCAGCAGAAGTGCAGCATATCCTCCCCTTCGCACGTCAGCGCAATCACCAGAAGGCCGTCCGGGTGCGAGGCAAATACCTTCTGCATATAACGCGTCCGCCCGACGCTCCATTCCGTGTAAATGACGGCTTCCTCAAGATCCAGGGATCGTCTGTAGCCGCTGATCTCCGGCTTCCCGGCAGGCGCGTCCGGGTACTCATGCCGCAGAAACAGCGTTCCTAACGTCTGATAACAGCGCTGGTACTGCGGCGTGCCGGAGAGGGAGAGCACAGCCAGCCGCTCCGCCTCCGTGATCTTCCCCTCACGGATCAGATTGCGCACTGCCTCCAGATTTTTATAGCTGTCCGGATTGATCCGGTCCCTCGCGCCGCCGCTCCAGACCGTCTCCTCGTTTAACTGTATGATTTCCTCGTCACAGCGGCCGTACACCATCGCGCCGAGGCTGCCGTTTCCAGCAGGCAGCGCCTCCTCCCAGTACCGGGCGGGCTGATCGTACCACAGTTCCTGTCTTCCTGTCATCTCTCTCCTCCTGTCACCGCCCATGCCGGCTTCCGCCGCAGGCTGCGCGCCTGACCGCCTCAGCGGTAGATCTGTATCTCAAAGGAATCCGCCACAACGGCCCTCGCAGCGGCCAGATCCGCAAACACCCCGCTCTGTATCATCTGCGCTAATATGTTCCCGATCGCCGTCGCCTCCCCCGGCCCCGCATAAACGGGAATCCCCGTAAATTTCGCGGTCAGCTCATTTAAATAAGCCGCATTCGACCCGCCGCCGATGATGTGGATCCGGTCATAGGATCTGCCCGTCAGCTTTTCGATCTCTTTTAGTTTTTCCATATAGCACCTTGCAAGGCTGTTGTAGACTACGGAAGCAATCTCCGGCAGCGTCTCCGGCACTCTCTGCCCGCTTTCCCGGCAGTAATCCCGGATCGCGCACACCATATCGTCCGGCGAGAGGAAACGCGCGTCCTGGCAGTCTACCACCGTCTCGATCGTCTCCCTCGAGGCAAGCTCACACAGCTCCCCGTAGGACAGATCCGGCGCAAGCTGTCCGCGCACGGACTGGATCATCCAGAGTCCCATGATATTGGTCAGGTAGGTGATCCGTCCCCGATATCCGCCTTCATTTGTAAAGTTGGCCTCCCTGCTCTGCTCCGAGCAGTCCGCATCCGCCCGCTCAACGCCCATCAGCGACCATGTCCCGGAGCTGATGTAGCAGATATCGTCCTCATTGGTGGGCACCGCCATGACCGCGGACGCCGTGTCATGCGTCGGCGGCAGCACGACCCGGCAGTCATATCCCACCAGCTCCTGCACCTCTCTGGTCAGGCCGCCGATGTCCGTCCCGGGCATACAGATCTTCTGGAACATCGCGCGGTTGTAGCCGAGGCGGTCGATCAGCTCATAATCCCAGTCCCTGGTCGCCGGATTTACCAGCTGGCTGGTCGTCGCCTCCGAGTATTCCTGCACCTTTGCCCCGCAGAGCCTGTAATGAAAATAATCCGGAATCATCAGAAGCGCGGCCGCCTGCTCCATCTCCTCTGGGTGCTGCTGTTTTAACGCCATCAGCTGGTAAATCGTGTTATAGATGGCCTTCTGAATGCCGGTACGCCGGTACAGCTCCTCCTCCGGGATGATCCGGTAAACCTCCTCGTCCATGCCGTCCGTCCTGTGGTCCCGGTATCCGACCGTATTTCCCAGGATCTGATCGTTCTCGTCCAGAAGCACATAATCCACGCCCCAGGTGTCGATCCCCACGCTCACCGGGATCTTTCCGGCCTCTTTGCATTTCTTCATCCCCTCGATGATCTCACGAAACAGCCGTTCCGTGTCCCAGCAGAGCACCCCGTCCTTCTGGTCCATGCCGTTCCAGAACCGGTAGACCTCCTCCAGCTCCATCTTTCCGTTTTTTACGCTTCCCAGAATATGCCTTCCGCTGGAAGCGCCGATATCAATTGCAAGAAAATATTGTCCTGCCATGTTTTCCCTCCGCTTCGTCTGTCACAACGCCCTTCTTCCTTCTGAAAAGGGACAGGGATAACCATCCCTGTCCCTTTGTCCGCTTACCGTATGGTCTTATACATCGGGCCGTATGCATCGCACGCCCGAAAATCCTGTCCTTCTCTGTCCATTCCGTACGCATTCCATGCAGCCGGACGGAAGATCTTCTCCGCCGGAACATTGTGCATGCACACCGGAATCCGTAAGATCGACGCAAGCGTAATAATATCCGCGCCGATATGTCCGTAGCTGATCGCGCCGTGATTCGCGCCCCAGTTATTCATCACGTCATATGCCGTCTTAAAATATCCCTCCCCGGTGCATCTGGGTGCAAACCAGGTACACGGCCAGGTGTAGTCTGTTCTCTTCCACAGCGTATCGGAAACCTCCTCCGGGAGATGGACCGTCCAGCCCTCGGCAATCTGAAGCACCGGCCCTAAGTTTTTCACCAGGTTCAGGCGGATCATGGTCGCCGGCATCTCGGCCTTTGTCTCAAATCTTGAGGAGAAACCGCCTCCGCGGAAATAGCCGTGATCCGCAGCGCACCACTCCGTCGCCTTTAAGATCGCCTCCTGATCTGCCTCCGTCACCTCGTACCAGGGCTTCATCACCGGATTGCCCTCCGCGTCCCTTGCCTCGCCGCAGGTATCCAGGCAGGCTGCTCCGGAATTGATCAGATGGATGAATCCGTTCGCGTCCTTTGCGTGTCCCTCAATCTCGTAGCCGGTCACACGCTTTACCGCCTCGCCGCTCCAGTAGGTACGCACATCCGCAAAAATCTGCGCACGGTTCGTCAGAAGCTTCATAAACAGCATCCCGAGACCGTTTAGCACGTCATTCTCCGTCGCAAGGATATAGGGCTCACGCGCGCCGTTCCAGTCGAACGACGTATTTAAAAGCGCCTCCGCAAAATCCCCGTTCGGATAGAAGTCCGTCCACTGTCTCTGTCCCTGGAAGCCTGCCGCGATCGCGTTATGTCCGACCATCTCCTCCTCGCAGCCCTCCGGGAGGTTCTTATTTCCGTTCATGAGGTCTTTGATGATCACCATCATCTTCACGACGAATTCCCAGGTCTTCTCCTTCTCCTCATCCGATGCCTTTACAAAATCCGGGTTCTTGTCATACCCTTCTTTGCATTTCTCCTTCGTCCACTTCAGCGCCTTCTCGTACTCCGCCCTGTCGTAGATCTCCTCCGTCATCCGGCGGATGATCTCCACCTCGTCCACCGATTCGACGCGCATGCCGAGGTACTCCTCGATAAACGCCGGGTCAATGATAGAACCGCCGATCCCCATCGTGACGGAACCGATCTGCAGGTAGGATTTGCCCCTCATGGTCGCCGCAGCCACAGCCGCGCGTCCGAAGCGGAGCAGCTTCTCCCTCACATCCTCCGGGATCGAGGTATCGTCTGCATCCTGCACCTCATGCCCGTAGATCCCGAATGCCGGAAGTCCTTTCTGCGCGTGGGTCGCCAGCACGGATGCGAGATAAACCGCGCCCGGGCGCTCCGTTCCGTTAAAGCCCCACACCGCCTTGATGGTCATGGGATCCATATCCATCGTCTCCGCGCCATAGCACCAGCACGGTGTCACGGTAAGCGTGATGTCCACGCCCTCCTTTTTAAATTTCTCTGCGCATGCCGCAGCCTCTCCCACACGTCCGATCGTCGTATCCGCGATCACGACCTTTACCGGCTCGCCGTTCGAATACCGCAGATTCTCCTCAAATAGCCGGGCAGCCGACTTCGCCATGTTCATCGTCTGATCCTCCAGCGACTCCCTGACCTTAAGCGCCCCCCTGCGCCCGTCAATTGTCGGCCTGATGCCGATTACCGGATATCCCCCCACCAGTCTGTTCTCTGCCATTACGCAACCTCCTTCTGCTGTTTTCTTTATAGTAATAGCTGACGGCGGGAAATAATAGTGATATAATATCATAAAATGCAACAAAAGTCACCTGTTTACACAAGGAGCGCAGCATGAGATATCTCGAATACAGGGAACGCCGGGAGCAGGGCACCTTCAACTTCCCGATTGCCTTTTATCATCAGATTCCCCACAGCCCCAGATACCATATGCCGTACCACTGGCATCATCACTATGAAATCATCCATATTGTAAAGGGCTCCTTTCATCTGACGCTGGACGGCGCTTCCCGTATCTGCGGGGAAGGCGACATCATATTCATCACGGACGGCATGCTTCACGGCGGTAATCCGACGGATTCTTCCTGCATATATGACTGCATTGTCTTTGATCTGCAGATTCTTATGAAAAACAACCACGCCTGCAGCAGAACCATACAGGAGATCACGGATCATAAGATTGTGATCCATTCGGGGCTTTCCGAATACAGTCCGTCCATTGCGCCCATCATCGACAGTCTCTCGGACGCCCTCTCCGGTCGGAAAACCGGCTATGAATTTATCACCCAGGGGCTCCTTTACCAGCTCATCGGCGTGATCCTGGCGGAGCATCTGTATCAGGAAAATCAGAAGGAGACCGACAGCACGGGACGCTTAAGCTCCATCAAAAACGTTCTGGCGCATATTTCCGAAAACTATAATTGTAATATTTCTCTGAGCGAGCTTGCCAGGATCGCCGGCATGAATCCAAAATACTTCTGCCGGTATTTCCGCAGCATGACCGGACGTACCCCGATTGATTATCTGAATTATTACCGCATCGAATGCGCCTGTGAAATGCTCTCCACCAGAAATATCTCCATCAAGGAGACAGCCATTTCCTGTGGATTTAACGACGAAAGTTACTTTATCAAGACCTTTCAGAAGTATAAGGGGATCACGCCAAAACAGTTTGTAAAGGCAGAATTTTAAAACGGCGGGAAGCAGACATCGCCGACTCCCGCCGCAGCTTACAGATAAGAATTCCAGGTATGATAAATCCGGTGTACGGTATCCCAGTGACGCAGTTCGCGTTCATCTGTCAATTCTATTTTACCCCCCCCCTGGAAAAATCTGGAAGATAATGGTTGCCTTGAATAAATCCCCGTCCGCGGAGACCTTAAACTCCCCTCCCATCAGCACGGTCAGATTCTTCGCGATCGACAGTCCCAATCCGCTCCCCTCCGTCGTGCGCGAGACGTCGCCGCGGATAAACCGCTCCGTCAGATCGTCCACGCTCTCATTGCTCTCGGCCAGGGAGCGCTCCGAGACATTTTTGATCGAAAATATCGCCTGATTGTCCTGTTCCTGCACTTCCACATAGACCCTGGTCTTCTCGAGCGCATATTTGGCGGCATTGTTGTAGAGATTCTCGATCACGCGGTAGAGATGTCTGCCGTCTGCCCGGATATATACCGCGCACTTCGGGAGCTTTGTCACGATCGTCAGCTCCTTTTCCTCGAACTTCTCGTTAAATTCCCCTCCGGTCTGATATACCAGCTCCACAAGGTCAATCTGCTGCATGTCAAGCTTTACATTCCCGGAGCTGACCCTCGACGCCTCCACCAGATCCTCCGTCAGCTGCTTTAAGCGCTGGGATTTCTCGTCCAGAATCTGAATATAGTTCTTTACGCGCTCGTTCTCGATGTCCTCGCGCCGGATCAGATTGACATAATTGATAATCGAGGTCAGAGGCGTCTTGATATCGTGCGAGACGTTTGTAATCAGATCCGCCTTCATGCGCTCGTTTTTTGTGCTGTCGTCCACTGCGTTTAACAGTCCGGTCCCAATATTGTTGACCGCCTCCGCAAGCTTTCTGTCCTCCCCGTGTACCTCGGAAAGGTCAATCTTCGCCGAAAGATCCCCGCCCGCGATCTTTTCCACACCTTTTAAAATGTAAAAATGCTCCACCGCCCTGCGCAGCAGCATATACGCTTCCATCCCGCAGAAAACCAGCAGCAGCAGAAACGAGATCAGGCTCTCCCGCCGGAACATAAGCAGAGCCAGCACAAAGCAGACCGACAGGTGTACCGAAAAGGCCAGAAGCACCCGCACCGTCACCGACCGCTCGCGAAAGGTCTTTTCCAGCCCTCTTCCAAGCCAGCAGGCAAGGCTGTTTTCCCACATCACCTCGGCTTTCAGCCTGCGCACCATGCTTAAGTAAAATACCAGAAAGAGCGTATCGATCAGAAAGCTGATCGTGCCGGACGCCACCAGAAGTCCCGAGACATCCCATTCCTTATTTCCCGCCCTGCCGCTTAGCAACAGAAGCTCGCTGGTCAGAAAGACAAATCCGGCGATCATCAGCTCGGTCTTGATCTTGTCGACCGGGCTTAAGAAGCAGCCTTCCTCATCCTCCCTGCGCCCTGCCGCGAGCGTTAAGTAGACGAGTGATAAGATCCAGCCGACCAGGCTCACCAGCCCGCCTAAGATGCTGATCCGGATCCAGGGGTGCAGCCTCTGGTACTCCAGGCTGGCCTCGTACAGATCGTCCTTTGCGGAGAGCTGCGTATCCACGCCCAGCACGAGCACCACATTCTCAAGCGGCCAGTACATCTGGCTGTTGTAGCCGTCAAAAAAATACCGCTCCAGCCCGCGGATATTGGTGCCGAATTCTTTGTTTACCATATCGTAGAGCAGATAATCCCCCATGGTCTTTGCCTCCATGAGGATCGTCTGCGTGTCAAACGCCTGCCCCTCCCTTGTATCCGGCTGGTTGGTATACCAGATATCGTCAATCTGATACCAGAAGCAGAAGTTGGAATTCTCCTGCCGGAATTCATTCGTATACTGAAGGTAGAGCTTATCCTCCTCCGCGTTCCGGGACTCGCCCAGCCTGGTCAGGCGAAGGTATTCGGATAAGCTGTTGCATTTCTTCTCCATGCACTTCAGATAATAGCCGGAGCTTAAAAAATCCTCCGTGCCGATATCCGTGACCTCCAGGATGCTCTTACTGACCAGGGAAGCCAGCAGAAATACGGAGACGGCAAGCACAATCGTAAAGAAAATATGGAGGATCAGCCCTGTCATCTTCATCCCGTAACCATAGGTCTTTTTTCCCATAGAAATTTCCTCTAGCTCCTGTCAACCTTGTATCCCACGCCCCACACAACTTTTAAATACCGGGGCTCCCTGGGATTGATCTCGATCTTCTCCCGGATGTGGCGGATGTGTACCGCCACGGTATTGTCCGCTCCGATGGCATCCTCGTTCCAGATGCTCTCATAAATCTGGTTGATGGAAAATACCTTGCCCTGATTCTTCACCAGCAGCAGCAGAATATTGTACTCGATCGGGGTGAGCTTCACCGGCTCCCCGTCCACGGTCACTTCTTTTAAGTCGTCGTTGATCGACAGGCCGCCCACTGTATACACGGCGGCTCCCGCGTCCGTCGCATTCCCGAGCTGTGTATAGCGCCGCAGCTGTGATTTGACACGCGCGACCAGCTCAAGCGGGTTGAACGGCTTTTCCACATAATCGTCCGCGCCGATATTTAACCCCAGAATCTTGTCCGCGTCCTCCGTCTTGGCGGAGAGTATGATGATCGGGATACTGCTCTCCTCCCGGATCTTAAGCGTAGCCCGGATGCCGTCAAGACGCGGCATCATGACATCCATAATCAGAAGATGAACCTCGTTGTTTTTTAATACCTCAAGCGCTTCCTCCCCGTCGTATGCCTTTAAGATATGGTAGCCCTCCTGCTGCAGGTAAATATCAATGGCTTCCACGATCTCTTTATCGTCATCACATACCAGAATTGTCTGCATCCTGTCCCCATCCTTTCCCACACGGGACGGTTCCTTCCCATGTGCATCGCAGCTGTTTCGTCCATTCTAACAGGAAAATTTAAATAGTAGTAGATGTGATTTCTTATTTTATTCTTAAGAATCTGTCCGTCCGGCCTTTCCCGGTCCCGTCCCGACGGAACGCCGGAGTTAAGAGACTCCTCATATAATATTAAGAAAGCCTTTATTGCATCCGGCGCATTCCCGCCTTATCATGAAACGGACACAAAACCACGTTCTGAAGGGAGAAGGAACCATGCGAACCAAAAAGAAAAAATTACGGCGCAGAATCATACTGGTCGCTTTCGAGCTGATTCTGCTGCTGGTGCTGGCCGCCGTATTGTTTATTGTCGTGAAATTATCAAAAATTCAGAAAAATGATATCAATATGGATCAGGTGCCGGTAAACGAGGGCATATCCGAGGAGAGTCAGGAGATCATGTCCGGCTACCGGACGATCGCGCTGTTCGGGCTGGACAACCGCTCCACCGGAAAGCTCTCCACCGGGCGCAGCGATGTGATCATGCTCGCAAGCATCAATGACGACACCCACGAGGTAAAGCTGCTCTCGGTCTACCGGGATTCCTACCTGGATACCGGAGGCGGCGTCTTTGAAAAATGCAATGCCGCTTACGCAAAGGGAGGCCCGGAGCAGGCGATCTCCATGTTAAACACCAACCTCGACCTCGCGATCTCGGATTATGTGACGGTTGATTTCGGCGCGCTGGTGGAATGCATCGACCTGCTTGGAGGAATCGAGATGACCATCACGGACGACGAGGCGATCCTGATGCTCGGCTATATTGAGGAGATCAACAAAATCACGGGAGGCCGCTCAGAATGCCCGCCCTCCGGCGGCACCTATACGCTTGACGGGGTACAGGCCACTGCCTATGCCCGGATCCGTTACGGCGGAGGCGATGATTACCGGCGTACGGAACGCCAGCGCGCAGTCCTCTCCGCGATGGTCGAAAAGGCGCAGCACTCCGACTTAAAAACCATTAACCGGCTGATCGACCAGGTATTCGGCGACATACAGACGAGCTTTTCCAATGCCGACCTGCTCTCCCTCGCCGCGAATATGTTCCACTACAGCATCGGCGAGACCGGCGGCTTCCCCTTTGAGAAGAATACAAAGCGCTATGAAAAGGAAGGGGACGTCGTGGTTCCCTGCGACCTGTCATCCAATGTGACGCAGCTGCACGCATTCCTGTATGGCGACACTGACTATGTCCCCTCGGATACCGTACAGCAGAACAGCACAGCGATCGTCCAGAAAACCGGGTTCTCAAAGGGCGACGGGTTCTGACCCGCAAAAATGCATCATGTCAGCCGCATGATGCATTTTTTTATGTCTTCTTCATATACTGATATGCGGAGGGTTCCACTGTCAGTTGATATTTTCGCAACCCGCATTTCGATATCCCTCTCTATAATATAGGTGAGTATTTTGTACCCATCGGCAGATAAGGAGGGGACAGATGGTTATGAAGAAAAATATGGCTGACCGGTTAGTCGAATTGCGCCAAAAGAACCATCTCTCTCAAAGTGCGGTGGCGGACCGGCTCGGCGTCACCTCATCCTTAATCAGCGCCTATGAGAACACGGAGCGCAATCCCAGCCTTGAGCGGCTCATCGCGCTTGCCGATATCTATCATTCCTCCACGGATTATATTCTCGGCAGGTCGGCCACGGACAGCCATGCCGCCATGATCGAGGTCAGGGATTTAACAGACGCGCAGATCCGGATTATCCGCGAGCTGATCGAGGTCATGAGACATCCCGATCCAGGCTGAATACCGCTTTTCCGTTCAGGAAATTCTGTTTTTTACCGGACCTTCGCCGGTTTATTCAGTGTGGGCATTCGCGGCGTCTTATTCTTTATCGGAAGATTTCCCGTTCTCCTCCTCATCACCATACACATCCGCCAGCAGCTGACGGAGAAAATCGAAATACTCTTTGGTAAACGGCACTTCTTCCTCCCGCCGTTTCTTTTCATTGCGGATCCAGCAGAGAATGATAAGCGGATCCACAATGAGATAGGCCAGCGGGATAAACAGCCAGTTACCGGTTATGCCGTACGCAAAGAGGATCAAAAAGACCGGGTCGATCACCAGCGAACACAGAAAACTGATCCGGTCGCTCCCGTCAAGTTCCATGTACCAGTCCAGACAGCGTCTTAAGACGGGCGTGTCCGGCTCTTCCGGCAGATTGGCAGTTTCCCTCTGATTCAGACCGTTCTCCTGCATTTTTTTCATCTCCTGCATTTTTTTGTATTCTGTAAAGCTAAGAATTTCTGTTTTTTTATTCTTCTTCATCTGACTCAACGCTCCTTCCGTTTTCTGTCATTTTTCTTTATTTTAACACAGAGTTGACAAGATATCAATCTATATTCGTAGTTATCGCTTCTTAGTTTCACGGATTTATGCAATCTGCCCATTTTATACATGGATATGCCGGGATTTTTCATTTACAGATGGACATATTTCGGGTAAAATAGATAAAACAACCAGAACTAACAGAGGAAAGAAATGGGGGATCACTATGAAAAAGCACAAAAACATCCTTGCCGGACTCCTGACCGCAGTGATATCTGTCATGCTGTTCGGGGTCATGAGCGCCGGCGCACAGACCGGTCCGAAACGTGTGGATGTCATTTTTACCCATGACACACATTCTCATCTGGACAGCTTTACTACAATTATAGATGACAAGGAGACAGAAGTCGGAGGGTTTGCCAGAATCCGTACCGTGATCGATGAGAAAAAGGCGGAGAATCCCGATACCCTGGTGCTGGACGGCGGCGATTTTTCCATGGGGACGCTGGTGCAGACCGTCTTTGAGGAGGAGGCGGCGGAGCTGCGCATGTTAGGGGCCATCGGCTGCGATGTCACGACGCTCGGAAATCACGAATTTGATTATCGCTCCGCCGGGCTTTCGAATATGCTGTGCAGCGCCGCGGACAGCGGGGATCCCCTGCCGGCGCTCGTCGTCTGCAATGTGGACTGGGAGGCCATGGAAGCGGCAGGGTTAAGCGAGGGGCAGCAGCGGATCGCGGACGGTTTTTCGGCCTACGGCGTGACGGACTATGTGGTTGTGAAAAAAGGCGATGTCCGTATTGCCGTGCTCGGCGTCTTCGGCACGGACGCTCTGGCATGCGCGCCGACCTGCGAGCTGATATTCGCGGATCCGGTGGAGTCCGTAAAGAAAACAGTCGCCGCAATCCGGGAAAACGAGAATGTCGATATGATTGTCTGCGTATCCCACAGCGGTACCTGGCCGGACGAGAAGAAATCCGAGGATGAAATTCTCGCAAAGCAGGTTCCGGAGCTCGATCTGATCATCAGCGGCCACACCCACACCGATCTGGAGGAACCGATCGTGCACGGGGATACCTGGATCGTGTCAACCGGGGAATACGGCAAACGGATCGGCTCTCTCTCCCTCACGCAGAAGGAAGACGGACGCTGGACGATGGCGGAATACGGGCTGATCCCGATCACCGCAGATATCGCGGCAGATAAGGCGACACAGGAAAAGATTGATTCGTTTATGGCCGCGGTGGATGACGCCTATCTGTCCGCCTTTGATTACACAAGAGATCAGGTGCTCGCAGAAAACACCGTGGAATTTTCTTCCCTGCACGAGCTCGAATACGAACACCGGGAGCACAATCTCGGTGACCTGATTGCAGACGCATATGTTTATGCCGCCATGAATTCCGCGGATTACGATGGTATTCCCGTCGATTTTGCCGTCGTGCCGAGCGGAACGGTGCGGGATACCTATACCACCGGCGGGATTACTGTGGAACACGTGTTTAATTCCTACTCTCTGGGGACCGGGCCGGACGGCGTGCCGGGCTATCCGTTAGTCAGCGTCTATCTGACCGGCGAGGAGTTAAAAACAGCGGCCGAGATCGACGCCTCCGTCTCCGATTATATGACGACCGCACGGCTTTATATCAGCGGGATGAATTTCACCTTCAATCCAAACCGCATGATTTTAAACAAAGTGACGGATATTTACCTGACCGACGCGGACGGAAACCGGGTTGAGATTGAGGACGATAAGCTCTACCGCGTGGTAGCGGATCTCTACAGCGGGCAGATGTTAAGCGCTGTGACCGATATGTCCTACGGTCTTCTTTCACTGGTGCCGAAATACGCGGACGGTACGCCGATTGACGACTTTGAGGACGTGATTCTCATGGAAGACGGAAAAGAGCTGAAAGCCTGGGCAGCGATCGCCGGATATATGGAATCTTTTCCGGATACGGACGGCGACGGCATCGCGGACGTGCCGGCATATTACAGCGGGCTTCATGACCGGAAGGCCATAGAGGACAGCAGAAACCTGGCGGATCTCTTAAAGCACCCGAACAAGTTTTCGATCATCATCGCTGCGGTTGTGCTTCTGCTGGTAATTCTCATCCTGCTGCTCGTGACCGGTATCGTAAAGCTGGTAAAACGCATACAGAAGAGACGGAGCAAATAAAATACTATAACAGCAGGCGATGTGAGTGTACGGATCTGGAAATGAGGAATAACATGAGCGCACAGGATAAGACAGAACAGGTATTACGGGCAATTCACATATTATTCGCACAGAGCGAGGTATATGACCGGATGACCAACCGGATCATTGTGGATAAGCAGGAGGTACTGGGACTTTTACAGCAGCTGAATCTCTGTATTTATGAGATGATGGAGGAACGGGATCTCTCCCGGCAGAGCCGCGATGCGGCGGAGCGGGAGCTTCGCAGAAAAGCGGAGGAGATCATACAGGATGCAGGCCATACAGCGGAGGATGTCTATGCCGGATCTGTGCTTTACACGGACGAGGCGCTGCAGCGCGTCGAAGATATCATGCAGGAGACGGCAGACGCCATGAAACAGATCTGCCATAAAATGATGGCGGATCTTCAAAAGGAAAAAGCGCTGGTGCACAGAGATCAGTCCGAGCTCAAAAGCCACCTGGAGGATCTGAGGGACACCAATAAATATTTAAAGCTGATCGAAGAGCGGAATGCGCAGATCCGGAAGGAAAAGGAGAAGGAGAACGCGCAGAAAGCCAGGATCAGGGCCGAGCGCAGAAAAGCGGAAAAGAAAGCGGAGCAGAAACCGGACCAGGCCGATGGGAACGCAGAACATCCGGCGCCGGAATCAGACGGCGAAACCGATGAGAACATCCTTTCGGTCCCCGCGGCAGGCCAGCCCGAGATTAAAATCAATACGGAATATTTTGAAAAAGCCGGAATCCCGCTCCCGGACGAGGAGCTCCCGGAAATCCAGGAACCTGATTTTTCAGATGAGGAGGCAGAAAAGGAGGATCCTGATCTCGTGCCTGTAGAGATTAAAATCAATCTGGACGCCGATTATTTTAAGTGGAAGGAAGAGAATGAAAACCAAAAGACGAATGTAGAAAGTCCTGGGGCGCCTGACAGGCCCGGAGCTACGGACCCGGGTTCTGTCGGGGAGAAAAAGCCGGAGAAGCGTTCCTTTTTCGGCAGAAAGAAATCAGAATAACGGCTCGGAAGAGCGCACAAAGGCCGGTCCCGTTTTGCGGAACCGGCCTTCCGCCTTCTAAGCTTTTTCCCGTTTATGATTCTTCGCGGCGGTATGCCACATTTCCATTTATAATCGTATATAGAATCTCTGCATCCACAGCAAACGGCGACCCCTTTACCAGAACAAAATCCGCATCCTTCCCCTCCTCGATGCTCCCGACGCGATCCTCCGCGCCGATGTGCTTCGCCGCATTGATCGTGATCGCCTGCAGGGCATGAAACGGATCCATGCCGGTATAGATCGCCCGGCCCGCGCAGAGGGCCAGAAACCGCTCCTCGATCACCGGGGAATCCGTGATGATCGAGACCTGGCAGCCCGCCTGATCCAGCGTGGCCGCTGTCTGGAAATCTTTATGCTTCAGCTCATACTTGGTCGCATGCCCGAATGACGGACCCACCGCCACCGGAAAGCCCTCTTTCGCCAGATCCTCCGCGATCAGCGCCCCGTCCGTCGTGTGGTCGATCCGCAGATCCAAATGAAATTCCTTCGCAATGCGGATCGCAGTAAAAATATCATCCGCCCGGTGCGCGTGCGCCTTTAGCGGCATCTCCCCGCGGATCACGGGCAGCATCGCCTCCAGCTTCGCGTCATACGCCGGCAGCTTCTCATAGTCGGTCTCGTCCGGCCAGCCGGCTGCTGTGAGCTTCTTTTCATAGAGGATCGCTTTCTGTAACGTCTCCCGGAGCTTTGCCGCCACCGACATCCGGGAATAGACGCCCTTGTCCTTGTAGCAGTTCTTCGGGTTCTCCCCGAACGCAACCTTCATCGCCGACTTTTCCTTCACCACCATATCGTCAACCCGCGTCCCGCTGGTCTTGATCACGCAGAAGGTGCCGCCGATCACATTGGAACTCCCCGGACCGGTGGACACACAGGTCACACCGCCCTCCCTGGCCTGCCGGAACGTCTCATCCTGCGGGTTAATCGCGTCGACTGCCGAGAGCTGCGGCGTCACCGGATCTCCAAGCTCATTGAAGTCCTCCCCCGCAAATCCGACCGCGTAGCCGTCCAGCCCGAGATGGCAGTGCGCATCCACAAAGCCCGGATAGATGTCAATCCCCGTCGCATCGATCACCTCCGCGTCGTTGACCAGCTTTCCCTCCAGTACAGGCGCAATCATCTTTATCTTTCCGCCTTCCACAAGAATATCCGCGATAAAGGGCTCCTCTGTCACCGCATTGTGGATCGTTCCCTGCTTTAACAGTAAATATGTGCTCATTCCTCTTCCTTTCCGTGCCCTCCGGACACCTGCTGCATATCAGTATCCGGCGGCAAAGCGTGTCAGCGCGTCTTTCATCTCCTCCGCGGATACCGTAAACCACGCGGCATTTTTCGTCCGGAACCTTAACATCTCCTCAAACGGCAGCCTGGCCAGATAACAGCGCAGCACCATAAGGATCGCGCTGTGCGTCACCACTAGCACATCTCCCTGCTCGCGCTCCAGAATAATCCCGAGTGACTCCAGCGCACGCTCCAGCACCTCGTTATAGCATTCCCCGCCCGGCGTGTGCGTATACCGCCGGTGCGAATTCCAGTAATGATATACCTCACCGTAAGTCTGCTCTATGATATCCCAGTTTGAGCCTTCCCACTCCCCCAGATCCATCTCGCGCAGGCCGTCCAGGGAAACGCATTCTACTCCAAGCGCCTCCGCAGCGATCCCGGCTGTCAGCTTTGCTCTCTGCTGCGGCGACGTGTATGCCCGCACAACATCCGGCTTTAGCTCCGCCAGTTCGTCCGCCAGCGCTTTTGCCTGGTTCAGACCGTTTTCATTTAACGGGATATCCGCCTTTCCCTGTATTTTTTTTCTCACATTCCAGTCCGTTTCCCCATGCCGTATAAAATAAAAAATCATTCACCCTCCCCGAGTCTGACAATATCCCCTTTTTTAGTATAAAACACCCCTCCATGCTTGTCTATCTGAATTTTTATGTTTTTTCTGTTTTCTCTACCGAAAAAAGCAGGGAAATTACCCTCATCTGAAGGCAGTTTCCCTGCTTTGTCCGGCCTATTTTGCAATATCAATCCGTACCAGAGCCTTTCGAAGCGCATACTCGGCCCGTTTCACATCCAGCGTCTCCGTCTTGTGCGCAAGACGCTCCTGTGCGCGTGCCCTGGCCGCTTCGGCCCTGTTTTTGTCAATCTCGTCCGGCCATTCCGCTATCTCTGCGAGAAGCGTCACCTTATCCGGCAGAATCTCCGCAAAGCCGGCATGGACTGCCGCTATGACATCTTCCTCTCCGTCCTTGTGGATCTTTACAATCCCCGGAGCGAGAACAGTCGTGAGAGGGATATGCCGCTTATACACACCGATCTCACCGGCAGCCGTATTAAATTCGATCATCGTCGCCTCGCCGACATGAAACACACGGTCCGGCGTGATGATCTCTACCTGAAATATCCTGCTATCGTCTGCCATGATCATCCTCCATTATGATTACTTCCGTCAGCTGTTCATTTTGGCACGAACCTCATCGATCGTACCGACGTTGAGGAAGTAGCTTTCCGGAATATCATCATGCTTTCCTTCCAGGATCTCCTTAAATCCGCGCACGGTCTCCGCAATCGGCACGTATTTTCCGTCAAGTCCGGTAAACTGCGTCGCCACAAAGAACGGCTGGGACAGGAATCTCTGAATCTTTCTCGCACGGCTGACGACGATCTTGTCATCCTCCGAGAGCTCATCCATACCCAGAATCGCAATGATATCCTGCAGCTCCTTGTACTTCTGCAGAATCTCCTGCACGCCGCGGGCCACCTCAAAGTGCTCCTGGCCGACGATACGCGGGTCTAAGATACGGGAGGTGGAGCCAAGCGGATCCACAGCCGGGTAAATTCCGAGCTCCGCAATCGAACGCTCAAGCACGGTCGTTGCGTCCAGGTGGGCAAACGTCGTCGCCGGCGCCGGGTCGGTTAAGTCGTCCGCCGGCACGTATACTGCCTGCACGGAGGTAATGGAACCGTTTTTCGTCGAGGTGATGCGCTCCTGAAGCGCGCCCATCTCCGTCTGTAAGGTCGGCTGATAACCAACCGCGGAGGGCATACGTCCGAGAAGTGCGGACACCTCGGAGCCTGCCTGGGTAAAACGGAAAATATTGTCGATGAAGAGCAGCACATCCTTCCCGCCCTTATCGCGGAAGTACTCCGCCATGGTCAGTCCGGTTAAGCCCACACGCATACGCGCTCCGGGCGGCTCGTTCATCTGTCCGAATACCATCGTCGTCTTGTCGATAACGCCGGATTCTTTCATCTCGTAGTAGAGGTCATTTCCCTCACGGGTCCTCTCGCCTACGCCTGTAAACACGGAATATCCGCCGTGCTCGGTTGCAATATTGTGGATCAGCTCCTGGATCAGCACCGTCTTTCCTACGCCTGCTCCCCCGAACAGACCGATCTTACCACCCTTCTGATACGGGCAGAGCAGATCGACGACCTTGATTCCGGTCTCTAACATCTCCTGGGAGGTTGCCTGCTCCTCAAATGACGGAGCCGGCCTGTGAATCGGCCAAAGCTCTACACCCGTCGGCGGATCAATCTCATCGATCGGATTTCCCAGGACATTAAACATACGCCCCAGCGTGTTCTCGCCGACAGGCACACGGATCGGCCCGCCTGTCGCGATCGCATCCATCCCGCGTACCAGTCCGTCGGTAGGACCCATGGCGATACATCTGACTGTATCATCACCCAGATGCTGAGATACCTCCACTACCAGCTCATTTCCGTTTTTCATCGGAACTCTGATCGCGTCGTTAATCTCTGGCAGGCTGCCCTCTGTATATTTGATATCCAGAACGGCGCCAATAATCTGGGTAATTTTACCGATATTATTTGCCATCGCTTCATTTCTCCTTATATTTATTTTGATCTGTTACGATTCACAGCCCCTGTGCTTCTGTAAATCATAACAATAATTATGATATCGCAGAAGCACCGGCAATAATCTCGGTTAACTCCTGTGTAATCGAACCCTGGCGGGCCCTGTTATACTTCAGCGTGAGATCACTGATCATCTCCTCCGCGTTGCTGGTCGCGGAATCCATCGCCTGCATACGCGCGCCGTTTTCACTGGCGACCGCCTCGATTAACGCGCCGTAAAACAGGCTTGTCACATACTTCGGAATGATCAGATCCAGCGCTTCCTCCTCACCCGGCTCATAGTTCATGAGCAGATCAGACGATTTCTCCTCTCTGATCTCCTCTTTGTCAAACTCCACCGGGAGCAGCTTTAACAGCTTCGGCTCATGACTGACCGTATTTTTAAAATGCGTGTAGGCAAGCCAGATTTCCCCGACCTCCCCGGCCGCATACGCAGCAAGCACATGTTTACAGAGCTCGGCGGCATCCGCGTAGGACGGAGACTCAATGATCTCTGTACTGCTCTCCTTTATCTCATAACCCCTGCGCTCCAACGCCTCCTGTCCCTTACTTCCGATGGCGTACACCTCGGTATGATCCGGCGTCAGATCTTCACTTGCCGTCACCAGTTTCACGATGTTGGAATTGTAACCGCCCGCAAGTCCGCGGTTGGAGGTGATGACAACGACTGCCTTCTTCTCCGAGCCGCCGGACTTTAAATAAGGGTGATTCATCGTGCCGGATTTGGCCAGCATCGACGTCACGGTCTGGTACATGTAATTAAAATACGGATTCGTCTGTTCCGCCCGCGTCTTTGCTTTCTGTAGCTTTACGGTAGAAACAAGCTTCATGGCTTTTGTGATCTGCTGCGTACTCTGAATACTGCCCTTTCGTCTTTTTATGTCCCTCATTGAGGCCATAATTTAGCACCGCCTTTCATTTACCATGATCTATTTCCCCGAACCTTTTGAAAAGCCTTCCGCCGCTTTGCATTCTGTGATCGCCTGCTTTAACTTCGCCTCGGTCTCCTCGTTTATGACCTTCTCGGTGCGGATGCTCTCCGGGATCTCCGGATATTTTGTATCCACATACTCAAACAGTGCTTTTTCAAAATCAAGGATCTTCTCCACCGGAACATCGATCAGATATTTACCGGTGGCAGCATAAATGATCATAACCTGACGCTCCACAGGCATCGGCTGGTACTGCGGCTGCTTTAACATCTCGCGGATGCGCTCGCCCTGCGCCAGCTTCTCCGTCGTGTCCGCATCCAGCTCGGATCCGAACTGTGAGAATGCCGCAAGCTCACGATACTGCGCCAGCTCGACACGGATAGGCGCCGCGATCTTTTTCATGGCCTTAATCTGTGCGGAACCGCCCACACGGGACACGGACAGACCGGCATTGATGGCCGGGCGGAATCCGGAATTGAACATCTCGGTCTCCAGGTAAATCTGGCCGTCCGTGATGGAAATCACGTTCGTCGGAATATATGCGGAAACATCGCCCGCCTGCGTCTCGATAATCGGAAGCGCGGTAAGCGAGCCGCCGCCTAACTTCTCCGAAAGCCGCGCCGCGCGCTCTAAGAGCCTGGAGTGCAGATAGAAGACATCTCCCGGATAAGCCTCACGTCCTGGCGGTCTCTTAAGAAGCAGGGAGAGTGTACGGTATGCAGCCGCATGCTTGGTCAGATCGTCATAGATCACAAGCACATCCTGCCCGTTCTCCATCCACTCCTCACCGATTGCGCAGCCCGAATACGGTGCAATATACTGTAACGGCGCCAGTTCGCTGGCAGTTGCTGCTACAACTGTCGTGTATGCCATCGCGCCGAACTCCTCCAGCGTCTTTACAAGGGCTGCAACCGTAGATGCCTTCTGTCCGATCGCGACGTAGATACATTTCACGCCCTGGCCCTTCTGGTTGATGATCGTGTCAATTGCGATCGCCGTCTTACCGGTCTGGCGGTCGCCGATGATCAGCTCACGCTGTCCGCGCCCGATCGGCACCATGGAGTCGATCGCCTTGATACCGGTCTGCAGCGGCGTGTCAACGGATTTTCTGGAGATAACGCCCGATGCGACACGCTCAATCTGGCGGTACTTCGTCGTCTCGATCGGCCCTTTGCCGTCGATCGGCTGTCCAAGCGCATTGACGACACGTCCGAGCATCGCGTCTCCGACCGGGACCTCCACCACGCGCCCGGTGGTCTTTACGGTATCGCCCTCGTTAATGTTCTTCTGGCTGCCCAGAAGCACGGCGCCGACGTTATCCTCCTCGAGGTTTAAGACCATTCCGTATACCTCGCCCGGGAACTCTAAGAGCTCGCCCTGCATGGCGTTGTCAAGGCCGTGAATACGTGCGATCCCGTCGGCCACCTGAATGACGGTGCCCACGTCAGCTACTTCCAACTGCGCCGCATATCTCTTTATCTGCTCTTTGATCACGGAACTTATTTCTTCTGGTTTCAAATTCATGAAGCGCATTCACCTGCTTTCAACTGTATTTTTGATAATTCGCGGGTCAGGTCATAAAGCTTCGTTCTGACGCTGGAATCTACGACACGGTCGCCGATACGGATAATCATTCCGCCGATCAGGGCCGGATCCACTGCATAATGCATCTCAAATTTCACATATCTGGTCGTTTCTAACAGACGCTTCTCCACCGCGGCGCGCTGCGTGTCATTCAGCTCTACGGCTGTCGTCACATATGCGGTTCCGATGTTTTTGTACTCCTTCACCCGGTCGTCGAAATATCCGAGCACGGAATCAATCTCACCGAAATGATCTTTTTCCACGATCATCCGAAGCAGTCCCACCAGCTCCCCGGAAACCTTTCCTGCAAATATGCCTTCTATTACCTGAACCTTTTCTTCTTTTACGATTTTGGGATGACTCATTAACTGAAAGAGCTCTGGATTCTCATCCATGGCAGCCGCTACGGCCTTCGCTTCCTCCCAGTAGACATCTAGCTGCCCGCTCTCCAAAGCGACCTCAAACAATGCGTCACCGTATGTCTTCGATACTAGCTTTGCCATGTCGCCTCACCCATCTCTCTCAATGTCTCGTCCACCAGCGTTTCCTGCACAGACGCGTCAATATTGGCTGCTACGACTTTTGCCGCCATCATGGATGCCACTGTGATCATTTCCTGCTTCACCTCATCCATCACGCGCTTCTTTGAAAGCTCTGCTTCCTCATTCGCCCTTGCGATGATGCGGGCCGCTTCTTCCCTGGCTTCACCCTCAATCCGGGCTGCGTTCTTCTGCGCCTTCTGGCGGGCTTCGCTTAAAATCTGCTCTGCTTCTTTTTCGATGTTCTTTAATCTGGCTTCGTAATCTTCCTTTAAGGCTGCGGCTTCTTTTTTATCGCCCTCCGCCGCCTCGATGTCCCCGGCGATCTTTGCGCGCCGGTCCTCGAGCATTTTGCGTACCGGGTTAAACAGCAGCTTTGACATAAACAGGAATAAGAAGAATACCGCAATTGCCATCAGGATCAGATCATGAAGCAGCTGGGCATCCAGATTAAAGAGTCTTGTCATCTCTTCCAAGGCCTGGCCTCCTTTCCGTCTTTATTATGGGCGTTTCACCCATTCACCACCCGAAAGAATGCTGTCTTAGCATTCTTCTAATGAATGACAATTGATCGTCATTCTGTTTAGACCAGCGGCTTTACGAAAAGTAAGAGCATTGCGATAAGCAGACCATAAAGACCGGTCGTCTCTGCCACGGCCTGGCCAAGAAGCATCGTAGAGGTAATGTCGCCTCTTGCGCCCGGGTTACGTCCCACTGCCGCTGCCGCGTGACCGGCTGCGATACCCTGTCCAATACCAGGTCCGATACCGGCGATTACTGCCAGACCAGCACCAATTGCGGAACATGCTAAAATTAAATCTTCTCCTGTGATATTCATACCTGAGATCCTCCTGAAATTATGATTCTTTTTCTGACGCGGTATCCGCGTCCGCGCATCTGCGCGTCATGTTTTGTGTGTTAACGGCATCTTTTATGCCTCGGTTTCATAGTTCTGGCTGATGTAAGTCATCGTCAGCATACAGAACACATACGTCTGAATCGCTCCTGAAAATAAATCGAAGTATACGTGGAGCGCTGCCGGCCAGGCAATCGCGACCTTGCTCAGCAGTCCGTATACCAGCGCCATCATAACCGTTCCTGACAGCACGTTCGCAAACAAACGCAGCGACAGTGAAATCGGTACCGCAATCTCGCTGATCAGGTTGATCGGCAGCCAGATGGGCAGCCAGGGCGGCAATGGCGAACACATATCTGTCCAGATCTGTTTCAGCGGCAGGTTTTTAAACTGCGTGATATGGATCAGGAAGAATGTAATCAGGCCGAGCGCAAGCGTCGTACCATAGTCGGCGGTCGGCGGCCTTAAGCCAAACAGACCGGAAATATTGCTCACAAGAATAAAGATGAAGATTGTGCTGATATAGTTCACAAACTTCGGTGCGGCAATGTTCCCCATCGTGCCGAACACTACGCCGTCGAGCTTCTCGACCATGAGCTCAAGCACATTCTGGAACCCTTCCGGTATCTCCTTTGCATGCTTCATCGCACGGTTTGCCGCAACGGATAACGCAAACAGCAGCAGCAGTACAATGAGGATGCACACATGTGATGTCGTAATCCAGACGGTCTGACCAAAGATCTCATAAGAAAATATCCCATGGATCATAAAGTCAATGTTATCGGCGCCGGATGACATCAGAATTGCATGATTCACAAACTCACCTCCTTATATCGTTTTATTATTTTTACTGTCACGGGATGCATCACCTCTTCCCTGCAGTCCTGTAATAACTTTATGTGCAAAGGGCCATAAATAAGCCGATACCTTCAGCCCCAAAACACCGATAAAAGCGGAAAACAGATTTCCGAGATTCCATTTCATCATGACAAAAAACACAATCACCACGACGAGATAGCGCAGCACGGATTTTGCGATAATCTTCGCCTGGGCATGCGACTGCCCGTAGCCGTCCACAGCGTCGTAAATCACGACCGCCATGTTGATGGCAAGCCCGCAGGCCAGTGCGAGCCCGATCAGAAGGCCGCTTGTAAACCGGAGCTTATCCGCGACAAACCACACGCCGGCAAGCTCCACAAAGGCCCCGTATACCAGTATTCCCGCAATCAGTCCCGGCAGTGCGCTATTTAGTCTTCTCAGCATGATTCCCCTCCGGTCCGTTGTCCTGTCCGTAAATCTTTTTTGCCATCTTAAATATATTCGTAAATCCTGCCAGCGCGCCCACGAGAAACAGCGGGACCGTGATCACAGGCATCTCATACCGCTCTCCCAGCCACACGCCGAACAGCGTGCACATAAGGATGGGAACAATCATATTCAGCCCGAACTGTAAAATCAGTGTCAGCGACCGGAAAATCTTTCTGTTGTCCCTGCTGCGTTTTCCCATATCTTCCCCCGAAAAGCTGCCAATGACTATCTTATAACATTTTACACAATTTGTCTATATTTCCGGCGGCTATAAAATCATGTGAATCTCACGATCCGTATGGCGGTACCGCTCCATCGTCACGCCGGCGGCGCGCAGCATGCGCTTTGACGCGGCGACGGCCGGCGTGCCGTCGTATTTATCACTGTCGTATACCAGACGCCGGATCCCGGACTGTATGATCGCCTTGGCGCATTCATTGCAGGGGAACAGCGTCACGTACATGGTCGCTCCCTCGAGGCTCCCGCCCCGGTAATTTAAAATCGCGTTCAGCTCGCTGTGGGTCGAGTAAAAATATTTGTTGTCCAGCGGCTCTCCCTCACGCTCCCAGGGGAATTCGTCATCCGAGCAGCCCGTCGGAAATCCGTTGTACCCCATCGAGAGAATCTTGTGATCCGCGCTTACGATACAGGCTCCCACCTGCGTATTCGGATCCTTCGAGCGCATCCCTGAGAGGATGGCCACACCCATGAAATATTCATCCCAGCTGATATAGTCTTCCCTTTTCCCGCTCATCCTTACCTCCCTGCACACCGCGCGTTCTGCACGTAAAAATACACGCGCATCTGCACGTGAAGATGCACGTACAGCCCTGGAAAATCGTCACTTCGTCCCGAAAATGCGGTCTCCGGCATCGCCGAGCCCCGGAACGATATAGCCGTGGTCATTGAGATGGTCATCCAGCGCGCCGATATAAATATCCACGTCCGGATGCATCTCCTGCATCTTTTTCACGCCCTCCGGCGCGGCGATGATACACATAAACCGGATGCTTTTCACACCCTTATCCTTCAGCATCCGGATCGCCTCCGTCGAGGAGCCTCCGGTCGCTAACATCGGATCCACCACAAATACCTCGCGGTTCGCACAGTCCTCCGGCAGCTTGCAGTAGTATTCCACCGGCATCAGCGTCTCCGGATCCCGGTAAAGCCCGATATGCCCCACCTTTGCCGCCGGGATCATCGTCAGCATCCCGTCCACCATGCCCAGCCCTGCCCGAAGAATCGGGACGACCGCCAGCTTTTTGCCCTTTAACTCCTTTGCCGTTGTCTGGCAGATCGGCGTGGTGATCTCCACGTCCGCGAGCTTTAAGTCCCTGGTCGCCTCATAGCACATCAGCATCGCGATCTCGCCGACCATGCTCCGGAAATCCTTTGACCCGGTCTCCTCCCGACGGATAATCCCGATCTTATGCTGAATCAGCGGATGATCCATCACTACAATTTTAGACATCTTACGTACCTCCCCTTCTCTGTTTCCTGTCCGCCGGCAGTATACCGGCAGCTACACCGCAGCTCCATCTCCCGCGGCTGTCTGCGCATTTTCATTCTCATCCCCGTTAAGCAGATTGACCAGCTTTAAAATCGTCCGGCGCAGCGACTCATAGCAGAGCCCGTATGACTGCAGCGGCCCGCCGTACGGATCGATGATCTCCAGCTCCTCCCCCACCAGCTCCGTGAGGACGTACACATTCTCCGGATCCGCGCTTTTATATTTTTCCAGGATCTTTTCTGACTGCGCGCGCTCCATCGTGAGCACAAGCGTGTCCTCCGTAAAATCCTCCTCCGTAAGCTGTGTGGACATAAAGCCGTCCATATTGATGCCATTGCTTATCATAACAGCTTCCGCCTTCTGATTCAATGGTTCCGGAAATAAAACTACCAGTCCCCTGGCAAGAATCCGGGCCGGATGCTTCAGATTGTACTCCCCGAGTATGCCTGCCGCCATCGGAGCCCTGCTGGTGCCGCTCTCCGTGACAAACATAATTCTGCTGTACTGTTTCATAATATTGATGATTTCCTCTCCCGTTATACATCTGATATCTGATAACCCGCCGCCTTGCACAGCCGGTTCATCACCGCCGCCCCGACGCCGGATGCGGCAGGGCTCTCCGCATAGATGATGTCCGCCTTCTGGCGGTCAAATTCGCGGAGCGTCCCATAAAGCTGTCTCGCCGCGGCTTCCATATCCCCTTCTGCCCCGAGACAGAGCACACAGTCCGCCGTATAGCTTCCCGCATTCTCGTCGGATGCCATCACGCCGACGCGCAGCCCGGCCTGCTGCTTTTCCCCCGTCAGCCGGTTGATCTCACGGATCACGCGTCCCCTCTCGCCTCTGATCAGAATCAGCTCCGCCTTTGGCGCATAATGTCTGTACTTCATGCCCGGCGCCTTCGGCCGCTGCTCAGAATCCGGCGCAATGATGCCGGGGTCGGTCCGGATCTCCTCCCCGAGCGCTGCGGCTAACATCTCCGCCGTGATATAGCCCGGCCGCAGAATCATCGGAACCTCCTCCGTCAAATCTATAATTGTAGACTCGATCCCGATCCCCACCGGACCTCCGTCGAGGATCAGAGGGATCCTGCCGTCCAGATCAGCCGCCACATGCGATGCCTCCGTCGGGCTCGGCCGCCCCGAAACATTCGCGCTCGGCGCCGCGATCAGGCAGCCGCTCTCCCGGATCAGGCGAAGCGCAACCGGATGCGACGGCATGCGCACGGCAACCGTATCCATCCCCCCGGTCGTCTCCCGCGGTACCAGTTCATTCTTCCATACAATCATGGTAAGCGGTCCCGGCCAGAATGCATCCGCAAGCAGCTTCGCCTCCCGGGGAAGCTCCCGCGCAACAGACATCAGCTGCGCATAGTCCGCGATATGCACGATCAGCGGGTTGTCCGACGGCCTTCCCTTCGCCGCATAGATTTTTTTTGCAGCCTCCGGACACAGCGCATCCGCCCCAAGGCCATAGACCGTCTCTGTCGGGAACGCCACCAGCCCGCCTGCGCGAATCTGCTCCGCCGCTTCCCTGATACAGGCGTCATCGATCCGGGTCGGATCCACGCTCACTACTTTTGTCTGCATATAATTCCTGCCTTTCCGCCATCCAGACCATCTTTCTGAATAGTAACTATTATCTCATAATTCCGAAAAATAGGCAACCTACTTGCCATGTTTTTGTAAATATGGCATAATTATGTAAGTCAGTTTTATCCCCCGGGGGAGAAAGGAGTCACTATGAAGATCACAACGTCTGAATTTGGCGCTACAAACAACGGAGAAATGATTCATATATACCATCTTGAGAACACATCCGGCGCCTACGTCGAGATCATCGATCTGGGCTGCCGCCTTGTGAAAATTGTCGTTCCGAACCACCAGAGGACATTAACGGATGTCTGTCTCGGCTATGACACCCTTGCCGGCTATGAACAGGATACCGCCTATCTGGGCGCGGTCGTGGGACGTGTCGCCAACCGCATCAAAAACGGGCGTTTTTCTCTCAATGGCAGACAGTACCAGCTTGCCGTCAACAATAGTACCAATCACCTGCACGGCGGCCCCACGGGCTATCACGCAAGGGTCTTTCGTGCCAGTACCGACGGTGACCGGCTGGTCCTCACCCTTCACTCCGAAGACGGCGAGGAGGGTTATCCCGGCAGCCTTGATCTCTCCGTGACCTATGGCTGGTCCGAGGACAACGAGCTCTCGATTTTATACGAAGCGTCCTCCGGCACGGACACCCCCTTTAATGTGACAAGCCATGGCTATTTTAATTTAAACGGCGCCGGCAGCGGCGATGTGCTCTCGCACGAGCTCTATATTGACGCCGACCAGATCACGGAGAATGACGACACCCAGACGCCCACCGGCGTGTTTCTTCCGGTGGACGGGACGCCGTTTGATTTCCGCACCATGCATACCATCGGCAGGTCCATCGGCTCGGACTTCGAACAGCTGAAAAAATTCGGCACCTACGACCACAATTATGTGATTAACGGCACAGGGCTCAGGGAGGCAGCCGTTCTCCAGTCAAAAGAGAGCGGGATCCGGATGACGGTTTTCACCGACCAGCCCGGCATGCAGCTCTATGTCGCGGGGGGACCGATGCCTCTGCCCGCCAAGCACGGGGGCAGCTACGGCAGCTATAACAGCGTCTGCTTAGAGACGCAGCATTTTCCGGATGCGGTGAACCACGAGAACTTCCCGAGCATCATCCTCACCCCGGATGAACCGTTCCGGTCAAAAACGCTGTATCATTTTTCCACGTTCTAGCTAATAAGTTCAGCCAGTCGGAATCGCATGGTGAAAATCGTGCTCGCACGAATTTTCATCCATCAATTTCGACTGAGGGAGCGCCCGTATATGAGCAAAAATCAGCTGCGTCAGCAGCGGAGAGCGCGATCAGCGCGATTTTGCGAATGGCGCGGGCTGAACATTCATTAACTTTTATGTGCAGATTAAAGTACATGGTTTTTCTGTATTTAGGCTTGTAAACCGCGTACTTTTGTATTAGAATGGTTAAAAGGTTACATATCAGGTAGCTTTGGACAGAATCTTTTTATTGAAGGAGGAAACGAAAATGGCATTTGTAATTTCTGATTCTTGTGTAAGCTGTGGATCCTGCGAGTCCGGATGCCCGGTAGGCGCGATCTCCATGGGAGACAGCCACTACGAGATCGACGCATCTACCTGCGTGAGCTGCGGTGCATGCGCTGGTACCTGCCCGACAGGAGCAATCAGCGAGGAATAAGCAGAACTTAAAAAGGATGCCGTTGGCATCCTTTTTTTCATGTCGCTTTTTTCTTCCGCTTAAACAGTCCTTTCTCCTCGTCTTTTTTCCTGAGGTTTCCACGGATCGCGGCGTCCAGTCTCCGGAAACGGTCCTCGTCTAATTCCTCGCGCTCCCGCATCAGGTAATTCATCTCCTTGATCACCTGCTTTCCGACGTCCTCGCTGATATTCTGGCTTAATTCCCGGTTATTTGCCGCAAGCGCTTTTCCGACGATCTGGGTCATCAGATCCGTAAACTGCGCCATCTTGTCCGTATTGTCCAGAATGCTCTGTCTCGTCTCCCCGGGCACAGGCGCGCTTCCGCCCACAATCTCAAGGCCGGTGACCGGCTCCTCTGACTCTCTCTCCATAAGCTGCTTTCCCGCCGCGTATACATCGCCCGCGGTCATCTGTCTGCCGGAATCGCTGATCGTCCCGAGAAAAATCGGGTTTCCGGGGTCTTTTAACGGGGAGAGCTTTTCCGTTTTTCCGGGCTGCTTTAAACCTGCCGCCTGTCTGCCCAGCATCCGGCCCGCCTGTCCGGCTGCGTCCTTCTTTCCCTGTGCAGGATGCTCCGCCGTTCCTGCTTTCTGCTGGCCGGATGACGCTGTCCGCGGCTCCTTCCCGGCGCTCTCCTGCTGCACCCCTGCCGCCCGGGCCGGCGTCTCCTGCTGTGTTTCCGCCGGGCCGCCTGCCGGCTGGCCGGAACCGGACACCGGCTTTGTCGTTCCCGCTGCCGGACCGGCGGAAGGCTCTGCCGCCGCAGGACGGGCATTCTCTCCGCCCGCAAGCTTCGCCTGCCCGACCGCAGGCTCCCCGGTCAGTCCGTCTAACGGGCCGTTATGTACAATCATGCGAATCGCCTTTAACTGGTAACCCTGCTCTTTTAATTCCTTTATCCTTTGGAACTCCTGAATGTTTTCGTTTGTATAATACCGGTGCCCCATCTCATTGCGCGGGATGTCCAGCTCCAGTTCATCTTCCCAGTAACGTAATACATGCGATTCCACATTCACAATGCTTGCGGCATCCGAAATCATGTAACGTACTTTCTCCATTCTGGTTCCTCCTTTTCTGCTTAACCTATATTATAAGCAAAAGAGAGAGGGCGTACAACGAAAATCGCTCGTCTTTTTCCGACATCGTCTGCGGTGGCCTGCAATTCACAGCCTCTTCAACCTCATGCGCAAAACCTGAGGTCTCTTACGATTCACAGCTCCTTCTCCCTCATGCGCAAAACCTGTCTGCTTCGCAGCCAGGCGCTGCTTCGCAGCTTTCCGTTTTGCTTATGGGGGTGAAGTTCCTGTTTCCAGTCACCGGAAGACGGGGACCATTTTTTACAGGCAAGCCTGACATAATGGTCCCCGTCTTCCGGTGACTGTGAATCGTAACGTTTTACTTTTCCATGTTTGCGAATTTTGTGTACTGCGGCAGCCACACGAGGTTTACGGTTCCGATCGGGCCGTTTCTCTGCTTGGCGATGATGATCTCGGAGATCCCCTTTAATTCGGAATCATGGTTGTAGTAGTCGTCGCGGTATATAAACATCACCACATCGGCGTCCTGCTCGATTGCCCCGGATTCACGAAGATCCGACAGCATCGGACGGTGATCGGGCCGCTGCTCCACCGCGCGGGAGAGCTGGGAGAGCGCGATGACCGGCACGGCAAGCTCCCTGGCGAGCGCCTTTAAGGAGCGCGAGATATCGGAAATCTCCTGCTGGCGGGAATCCGTCGCCCTCCCGGTGCCTGACATCAGCTGCAGGTAGTCGATGATGATCAGCTTTAAGTCATGCTCGAGCTTGTACTTCCGGCACTTGCTGCGCAGCTCGGAGATGGAGATTCCCGGCGTGTCATCGATAATCAGCCTGGAATTTCCGATCGTCCCGGCGCCCTCGATCAGCTTCTCCCAGTCCGCGTCCGAGAGGTTTCCGGTCCTAAGCGCCTGCGCGTCCACCCTTGATTCCAGCGAAAAAAGACGATTCACCAGCTGCTCCTTTGACATCTCAAGTGAAAAAATCGCCGTGCAGAGGTTCTCGTGGAACGCCACATACTGGGCAATGTTTAAGACAAATGCAGTTTTCCCCATGGAAGGACGCGCCGCGATCAGAATCAGATCCGACGGCTGCAGCCCGGCCGTGCGGTAATCCAGATCGATAAAGCCGGTGGGGATCCCGGTCACAGTCCCCGACGCTTTCGCCGCGTTCTCAATTTTCTCCAGCGCGTTCATCACGACCTGCCGGATCGGCACAAAATCGCCGCCGCCGCGGGAGGAAAGCAGATCAAACACCTTTTTTTCGGTGAGCGCCATGACGCTGTCCACACTCTCACGCCCGAGATAGCACTCGTTTCCGATCTCCTCGCTGACATGGATCAGCTTTCTGCGCATCGCATGATCCTTTACGATCTGCGCATAATGCTTTACATGCGCGGAGGTCGGCACCGCTGTCACAAGATCGCGCACAAACTCCAGATTCGTGATCTCCTCGGGAACATCCTTTTCCTTTAACCTGCTCTGCAGCGTCACCAGATCGACCGGCATCCCCTTATTGTAGAGCTCAATCATGGTCTCAAACAAAATCCCGTACTGCTGGTAATAAAAGTCCTCCCCGATCAGCGTTTCCATCGCGGTCACAATAGCCGCTTTATCCATCAGCATGGAACCGATCACAGACTGCTCCGCCTCTATGCTGTTTGGCATAATCCGTTTTATCAAAGCCTCTTCCATGGCATTTCTCCTCCTGACATCCGATCCGGCAGACGCCGCTGCGTTCCGTGGGCCGGCTTACTGCAAATACGCCGCTGCACTACACGGGCCGGTTTATTATAAAAAAACAGACCGGTGTGCCGACACACCGGTCCGTCATCCTGCTCACTCCTCCACAACATGTACCGTAAATGTCCCGGTCACCTTTGGGTGCAGGCGGATCGATACCTCTGTCATCCCGAAGGACTTAATCGGTTCCGGGAGCTGCATCTTCTTCTTGTCCAGCTCAAGTCCGATCTGATCTTTTACCGCCGCGGCGATCTCTTTTGTGGAGACGGACCCGAAGGTGCGTCCTCCCTCTCCGCCTTTCATCTTTACCGTTACCTTCTTATCCTCAAGCTGCTTCGCAAGCGCAAGCGCTGCCTCGTAATTCTCCTGCGCCACGCGCTCCGCATGCCGGTTCTGAAGCTTTAAATCGTTTAAATTCTTCGCATTTGCCTCCACCCCGAGCTTCTTGGGGAGCAGCGCATTTCTAGCGTACCCGTCGCTTACATTTACCACGTCGCCTTTTTTTCCCAATGCTTTAACATCTTCTAATAATATAACTTTCACCCTGCGATATCTCCTTCTTTTATCATCTCGTCAATGGTATTCTGAACCATGCGCTTCGCCTGCTGCACCGTACAGTTTGTCAGCTGCGCGCCGGCCACGTTCAGGTGCCCGCCTCCGCCCAGACGCTCCATGATCAGCTGTACGTTGACCTCGTCGATCGACCTCGAGCTGACGTATACCTTGCCCTGGTATTCGGTCAGGACAATCGACGCCTTGATGCCGACAATATTTAACAGCTCATTGGCCGCCTGCGCGCCGGCAATGGTCGGACTCTCGACATCATCCGCCGGGCAGATCGAGATCGCATACGCTCCCCGGTATACCTCCGCATTGCGCACCGCCTCCGCTCTCGCCTTGTACGCCGTCATATCGTCGCGCAGCAGCTTGCGGACCCTGGTGACCTCAGCCCCGGCCCTTTTTAAATACGCAGCCGCCTCAAATGTGCGGACGCCTGTCTTTGTCATAAAGTTGTTGGTATCGATCAGGATACCCGCGTAAATACAGTCCGCCTCATGCGGTTCTAACCGGATATTTTCGGAAAAATACTGCAATACCTCAGCGATCATCTCGCAGGCGCTCGACGCATACGGCTCCACATAGGAAAGCACCGGATTCTCGATCACCTCGCTGCCCTGTCTGTGATGGTCAAACACACAGATCGTATCCGTTCTGCGCAGAAGCTCCGGACACTCCGTATAGCTCGGACGGTTGACGTCCACCACCATCACCAACGTGTTGCGGTTCGTCAGCAGGACCGCCTCGTCGTTTCGGACAAAAAGATCCGGCGGGTATCCCCGCTCCTCGGTAAAGCCCTCCACCAGCGGGCGCAGGGAAGAGGTAATCTCGTTTAAGACGATCTGCGCTTTCTTTCCGAGTACCCGTGCCGCACAGTAGATCCCGATCGCCGCGCCAAGGGCGTCCACATCGCTGATGCTGTGCCCCATGATCATCACATGCTCCCGGCTCTCAATCACTTCCCGCAGCGCGTGCGCCTTCACACGCGCCTTTACGCGGTTATTCCGCTCAACCTGCTTCGTCTTGCCGCCGTAGTAGGATATGTCTTCGCTGTTCCTGACCACCACCTGATCGCCGCCGCGCCCAAGCGCAAGGTCAATGGACATCCTGGCATACTCGTAATTCTTGGTATAGCTTCCGCCGCCCGCACCGAGTCCGATGCTTAAGGTCACGGCCATCTCGTTTCCGACCTTAACGCTCTTCACGTCCTCGATGATACTGAAGCGGTCTTCCCGCAGCTGCTCTAAATATTTGTTCTTAAATACCACAAAATACTTGTCCTTTTCGATCTTGCGGACCAGCGCGTCAATCCCGGTAAAATATTTGTTTATCTTCCGCTCGATCAGCGCGGTCAGAAGGGATCGCTTGACATCCTCTATGCTGTCTAATGCCTCATCGTAATTGTCAATATAGATCAGGCCCGCGACCATCTGCTGCTCTTCATTCTCACGAAAACACCGGTTGAGCTCCGTCTCATCAAACAGGTAAAGCGCGGTCAGATACTCTCCGCCCTCGTCGATCGGAACCATGGTATCGTCCGTGATCTCAGCGTCAAAATACAGCCGCTTCATAGAAACGCGGTAGTACCGCTCTTCCAGCGTCAGATTGATCGTCTGTACCGCATCCTCGCGCTGCAGAAGCTCCCTGGTCAGGGTCGGGAAAACCGTTGTCACGGATTTGTGGTAGTTTTTGTCCTTTCCGGTAATCTCCGTAAACTGCCTGTTGACCCACAAAAACCTGCCGTTGTAATCAAGCAGGGCGTACGGGATCTCAAATTCATTCAGCAGCTGCTTCTGCACGGTCCCGTACTGTGTCGCAAAATTGATCAGCGCATCCGTGATCAGCGGCTTATTATGCGCATACGTAAAGAGCGTGATCAGAAAATACAACAGTACAAATACAGAGATCAGCGCGCCCGAAAGCGTGTCCTTCGTGTAAACCAGCACATTTATCGCTATGAGGAGAAGCGTCAGCATCAATGGCAGGCGCAGATAAGTGCGCAGCTTCCCCCGCAGCTTCTTTGTATTATTTTTCAAATTCCGGCCTCCGTCCTGAAAAATTACTCATATCGAAGTCAATCATTAAAATTATACCATTTCCGCCGTCCGATATAAAGTATTTTTTGTCCGAATTTGCGAAAACCGGTTATGCCGCCGGGGCGGCCGTCTATTCCGACGCAGGAGCGAGCGTCAGATAGCGCCCCTGATCAAGGTCGTCGATCAGATTATTGGAGAGGATCTGTGTGCCGCTCACCGCTTCCGGCTCCTCGACTACTTCTGTAATATCCGTCTGATACCCTCCCTCTGGATTGTAGCGGCAGATCCGGTAGCCGTCCTCCTCCCCGCCGTACTCCTGATACCGGATCATGTGCCAGCCGTTTTCTTTTTCCTCCATGATCAGAACCGGCGTGTGGATCCCGGCAAAGGATTCGAGCACGGTAAACTCTGCCTGCTCCACAGTGAGGATCAGCGCCGGGTTTCCGTTGTCCACCTCCACATAATCCCCGATGACAAACGCAAACAGCTCGTCCGTCCCGTCCTCATTCAGATCAGCGTAGTTGTAATAATAGCGGATTTCTGCCTGCTCGTCCGCCGGAATCTGATAGTAATCCGCCAGAAATGCCGCAAGTTCGGGGTAAGGCTCCGTCTCGCTGAATTCCTCGCGGACCACCGCCACAGTCTCATCCTCCTCTGCGGACAGAAAATGCTCCTCCTGCGGCCCGGCTTCCTCTCCGCTCTCCGTCCGTCTGATCCCACAGCCTCCGGGCAACAGGGCCAGTATCGCTATTCCCAATATCACACAGCCGTATTTTTTCATGCCGCACCCTCTCTTCCTGTCCGTTCCGCGCGCCGCCGGACCACGTTCTCCGGGCGGCCGACGACCTGATGATCACTATCTTATCTGATTGAGGCAAAAATGCCAAGTATCTTCTCTGAATTTTAAGGAAACCTTTAGAAGTCGAAAAAAATTCCGGGACATAAGTCCCGGAATCTCTCATACCGTATTAATCGCAAACATACGGCATCAGCGCCACGTGACGCGCTCTCTTGATCGCGACCGTCAGAGCTCTCTGATGCTTTGCACAGTTGCCCGTAATTCTGCGGGGAAGGATCTTCCCTCTCTCGGAGATGTATCTCTTAAGCTTGTTCGTGTCCTTGTAATCGATCACGTTGTCCTTGCCACAGAATACGCAAACTTTTTTTCTTCTATGCATCGGGCGTCTCTTTGCCGGAGCGCCTTCCTTGTCCGCCGCTTTATTGTAAGCCATGCCTGTATCCTCCTGTTCTGTTAATTGAATGGTAACTCTTCATCTATCCCGTCCGGAATATTCATGAAGCCGTCCCCTGCCGCACTGCCGGGCGACGGTCTGTCCGCAGGCGTATAACCGGAACCGGAATTATCCCCGCCGGCATTCCTGCCCTCCACAAACTCATGATCCTCCACGACAACGTCCGTGGTGTACACGCGCTGTCCCTCGCGGTTCGTATAGCTCCCGGTCTGAATCCGTCCGGTCACCGCGATCTTGGTGCCCTTGCGCAGATAGCGCTCCGCGAATTCACCGGCGCGTCCGAACGCCACACACTGGATAAAATCAGCCGTCTGCTGATCCCCGTCTCTCTTAAATCTCCTGTCAACCGCCAGCGTATAACGTGCCACCGCTGTCGCCTGATCTCCCTGCGAATAACGCACTTCCGGATCCCTGGTCAGTCTTCCTATCAGAATTACTCTATTCATAATTGATTTCCTCTCTGTTTATGCCTCGTCTTTTCTAACGCATAAGAATCGAAGAATGTTGTCCATAATACGAACGTCACGCTCTACCGCTGCCGGAACCGTCGTATCTGCATCAAACTGGATAAAGTAGTAATAGCCCTCGTTCATCTTCTGGATCTCATAGGCGAGTCTCTTCTTGCCCCAGTCCTCCACCTCTGTCACAGTTCCTCCGGCACGAGTAATGTACTCTTTTGCCTTCTCCACTACAGCTGTCCGCGCGTCATCCTCAATCTTAGCGCTGACAATGAGTGCTAACTCATACTTGTTCATGCGAATTTCCTCCTTCTGGTCTCTGGCCCGTCCATCCTGCCGGGCGGCAGTGCTGGCGAGCAAGGAATTGATCATATATCACGAGCAATTACTATAGCATGTTTTCCGGCATATTTCAAGAGGGTTTCGGGAAAAATTTTACATGTCCTCAATCTGCCTGCGCAGCTCGAGCATCTTATTGTCCACCTCGGCGATCAGATCCGAGTAGCTTTTCGTCTCGCGCTCCACATGCAGAATCTGCGCGGTATTCTTTTTATAGCACATCTGCGTGTCCAGCTCCGCCCAGTAATCCATGGCAAACGAGCGGATCTGCACCTCGACGCGGATCTCCTGCGTCTTATCCCGATAGGTTACGGGCACCCCCACGATCAGATGCACGCTCTGATAGCCGCTTTTTTTGGGGCGTTTCACATAATCCTTTTCCTTGATCACACGAAGATCCTTCTGCTCGCGGATCGCTGCGGCCACCCGGTAGATATCGTCGCAGAAGTAACAGACCACACGGATGCCGGCAATGTCGTTCAGTGTGGCGACCGCCGTCTCAAACGATATTTCATGCTGCTTTTTTACCAGCTTTCTGCCGATGCTCTCCGCGGTCTTGATCCGCGACGACAGGTTGCGGATGACCGGGCGGCGGCTCTGCGCGGTCAGATCCGCATGAATCAGCCGAAGCTTCGCCCGGATCACATCCATCGCATAGGTATAGCGAAGCTGTACCATCGGGTTTTCCAGTTCTTCCTCCAATAAATTCTCCGGCGACAATGTTAAGGCTCCCGTCAGGTCTTCTTTTATATTTATTCGCCGCTTTGCCTTTTTAGAAGCCCTGTGTACGCCCCTGCCGCAGAAGGAGCGTCTTCCGTATCGTTTCATCAAACCCGTATCTCTCCTTTTCCAACCGTAATTTCCGGAACGATTCCGGATTTTCTGATTATGGTGGAAAACCGGCGGAAAAAATAGCGGTTTGTGTCACATAGGTTCGTTCTTTATTTTGCTGTTTCGGTATTCTTTTGGCGATAACCCGCTGTAATTTTTAAATAATCGGGAAAAGTAGGAGAAATTGTCATAGCCCACGCACTGGGCAATCCGGTAAATGGATTCCTCCGAGTGGGCCAGAAGCTGCGCTGCCTTTTTCATCCGGATCTCTAAAAGGTAATCGTTAAAGGACTGACCGGTCTCTTTTTTAAACAGGCGCGACATATAATCGGGGTTTAAATACGCAACCTCCGCCAGCCGGTCCCTGGTGATATCCTCGCTGAAATGTGATTCCATGAACAGCCTCAGCCGGTCCGCGATCGTCTCGCTCGCTTCAATCGCCTGTACTGCCTGCTCCGTAATCTCCAGCACATAGCGGACATAGCGCAGGAAAAATTCTTTTGATCTGATACAGCGGCTTCTTAAATATTCGTATTCATCCGTACAGAAAACTCTGTGGGCCTCCACCTGCTTTTCATTCAGGCGGTGATATACCATCTGCATAAAATCAAGCTCCATGGCTTTCATCACGTCACCGCTTATCTGCTTGTTTTCTTCAAGAGTAGTTAGATAAAGTTTCAGATGCCCTGAGAATTCTTCTGCGTTTCCTGCAAGGATCAGGGGTTCCCATTTTCGTATCCCGGGCTCTCTGGGCGGCAGCTCTTTTTTCTGATACTCCCTCTCAAGAAGGAAGACAGAACGCTCCTGATTCTCCCTCTGAATGGCCTCCAGACGGTTTAATCCGCTGCGCATCCGGGAAAGCTCCATATTATCGGCGCAGAAAATATTTACGTCACATTTCAGATATGTCTTTCCTGCCCGGATCAGGGTCGCCGCAATCCGTGACAGCTGTTCCTTCGTGCTTCCCCCGCGGGTTATCCCGACTGCCATATCCTCCTCGTACCACAGAATACTCTCGGGGAGAAGTCTCTCCTGCCCGAGTATCTCCTCACAGATATTCTGAAACACGAATTCCCGCATGGTCGCCGTCATCTTAAAAAATGTCCCCGCATCGTGAGAAAAGGAAAACAGCCACAGATCAAAACGCTCGCCCGGCAGATATCCGGTCTGCTCCCGGGCCAGTATTTCCTGAAGCTCCTCGGAATCCGGCTCCAGCACCCGGAACAAAAGATAACGCCAGAAGCTGTCCTTCCGGTTTTTCTGATTGTCCAGCCAGTACTGTCCGTATTTAAAATATTCCCGGGTACGGTTCTGCTCCGTCACCTGATCGACCGCCTTTTTTAAAATCTCTGACAGCCGGTCAAAGGCAACCGGCTTCAGATAATAATCGAAGCAGTGCAGCTCAACCGCCTTCCTGGCATAATTAAAATCCGCATAGCTGGTGCAGAACAGGGTAACAACTCCCATATCTTTTTCATTTACCCAGCGGAGCAGCTCGATTCCGGATCCGCCGGGCATTTCAATATCCGTAAGCAGAATCTGAATCGAAATTTTCTCCAGGATCTCTCTGGCCGATGCGCTGTCAGAAGCTGTATACACCTTTTCAATTCCAAGCTGTCTGTAGTCTATCCCCCTCTGCAGACTTTCCAGAACATTGATATTGTCATCCACCAGCAGAATATTCATCTCTCCTCCATATCCGCCGCGGGAAGAAAAACCTCCGCGCAGGCGCCTCCCTCTTCCTTATTCGAAAGGATAATTCCCGCAGCGTCCCCATACATCAGCTGCAGGCGTGTGAACACATTCCGAAGCCCGACGTGAAACCGGCTGTCAGAGGCCGACTGATCCTTCCGCCAGTCTCTCTCTGTCATATCATCCGGAAACCCGGGACCGTTATCCCCGATCCGGATCCGCAGCATCCCAGGCCTTCCGCTCTCTGTCCACGCGTGTACCCGGATCCGAAGCTCCCCCACGGCATCCGCCGTATGCCGGATACAGTTTTCCACAAATACCTGCAGGACCAGAGGCGGTATCCGGCAGTCTTTCGTCTCCTCCTCCAGGATCTCGTACTCCAGCCCGTCCCGATAGAGGATCTTATGAATCTCCAGATAGTTGCGGATACTTTCCAGCTCTTCCTCAAGGGGCACGGGCACCATCCCCGTGCGGAAGACGGACCGCAGATAATCGGATACATAAATCGTGAGATCTTCAATCTCATAGTAGCATTTCATCCGTGCAAGACTGCAGATATTGCTCATACAGTTGATATAAAAATGAGGGCGGATCTGAAGGGAGAGGTAATCCAGCTCCGCCTTCTGTTTTTCCAGCCTCTCCTCATAGATGCTCACCTTCAGCTGCCCGATCTCCTCCCAAAGCTCCTCCAGCAGCTGTCCGGTCTCCTCAAATTCACCGTAGATCCCTCTCATGTCAAAGCTTCCCGTCTCGCGGAACCTGCGGATATTTTCCGAAAATACCTGTAACGGCTTTATCACGCCGGCTCTGGCAAACCAGATCAGCCAAAAGAGCAACACTGTAATCAGCATTGCAATTACAAATGTAATAATTCTGTAGCTGTCCGCCTGCCGCTGCATCCCGTTTGGGCCCGCAAGATAAAAATCAAATTCCGCATATTCCAGCCTGATCTCAGAATATTCGCTGTCCGGCGGAATTTCAGAAGCTCTGACGCAGATCTCCCAGACGCCGGAGCCCTCCATATCGTAAAGAGACCGGGCCAGTTCATCCGCAGGGATCTCACATCCCGCATAGCGCCCGTCCTCCTGATATGCCGAGACGGCAAAAAGCTCCCCTCCCGCATCCAGCAGAAACCATTGCTGCCGTTTTGTGAGGGGCATTGCATCTCCATCGCAAAGCTTTGTCACGGTCTGACGAAACCGCCTCTTCGATTCATATGTGCCGTTTCCGGATTCACAGTAAATCCCCCTGTCCCTGTCATAATACCAGAAATTATAGCGCTCCCCGTAATAGCGGCTCATTTCCAGAAGACGCCTGTTTACGTCATTCCTGGCATTCACACGCATCATCTCCTGAAATCCGTCCGTATCCGCCCAGATCCGGGGAATCCGTTCGTTCACATCCGTATCCTCCAGCAGAAATATGAGGATCTGGCCGTTCAGCCTCTCAAGCTCCTCATCCGTGGATTTCCTGTAAAATTCCAAAAGCAGATCCCGGTTCTGTCCTGCCTGCTTCTCGTACTTTCCCAGCATGATCCAGCTGTAAAATACCGCGAGAAAAAGGGATGCCGTCAGCAGGCATAACAGATACATAATGTTCTTTTTCATGAATCTCTTATGTCCGCTTCGCATCCCGTCTTTCTCCCTTTCGACTGAAGTCTTATCCCTTTACCGCTCCCAGGGCAATTCCCTTCTGGAAGTATTTCTGCATAAAGGGAAACAGCACCATCACCGGCAGCATGGCCACCACGGCAATCGCCATCCGGATCCCAACTGCCGGGATCTTCGCGATCTCGCTTCCCGCCTGCGCCGCGATATTTGCATCCGTCGTTAAGACCTGAATATCCGTAATCATCTTATTCAGCAGATTCTGAATGGAATAAAGCTTCGAATCCGTAATGTAGTACAGCCCGTTCGTCCAGTCATTCCAGTATGCCAGCCCGGAAAACAGCCCCATGGTCACAAGGATTGGTTTGGAGAGCGGCAGCACAATCTGAAAGAAAATCCGGGTCTCCAGCGCGCCGTCCACCTGCGCCGCCTCGAACAGCGCCTCCGGTATGCTGTTTGCAATATAGGTCCGAATCAGCAGCACATTCATCGCCGACATCAGAAACGAGGGCACAATCAGCGCAAACAGCGTATTTTTAATGTGGAAGAAATTCGAATACATCAGGTAGGTCGGCACCAGCCCTCCGTTAAAGAGCATGGTAAAAAACAGATAAAACGTAATCGTCCTGCGGAACGGGAAATTTTTCAGCGACAGCGGGTAAGCCACCATCACGGACAGGAAAATATTGATAAAGGTCCCGATCAGCGTCACGATGATGGTAATCCCGTATGCCCGGAAAATCAGGGGCGCGTTCTGGAAAATATACCGGTAGGATTCCAGCGAAAGCTTTGCCGGGAAAAAGGAATACCCGTTGCGCAGCAGCGTATTCTCCTCCGTCACCGAGGACAAAAACAGCAGGATAAACGGCAGAATGATATACAGCGAAAAAATGATCAGGACCGTATGCGCCAGAATCTGAAAACGCCGGTTTGATTTTGAACGTATCATCTCTCATCCCTCCCTAAAACAGCGCATTTTCTTTGCTGACCCTGCGCACAATCAGATTCGCGCCCAGTACGAGCACAAATCCCACCAGCGACTGATAGAAGCCTGCCGCCGAGGACATGCCGATATTTCCCAGCTTTAAGAGTCCTCTGTACACATAAGTATCAATTACATTTGTGGTCGAATATATGGATCCGGAATCCAGAGGAACCTGATAAAACAGGCCGAAATCCGAATAAAATATCTTTCCCACTGAGAGCAGCGTCAGTGTGATAACCGATGGCACCAGCGCCGGCAGGGTAATGTAACGGATCTGCTGCCATTTGCTGGCGCCGTCCAGCCCGGCCGCCTCAAAATATTCCCGATCGATCCCGTTGATGGAGGATATATAGATCAGACATCCATAGCCAAGCCCCTTCCATATATTTACCAGTGTCAGGATCAGAGGCCAGGCCCCGGCTGTCGAATACCAGGACACCGGCTCTTTTCCAAGCAGCGGCAGGATACTGTTGTTGATCATCCCGTTTTCCGTTGCAAGGAACGCGTATACAATATAGCTGATGATCACGATGGACATCAGATAGGGCAGCAGCACCGTGCTCTGATAAAACTTCCTCATCCGTTCCGCCGCGATGTCGCAGATAAAAATCGCAAGCATGATTCCCAGCACCGTATTCAAGGTGATAAACAGCACATTATACAGAATCGTGTTTCTCGTTATGACATACGCGTCTTCTGTGGTGAACAGAAATTTAAAATTGCTGAATCCGACCCAGGGGCTTCCCAGGATCCCATCCTGAAAATTCACCTTTTTAAATGCGATGACCAGTCCGAACATCGGGATATAGTTGTTGATAAAGATGTAGATCAGCCCCGGAGCCATCATCAGGAAAAGCGGAAGCCAGCGCTTCATCCTGCGCCTGTTTTTTTGCTTTTCTCTCATAGCCTTACTCTCCCCGGGCGGCGAGCCACTCGTCGAACTGCCTCTGCTTCTCGTCGATCACAGTCTGAAGACCGGCCTTGTACAGCTTCTCGTTCATCTCAGCCAGCACCGCCTCCGGATCCTCCAGTCCGCAGCCAAGAGTAGTCCGGTATTCACTGACCACATTGTTTAACGCCGTCAGCTCATTGGTCAGGTTGCTGTAATCATACATAAAGCCCAGCGCCTTTGATTTCATGGCGGTCTCGTTCATCTCCTGCTGAAGCTGCATGGTCTCCCTGGAATTCCCCTCCCAGATGTGCATCGCAAACTGATTCGGGAGTTCCCAGCCGAGATTTAGGTTGTACCTTGTATTTCCTGCATCCACCCCTTCCGGGAAGCCGATGATATCATTTTCCTCGTCAAGCACCACATAGTGCTCCCCCTCGATGCCCCAGTTAAACAGGTTCATAAATTCCGCGCTTCCGTACATAAAGTCGAGAACCTTCATCGCCATCTCCGGGTTTTCAGACTGTCTGGCAATTCCCCAGGAGACAAAGCTTACGCCGTTATTGTTGCAGTACGGATCCACCGGCTGGATTTTCGCCGCCACAAGCTCGCAGCCGCATTCCAGCGAAGACTGCTCCACAACCCCCGGCTTATAGGACGCCGGATAGCAGAAGGCGTTGCCGGTTTTCATGATGGATGGCACCGAATCCGTGTTAGTGGGCATATCCTTATCGATATATCCCTTTTCATAAAACTCATGAACAAGCTTCGCATAGTGGACATAGGTATCGGTCTCATAAAGATTTTTTACCGTTGTGGACTGCCCGCCGTCCTCCAGCACGCCGAAGCCGTCCAGCAGGATATCCGCGAAGCCGACTGCCCCCAGGAGGCCCGCATCCTTGGAACCGACGATAATCTTCATGTCCGGTTCATTTTCCTTTACAATCGCAAAGATCTCCTCGCAGTCCTCCAGGCTCGTCACCTTTGAGACATCGATATTGTATTTGTCCACAATATCCTTTCTCATCAGGATACAGCTGTCCGTATACCACTCCTTTTCCACCGGGACGCCATAAACATAATTATTTACCGCAGATACCTTTGCGATATCCTCGCCAAGGCTTTCCTTAATATTTGTCCCGTACTGATCGATCAGATCCGTCATGTCGATCACCTGTCCGCTGGAGATATAGCTGTTCGCGTTATTTAAGAAAACAGGAACAAGATCCAGCTTTTCTCCGCCGGAAAGCATCAGCTGAAGCTGCTGCTGATAAGTACCCCAGCCAAGGGCCTGTATATCGATCTGCGCACCGACTTCCCTGGCCAGGATTTTGTTCATCTCCGCCTCCACCAGATCCATATCCGCCTGTTCATTGCCGACATAGACCATTGTAACCGTGTACATATCTTCCGGGGCAGTCTCCGGGGGCGCCTCCGTATTCCCTGCGGCATGATCCGCTGCGGCGCTGTCCGATGCGGATCCGCCTGCTGCCGATGCGCCCTGCCCGCTGTCTGTCCCGCCGCAGCCTGCGAGCAGAGACATGCCAAGGGCTGCTGTTAAAAGAACTGATACTGCTTTTTTCATCTCTCTCACCTCGTTCATCTTTAATCACATATTGTTCTGACATCCTCCGGAGAATGCATTTTTATCTTAATGCCGCGAGGTGAGTCTGTCTTGCAAAATTCCTACTTTCTATTTGCACAAAATGGTAGAATCCGCGGACGCTGCTGTTTCTGCAAGCCCCCGCCGCTTCGCCGCGGCCACCACGCGCTCCACAAGCTCCGCCTCGTCCTCCGGCAGCACATACCCGCCTGCCACGGCCTGCGCGGCGCTCTTTTCCACAAGCGTCCTGTAATGCGCCAGATCCCCGTAAAGTGCGCACAGTATTTCCGCGTCAAATGGCTTTACGTGGCCGAACATTTCCTGCATGTTTCCGTCCGCCATCCTGCTGTAACTGGTATACGTACCGGTGGGGCAATCCACCGCCGGGTGACGAATTCCGCCCACTGCATTTCCGAAGGCGTCGGTCACGTTTTCCACGCGGTTTGTGAAAAATCCCTTCTGCCCGGGGGCCTGATACGTCATGCGCGTCTGAATCGCCGGTGCGTGGGGAGCCGGGATTCCCTTTATGGCCCAGTTATATAAATGGAAGAAAGCCGCATTGAAGATCGCCTCATAGGGGCAGTCCATGGGCTCGCCCTCACAGCCGTACCATTCGTTTCCGATGCCGATCCGGTCAAGATCCTCCCTCTGATATCCCTCGTAATACTCTAACAGATTATATGCCGTATCATGGCTTGACGCCGGGATCTGCCAGGTGCGGAATTTAAACTCCGGCTCGTCAAAATCGCCGTGCCAGTAGGCATATTTATTCTCGCTCTCCGTATTGATCGCGATCAGCGGCTCTTTTCCCCCGAGAATGCTGCCCTGGGGGATGCCGCTCTGCCCGAAGACAAAGGCCGAGCTGTAGGCGTTCATGGGCGCGTCCGACGCCCCGCAGCCTGCCATCAGATAGCCGTCGAAGAGCGGTCCGTCCTTCTCGATCTCTGGCAGATAGGCAAAGGAGTGGAGGATCCGCGCGATATATCCGCCCGACTGCGACCAGCCGGTCAGAAACAGGTGCGGCCTTCCGTACATGCGCAGCGGGTTCTTCTCCTCATCCTTCCGCAGCAGGCGGGCCAGGTCGATTAACATATCCCAGAACAGCCCGCTCTCGTACTGCTCCATAAACAGCATGGGCACTCCCGCGATCTCTGGAATCGGCGTGCGGCTCTGATCCGGGTTGTCCCAGTTTAGCGGCGCGTAACGCTCTGGGTCAAAGCGCCGCAGGGCGTCCAGCACCTGCCCCTTGCTGGTGATGCCGATGTAGATATCGCCGTTTCTCGTGAAAAATTTCCAGGAATTCACCCACATCCGGTCGATGTCGATCATCGCCGTGGCATTTAACACCTCGATCACAATATTTCCGCTGAAGCGGCTGACATCCTTTGGCCTGCGGACCAGAAGGCGCGTGGTATAGGGCGCGTCCGGGATCTCCACGTACGGGGTCTGATCCGGGTTCTCCCCATAAACGTTAGCCGTGCCGCTCATGAAGTACTCGTCCTCCACGTATCCGATCTGTGAAAAACCGCATTTCTCCGCCGCGGATGCAAAGGGATGCGTCCCCTCCGCCACCGGAATCTGTTTTACTTCTGTAATCATCTGTGTCTCCTCCTTTTTTAATCCGATCCTCTGCCCTTTGGCATCCGATCGTTTTTCTTCATTATAGAGTATTTTTGCTAAATGTCAATATATTATTAGGCAAACAATAAATATTTTATTAGGCTAATAATATTGACATATTAGGTTTTTTCTGCTATGCTCTGTAAAAAGAAATCAGATTCAGACAGGAGGAATTTATCATGGCACAGATATTTACAACTGAAGCATGGCGGCAGGTGATCATCCCTTATGAGATCGCCACAGACTATGACAACCCGTTTCTCGACGTCTCGATTCAGGCTGCCTTTACCGGACCGGACGGGCAGACCATCACGAGAGAGGCCTACTGGGACGGCGGACGCAGCTACAAATTTGCCTTTGCGCCCACCGCGGAGGGAAGCTGGAGCTGGGTGGTGGCCGCTCCGAAGGAGACCGGGATCAATGGGGAAACCGGGACCATCTCCTGCGTGCCCTATATCGGGGAGCTCCCCATTTACCGCCACGGTTTCCTCCGTGTGCACGAATCCGGGCGCTTTCTCTGTCATGCGGACGGCACACCCTTTTTCTGGCTTGGGGACACCCACTGGGAGTTTGCGTACCGGGAGCGCTGGGACGAATCAAATCACCCGGGGATGGAGAGCATGTTCCGCGGCATGGCCGATCTGCGCGTCCGCCAGGGCTATAATGTCTATCAGACCAATCTGCGCAGCGACACCTGGCCGGACCGCAGGGAGGAAGCCTGCTACTGGAAGAAGGGGGCAGCGGGGGAATATCCCAATGTGTCCTTTTATCAGGAGGAGCTGGACCGGCGCATGTATTATCTCGCCGACCTGGGGCTGGTAAACGCCCTCGGGTTCGGATGGTTTATGTCCGTCTTCTCCGAGGGTGTGGAGCACTGGAAGAATACCGCGCGCTACATCCTGGCACGCTACGGAGCGCTTCCCGTCGTGTGGACCCTCGCCGGGGAAGTCGCGGGCTATGCGCCGGAGCCGGACCGGACGAATTTTATCAACGCGTGGCGGGAGGTAGCGCTTTACATCTCGGAGCATGACGGCTATCACTCTCTGCAGACCGCGCATTACGACAACTGTCGTCCATTTTCGGAATATTATTATGATGAGGACTGGTATGATTTTACCTTAAACCAGGCGGGACACGGCGATTTTCGGATCAGCGCCCACGATTTTTACAGCTACTGCAAAGCCCATCCGGCAAAGCCCTTTGTCGAGGGGGAGGCCATGTATGAATTCTGCTCCACCTTAGAGGAAAACGGAACCCGCCTGTGCACGGCGGATATGCTTCGCCGGGTGGCATATACCGCGGTTCAGTGCGGCGCCTGCGGCTACACCTACGGCGCCCAGGGGATCTGGGATACGGTCTGGGAGAAAAGTGAGAATCCGGCTCCCTTCGAGGTATTCAACCGCTTCGGGATCACCTGGTATGAGGCCGTGGACGGGATCGGCGCCGTGCAGATGGGCTATCTGCGGAAATTTTACGAAGAACTGCACTTTGAGGAGCTGCGGCCCGTACTGACCCCGGGCGTCTCGCCTTTCGGGGATTTTGAGGAGGCAGGGGATCACCCGACCATGCATGATCCCTTAACCCTCGCCGCACCGGACTCTGACCGTTTTGTGATCTACTATAATTCCAACACCCGCGGCGGATGCCGGATCCGGGGTATGCGGGACTGCGATTACACCGCGCAGTGGTTTAATCCGCGGACGGCGGAGTGGAGTATCTGCGAGGAACGGCTGACCCCGGAGGAGGGCTGCTGGCGTGCGCCGGGAAAGCCGGATGGAAATGACTGGCTTCTGGTGGTAAAAAGCATCTGAAAAAAGCGATGACTTTTTGGGGATCTCATGCTAAACTAGGGACAGGTGATTTATCACAGTACATGGTTTGGAAGGGGATGATATTATGTATAAGTTAGAACTTAGTTTTGATACGGAAATGCTGGATGCAGATGCTGTCAGGCAGATGTGTGCGAAAACAGATGAAATATTTGAATTTGAGGACCTGGACTGTATTGAGCGCCAGCCAGGGAAACGAATTTATCTCGACAAAGGAAGAAAACAGGATTATGGCAGATTCTGGGCCGCTATTTTTGCCCTGAAAGATACCTCGTGGCTGGCAGAGCATATCAAAGAGTGCTTTTGGTATAACGGCACATCGAAAGAGAATCTGATTACGGAATTTCTGAGGAGTTAAGGTGTATGGATCATTCTCTTCGAAAAGGAATTAATTTTGACCTGGATACAGCGGCATTACAGCAGCATTATCCGAAAAAAGACTGGCATAATGCTTATTATGATGTACGAACCTATTTTGAAAAAAATGGATTTGAGCATATTCAGGGTTCCGGTTATCATTCTGTGGAACCCATGTCCGAAGCAAAAGCAATGGCTGTTATTGCACCATTGCAGATGTACCTGAGCTGTTTGACATTTCGCATGTTTTTCGGGACAGAATCTGAATTTAACAGAAAACGAAAGGAAGCAGATCCATGGGAACGATTTCGATGAAAGAGCTGGCCGATTCCCTCGGCGTGAGCACCGCCTCCGTCTCCGTCGCGCTGCGGGGCAAACCCGGCATCTCGGAGGAGACCAGAAGCCGGATTCTTGAGGCGGCAAAGACATACGGATATGATATGACACGGCTGCGCGCCAGCGAGTCAAAAGGCACGATCGCGCTCCTGGATTATACCTACGATCGTAATTTTGGTCCCGGCAAGGATTCCCATCTGCTCTATTCGCAGTTTACCGAGGCGGCCTGCAGAGCCATCCGCCAGAGCGGCTACACCCCCCTGGGGCCTGTAGCGATGGATGACGCTTCCACTGTCCTTCCGGCGGATGCCGACGGCTTTCTCTGCCTGGGCGGGGGAATGACCGCCGCGCAGTCTGATCTGCCGCTTCGGGACAGCATTCCCTTTGTCATTGCCGGGAATGCGCTTTCCCATCTGCCGGTCACAACGGTCACCCACGATAACATTTACGGGATCCATGAGGCGGCCGTGCACCTGAAATCCCTGGGGCACACACGGCTTGGATTTGTGCGCACCCTTCCGGGCGGAATCGGGCAGGAGCGCCTCGACGCCTTTTATCTCGCCGCAAAGGAAACCGGGCTTACGGCTTCCAGCCTGGTGGATGCCGCTCCCTCTGATACCGCCCCCGGCAGCTATCAGGCCGACGTGGATGTTCTGATCGGCCGGATGTCCGCCCGGATCGGCTCAGAACCGCTGCAGGCAACCGCTTATCTCTGCGACAGCGACCTGTCCGCAGCGGCCTTTATGCGCATTCTGCGGGGCCTTGGAAAGAAGCCGGGGGAGGAGATCGCCGTCATCGGGTTTGACGATCAGCCCTTTGCCGCGCTCTTAGAGCCTCCTCTCACCAGCATCCACACCTACGAGTCCGAACTGGCCGCCGTGTGCGTGGATCAGCTGATCTACTCCATCACGCATCCGGACGCACCCGCGCGCCACATCCGGATCGCTACAAAGCTTTATTGCAGGGAAAGCACGCTGCTGTCGGGCCGCGGGGCCGGGGAAGAAGTCCGGGGGTGAAACATGTTCCACACATGTGGCCTGGATTACAATTCACATCAATCGCGCAGTTGAAAAGCTTCCTGGTGAATGGTGAATTTTCATTGACAGATACTATGAGAAAAGATATGATAATATCAAGTGGGATATCCCACTTGATATTTTGGAGGTGGGCATAATGACAGCTGTAAAAGATTACACGATTCATCTTGACGATAAAAAGCGGATTACGCTTCGGGGTGCTGCATATCAATATTATAATGTCAAAGAGTATGATAATGGATGTATCATGCTTGAGCCAAGAGAATTAACGGTTCCAGACAGTATATCCGCCAGGACACTGGAAGATATGGACAGAGCGATCCGGAATTTCAGGATAAAAAAAGTATCTCCGGCAGTCGATTTATCCGATTTTTAGCGAGGGACTGTTATGGCATTTCATATACGAATGGGTATTCCTGAGATGGAAACGCTGTGGAATACCTTACAGACAAATTACCGTAATGGTACAATAAACAAAAAAATGTGGAACCGGTCATTAAACATCATCAATGACCGGTTTCATCGCATTCACCGCTTCCTCTCCCTCACCAAAATCCCTGCCGCCGCAAACAAAATCCCTGTCAGAAGAAAGATGCCCGGGTGCGCGCTGTTCCCCCGCATCAGCGGGAACAGCCCCAGCGGGCCGAACTTCTCCGCCAGCCCGATATTTCCGATATAATATAGAAGAGACACCATATACCCGATGACCGGCTGGTTTGTCGCCGCGCTGGCAAAAAAGCCGATGGCCCCGAGAAAAAACGCCTCGGCGAAGGCTGCCACGAACAATATTCCGGCGTCAAATTCACTATTTCCGGCAAAAAGACGCAGCAGAAAAAACCCCAGCGTCACGGCGAGCGCCGGTACGGCAAGTGCAAGACGCCCGAGGTAAAGCTGCCACATGGGCGTCTCCTTTGTGCGCTTCAGCTCCCAGATTTCCGCATCCGCCTCCGGAAAAAACAGCGGGGTCAGCAGAAGGATCCCGGACAAAACGGCATACATCTCCATCACCTTTGCCGACGAGCCCTCATCCAGGCTGCGGAAGCTGATCACCGCGCCGGATGCGAGGATAAACAGGGCGGTAAGCCCCAGGTGCGGCAGATAGTGATGCCGCATAAAGCTAACCGCGAGTCTTCCGTATTTTTCCACGTACCGTCACCCCGCTTTTTCTTTTTTTGTCATATACTATGATTGTAAATATTATAAGTATCACGGATAATGCCGTATAGCATCCGCGGTTTACGAGCAGCTGCGGCAGTTCCTGTGAAAAACGGCCGTAACCGCCAAACTCATTCCAGCGTGGGATCAGCTGAAAGCCAAAGTCCCCGGTGAGAGTCCTCGCCATCATCAGGCCGCCGTACATCCATACCGCCTGCACCAGCACCGCGATGATGCTGTCCGTCAGCTCCGTCAGCAAAAATGCCACTGCCGTCGCCGTCAGGATCAGCGGAAGCAGCCAGACCACCGTGTAAGTTAAAAACGCCAGATGATCCGCTGAAACTCCCAGTTCCGCCGCCTTATACGCACACGGCATCTGCATCAGAAAAGCGCAGACCACCACCGGAAGAAACATCAGAGCCACACATGCCGCGTACCGGATCAGGATCAGCGCAGTCCCCGAAATACGTTTGGAACAGATCACCTCCGCAGCCTTCGCGCGCCGGTCGCGCATACAGACCGACACCCCGACAAACACGGGGAGAACCGCCAGAAAAATCCCCGCGTAGTCACAGAACAGCCGCATGCCTGCCCCGGTAATCCGGTCCCTCTGACAGATATCCTCATATTCCTGCCGCGCATCCTCATAGGTAAACCGTTTCACGCCCTCGGAGCGGTAGTTCCCGTCATACGTACAGCCTTTTCCGATCACTCCCGTAACCCGGCGCATCTGCTCCTCAAATTCCTCATACGTATAATCCGCCCGCAGCGGGATATGCCAGTCCAGTTCAAGCCCCATATGCTCTTCAAATGTCGTCGTCTCATCCTCGCTCTGCCAGTAGTCCCCATACAGAGTGCACAGCGCATCAAAGCTCATGCCGCAGGCCTGCTCCACCTCAGCCTTTACCCTGGAAAGCTCCGCCGGATTCAGGGTAACCACTTTAATAAATCCGAAGGGATACGTATTATACTGATTCCGCCAGGTCTCCTGAAACAGGGATTCGATCGTTCCCTCCATGATATCGTGCGGATCCGTGCTTTTTCCATAACCGTAATATTCCTCTCCGGGCTGTGGCTCGTGAAGCTCCCCAAGTTCTGGCAAATCCCCCATCTGACTCGTGATAAAGAGGACAAATACCACGAGATAAATATAATAGACCAGGCTCCGCAGCACCTGTCTGCACTCTTTGAAAAACAATGCCGTCATCTCTGCTCACCCCCTTTGCGGTGCATCAGAAACAGATAGGCATCCTCCACATCCGCGCCGCAGGGCTTTGCCCCGGGAAGCGGCGGGGCGTCGGACACGATTTTAACATTCGCGACACTGCCCGTATTTAAGATTCCGGTGACAAGGAACTGTTTTTCCAGCAGATCCAGCTCCCGCACGGAGACCTCCGCCGCATACACCTTTCCCTCCACCATGCGAAGCAGCTCTGTCACCGTCCCGCGGAAAACCACCTTCCCCTCGTCAAGGATCGCGATCTGCTCACAGGTCGCCTCGATATCCCCCACGATATGGGTCGAGAGCAGCACGATCCGGTCTTTTGCGATCTCACAGAGCAGATTGCGGAAGCGCACACGCTCCTCCGGATCCAGGCCCGCGGTTGGCTCATCCACGATGATCACCTGCGGGTCGTGGATAATCGCCTGGGCAATCCCAAGCCTTCTCTTCATCCCGCCCGACATGGCCCGCACCTTTAAGCGGCTCTGGTCCGTCAGATTCACCCGCTCTAAGAGCTCCGGAACCCGTCTCTTCCGCTCGGCCCGGCTCATGCCCGAGAGCACTGCCAGATAATCGAGCGCCTCAGCGGCGGACATGGATCCGTACATGGAAAAATCCTGCGGCAGGTAACCGGTCATGCTGCGTATTTTCCTGCTCTGCTCCACCGGCACGCCGCAGACCGTCACATCCCCCTTTGTTTTTTCCAGCAATGTGGATAAAATTTTCATCAGTGTCGTCTTGCCCGCGCCGTTCGGGCCAAGAAGTCCGAACATTCCCGCTTCGATGGTGAGCGAGACGTCGGAAAGCGCGTGTTTTGCCCCAAAATCCTTTGACAGATGGCTGATTTCAATCTGCGTTGTCATGCTTTCCCTCCTGCTTTCTTTCTGGTTTAGAGCCCTGATGTCAGACCGGGCTTTCCATACAGCATAAGCGGAAAACATCTACAAACGGTCTACATTTTCCAAAGATACGGAAAAACTTTTCAAAAATCCTCTCCTGCGGCGTTTGTCAGACGCGCGCGCCGATCGCAAAGGACGCACAGGCAATCGCCCCGCCGGCCAGACTGTTCGAAAGGGAAAGCGACCCGCCGTGCTTCTCGCAGAGCATGCGGCTGATGGTCAGGCCGATGCCGAAATGGCCGCCTTTCTTTTTATCCTCGCTGAAATATGCTTTTGTGCCATCCCGCAGCGCCTTCGCGGAATATCCCGGCCCATCGTCCCACACAAAAACGCGCAGCATATTTCCCTCCCGGATGATCTCGACAAAAATCCGCGTTTCCGCATAACGGGCGGCATTAACCAGCAGATTTTCCACGGATTCCTCCACGATCTGCGGATCTACCAGAAGCTGCCCGGACAGTCCTCCGGTGCGCACCTCACAGGCCAGCCCCCGCTGCCTGGCCAGCTCTCTGGCTGATCCTGTCATCCGCTCTGACAGCCCGCCGGAGGGCACCTGCTCCAGCGCGACCTCCCGCTCCTCCTGCTGTCTGATCCGCGTCATGGTCTCGGAAAACTGCAGCAGACGGTCCTCCTGATACAGCATCGCGGACAGGCGGTCCGCAACCACCTCCTCCGACAGGCGCCCCTTCGGCAGATAGCGCTGTAAAAACTCCGTATACCCCCGGATCACCGTCAGCGGTGTCCGGATGTCATGGGCAAAGGCCGCGTTGATCTGCCGCTGGTTCTCCTCCCTTAACCATCTGCGGTTCTTCTCCTCCACCAGCATCCTGCGCAGCGACTCCGCCCCCGCACAGATCGCGCCCAGCTCGTCCCCGCTCTCATAGATGATCTTTCGGCTGAAATCCCCTGCCGCTATCGCATCGACGGCATCCCGGATCACGCGTCCCGCCACGTCCACCTTTTTCCGCGGAAACAGGATACAGACAATCAGGGAAGCTGCGGTCAGGTATACAGGAAAACTATATCTGTAAATCATAATCGTGACGCGCCAGGCCGCCGGTATCCCATCCGACAGCAGAAGCTCGTCCAGCAGAAATTCTCTCACATATCCTCCGCTCTGACGGACCCTTCCCTCCAGAAATACATTCATCCAGCTTAAGCAGAGATTTCTCGTAAAAATCCACAGCGTCAGCGCGCACATAATTCCGCAGAGCATATAGCAGAACAGGCTTTTTGACAGGGACAGATTCCCGATATACCGCCTCAGCCGCTCTGTCTTTTCTTCTATCCAATCCATCGGTATCCCACTCCCCACACGGTTTCAATCCACTGCTTCCCATCTGTTTCCCCGAGCTTTTTGCGGATCCGCCGGATATGCTCGGTCACGATCCCCGCGTCGCCGCTGCCGTCGTAACCCCGCACCCGCTCATAAATCTGCTCCCGCCCGAACACCTTCCCGCGGTTTACATACAAAAGCTCCGCGATCCGGTACTCCGTTTTTGTCAGCCCGACATCGCTTCCGTCCCGCAGGATCCGGCAGCCCGGGAAGTCGAAGGTGAGGCCGCCCTCTGCCGGTTCCGGACCCTTCCAGGCCCGGCTGCTTCGCTCTTCCGGTTCCAGGCCCTTCCAGCCCTGGCTGCTTCGCCCTTCCGGTTCCTCCTTAAACTTCCTCGCACTGCGCTCCTCCCGCCGGAAATGCGCCTCCACGCGCGCCAGCAGCTCCTCCATTCCGAAGGGCTTTACGATATAGTCGTCCCCGCCGGCGCGCAGCCCCTGTACACAGTCTGTCTCATCCGCCCGCGCGGTGAGAAAAAGAATCGGCACGGAAACAAAGTCCCGGATCGCCCGGCACACCTGATATCCGTCCATATCCGGCAGATTGATATCTAACAGAATAAGATCCGGTTCCCCGGTGAGCGCCGATACCGCCTCCATCCCACTCGCCGCGGTCTCTGTCTCATAGCCCTCCAGCCCTAACGCATCCTCAAGCAGCTGCCTGATATCCGCCTCATCGTCTACAATCAGAATTTTTTTCAAAACAGTCCTCCACTCATCCTTTCCTGATTTTATTTACGCATACATAAGCCGCCGCGTCAATCGTTAAAATTATCCGTCCATGGAATGTTTCAATAAAAAAAATGACATACTATCCTGGTAAACAAACGTATGCTGCGCAGAATCCCGACAGGATTTTTGCTCTGGATCCGCGCGAATGGAGGAACAGTATGAACAACAAAAATCCCCTGCCCGTCACAAATGAACACGGCTATTTTGAGATACGGTTAGAGAGCATCGGCGGCTTAGGCGCCAATCTCTGCGGAAAAATGTTAGGGGAGCTCGGAGCGCTCTCCCTCTCCTTAAACTCCTTAAGCTTTTCCAGCTACGGCTCCGAGAAGCGGGGCTCGCCCGTCAAGGCTTATATCCGCTGGTGCGACGGGGAAAAGCCGCTGCGCATCAACAGTCCGGTGACCCATCCCCATATCCTGGGTATCTTTCACGAGGGGCTGATCGGCACGCATCCGGTATTAGACGGCACTGACATGGAGACAAAGATCGTTTTAAATACCCCCTTATCACCAGATGAAGCGGCAGAAAAATACCATATTTCCATGGGTAAGCTCTATTGCCTGGACGCGCTCTCCATTGCCATGGAATGTCACTCCCGCGTCAACATGGTTATGCTCGGCGCGATCGCAAAGGCGTCCGGCTTTATCCCGCAGGAGTCGGTGGAGCAGCTCTGCCATGACACGATCGGAAAAAAATATCCGGCTTTAATCGAGGCAAACCTGGCAGGAGTCCGTCAGGGCTACGCGCTGGCAAAGGAGGCTTCCCCGGAACGCAATATCGAGCCGCTCCCCTCCGGCGGGAAGGAGCACTATGTCTGGGGCTACGCAAACGCGCCCGTCGGCGGTGTCAATCCCCGCATCGGGAGCACGGTGTCAAACGACCTCTCTCCCTCCAGACAGGGATATATCCCGCTGTTTCAGCAGGAAAAATGCATTAACTGCGGGCTCTGCGATTCCACCTGTCCGGACATGGTCTTCCAGTTCGCCCCGGGGGTCTACAAGGGAAAGGAATGTATGGTCAATCAGGGGCTCGACTATTATCACTGCAAGGGGTGCCTGCGCTGTGTGGAAATCTGCCCGACAAATGCGCTGGTAACCGCCCTGGAAAAGGACTACCCGGAAAAACCGTGGTTTGTGCCCAACCGGCACCTGCTGCCGGAGGCTGCCGCGGACATGGCCTATCAGAAGACCGGGGCAAATTCCTGGGTGACCAGCGATTCTTATATGGATGAAAAACGAGTGGACGGAGGTGTCGTGTAATGAGTAAAACAGACCAGATAAAACCCGCAGAGCAGGAGATCATGTATGACAGCGGTAATGAGCTTGCCGCCTATGCCGCAAAGCAGATCAATTATCACATTATGGGGTATTACCCGATCACGCCCTCCACGCAGATCGCGGAAAACTTAGACGTCATGCGCGCGGAAGGACTGCATGATACGCTCTTAATTGCCGCGGAGGGAGAGCACAGCGCGGCAGGAATCTGCTATGGTGCGGCGGCGGCCGGCGGTCGTGTGTTTAACGCCACCAGCGCAAACGGGCTGCTCTATGCCTTAGAGCAGTTTCCCGTACAGTCCGGCACCCGGATGCCCATGGTGATGAATGTGGCCTGCCGGACCGTCTCAGGCCCTCTGTGCATCAAAGGCGACCACAGCGACATCATGTATATGTTAAATACCGGCTGGATCATCCTCTTTGCCGACGAGCCGCAGAAGGTCTATGATTTTAACATTCTGGGTTTGAAGCTGGCCGAGGCGGTGAGCCTGCCTGTGGTCGTGGCCTTTGACGGATTTTTTACCAGCCATCAGAAGCGGAAATGCTTTGTCTTTTCGGATGATAAAACCGTACAGGATTTTATCGGGCCGAAGCTCAGCAGCGACAGCCTGCAGACTTCCGCCTTTGCAAAAGAGGACCGGACCGGTGAAAACTGTTTTTACAGCCTGCTTGACCTCGCGCACCCGGTTTCCATCGGTTCCTATATGAATGAGCCGGATATCATCAACAATCATTTCCAGCTCCACCTGGCCATGCAGGAGGCGGAAAAGAAGCTGCCGGAGCTCTTCGCCGAATACCAGAAGCTCTCCGGCCGGGCCCTTTCCTGCTGCGAGGGCTACCGCCACGAGGACGCCGAGGTGCTGCTCTTCGTGCTGGGCTCCTCCTATCACACCGCCATGGAGGCGGTGGACATCCTGCGGGAGGAGGGGATCCGGGCAGGCGTCTTCACCCTCTACGCCCTGCGCCCCTTCCCGGCAGAGGCAGTACGGGCCCTCTGCCAAAGTGCATCGACAATCGTCATCGCAGACCGGCAGGACAGCTATGGCGCGGGCGGCGGTAATATGACGCTGGAGATTAAGGCAGCGCTGCAGGGCGGCCCGGCGCAGAACCACGGTCCGGTCCGGGTGCTCTCCCGCATCTACGGCCTGGGCGGCAAAGATTTCTATGTGGAGGACGCCGTTGCACTGCTGCGGGAGGGGCTCTCCCCGGACGCGAAGACGTTCGACTATTACGGCGTCACACCGGGCACGAGCGATCCCTCCGTAAAACAGCCGGAGTACTTTAAACCGATCACGGAGGAGGAGAGCACAAAAGGGATCACAACCTGCACCTTCGACGAGGCCACCGGTAAAATGACCGTAAAGGGCGGCCTGATAAAGGACGCGACCGCAATGCCGATGCGGCTTGCTCCTGGACACGGCGCATGCCCGGGCTGCGGCATTCCGGTCAACTTAAATCTGCTGTTAAAGGGAATTGAAGGAAATGTGGTGATTCTCTGCCAGACCGGCTGCGGCATGGTCGTCACCACCGGCTATCCGAAGACCGCATTCCGCGTACCGTTCCTGCACAACCTCTTCCAGAACGGCGCCGCCACCCTAAGCGGTGTGGTGGAGACCTTCCATCAGAAACAGAAGCGCGGGGAGTACCCGGAGGGACAGATCACCTTCCTGATGGTCAGCGGTGACGGCGGGATGGATATCGGCATGGGCTCCGCCATCGGCACGGCGCTGCGCGGGCATAAGCTGATCATTTTCGAGTATGACAACGGCGGCTATATGAACACCGGCTACCAGCTGTCCTACTCCACGCCCATGGGGGCAAAAAGCTCCACCTCCCACGTGGGTAAAATGCAGTACGGCAAAACCTTTTTCCACAAGGACACGCCGGAGCTGATGGCGGCAACCCACATTCCCTATATCGCTACCGTGGCGGAATCCAACCCCACCGACTTTATCAAAAAAGCCGCAAAGGCTGCCGCCTACTCGAGGGAATACGGAACCGCTTATCTCAAAGCGCTTTCCGCCTGTCCGCTGAACTGGAATGATAAGCCGGACACCGAGCGCAGTGTCATCGCCGCGGCCGTGGACTGCTGTTATTTCCCTCTGTATGAAATCGAACGCGGAATAACAGAGCTGAATTATAACCCGGATACTGCAAAAAAGCGGATTCCGGTCACCGAGTGGTTTGGCATGATGGGACGGACAAAACACCTGCTGAAAGAAGAATACCGTGCCATTACAGAGGATATCCAGGCCGAGATTGACCGCCGTTTTGCGCGTCTTTTAGCCCGGGCGGAACATCCGTTACTATAATAATTAAAGGAGGATTTAATAATGTCAGTTGACTTTCAGAACAGTGTCACAAGAGAAAATCTCATGCGTGCTTTTGCCGGGGAGAGCCAGGCGAGGAACCGCTACAGCATCGCGGCCGGGATCGCACGGAGGCAGGAGCTGCCTGTCATTCACGCCGTCTTTTCCTTTACCGCAGAGCAGGAGCGGGAGCACGCCGCCGTCTTCTACAAGCATTTAACAGAGCTCGCAGGGAAAAATATTTCCATCGACGGCACCTATCCGGTGGATCTTGGGGATGATATCGCGAAGCTGCTGCGCCTGGCACAGCACAACGAATATGAGGAGCACGACGACGTGTATTTCCACTTTGCCGAAACCGCGAAGGAAGAGGGCTTCGCGAAGATCGCGTCCTCGTTTCAGCTGATTGCAGGGATTGAAAAGACCCACGGGGACCGCTTCGGGCTTTTCGCGGATCTGATCGAACAGAACAAGCTTTTTGTCGCCGACGTGGAGACAGCATGGATGTGCTTAGAGTGCGGCTATATCTACCGCGGGAAATCCGTGCCCGCCGCCTGCCCGGTCTGCTCCCACGCAAGAGGATACTTTGTGCGGCTGGATCTCGCACCCTATACGGGAAGCGCGTTTGTGGGGTGAGAAAGGGGTACAACACCGGGTTTTACCCGGTGGTACATAAGATGTTTGAAATCATTATCTCACTTGTCGGCATTCTGGTCACTGTGATCAGTATCATCGTCACCGTGATCAGTATCCGGCAGAATACAGCAGATAAAAAACATCAAAAAAGCAACCGCCACTCCCAAAGTTAGGTTGCTTTTCTGATAAGTAACTGTCAACCGAGGTGAACCGTTTGCTTCGGCAGCACCTCTCTTATTTTTATCATACGCAATGCAGATCTATTTGTCAATCATTTTTCTTGACATTCCCTCCCATCCTGTGTATAGAATAATTATCTGCTGACACAGGAGGAATCACATAATGAAAACAAAAGCAGTTTTTCTAGACATTGATGGAACCATGGTGGACTACGGCAGTATAATCCCGGCATCCACCGTCGAAGCATTAGACCGGGCAAAGGCCCGGGGGCATAAGCTTGTCATCTGCACCGGCAGAAGCCGTTTTCAGCTCGACGAGAAGCTTCTCTCCCTTGGATTTTCTGGGATCGTCGGGGCGGCGGGGGCATTCGTGGACGTGGACGGCGAAGAAATTTACCATATTTATATCGATGAGGCATACCGAAAGAGCAGCTTCGACTATCTGGAGCGGCACGGATTCACCTATTGCTACCAGGCGGACGACGGCGTCTACTTAAACGCCCACAGCCGCGACGGGATGATCGCCCGCTACCGGAGTATGGGAATCCCGGATGAGGGGATCTCCTACCTGCTGGGACAGATGCATGTCTCCGGCGAGCCCTGGCGGCACGAAAAAAACGAGAAGATTATTTACCACAACGCCCCCTTTAGCGTGGCAAAAGTAAACGAAGATCTGGCACCGTATTTTGACACCGTGGCCATCAGCATCAACGGCATGGGGGATGACGCCGGCGAGATCGGGATCGGCGGCATCAATAAGGCCACCGGCATGGAGCTTTACTTAAAGCACGTCGGGATCCCACGGGGGGACAGCATTGCGCTGGGCGACGGTCCGAATGATCTTCAGATGATGGAATATGCCGGGATCGGCGTCGCTATGGGTAACGCGCTGGACGATGTAAAAAAGCGGGCGGATCTCGTGACCAAGCCCATCGGAGAAGACGGGCTGTACCTCGCGTTTGAGCGGCTGGGGCTGATCTGATTCCGGCGAGTAATCTTTTGCACCGGATCGTTCTGCGGCTTTACCGGCCCGGATATTTATGCTTATATTAAGAAAGAGTGGGACCGCCCCCACTCTTTCCTGCTTTATTCCTTCCAACCTTACTACATCTGCCTCAAATCCACATATCCCATCTGCTGTGACAGCTCCTCAAACGCATAGCCGGTTCCGCCCGTGTTCAGATCCAGGTACAGATAGGGAAGATCCGTCTCCGGCACGAACCATGCCATATGCACGGTCACCGTCTCGCCGGGCGCGATACTGTCAATGTAGTTATTTCCGCGCTCTCCGCCGTGCACGTCGTAATAATACATCTCGTCGAAGTGACAGATTCCGTTTGCGACAGCCTCATCCCACGCATCGCCCTCTCCCGGCGTCTCACTGCGGATTACCATCTGATCTCCCTGCTCTGCGGCCCGCAGCAGGGTTCCGAAGAAGAGCACCTCGGATATGGCTTCGTTTCCGGTATTGGTATATTCCACCGTGGCGTACACCAGCTTCTGCGGCACCTCTTTTGTATCCACAACCTCACTCACCGTTTCCACGCCATCGCCATGCTTTACATAATCGATCTTTGCCGGGAGCAGCACGCCGTTCGCGTCCGTCTCCTGCTTTAATTCTTCCCGTTCGTCGGAATCCAGCACGGCCTGATCCAGCACATGGATATCATCGTACACCGCAACATCCGCGACACGGACGGACAGTCCTTCATTCTTCTCTGTATAATAATCCAGAACCGGGAAGCTCTCGCCGATGTCGTGGGTCTTCATCTGATCCTTTGCGATCACCTCCGGACTGGATTCGGCATACTCTCCGCCCTCTTCCTTTTCGGAGAACGCGTCGCTGACATAGGCGCTCCAGTCCTGGGCCCGGACACAGTCCGTTGCCTCCGCCGCATCCGCCGGGATCAGACGGATACCCTCCGCCATCTGAATCGCGTCCTCCTTCGTCACATCGGACGCCACAAACATTTCCAGCACATAGTGGACATCCGTAAATGCCACATAGATCCGCTGGTTAAATGCGATCTCATCCTCAAACAGCCGGTCAAACTCCAGATAAACGCCGCTGCGGCCGTTTAATGTCAGATCTTCCCGCGCCACGACATTTCCAAAGGACAGCTCGAATTTATCATCCCCAGTATCCATCCGGTACAGGCACATCGAGACGCCTCCTGTGTACATGGCATCCGGATAGCAGTACTTTCCTGTCTCATCCTCGATCTTTACCATGCCCTCCGGCACATAGCCCACCTCCAGCTTCACCGGCAGAATCTCCTCCGGCGCCACCGCGGTCTGCGCCGCTGCTGCCTGCGTATCCGCCGCTGCTGCCCCCTCCGGCGCATCCATTCCGATATCCGCGCCGTAGGTTCCGTTCTGACTGCTCCTCATGCGGTAGGTCACCCCCGCAAATACTGTAGTTCCGAGCGTCATGGCAGCGACCAGCGCCGCAATGACAGATTTGTGCGCCATCCCTTTCTTTTTCGGATGTCCGGAAACGGATGTCACCTTCAGCTGCTTTGCAACCTCGCGCTCTACCATCGCCCGCATCGAATCCGGCATTGCCGGGAATTCCTGTTTCATATTCTCTAATATCATACCGATCTCCATTTCTTCCTGACTATTGTCTGTACCTGCCATTTTTCTCCTGTCGTTTCCCGTCAGATACAACTGTAGGAAACATTTTCCAGCTCCGTCCGAAGCTTTGCCCTGGCCCTGGACAGACGGTTTTTCACTGCGCTCTCCGTCGTGTCCATCAGCTTCGCGATCTCCTTTACACTATAGCCTTCCATATAATACAGCGTCACGCTAAGCCTTGCCTCGTCGGACAGATGTCCGATCGCCTCATAGAGATCCGAGTAATCCTCCGACTCCGCCGCCGTCTCTTCCCTGGTATATTCCTCTAAGGAAACCACCCGCTTTTCCCTGCGCATGATCGCGTAACACTCGTTGATGACGATGCGGATCAGCCAGGTCTTCGCGTAAGAGTCCTGTCGTAAGGTATGCAGATTGGTAAATGCTTTTACGATTGCCTCCTGTATCGCATCCCCGCAGTCCGCGTCGCTGTACAGCAGCGTTTTCGCCACGTGGTACATCGTATCCTCCGATGCGATAATCAGTTTTCCCAGTTGTTCTTTTTTCATAGAGTCCTTTCTGCCGGCTCACTTTTTCTGTCTTATTTCGCGCGATGACAGTTATGTTTCATTTGCTGTTACATAGATTAGATGTATGAGAACCGGAATTGGTCCCGGTAATTTTAAACTTTTATGGAGAAAAGTTAATGAACGTTCAGCCCGCGCCATTCGCAAAACTGCGCTTGCAGCGCTCTCCGTCGCTTTGCGACTTATTTTTGCTCATATACGGGCGCTCCCTCAGTCGAAACCGATGGGTGAAAATTCGTGCGAGCACGATTTTCACCCATACGATTCCGACTGGCTGAACTTTTACAATAAAATGAGACGATGCACCGCAGCGCCACCGTCTCATTCATTATACCTGTTTGATTTTTCTTCCGCAACCTTCTGGTTATGACGCGGATTATGCCATTCCGTTTACCGTCTTATACTTGTAGAGCATCTCCGCGTGATTCTGCTCCTCGATCTGGATGTCCGCCAGCAGCTTGCGGATATCGGAATCCCCGAAAACAAACACGTCCTTATTATATTCGGAAGATACCATCTTCTCCGTCCCGATACAGTCGGTGGCCAGGAAGCAGTCGGATTTCTTGTCCTCGGACATGCTGACCGCATCGTAGGTCGCCGTCGGGTTGTACTCCTTGCCGTGGCGGTCGTTGCAGTTGCAGGACGGCACCGATCCGCTTAAGACCTGACCCAGGGAATCGTAGTGCTGCTGCTCGTCCTTTTTTAACTCGGTAAACAGATTTACCAGCACCGGATCCTTTGCCTGCGCACAGTATTTCCCGTATTTCTCGATGCAGGTCTCCTCCTGTGTCTGAAGATCCTTGATTGCCGCGGTCTCTTTTTCGCTTAAAATCATTGTTTTACCCTCTTTCTTTTAGTCTGGATAGGGATATTATTTCTGATCCGGCAATGTTTTATACGAATACTTACAAAAAATTAAAGTTCAGCCTGCGCCATTCGCAAAAAATGTTGACAACCCGCTCCGCTCTGTCTATAATACCAGTAACTGAAGCAGTAACAGGCTTTGACGGGAAGAAGTAAAAGTGAGTGAAACAGACAGAAAGCAGCCGGCGGATGAGAGGCGCATGGGAAGCTTACTTTGAATACATCCCCGAGCTTCACACCGAACATGGCTTTGATCCGAAGTCATCCAGTAGGCTGTGACGTAGCGGCGCACGTTACAAGCGCTGAAGTGTTGTCGGACACTTCGTGAGGCAGGCAGTGCGAGCTGTCTGTAAAGAAAGGTGGTAACACGTATACGCGTCCTTTCCGGTCCTGCACCGGGAAGGATTTTTTTATGAAAGGAGACACCCATGACACTTTACGACGAGCTGGTCGCCCGCGGCTTAATCGCCCAGGTGACCGACGAGAAAGAAATCAAAGATCTGATCAATAACGGCAAAGCAACCTTTTACATTGGCTTTGATCCCACGGCGGACAGCCTGCACGTCGGACATTTTATGGCGCTCTGCCTGATGAAGCGCCTGCAGATGGCCGGGAACCGCCCCATCGCATTAATCGGCGGCGGCACCGCCATGATCGGAGACCCCTCCGGACGCACCGACATGCGTCAGATGATGACACCGGAAACCATTCAGCACAACTGTGACTGCTTCAAAGAACAGATGAGCCGCTTTATCGATTTTTCGGAGGGTAAGGCTCTGATGGTAAACAACGCTGACTGGCTGATGGACTTAAATTACATCGACGTGCTCCGCGAGGTGGGCGCGCACTTTTCCGTCAACCGCATGCTGACCGCGGAATGCTATAAGCAGCGCATGGAGAAAGGCTTAAGCTTCCTGGAATTCAACTACATGATTATGCAGAGCTACGACTTTTACAGCCTGTACCAGAAATACGGCTGCAATATGCAGTTCGGCGGCGATGACCAGTGGAGCAACATGTTAGGCGGCACGGAGCTGATCCGGCGCAAGCTCGGCAAAGACGCCTACGCGATGACCATCAACCTGCTCTTAAATTCCGAGGGGAAGAAGATGGGCAAGACCCAGTCGGGCGCTGTCTGGCTCGACCCGGCAAAGACCACCCCGTTTGAGTTTTTCCAGTACTGGAGAAATGTCGCGGACGCCGACGTCTTAAACTGCATCCGCATGCTGACCTTCCTCCCGCTCGAGGAGATCGACGCGATGAACGACTGGGAGGGCGCGCAGTTAAACCAGGCAAAGGAGATTCTTGCATACGAGCTGACAAAGCTGGTGCATGGCGACGAGGAAGCCGAAAAGGCGAAAGCCGCGTCCCACGCGCTTTTTGCGGGCGGCGGCGACCTGGCGCATATGCCGACCACAGAGCTCTCCGACGCGGATTTTGCGGACGGGGCGATGGATATCCTCGCGCTTCTGGTGCGCACGGAGCTGGCAGCCTCCCGCTCCGATGCGAGACGTGCCGTGGAGCAGGGCGGCGTTTCCGTCGCGGATCAGAAGATCACGGATATTAAGACGACATATGACGCATCCTCCTTCGGCGGGGACGGGCTGATCGTAAAGCGCGGGAAAAAGAAATTTGTGAAGGTGATTGTGAAATAAAATGCTGCACATTGCAATTTGCGACGACGATGCAAAAGCCGTCCTGACCCATAAGGAAATGACAGAGACCTGTCTGAAACAGTGCAGAAGCGCCGGTGAGATCGAAACCTACACGTCCGGCGATAATCTGCTCTACGATATCGCGGAGGATCATTTTTTCTATGACCTGATTCTGCTCGACATCGAGATGCCGGGAAATACGGGAATGGATCTCGCGCACAAGATCCGTCCGTATCTGCCGGACGTAAAGATTATTTTTATCACCTCCCACATCGAATACGCCATAGACGCATTTGAGCTGTCCGTCTTCCGCTATGTGCCCAAGGACGACAAGGACAGGCGTCTTCCGGCGGCGATACGGGACGCGGTGAAGCTGATCGGGCTCGAGGACGGAAAAGCATATACCATTCAGACGAACAGCCGGCTCGAAAAAATCCCATACCGGAGCATTTACTATATTGAGCGCGACGGGAAAAACGCAATTATTACTACAAACAGCGGTGTATCCAAAGTCCGCAAAAGCCTCCAGCAGGTCTATGAGGAGCTGGATGCGGATGAATTTATCTACACGGACCGGGGCTGTATCGTGAATATGATCCATATCATGCAGATTAAGGACGGGACGGCGGTGTTAAAAAACGGCGATGCACTTCCGATCAGCCGTTCGCATCTGCAGGAGGTAAAAGAACAGATTAACACGTACTGGGGGACACACATATGACGGCCCTGTTTCTTCTGATTTCCGCCGTCGCGGCATCGGGCGTGAGAGCCGTGACCGGCCTGCTTCTGATATTCCGGTTCTTATCGGCGGGAAACCCGGGGAAAGGGCGCATCGCCCTGGCGCTGTGCGGAATCGCCGTTCTTTCCCTCCTTTTGTCCGCGACAGGCTGCCCGGAGGTTTACCGCATGGCGGCGGAAACGGTATGGCTGGCCGTCTGCGCGGCCCGTTTCCATGGGCCAGACGTCAGGATGTGCCTGTTTATCGGGATCTATTATGAGATCGCGGTCGCCTTCTGGCAGTTTCTGATCGCGGCGTGGGCCGGCGTGGTCTTCTGCTCCCCGGCGTTTCTGGATCACCGGACCGGATACGGACAGACTGCCGCCTGGCTGCTTTACGCGCTCTTTGCTGCGGCCGTATGGTATCTCTGGAGCCATCCGGATCTCACGGAAAAAGAAGCCTTTCGCGTGATATCTGTAGTTTCTGTGGCAGGTTTCCTTGCGGTGGTGACGCTGTCGGAGCAGACGGTTCTGACGATTGAGGGCGATGTGCTGAATATGTGGACGATCTTATCGGTCGTGCTGATGATGTCCGTGCTGGTGTTTCACATAAACCGGCAGTATGAGATGGAACGGGAGCTTGCGCGGTTAAAAGCCGAGCAGGCCGGGATGCTGGAGCGCGAATATACGGAGCTGAATCGCGTCTATGCGCTGAACGCGAAGCTGTTTCACGACCTTCATAACCATATCGGCGCGCTCCGCCGGCTTCTTGTCAGCCAGAAACCGGAACAGGCTCTGCAATATCTGGATGATCTGCAGGCGCCGGTGCGGGAAATGGCGGATACCGTGTGGACCGGGGATGAGACGGTCGATTATCTCATCAGCAGCAAGGTACAGGCCGCCAGGGCAGCGGGAATACAATATCAGATACAGGTGGAATTTCCACGCCGCACGAACCTGCGGAGCGCCGATCTGTGCGCGATTGTGGGAAATCTTCTCGACAATGCGCTGGAGGCCGCCAGAACGATACCCGAAAAGGAGAACCGGTTCGTCCGGCTTACGATCCGGCGCATCCATCAGATGCTCGTCATAAAAGTCGAGAACAGCTTTTCTGCTCCTCCCATCCAGAGGGACGGGGCGCTGATCACGCAGAAGGAAGAAAACGGGCTGCACGGCTGGGGCTTAAAAAGCGCCAGGACCGCCGCCGAAAAGTATGACGGTACCGTGCAGACCTCCTATACGGAACACACATTTCGCGCCGTCGCCACGCTCTTTTTCCAGGGTGTGGAAACAACCTCATAAATTCACGGTCAAAAACCTGCCGATTGCGGACAGTTCCGCGTCGGCTTTCTTTTTGCGCTATGATACAGACAGAACAAAACAAAAAACAATCAGGGAGGCAGAAGAATGAGACATGTATATATTCGTGGGATTATGGGACTGATCTGGCTGGCCGCAGCCGTTATCACCGGTATGGGAGGCAGTATCGAAATGGCCGGACTCTATGTCGTGCTGGGAGGAGCCTTTCTTTTCTCCGCATACACGACATGGAAAAAGGAACAGGATAAAAAAGGAGGCAGATGACAATGGCAGGCTTTCTTCTTGAGACGGACAATCTGAATGCATGGTACGACAGTGAAAAACCCGTCCTGTCCGGTTTTTCGATCGGGTTAAAGGAGCATGAGGCAGTGGGGCTGATCGGGTTAAACGGAGCCGGGAAGACGACATTTTTAAACGTGTTGTCCGGACTGCATTCCGGTTTTCGCGCAGACGGGATCCGGTTCTGCGGAAAGCCGGTAAACCTGCGGGACCGGGCCTTTAAGACCAGCCGCTACACCGTATTTGCGGAGGATGCCTCATTTCCGTATTTTACCTTCCGCGAGTACCTTTCTTATGTTTTTTCCGCCTATGGAAAAAAACAGCCCGATGTGTCGGAGCTTGCAGCCGGGTTTCATTTTGAGGCGTTTGAGGACGTCCTGCTAAAGGATCTCTCCACCGGCAACCGCAAAAAGGCGTTTCTGATCACTGCCTTTGCGTTAAGGCCGGCGCTGCTTCTGCTCGATGAGCCGGTCAACGGGCTGGATTTTGAGAGTACGGAATATCTGTATCGGCAGATCGCGGGCTACCGGGAATATGGGACGGTTCTTTTTTCCTCCCATATCCTGGAGAGCATTACACTGACCTCGGACCGGGTCCTTGTCTTAGAGGGCGGGAAAATCCGGCAGACGTTTGAACAGGGAGACATCGAGACATCAAAGATCCGGGAGGCGCTGCGCTATGAAAATGACAGATAAGGAACTTGCCAGAAAACTGTTTGGAGTAAACTCTGAGAAGCTGAAGCGGTCACTTTTTATCTGCCTGGTCGTCTTCTGGGGGCTTCATATCGCTGACCTTCGCGTGCGGATTGCACCGCCGTTTCTGTACCTGGCGACCGGCGCCTTTACGGCCGGTGTGATGTGGCAGGCCCTGTCCGCAGAAGATCATGCCGCGGAGATGAAAAACCGGTTTATGCTGCCCTTTTCGGACCGGAAATTTGTCGTTTCGTATGTGGGAGCGCTGGGCGTGTATACGCTCTTTACAAAAACCGTCCTGCTCCTTGCCGTATTGCTCGCGGTATCAGTTCAGCGCCCGGCCGCGATCGCGGGGAGTATCCTCTGCGCGATAAACGGTGTTCTGACGCCTGCCGCCGTGTTCTCCAGAAAAAACCACCGGTACGTGGGCGGACCGCTGGCCCTGGCTTGTGCTGCGGCGATTCTGTTTTTGGGAAACCATTCGTGGTTTTTCCTGCTGCCTGCTGCCGGGAGCGCAATTTCCGCCGCGCTGCTGCTAAGGGCGGACGGCTATTCCTTTTATCAGGAGGAGCGGGAACACCGGCATGTCGTAAAGCGGCATGTGCGCCATTCCGTATTTCGCTATTTTCTGCGCTATATGAACAGTCACAAAAATTATATGACCAATACGCTGATTCTGTGGGGAGTGGCCTGCGTACTGCCGTTTCTGTTCCGGGAAATGGACGGCATATCGTTTGTTTTGGTCGGCTTTGCGATCCTGTCCTTAAATACGCCGGTCTGCATCCTGCTCTCCTCGGACCCGGCATTGCGGCAGGCGGTCCGTTTTCTTCCCGGCCAGGGAAGGGCATTCTGCGCGCCCTACTGCCTGTTCATCTTTTTCAGCAATCTGGCAGCGGATCTGATTTTCCTTGGCAGTCTGGAAATCCAGAACGGCGGCGTTACAGCTCCGATGATCGCGGCGGCATGTCTCTTTGCGCTGACCGGCGCGGTGTGCTCCGTCCTCTTAGAATGGTTCTGCCCGATCCGGAATGCTCCGATTGAGAACGACCTCTGGCATCACCCGAGAAAATATGTCGTCCCGGCCATCCTGCTTTTGCTGGCCGGCTCCATCGAATTTTTTGCCTTTTTCCAGATTCTGTGATAAAATAGTCAGATGACGCCAGGGTCAGAACAGTATGACCTTCTGATCCCGGCGTCATCAAATAAGCCCGCGGCAGGATCCGTGCAAAAGCGCACAGGACGGGCGTTTAGATGGAGAGAGAAGGATGAGGCACAGGGATATTATAGTGGAGGATCTGTCTGAGGATACGGAAGTGAACACAGACGTGCAGGGACGCGCAGCTTCAGGAGAAGAGGCGGATTCAGACAGGCCGCGGCGGCGGACGCCAGAGAGCGGCGGGGATGAAAAGGAAGAGTTTTCCCTGTTTCATGAGATTTTGAGCTGGGTGGTACCGTTCGGGCTGGCGCTGCTGGCCGGAATCCTGCTGAAGACATTTGTCGTAATCAATGCGGATGTCCCGACCGGTTCCATGGAGAATACGATCATGCCGGGCGACCGTCTGATCGGAAACCGTCTTGCTTATCTGAAACACACGCCGGAGCGCGGAGATATCGTGATTTTCCGCTACCCGGACAATGAAGCGGACTTATATGTCAAACGCGTGATCGGGCTGCCTGGCGAGATTGTGGATATCCATGAGGGCCAGATCTATTTAAACGGCGCCGCGGAACCCATGCCGGAGCCGTATCTGAAGGAGACATGGACCGTGGCCACAGGGGATTACCACTTCGAAATCCCGCAGGACGCGTATCTGATGCTCGGCGATAACCGGAATGATTCCTGGGATGCGCGGTACTGGACGAACACATATGTATATGAGGAAAAGATTCTCGGGAAGGCGATGGTCGTGTACTGGCCTTTTTCGGATATCGGAAAGCTGGAATAGGGAGAGACGGATATGATAGGGCTGCTTGCGAAGCTGTGGATAAAAGAAGAGGACGATCAGATGAAGGTCCGCCAGTCGTACGGCATGCTGTGCGGAATGCTGGGAATTGTGTTAAATATTCTGCTGTTTGCCGGAAAATTTTTTGCCGGGATGATCAGCAGGTCGATTGCGATCACTGCGGATGCGTTTAACAACCTGTCCGACGCGGGCTCCTCGGCCGTCACGCTGGCAGGCTTTAAGCTGGCCGGGGCAAAGCCGGATCCGGAGCATCCCTTCGGGCACGGGAGGATCGAATATGTGTCGGGCCTGATTGTGGCGGCCGCGATCCTTCTGATGGCTTATGAGCTGATCCGCGATTCTGTTCAGAAGATTCTGCATCCGGAGGCGACGGAGTTTTCCGCGCTTGCCGGGATTATTCTCGTGGCGTCCGTTCTGGTAAAGCTTTATATGGCATATTACAATCACAGCGTCGGAAAAAAGATTGATTCCGCGGCCATGCATGCGACGGCGATGGACAGCCTGAGCGACATGTGTGCGACAAGTGTGGTTTTGATTGCATCGCTGATCGGACATTATACGGGGCTTCACATCGACGGGTGGTGCGGCGTGCTGGTGGGACTCTTTATCCTGTACGCGGGCATCGGGGCCGCGCGCGATACCTTAAATCCTCTTCTCGGCCAGCCGCCGGAGGAGGAATTTGTAAGCCGGATCCATGAGATTGTGATGTCGCATCCGGGGATCTGCGGCATCCACGACCTGATCGTACACGATTACGGGCCGGGACGGCAGATGATTTCGCTGCACGCGGAGGTTCCGGCAGAGGGCGATATCCTCGTGATCCATGACGAGATCGACTGTGTGGAAAATGAGCTGAAGGAAAAGTTAGGCTGCGAGGCTACGATCCACATGGATCCCATCGTCACCTCGGACGCGCATATCGGCGAGCTGAAAGCAGAAGTGACCGCCGTGGTAAAGGCGATCGATGAGATTATCACGCTCCACGATTTCAGGGCCGTACAGGGGCCGAGCCACACAAATCTGATTTTTGACGTGATCGTGCCCTTCCGCTTCCGGCTCCCGGACGACGAGCTGAAGCGCAAAATCCAGCAGGGCGTGACCGAACGGATCGGCGCACAGTATTTTGTGGTGGTTAAGGTCGATCAGGCATATGTGAAAGCATCGAGATAACGGCGATAAAAAACGGGCGGCGCATTGCGCCTGCCCGTTTTTTTACTGTCTGCCGCCGTTTAAAGCGGATGATATCGTTTCCTCCTCCGGTTCTTCCGTGCCGGCATCCACGTCCGGATCCTCGTAAATGACCTCGCCGACGCCCGCCCGAAGCAGGATGCCTTTGGAGCCTAAGATATTTACCGTGAGAACATCGCCGTCCGTCACCTGGCTGGCGTCAATCCGCACCAGCGAGCGCGAGATATAAGTCGTAGGAATCCGGTTCCCGTTTACGAAGACCTTTGTATTCCTCGTAAAGCCGGAGCCATAGACGGATACGGTCTGCCCGTCCATGCTTTTGCGGAAGGAATCAATCGCGACATCCTCCACGTCCATCATCAGATCCGAAGCGGGATAGAGATCCCTGCCGTCGTAAGCATACCGCTTTCCATATAACAGATCATACTGCAGCGTCTCAAGCCCGGATAAATAGGTCTCGGACTCTGCCTGTGTCTGATGATAGCGGAAGATCGTTCCCTCATGGATCCCCGCCTGATCCGTGATATGCGCTAACAGCTGATAAGCGGTGAGATCCGCGTCTTCCTTTGCCAGCCCCATGTTATTCCAGGTGATATATTTCGTCTGAAAAATATCGCCGGATTTCATATCGTCATCCGAAAGCCCAAGTGTCGGCAGATGATCGCCGAACAGTACAATGATGGTATCCTCGCCCCTGCGGTCCGCAGCCTTTACCAGGTCGCCGATAAAATCATCGACTTCGTGAAGCATGTTCACATAATACTCCCACTGGTTATTCAGGGCCTCGTCCGCGGCGCCGGTCACCTCGATCGCGGGATCGGCAAGCACCTTTTCCTTCGGGTAATCGCCGTGTCCCTCCACAGTGATCGTGTACACAAAATCAGCGCCCTCGGTGGAATCCATGGACTTCATGGTCTCCTGCACCAGTACATCGTCCGTCGGCCAGCTGCCGGTAGGCGTGTACTGCGTGATATTCATCAGCTCCTTGCTGGTAAAGGAATCAAAGCCCATCATGGAAAACGCGTTGTTGCGGCTGTAAAAAGTAGCGGTGTTGTTATGTACCACGTGTGTGCCGTATCCGAGCTTCGAGAGGTCGGACGCGATACTCTCACAATCCGTCTGTTTTAAAATCGTCTTGTACGGATATTCGCCTGTGCCGAAATACTGCATGCTCATGCCGGATAAAATCTCAAACTCCGTGTTCGCGGTTCCCGCGCCGACCACCGGCACTTTTAAATAGCCGCTGGAATATTCCCGCTCCAGCTGATGGAAATTCGGAACAGGATCCTCAGACATGGAGAGGAACTTTACATCATAAGGATCAAGAAACGACTCCAGCAGCACACAGATGATATTCGGCTGGTTCTCCTTCGTCACACGCGTCTTCCTGGATGCGGAATCCACAAGTGTCGTAACCGCTTCAACTGTCTCCGCCGAATAGTCCGTCGGTTTTCCCATACCCCGTCCCACCACGCTGGTAGAGAATCCGTACACAAAGCCGTAATCCGAATAGCCCTGTGCGATATTGGCAAAATAGGAGGCTACGATATTATTGTTCTGCGCGGCCTCTGTCGTGACCGGCAGCCCGATTAAAAGCAGCGCCGCGACGGAAACGGGAGCCATCACTCTGTGGCGTTTTCCCCGGTATCTCGGCCCCTTTACAAAAAGAAACAGCAAAAGCAGCAGAAACAGGGCAATGGCGGCCACGGCGATCGTTCCCTCCTTTGCGGTGAAGTAGGTCGTGTTCTGCATAGCCAGAAGGTCATTGATACATTTTAAATCCGTGTAGCTGAACGGCGTCACGCGGTTTGAAAGAATCAGCCCGTTGACCGTGCCGAGAAAAATCCATATGCCGCTGATGAAAAGCCGAAGCTGCGTCCGGAACTTTGTCAGATACACAGGCGAGAGCGTCGCGAAAACGATCAGGGCGTTATAGAGGTAGGCAACCGTGTGCCGCCCGAGAAAAGAGGCGGCCTCCGCGAAATTGCGCCTGGATATCGCTTCGATCAGATATACCAGCACGCAGGCCAGCAGAAAATGAAATATCAGTGAATATTTATTCAGAAAAGCGATTGTCCTGTCATAGGCTTCGCTGTGCTGCTTATCCGTTTTTTTCAGTCTGTGAAGAGGCGCCGCAAGCTTCTGTCCCAGAACTGTAAGTCTCTCTCTCATGTTAAATCCTCCCAGTCAGTCGTTTGCATGATAAAAATTATCTGAACTTTTAACGTTAAAAATATATCTCTTCTTTATGCAAAAATCAATCGGGAAGATGTATAAAAATGTCTTAAGATTTTCGAAATAGATATAAAATATGAATATAAAATGAACAAAATATGTCCAAACGGCAAATGTTTCCTGTGATTTTATGGAATTTATGATAGTACTTCACAAAACGGTAAATATAATTTATGATAATGACAGGAGAATCATGGATAATGGGCCGCATAACGCGGCAGAATGAGAGGGGCTATGAATTTATTTGACATTATTGGTCCGGTGATGGTCGGACCGTCAAGCTCGCACACCGCCGGGGCGGTGAAAATCGGCAGGGTAGCGCGAAAGCTGTTAGCGGAGCCGGTGCAGAATGCGAAGGTGTATTTTCACGGATCCTTTCTGGCGACCGGGAAGGGTCACGGAACGGACAAGGCTTTAGTCGCCGGGCTTCTCGGCATGCAGGTGGACGATCCCGGCATCCCGGAAAGCTTTGCGGCCGCGGAGCGCGCGGGCATGAGCGTTACGATCGAGGGAATCGATCTTGGGGATGCGCATCCGAATTCGGTGAAGCTCTGCCTGGAAGGGGTGTCCGGGAAGAAGCTGGAAATGGTTGCGGCGTCCGTGGGAGGCGGACAGATCCAGGTGCAGGAGCTGGACGGGCAGTCCGCGGAGTTCGGCGGGGATTACCCGACCGTGATTGTACACAATGTCGACCAGCCGGGCTGCGTGACGGAGGTAACGGCCCTGCTCGCCCACAGCTCCGTCAATATCGCGGCCATGCAGCTTTACCGGGCCAGCCGGGGCGGCGATGCGGTGATGGTGATCGAATGCGACAGGGAGGTTCCGGAGGTCATTTTAAACTGCCTTGGGCAGATGAACGGGATTAAGAAGGTGACATACCTGACGATGGACTGACTTATTGTAATAGGAAGGGGAATGGTCTTAGATGTATAAATCGCTGGAAAAGCTATGCGAAATGGAGAAGGAGACAGGGAAACCGTTTTGGAAAATCGTGCAGGAGGATGACTGCCGGGAGCGCGGCGTGGCGGAGGAGGAATCGTTTGCGCAGATGCACGCCATGTATACGGCGATGCGGGAGGCCGATGCGGATTACGACGAGGAGCGCAGATCGGCAAGCGGGCTGGTCGGGACAGAGGCGAAAAAGATGCGCCTGGCACGCGAGAGCAAAAACCTTCTCTGTGGGGACTTTATCGGAAAAGTGATGGAGAAGGCGCTTCGGACAAGCGAGTCGAACGCCTGCATGAAGCGGATTGTCGCGGCGCCAACGGCAGGTTCCTGTGGCGTGGTTCCTGCGGTGTTAATCAGCCTGCAGGAGGAAAAAGGTTTTACGGAAGAACAGATGACGGAAGCGCTCTACGTCACGGCCGGAATCGGCGGCGTGATCGCAAGCCGGGCGTTTCTCGCAGGCGCGGCGGGCGGCTGTCAGGCGGAGATCGGTTCCGCGTCCGCGATGGCCGCGGGCGGTGCGGTGTATCTTCTGGGAGGCGACGCCAGGCAGATCGCAAACGCGGCGGCCTTAGCGCTTAAGAATCTGCTCGGGCTGGCCTGCGACCCGGTGGCCGGGCTTGTCGAGGTGCCCTGTGTCAAGCGCAATGTCATGGGAGCGGTAAATGCGATGACGTCCGCGGACCTGACAATGGCGGGTATCATGAGCCGGATCCCGCCGGATGAAGTCATCGACGCGATGCGCAGCATCGGAAGATGCATGCACGAGGATCTCCGCGAGACCGGAAAAGGGGGGCTGGCCGGCACGCCGACCGGCGTTAAGATCCGGGAGCAGATGGCCGGGATGTGAGGATCTGGATGTGATATCAGGCAGGGGAACTTTCACTTTCCGGCCTGCGCATAAAAAACGGGATGCAGGCATTTCCTTTCTGGCCTGCGTCCCGTTTTATCATGCGGTTTTATTTGTTGCTGCGTCTCCAGATGTTCATCTTCTCCGCCTCCGCGATCAGCTCATCCCGGAAATCCGGATGCGCGATGGAGATCAGAGCTTCCGCCTTCTGCCATGCGGATAATCCCTTTACATTTACCTTGCCGTACTCCGTCACGACATAATGCGTATTCGCGCGCGTATCCGTGACGATGGAGCCCGGATTTAAGGTCGGCTGGATCCTCGACTTTAACTGTCCATCCTTTGTCTTAAAGGTGGAGGAAAGGCAGATAAAGCTCTTTCCGCCGTTGGAAAGGTATGCGCCGAGCACGAAGTCAAGCTGTCCGCCCGCGCCGCTGATATGCTTTGTGCCTGCGGACTCCGCGTTCACCTGGCCGAAAAGGTCGATCTCCACGGCGTTGTTGATGGAGATAAAGTTATCCAGCGAGGAGATGGAGCGGATATCGTTGGTATAATTTACCGGCGCGCTCATAAGCTCCGGATTGTTGTCCATGTAATCGTACATTTTCTTTGTGCCTGCGCCGAATGCATATGCCTGACGGAAGCGGTCGATATTTTTCTTTGAGCCGTTGATCTTGCCGGCCTTTGCGATATCGACGAAGGCGTCGACATACATTTCCGTGTGAACACCGAGATCTTTTAAGTCGGATTCCGCAATCAGGGATCCGACCGCGTTCGGCATGCCGCCGATGCCAAGCTGTAAGCAGGCGCCGTTCGGAATCTCGTCGACGATGAGCTTTGCCACAGCCTTGTCCACGTCGCTGGCGGGACCGCCGGCTCCCATTTCGCCGATCGGAGGATTTTCACCCTCCACGATATAAGTCACGTTGGAGATATGAACGCCGCACTCCGTGCCGCCCAGGCAGCGGGGCATATTCTGATTGACCTCCACGATGATCTTCTTCGCCGTCTCGCACATTGCGCCAAGATGCGATGCATTCGGCCCGAAATTAAAGAAGCCGTGCGCATCCATGGGCGCCACCTGAAGCATCGCCACGTCATCCGGGCAGGCCGAATCCCGGTAATAGCGAGGCAGCTCGGAATAACGGATCGGGGCGTAGTATGCACAGCCCCGCGCGATCATCTTTCGCTCGATCCCTGACATATGCCAGGAGTTCCATGTAAAATGCTCCCCTGCGTCCTCGCGCTCAAATACCGCAAGCGGCTTTAAAAGAATACCGCCGCGAAGGTTTACATCTGTAAGCTCATCCGTGCGTTTCGCAAGTGCTTTGTCAAGCGCATCCACCGTGCCGTTGCACCAGCCATAGTCCACCCAGTCACCGGATTTGATCAGCTTTACGGCCTCGTCGGCGGAAACCAGCTTCTGTTTGTATTCCTGAGAAAAATCCATTGCAGACACCTCCGTGTTATTTGATTGTTAAAAATTTACCATAGTCCTATCGTACCACTTCGGGCGCAATTTTACAACCCGGATATGAGAAAGGAAAATTTCCCAGGCATTTGCAACGCAAATTTCAGGCTCTCGAATTTTGTCACCTGAAAATACTTATTAAATTAGCCAAACTGGTACGTACCAGTTCTTTTCGTCCACAGGCAACAGGTCGTTTGCCATACAGACCACACTTCCGGTTCCAATCTCGACCTTCAAAGACTCTAAACCTCCGAAAGACGATTCCCTGGTAACGGGGTTTAATACATTGAAGTTTTTGATGGCGGTTTTGCCCGGTGACGCCGATTTTTTAATCTCTATCGGAGAAAGCACGCCATTCTGATAAAGCAACAGATCTATTTCTTTTTGGTCTTTATCCCTGTAATAGAAAATCGGCGGCTCTTTTCCTGCGTTCAGATAGCTCTTATATATCTCTGAAAAAACATAGCTCTCAAAGAACGCCCCAGACATGGCGCCTCTTTCCAGCGCTTCGGGATTGCCCCATTTTAAGAGGTATGCTGCCAGACCGGTGTCCAGGAAATGGATCAATGGCATCTTCACAACCCGTTTGAGTGCATTGTTGTGATAAGGCTGTACAAGCGCAATGATATGCGACGACACCAAAACAGAGAGCCATTTTTTTGCTGTCGGAGCTGAAATGCCTGCGGCACTTGCCAGTTCCTCATAGACAACAGGTTTTGAAGTCTGTGCAGCAACAATCGTCATAAAATTGTAAAACTGCATTTCATCCGCAACCTGTGCCAAATCCCGAATATCCCTTTGCAAATAGGTATCAACATAGGAGCGATAATAAGTCTCCCAATCCACATTTTCGTCTGCATAGAGCTCCGGCATGGAACCTTTGAATATCCTGCGGTAGATTTCATTCAGGTCTTTTTTGCTTCTTACGGACAAACGCCTCATCAAATGCCCTGCTTCCGTTTGGAAAGGCTTGCTCGGTTCCTGGTAAATCTCCGCATCAGATAATCCCAGCAGGTTCACGATTCCGACCCGCCCGGCCAGACTTTCGCTGACATTTTCCATAAGACGGAAAACCTGCGACCCTGTGATCCAGAAATCTCCTTTTCTTTTGGAACGGTCAACGCTCATTTTGATGTAGGGCAGCAGCTCTGTTGCATACTGGATTTCATCGATCAGTACCGGTGGGGAATACCTCTGTAAAAACAGGGCTGGATCGTGTTTTGCCAGGTATCTGACGTCAGGATCATCCAGAGTAACATATTTGCGCTCTATGCCTTCGCTTTGCTGTGCCTCTGCCATTCTTTGCAATAAGGTCGTTTTCCCAATCTGTCTGGGACCCGTTACCAGCAGCACCGGAAACATTTTGGACACCCGTGCAATCGTATCTTCCACAGCTCGTTTTATATATGCCATGACAATCCCTCCCTTCGGTTATAGTATAGTCAATTTCAGTCAGGATATTCGTCTAAACCAAATTTCGATTTCATTGTAGACGGATTTTTGCGGATTGTCAATGGCGTTATTGGCTAAACTAAATTGTGGTTTTTGTTTGGCCAAATCTCCTGCCTCAATTCGAGTGCCAGAAATGGACAGCAAAAGGAAGGAGCTGATGTCTGGAATTTTATATATTATTCGGGACAAAGCAGCCTTTTTGTTTATTGTTTCTATATTTCGCTGAACAGATAAACCATTTCTATCATATTATCCTCAATAATTCCTGTTTCCACAAATCCGACAGACATGTATAAATGTTTTGCAATTTCATTACCCAATAGAACTCCTGTATATACTTCTCTTACATTGAATTTTTCTCTTAAATATGTAATTCCGCACATCAACGCTTCTTTGCCATATCCTTTTTTCTGATATTGTTTATCTATCATAAATTTCCATAACGTATATTGGCTTCTAGGTTTATAATATCCTAACATAATAAACCCAACTAGTATATCACCAACATATGCTGCAAAAGGAAAAGCTGTTTCACGATAAACATATGCCTGCGCTAATGCATGAGCAGTTGATGATACAAATTTGTCTTGATATTCAAATATCTGTATGTTTAACACATCTTCAAGGTTATCCGATGTAATTTCTCTAAGTTCAACCATATTGTTACTCCTATAACTTCCTATTTTGCAGTTTCGTAAATTCATTTATTTGAGTATACCACTCCTTATTTTCATTTTATTTTAAAAACAAATCATTAGCATTTTCAAAAATCTTTTCCAGTTCTTTTATCTGTTTATCCATATTTCTTAACCTTCTTTTTACCAGGTAAAATAATAAATTCTTCTATTAGCCCCATTAAAATGATTTAAGATTTATAAATAATTTTGTTATACGCCTAACCTCTGGCAACAGAATAATTACATATATATGTTAATATGAATATCACAACAGATAGCAGATAATCTATAGATTATCTGCTATCTAAAAACAACATGTGTAGCCTTGTACTATTCAAATTCTATCGTCGCCGGCGGCTTCGGACTCATGTCAAAGCACACGCGGTTCACGTTCTCCACCTCCGCCAGGATCCTCCCGGTGATCTTATCAAGCACCTCCCAGTCCACATGCTCGATCGAGGCCGTCATCGCGTCGATGGTGTTGATCGCGCGGATAATGACCATATACTCAAACACGCGGGCATTGTTCTTCATGCCCACGGACTTAAAGTTCGGCACCACGGTAAAATACTGCCAGACCTTCTTATCCAGCCCTGCCTTTGCAAACTCCTCGCGGAGGATGGCGTCGGATTCGCGGACCGCCTCCAAGCGGTCTCTTGTGATCGCGCCAAGACAGCGCACCCCGAGTCCCGGGCCCGGGAACGGCTGACGGTAAACCATATCATGCGGAAGGCCGAGCTCCACGCCGCAGGCGCGCACTTCGTCCTTAAACAGCTGCTTTAACGGTTCTACCAGTTCGAATGTCAAATCCTCCGGCAGCCCGCCCACATTGTGATGGGATTTTACCATTTTTGCGGTCTTCGTCCCGCTCTCGATGATATCCGGATAAATGGTGCCCTGGCCGAGGAAATCGATCCCCTCCAGCTTTCCTGCCTCTTCCTCAAACACACGGATAAATTCGCTGCCGATGATCTTGCGCTTCTGCTCCGGATCCGCCACATTCTCAAGCTTCCCGAGGAAGCGTTCGGAAGCGTCCACGTAAATCAGGTTCGCGTGAAGCTCGTCGCGGAACACCTTCACCACGCTCTCGGACTCATTCTTGCGCATCAGGCCATGGTTGACATGGACACAGGTCAGCTGCTGTCCGATCGCTTTGATCAGCATGGCGGCTACAACGGAAGAATCCACGCCGCCGGAGAGGGCGAGCAGCACCTTTTTGTCTCCGACCTGGTGGCGGATCCGCTCCACCTGATCCTCGATGAAGTTCTTCATGTTCCAGTTCGCCTGCGCCTTACAGTCTTCAAAGATAAACCTCTTAAGCGTCTCGCGATCCGGAATCTGGTCATAATTTACCGCGCACTGCGACTGCGGATAATCGATGGCAATCATCGGGCAGCCGAGATCATACAGCTCCGGCAGGATCTGCACAGCCGCGCCGTCCACGATACGGTTCTCCCCGCCATTTAAAATAATGCCTTTGACGTTTTCAAGAGCCTTCAGCCCGTCAGCTGTAATATCATGCGGATGAATCTCACTGTAAACGCCAAACTCACGGATTTCGCGGGCAACGACCGTGTTCTGCGTACTGCCGAGATCCAGAATTACGATTAAATCCTGTTTCATTGGAAAAGGCCTCCTTCGTTTTTGTTTGACTCATTATAACAAACCGCCTGTATTCTTGCAAAGAAAATATTTTCAGGATCTGTGTTTTCTCATTCCCGCTGCAAAAATCCCCCCGCAAGCCACAGCAGAATGGCAGCCGCCACCCCGCAGGCGAGATAAATTTTCCCCGCGGTGCCTGAACACGCGGCAAGAATATACCCGATCGAGGGAACGGACAGCGCCACCCTTCCGATCAGGCTTTCATATGCGGCGGGCGTCATATCCTCTTCCTGGTTGGCGTCCCCTTTTGTGATAAATTCGCCGGTTACCGTATGATTTTCCGTCACCCGGTGGGTAATGACCGCCTCGCCGCGGTAAAACGCAATCACATCTCCCACCGCAATCTCCTCCGGCATGGCGCGCTCTAAAAAAATCGCGCTGCCGACCGGTATCGCCGGTTCCATGCTCCCGCTCACCACAGTGTAAACATCATATCCGAACATGCGCGGCACCGTCATCGGAAAGCAGATCGCCGCTACAAGAAACAGAATAACTGCCGACAATGTGCTGCACACTGCCGGCAGAAACGTATGGTGCTTCCGGGATGATTTATTCTGATTTTTCATGTTTCCCTTTCCTGAGGCGCAGATAAACAATCAGGCCCGTTCCGATTCCCGCTAAGGATACCGCGCCGATCAGCCCGGCGATCAGCGTATTCTGACGTTTTGCCCGGTTGGCCGCCGCGATTGTCCCGTCGTCGGGAACATTCGGGTTTGCCAGCGGGACTTCCTCATCGTCGATATCCACGAGCTCGGGCGGCTCCTCCTGATCCCCTGCGTCGGCTCCTTCCTGTCCGTCGTCTTCCGCTTCCGGCGTCTGCGCTCCTGCGCCCTCATCTTCTCCTCCCGGCGTCTGCGCTCCTGCACCCTCGTCTTCTCCTCCCGGTGTCTGCGCTCCTGCGTCCGCGCCTGCTCCTTCCGGTGCCTGCGCTCCGGCATCCTCTCCTCCCGGCGCCTGCACGCCTCCTTCTCCGTCTCCTCCGACGGGCTGTCCGGACGGCACAGCGCTGTAGACAAATGTAAATATATTCTTTCCCGCATCGCTCTGAAGGGTTTTCGTCAGGTTGTATGCCTGCGGCTGATACCCCTCCACATACAGATACGCTACCACCGGTTTATCGCCTGTATTTCCGTAATAGGTCTGCGACGGATACAGCGTGTTCCCGCCCGCATCCACATAATTGACGGTATACCGGGTCAGCTCTCCCCGGATCCCGTACGCAACCACATAATCCTGATCGCGCTCCACCGGAAAATAGGAGAGATCCACCGTACTGTTATCGCGCCCTCCCATGCGGACGCCTTTGACATAATACCGGCTGTCATCTCCGAGCGTGACGGCGCTGTTTAAAAAACGCACATGATTTGACGCCGTCAGCCCCGTAATCCGCACCGTAGCCCCGTCACAGGAGATCGCGTAATCCCCGCCGCCGTCCACCGAGATCCCGCTGCTGCTGATCGTCCCCTGATCCCCCGCATGAAATGTCACGGTATAGGTATAGGATCCGGGTTCCGCCGCCAGGACGGGAAGCGAGAGTGCCATGCAGCAAACCGCTGCCGCGAAAACAGATATCAGCTTTTTCATGACCGCTTTCCTCCTCTCCGTTTCCGCCCCGTCGGGCTGTCAGTGCCGCCTGCCTCTCTTCCAGCCGTCTTTGCGGCCTCCCGGCGCGACTCCCACACGCTGTAGACGCACAGCGCCAGAAGCAGCAGGCCGGAAAGTAATGTCAGCATCCCAAAGAAAAGCAGCCGGTTCTCATCCCCTGTCCGCGGCGCATCCGACCGCACCCTGTTCTGTGCGGCATCATTCGGAACAACGGTCGGCGCCGTCACTTCCTCCACCGCAAAATTCATCTCGAGATCCGCGAGCGTATCCTGATAGGCGTTTCCCTGTGTCTCCCCGTCCAGCGCAACCGTCAGAAGGATGCATCCCGTCTCTCCCGGCCGCAGCGAATCCAGGAAAAAATATTCCTGCGTGGAATTCGTCGCCTCATGCAGTCCCTCCATGGCAGCCGTATTCTTCTCCCCGCCGACCGTATCGCTGCTGTAAAGCGTCTCCCGCCGGCCCGAAGCGTTCTGCCAGGTCAGGATATAAGAATAACCTCCGCCCGCAGCCGCCTTCTGCGTGTCCTCCAGGGAACGCAGCACTTTATTTTTCATCCACCAGTCCGTGTCCGCGCTTCCTGAATTCTGAAGCGTCAGCGTCAGATCAATGCTGTCCCCCGGCTGCAGATTGTAGATCGCATCGTTGATATCCGAGGTCTGAAAGCTGCTCTCCATGCCGCTTCCGGTAAAACGCACCGTCCAGCCGGTTCCTCCCTCGTAGTGTTCCGCGTATACCGGCGCAGCCTGCAAAAGAAAGACGACTGCCGCCAGTATTCCTAACCATCTTTTTTTCATTCCAGCCCTCCATCCTGAAAACCGGCGCTTCGATCACTGCGGTCCGCCCTGTCAGCTTCCGTCATCACGGGCGCAGCGTTAAAGATCCGTCCGCGCCGACTGTAACATCCACGCCCCAGGCGCTTTTTATCGCGCTCTGCGCATTATGCGTCTGAACGGCATCCACCTCCGCCTCCAGCATAAAGGAAGCGCCGTCATACTCGTATACCGTCGTGATATTCGTCCATCCGTCTGCGTTTGTCGTCACCGTTTCCTTTACCTTCGCCGCGATACTGCCGTCGATCGCAATGCCGTCCGCAAACAGCGGGGTCGTCCCGCCGGATTTTAACACGCTGTTATAATAGAGGACAATCATCTCGCCGTCCCGCTCGTCGCCGTCCCGCAGCTTTGCCGTGGTCGCCTTCTCATCCACGATCCAGCCGCCCCCGGTCAGGCGAAGATCGATCAGCGACGGCGAGAGATCCGTCCGCTTTTTTCCATCCTCATCCAGCCAGTATTTATAAATTTTCACCCTGACATACTCGTCGATCGTCCCGCTGTTTTTCACGCTCAGCCGCTCGTCATACAGCCGGCCCGGCTGCCATTCCTCCTCCGCCGGTATGGCGGAGAGAAGCTCGCCGGTCTGCTCACTCCAGCGGTCGTCCGCATGCAGATAATCGCGGCAGCTCACCGGCTGATCATTTTCGATAAGAGTCACGCCAATGCTTTTGACGTCGATCTGCGCCGTGTAGGTCTCCGAATAGTAGGTCAGCGCCGCCCGCGTGCTTCCGACTGCGCTGAACCCCAGAAGCCCGATTGCCAGGCTGAAAAGAATCAGTGGCACGGAAACGGATCTGAGCTTTTTTCTTTTATTCATGCGCATCCCCCTTTCCTGCCGCGGCAGCATCGGACTCACCTGGCGCGTTTACGATCTCCTGCACAGCCCCGGACTCACCTGGCGCATTTGTGACCTCCTGCGCAGCCCCGGCCGGTTCCTCATACACATCCTTCGTGCTTTCCAGCAGCATGTTCCAGTCCGCGTATGCCGTCCCGTCCTCCCGGTAGAGCGCCGCCGTGCACTCCTGGATCACCACCACATTAAAATCCTCCGTAAACGGAAGCGCATTTCCCTCTTCATCCGTCTCCGTCACCTCAGGCAGCGTAATTTTCACATCCAGCGCCGCCGTGACGCCGCCCGCGGGCAGCACCGCATCATAATACCAGTAGCCGTCCTCCCCGCCTCTCCACGCGCCGTTTCCGGTATAGTCGAGCTGGTACGTGCTGCCGGCAAATACCTTTACCCGCACAAAACACTCCCGTTTTCCCGTATTGGAAATACTGATGTGCTTCGTCCACCGGGAAAATTCCTCCGTGATTCCGGTACTGGTCCCGAGGCTGATCCTGTGTCCGCCCTTTGCCGTCGCATAGGTGGTAAAATACGCTTGCGCGGTGCCGACGGAAACCGTGACGGTCAGAACAGCAGAAGCTGCAAATATCACTGCCCGCAGCCGCCCGGATCTCATGCTCCCTCTGTCCGTTCTCTTCCTCTGCCTCATTCCGCCACCTCCTGCCCTGCGCCGGCTGACACGTCCGCGCGGTCTGTCGTCCAGACGTAGGTTTCCAGCTTTGTGTCATAGCGGAAACGGTTTTCCACGCCATAACCGCTCTTTGCCTCCTCATCGTATGCATTCGTAAAGGATACCCCGGCAACATCCTCCGCCACGATCACCTGCGGCCCGTTGTCAGACGCTGTCAGCGTACAGTTCGCGCCGCTGTAAACCTCGGTGACGGTAACCGTCGTCCCCGCGGGAATCCGCGTCACAAGTATCTCCTGTCGTCCCGCCTCGGAAAATGTGGCGGATACAACATTGCTGTACACCACCGTCCCGTTCGGATCTTTACCCTCGATGTCAAAGACAAATGTCGCATCCCCCTGTGATAGATTCTGGGAGGCAAGCGTTTTTACGATACGCAGATCACCGTAGCGCGGATTTACCGCTGCCTTTAACGTGGCGTTCAGCGTATACTGCCATGTATCGGAGCCGCTGCCGCCCATGCGGTATTCGGTCCAGGGCAGCGACACGATCATCGGATTAAATGTATATTCCCGTGTGTCCGAACATGCCGGATCGATCACAACCAGGTAAAGTCCCAGCGGAAGCCCGGTCAGACCGTCGGCGAGCGTGCCGGACGCCGTCTCCCGGATCAAAGGCTCCACCGTCGGATCGTCTCCCCCATACACAAGCGCCATCGCCTCATCCTTCACCGCATCCCAGGCATCGTCGCGGATCGAAAGCCCGGAAAATTCGCGGTTCACCGTATACGCCCCGGTCCCGGAAATTTCCGCCAGCTGCCAGACATGCACCCCGACCGGCTCTTTGATGCCGGCAAAATCCTCCGCCAGCTCTCCGGCATTCTCCCCGCCCGGTTCAAATGTCAGCGTCCCCGTTTTCGTCAGATCCACGCGTCCGGCTGCAAAAGTCGAAAAACAGGCCAAAAGGATTCCTGTCAGAAGCAGGCCTGCCGCCAGGATTCGTCTACTTAATTTTTTCACAGGCATTTTCCTTCCTCCCTCAGTGTGATTTCCGTCTCCGTTTTCGGAACGCCATAATCAGAATGCTAAACAGCAGAATCAGCGCCAGTACCAGAAGCAGGTACAGCATGTAGTAGCTTTGGACTGCCTTTACCATGGATTCTGCCGGCGTTTTCGTCTTCTGCTCCTCTTCCCCGTGATATTCCGTCCGGACGCCGCGCACCAGTAACCGGTGCGAGTTGATCCCGTACGGCGTACAGGTCAGGAGCGTCACGTGGTCCTCCCCGGGCACGATCTGCATGGCGGACGTCAGCGCGTCCAGATCATCCTTGTCAATCATCGGCAGAATCTGATCCACCTCATAGGCCAGCACCTGATCCAGCATGTGAATGTAAAATTTATCCCCGGGCTCCATCCGGTCGAGGTCCGTAAACAGCTTTGCCGTCGGAAGCCCGCGGTGCCCGGAGAGCACACAGTGATTTCCCTCCCCGCCGACCGGCAGTCCGGTTCCGGAAAGGTGCCCGACCGCAATCTGCAGCACCGCCTCCGAGCTTCCGTGATAAATCGGGAGCTTCTGATCGATTTTCGGGATCGAGAGATATCCCATGACCCCGTTGCCCCCGACATTTAGGATTTTCCAGTATTCCGTATCCGAAAGGCCTGTCGCATCCTCCGCAAACGCGTCCGTGTCAAACGTATTGCTCTCCCTGGCCGCGTTATACGCATACGCCTGCTGCCAGAGCGCGTCGTACTCCTCCCCGCTCATTCCTTCCACCGCATCCTCGTATCCCGCGATCGCGCGGGACTGATGCAGGGAATTCCACTGGTCGGAAATCGTCGGATAGGAAAATACCAGAAAGCCTCCCGCGAACAGAAGCGCCAGAAGTATCCCCGATAACCGTTGTCTCATCCCTGCTCTCCTCCATATAATCTGCGCACTTCCTCGATCGTCCACTGGTACTCACGCGCACGCAGCGTCCCGATGAAGAGCATCAGGAATATCAGAAACAATACTGCCGCCGGAAGAACCAGCACCGGCTTTTTCACCAGCACGGCGTCTTTTGCGACCTCCTGCGCTTCTCCTGCCGCCGGTATGATCCGGTGCCCGCGCACCAGCATGCGGTGTGAATTGATCCCGTACGGCGTACAGGTCATCAGGGTACACAGATCCATCGCCGGATCGATCTGAAGCGCGTCAATCTCATGCGGCTCCACAATCAGAATCTGGTCAACCTCGTATGTCAGCTTCTGATCCAGAACGGACACCGTAAAGCGGTCCCCCTCCTTCACCTGATCCAGATCCGTAAACAGCTTTGAGCTCGGAAGTCCGCGGTGTGCGGAGATCACGCAGTGCGTTCCCTCCCCGCCGGTCGGCAGCGACGATCCGGTCAGATGCCCTGCTCCCACGCTCAGCACGCTCTCACTGTTACCGTGATAAACCGGAAGCTCCACATCGATCGAGGGGATCGAGATATATCCCATAATGCCGTCGGCGCCCACGCCGAGCAGCTCCTCATAGCCGTCGGTCGCGGCCTCCTCCACAAATGGAAACGCCAGCTCCGGGAGACCTTTATTGTATTCCCGCGCAGCTGCAAACATCGCTTCGTATTCTTCTGTATCCATCTCCGCGACTTCTTCGGAATAACCCGCAACCGCGCGGGACTGGTGTCTGCTGTTCCAGGCGTTGCTGACTGCCGGATACAGCGCCACGGAGAGACCTGTGAAAAATGCGAGCGCTATTATAAGATTGGTTCTGTTTCTCTTCATAGGCTTCTCCCTGGTGCTGAATCGTTTTTATCTGCACTCCCGTCTCCCTGCCCGGCCGATATGGCCGGGCGGGACGGGATTCTTCTACTGCTGTAATACGCCGTTTTAGCGGGTCGCGCGTTTTCTTGTGAGTAAGAGAACGCCGGCGCCTACCATCAGGATACCGCCGATCACATAGAAGATCGTGGTACCGATACCACCGGTATCCGGAAGGAGGGTTCCCTTCTCATTGATTACCGTGGTAGCAAGGATTCCGTTTTCAGCTGTAATTTCGACATCCTTATTCTCACTGTCAGCTGCGATTGCAACCGTAAATCCGTCCTCCTTTGTCCAGGTCACGGTAAAGGTGATCGGCTTAATCGTGTTATAACCGTCCGGCGTGGTAACCTCGGTCAGGGTATATGTGCCTGCGCCAAGACCGGTAAAGACAACCTTACCGTCTTTATCTACAAATGCCTTTGCCGTAGTCTGCGCCGTCGTATACTGCTCTTCATCTACATTTATCAGTTTATAGGTCGGCCAGCTTCCGTTTACCTTCGGCTCGTATTTATTTGCGGTGTCATCGCTGGGCTCGGTAGCCGTAAATGCACCGTCCGCCAGCTTGTAATATACCGTTTTGTCCACAGACTCTCCCGCCGCATCAGAAGCGACAAATTCCTGTCCTGTCACGTAACCGACATTGACGCCGGTTCCTGTAAGCTCAAACTCAGCGCCTGTAAGCTTTTTCTCCTCTCCATCCGTCTTGGTGATCGTCAGCTTTGTCGTATAAACAGAAACCGTTTTATCCGCGGTCTCGCCTTTTGGTTCATCACCTGTAAAATCCGGTTCACCGTCATATACTTTTGTCGGATCATTGGAGAACTCAATCTTTACGCTGTTGTCATTTTGCCCGTTTACAACCACCGCGTTTTTATTCACAGTCGCTGTATAATCCATATAGACGTGTTTACCAGCATAGCCTGTGCAGCCGTTTTTGGCATCCCGCATCGCGAAACGGACTGTTGTTGTTCCATTATTATTCTTTTCAACCTCTGTCACCTCAAAGGTAACCGTTATGTCAGTTCCGTTCTTCTGAAGCTTTGTAAAAGAGTTGCTATCAGCATCTTTATCCGCAATATATCCCGTGAAGGTATCGCCTTCCTGTACACTGACCGTCAGTCCCGCTGACAGCGTATCGGAAAACACATACTTGAATATATCATAGCCTTCCATATCCGGGATCGTACCGCTCAGGCGGTATGTAACCGTATCTCCAATGGAAACATCATTGTCATCTGTCAGAGTGCCATCGTCCTTTACGATATCCTTATCCGGTGTGACCGTAATCGTCTTCGGCGTAACAGTCGTATCCTTTACCAGGTTTACCATATAGCGTGAAAGTGAATCGCCCTCAGCAGCACTCCCGTTTGTGTAACTGTCCGTAATGACATAATATCCGCCCGGCAGCGTGACAGAGAAGGAATTGCCGTCACCCACTACCGTACCGTCAGATTTCGTCCCGTCTGCCTTTGTATACTTGAAAGCTTCCCCTGTATCCACCAGTTCAAACGCTGCCTTACCAAGCTCTGCTTCACTCTTACCTGTCAGCGCCACAATCTGAGCGACTGTTGTCCCTTCTTTTGCGCTCGCCCCGACTTCAATATTGGAAAGCGTCGTACCATCCTCGCTCACATCACCTGTCGCCAGCTGATAAATCGTGTACGTGTGATTCGCTGCTGTTTTGATCTTCAGCTCATACGTCGGATCCGGGTCCTTCTGCTCTGCTGCAGATACAGTTGCAGACATTGCAAACATCGTGACAAGGCATAACAGCATTGCCAGCATTCGTTTCATTTTCTTCATCGTTTCTCTCCTTTTCTTTTTAATTTTTCCCTCTTAAGGATTACTTTCTATGTGTTTTCTTTCCGGCGGAAGGCTCGCCGCCCAATGCTTACGCTATGACCGTGACCTCCTCTCCCGCCTTTTTTTGAAAAAGAAAACATACACCGGCGGAGCTGCCATCAGCAGGATCCCTCCGAATGTAAACGGTATTGTACCGGGTCCCCCGGTCTCCGGCAGCTCGTAGCAGCACACATTTCTGATCTTCAGTCTGCCGTCATCCTCCACTCCGGCAAGCTCGTGCGTATTCACGAGGACAATGCTGCCGTCCGGCTTCAGCTCAAACTCTGCCGGCTCTTCCATGCGCGAAAATCCTTCCGGCGCTTTCGTCTCGGTAATAAAATAGATACCGGGAAGCAGATCTCTCACATTGAGCCATCCATCGTGACTGACCGTCAGGGTTTTTGTCGTCTCATCCGTGTCGACCGCGCTGTATACGTAGGTTCCGTCTTCCTCAGAACGGAACGGAAGCGGATTCTTATTCTGATCAGAAATCGAAAATTCTGCTCCGTAAAGGCTCTTGTTGCCGCTCTCATCCGTCTTGTGCACGGCAAGGAGCGTGTCATGATAAAAACCGCTGTCATGATATTTCGATTCGTAAGTCGTTTCTGCCGGCAGTTCCTCCGCCCTCGGCATCCGGATGTCCGCGATCAGCGTACAGGAAAGCACGTTATTCTCATAAAATGGCTCCGCGTCCGAATCGAGCGTGTCATCTGTACCCCGGTTTTCCGGTGTTGCGCGAAGGCCGCTGATCGTTCGGGTTCCGTCTGAAAAACGGACTGCGTAGGTTCCGGCCGCAAGATCGGTAAACCGGTAGCGCCCGGTCTCATATGGTATGCCTGCCTCCCCGGCCGGTTCCTTTGCCAGTATACTGACCTGTCTTCCGGTTTCCAATACTACAGGGGTCGTCGTCCCTGCATAACACACCGGTTTATATTCCCCATTCTCATCCAGCTTCAGCAGTTCGACCTTAACCCCGGATATCCGCTCCTCGCCGGAATTCTGGATTCCGTCTCTGTCATTGTCCAGCCATGTAAGTCCTTCCAGCGTGCGCCGCACTGTCGGCGTCTCTGTCGTAATCTCCGTATCACCGCTGGAAAACAGATTGACATAATAATTTGTCTCCCCGTCTTTTCCTTCCTCCGGGGCCAGACGGATCTGCATTGTGATATTCACGCTCCTTCCGGGATCGAGCGTACCGATCACGGCCCATGCGACAGGCGGCTTCTGATCCTCTCCGCTGCCGCCGGCATCCGCGCGTCTTATCGTGCCGTCCGGGCCGATCTGCGCCTTCATCCATCCATCCTCTATCGCTTCTCTGCTGCAGCTCTCCTTATCCAGCGTCGATTTATCCCGGTATGTCTCATCGTCCGTATAGTAGACCGCTATCTTTTCCAGATCGCAGCTGCCGGCATCCGCCTTCCAGCTGCTGACCGTGTAGGAACCGTTAAAATGGCTGCCCTTTGCCCCGTCGGTCGGCATGGTGTCCATCGCCAGAATACTGGTCTCTGTGGACGCATTATTATTGTAGTAGACCACGTAGTCGATCACACCGTCCGCTTCCGCGATATCCTGAAGCGCATATTTTCCAAAGGAACCGGCGCTTCCGCGCACAACCGTAATTCCCGCTTCCGCATAATTTCTGTTTGCCAGTGAGGGCTCCCTGCGGTCCGTGTCTGTCGAAATCCGGACCGTATTTTTCAGTGAGGTCGTCCCCTCCGGCACATCATCCTTTGGATTTCCCTTTTTCCCGATATTGACGGAATAATAAATCGGCTCCATCGCCTCCCCGACCGTCACATCGTGGATTTCCCAGATAAGCGTCTGCGTCCCGTTTTCATTCTTTATAATCTGCGGTTCCGTCTGTACGCCGCCGGTGACGGTTCCCTGCGCCCCGTCCTTCTCCGACTGCTGATACACGCCTCCGAAATAAGCCGAATGTTCGCGGTAGGTCAGATATTCCGACAGTGTATCCGTAATCGTGACCGTCGTCTTTTTTCCGTAATTTTCCTGATTCACATCATAGTACGTTCTCGGCTGGAGAACAAAATCCACGACGCGCTGACCCGAATCCAGATGAAACGTCTGTTTATCGTCATTCCCGCTTTTCTGAAGCAGATTTTTCGTGATTCCGCTCTTATGCTCAATGACAAGCAGGGTGTCCCCCCAGTGCGACCAGTCCGAATTATGCTCCTTTTCAACACCGCTTCCGTCTTCGTAATAGATCGTCTTTGTATAATAGACGTCGCTGTCAATATTTGCGCTCCTGTAATGATATTCCGGCAGCGACGCAAGCAGTTCGCTGCTCTTTTGCGGCGAGGTGGCCTCTGACCAGTCCGGGACGATCCGGTTTAAGAGTGCTTCGTCAGATTCTCCTTCCTCTCTCTTGTTTTCCAGCATTGCCCGCGTCCATACCCTGGATGTGGATGCCACCATATAGGTTTTACCGGCCACGGCGTTCTCCCTGACCTTTGCGTAGTGATTTACCATATAATAGGGATCATGTGCGCCTGCCTGATCCGGCCCTTTAAAACAGATGAGCATTCCGACGCAGCACGCTTCCGCCGGAATCTGATCCAGGCTCCCGTAAAAGATCAGGTCATCCTCGTAGGTATGCAGCAGCTCCTCGTCATTTTTCCAGTCGCTGCCATCCTCCTTCACCGCATAATAGACCGTGATATTTTTATTCGGAAGATTCGCTCCTCCGGACAGATCGGGCCAGAATCCCTTCTGAAGCTCGATCGCTTCCCCGTAGAACTTCGTCAGGTTTGTTCCCCAGAACAGCTCATTTTCCCTTTCATTCTTTGTGTCATAGGAGAATCCGCCGAGCACCATCATTTCAAGACCGGTCTCCGCATAATCGCGTCCGTTGCGGTTATCGTCAATCCCGACGCCCTTGCCGGCGTCATCCCTTTTGCCGTACCGGACCCGGTTCTGCAGTCCGCCTGGCAGCGTCAACTCCAGACCGCAGGTTTCGTGATCATCCTCCTGATTCATCTGCGCGCTGTTTTCCCCCGACTCATCTGTAACCGTCTGATTGCCGGTCGAAACCGCGTGCAGATTGATCGTATCCGCGGATATTGTGAACGCGCCTGTTCCGTACTGATCCACAATACCGGGCACGCCTCCCTGATTTACGTGGTAAATACCGTTCGCTCCCTTTTTGTCAAACGGCTGGAGGATCCACAGCCCTCCGGCGGAAAAACAGCCGATGCCAAGATCAATCCCGTATTTCACATCCCCGGTATCCCCGTTTTTCACCGGAAACTGTCTGAATTCCGGATCAAACTCATAGTCCGAGACAGTGACATGTATCGTATTTCCCTCCTGTACCGCCATCCAGCTTCCGCTATTGTAACAGTCCGCCTCATTTGTTCCGGTCCAGTGCGGTGCAAATGGCAGACATCCCAGCGTATCATGCAGAATACGGCCATCCGAATTATAACCGCCGTTCGCCACCCAGGAATTGACGCCGCAGCTCCAGAGAAGCGGCGTATACTCTGAGGACACATCTACCTGCTGTCCCGCTGTATATCCGGAATTCGGAACGTTGATCTGATACATGGATCCAACCTTTACGTCAAATGTAATCGGATTTCCATTCGGCAGTTCGATCCCTTTTAGTCCCTTTGACGCGTTGTCATTGTAGAGCTGAAGCGTAATTCCGACCTTAAACAGACGGCCTTCCACCTGACCGATCCCTTTGTTTGCCGCCTGCCCTTCATTTCCGGTATTAAAATCAAAGATATCCCGGTATGCTCCGCCTCCTTTTATCTGCACATTGTATTTTGGAGCGGCAGACACGGTAACCTCCGGCGCTATGACAGTCTGTTTTTCTTTCCTGTTATGCTCCGCGCACTCACCGTCCCATGTGCCGTATTCCATCGCCGCGGAAAATTCCGGAATGATCTTTTCTCCGTTGTTCATCGCTTTGACATTGATCGTCACATTTTCGCCAAAATCACCCGGAACCACAGATAAGTTTCCTTCCGACGGGAGCAGATGTTTATAACAGGTAAGCACCTGGCAGTCTGTCTCCATGCCGTTGATGATCCGCTTTTCTACTGTCAGCACAGGCCGGTATGGCTCTGTCATGTCCATCCAGCCCATGGCCGTCTGGTCAAATTCCGCATCCTCCGCCAGAAGCGGCAGTACAAATTCCAGCTTTACGCGGGCATCTCTGAAGCTCCCGGTCTCATATGCCGCCATCTGCACTTTAAAATTGTAGGTGACAGCATCAAAGCTTCTGACGATCCTATTGTATGGCCCGCTGTCATTTCCGGCCCTGTCATCCGCATCAAACGTTTCTGTCCCGTCCACGACTCCTGTCACCGCAATTGACTGGACATATGCGTGATCCCCGTTCAAAGCGCCCCATTCCGCCAGTGTGCTGATCTCCTTTTCCGCCTTCCGCAGCGTTTCGTCATCCGGCTCTTCGGTTTCTTCCGGCTCTTCGGTCTCCTCCGTCGTCTCTGTCCCGTCCGCGGTTTCGGTCTCCTCCGTCGTCTCTGTCCCGTCCGCGGGTCCGGTCTCCTCCGTCGTCTCTGTCACCGCGGAATCCGCAGGATCCGTTGTCTCCAGGGACGGCGCTGTCTCCCCCGGAAGCCTGATCTCCACGGACGCCTCCCCGGATTCCTGCTCATAGCACGCGTCCGTGTGGACGTGTCCTTCGCCCTCCTCCTGGCCGCACACGCAGATCTGCTCCACGGTATAGCACGCATCCGTATGAATGTGCCCTTCGCCTTCTTCCATGCCGCAGACCAGCGTTTCTGTCACGGAATAGCATCCGTCCGTATGGATATGCCCTTCCTCTCCGTTTTCACAGATGAGAACGCTCTCCTGTGCCATACACTCCGGCGTATGCGTGTGACCGCCCTCCTCCTGGCCGCAGACCAGCGTCTTCTCTTCGACATAACAGTCCGGCGTATGCGTGTGGCCGCCTTCCGGAAGCGTGCAGATCAGCACCCTCCCGCCGGCCGCAGCTTTCTGCTCCGCTGCATGAAATCCTCCTCCTGTGATGTCAAGGACAGAAGTACAGGATGTACACATGGTGATAAGAATGCACAAAACAAGCAGCACACTTATATAACGGCCCGGTTTTGTCTCTCTTCCTCTCTTTTCATTCTGCTTTTCCATATGAATAACCCTCCATCACTTCGCGAGAATCTCATCCATCAGGCTGTTCAGCATCCGTATCATCTGAGACAGACTCTGTATTTTTTCCTATCGTATCAACCGCGCGTTAGCTGTCTGTTAGTTCTAAGATAAATACAAACACTGTTTTTTCCGTTTTGTGGTATAAAAAAAGACTGCCGCTACATGTTGTAGCAGCAGCCGGCTTATGCATCGTTTCTTTTTTATTTTACCCCCCCCCCCTGGCTCTAAAGCCGCGACACGGAAGGTCAGGTTTGCTCCTGAGTGCCGGTAAGCCCTGTGAAATGCCCCGTCGATCCTGCTCGTCACAATCTGAGCGCTTTCTTCATCAGAGCCTGTCAGCATCAGAATATAGGATCCCGCCTCAAGCCTTGCAACCGGATCGCCGGTCCGAAGCCCTTCCAGCAGAACGTGCTCCAGCCTTCTTGCATCCGCATCCGGCACTGTCGCGGCCCCGTCTCCGAGGCTTACTATTACAAGCGTAGAATTCTGTCCCGAGCGCGCCAGATGACGCCTCTCGAGAGAGACGATGCTCTGAAATGTGCCGAATGTACAAAAGAACGCTCTCCCGTCCGTCTCCTGCCCGCATACCAGCCGGAAGATTTCCTGGTGATCGATCGCATTTGTGCGCAGACGTTTTGCCAGCGCATGGAGCTGTTCGATCCGCCTGGTCGGCATAAGCTCAAATTCCTGCCGGAGCATCGTCCGGAATACTTCATATTTTTCCACTGCCTGCTCCGGCTGGCCCAGCGCAATCAGCGCCTGCATCTGCCATGCCGTAAAATCCTCCGTACCAAAATCAACGCCGTACGCCTGCTCGCTGATCGTGACCACCTCCAGCCAGCGCTCCCTCTCATAGAGCAGCGGGAGCAGCGCGCGGCAGGAATCAAGGTAGAGGGTACGGTAATACTGACGCAGCGTCCGCGCCCACTCGCTGTCATTTCCCGGCAGAAAATCTCCCTTATAAAAGGAAACGGCCCGGCAGAGCAGCTCACAGTATTCCTCTCCCCCGATCCGCTTCCCCCTGGCGTCAAAGCACAATCCCTCCAGCTCCTCCGTATCCAGTACAATCTTCAGTTTCGGATCCCACGCATAGCAGTCCTGCAGCGTCAGAAGCGGCTGTTTTTGTTCCGGGAATATCTGTTTTAACAATATCCGGGTCTTAAACAGCATGTTGCGCAGCGCGCTGGCCGGATCACGGCTCTCGCTCCAGAACTGCCCGATCAGTTCCTCGGAGGAAATACTGCGTGTGTGATTCACGAGCAGATATTGCAGAAAGGACAGGCCCTTTTTTCCCGTCTTCCGCGGAATCGCGTGCCCCTCGCACTCAAACGCTCCCAGCAGCTCAAACCGCAGGAGATCTGTTTTATCATGATGACCTGTCACAGAAACCGTATGTTCCATCACGTAATGCGACATCCCCCTTCCCGTCCTCATCTCGTTCCAGACTCTTTTCTGCCGGATGCCTCATACTGCTCGAGGAAATCGTCAAATAATTCCTCTCCCCTCTGCCTGGCGCACACCGCGTCCTCAAGGCTCTGATAAGACCCAAGATATCTGGTCTTCCCCTGAAAGGTGATCTGCGCCGTCCATTTTCCCGACCTCTTATTAAGATAGACGCCGTTATGTCCGCTGGTATTGGTACAAAGCAGCCGTCCGTTTTTAACCGCCTTAAGCACGGTCACGGACGTTCCCTCCGTCAGCTTTAAATTTTCTTTATATACGGAAGCCTGCAGGCAGCCGCAGCTTTTTGTCCTGCCGTTTTGCAGCAGGGACTGTCCTGCCACTGTCTCTTTCCCGCAGTCACAGACGCAGCGCCAGCGGTGCATGCCGTTTTCTTTTCCGGCGTAGCCGGTGACTGTCAGCCTGCCGAAGCGCTGTCCGGTGAGATCCTTTCGGGCCGGGTGCGAGAGACAGCCGCAGCTCTTCCGGTATCCGGCTGTCAGCTGACCGAGCTCCGCTGTAATCTCCCCGCCGCAGTCGCAGCGGCACAGCCACATTGTGCTTCGCCTGCTGCCGCGCTGGTCTGTAGGGCGGATCGCCGTCAGCTTTCCGAACCGCATGCCCGTGATATCCCGCTGCCCTGGCTTTACAGATGTCGCGCATCCGCAGTCCCTCACAGTCCCGCGTTTCAGGCAGCGGGTGTCGAGAAGGATCTGCCCGCCGCAGTCGCAGCGGCATTTCCATATGATATAACCGGCTTTTCTCTGATCCGTCGCCGCCTCCACCACGAGACGGCCAACCCGTGTTCCGATTCCGATCACAGTATACGATTCCACCTTTCCGCGGATACTAAATGCGGGGGAGGTGACACAGAGGATCATACTCTGCGACAGAAACGGCTGACTGTGGTCTGGTTAACTCTGGGGATACAAAAGAAGTGGTTTCAGACGATTCATATTCTCACGCTTCAGATTCAGATCAGGGTGAACATATTTATCCAGCGTGATACTGATATTTGAGTGGCCGAGAATCTCACTTAAGGTTTTTATATCAAATCCCGCCTCCACGCAGCGTGTGGCGAAGGTGTGGCGCAGCGTGTGAAAATGTACCCCGGTAATCCCGCATTCGTCCAGATATTTCTGCAGGCGGCGCTGCAGCTTCCTGGGATCCATACATTGTTTTGTACCGGTCAGCACGTAGGTGTCCGGATTGCCTGTCATAAACCGCTCACCCAGCGAGGCGATATCCGGCATCAGGGGAATCAGGCGCATGGAACTGTCGCTTTTCGGCGTTCCGATGACAAGCATCGTCTGCCTGTTGCACGAAAGATCCGGACAGTGAATCCGCTGAACCGTGCGGCCGACAAAAATAGTACGTTCTTCCGGCGAGATATCTCCCCATTGGAGTGCACAGATCTCCCCGATCCGCATTCCCGTGCGCAGCGCAAGATAAATGCCGAATTTACAGCGATCCATCTCCTTTGCGAGAAGCTGTCCCAGTACGGTTTCCTCCGTTTCATCCAGCACGCGCACATGCTTTCTTGCATCCCTGGGATAGATCAGATCCAGTTCCTGTAAGGCCTGAGCCTCCCGCTTTCCCGCATAAGAAAAAACGGAGTGGAACAATGCCAGAATGTCGCGGACCGTTTTGGCCGCAAGCTGCTTTTCCTCCAGCAGAAGCTGTGTAAAGGCTGTCACACCCTCCGGGGTGATGTCGCACAGATAATATTCTCCCCAGAATGGGCGGATGTGGTTTTTCATCGATGTGCCGTATTTCGCGTAACTCGAAGCCTTAAGCCGCGGGCGGTTCGCATTCAGCCAGCTGTCGCAATAATCGGAAAACCGTCTGCTGTTTTGTCTTGTCATGTCTTACCTCCTCATATTTTCTTTCTCTGTCCGCTTAAGTCTACCGCGCTTTTCCAGAATATTCACGGAAAGCGGGCTTGCATATCCGAAATAAATTGCATATAATGAAAAAAAGGCGGATACCGGCTGAGGTGTCGCAGAGTATGATCCTCTGCGGCAGAAACGCAATTTTTACTTGACAGCCGATCGACAGCCGGTCTATAATGAACAAAATCAATTCAGGAGGACGTTGCATGTTACGGGTGGTTGTAATGGAGAGAACTGCAAAATAAATATTGCACCGGACAGCTTTTCACACGAGGAGTCTGCCCGTCTGTTCACCATACAATCGCCTGATCTATAATATAAATGTTTGTGTAATACGGGCATGACTGTACGGTCATGCCCTTTTTGCGTCCAGATATCCGGTTCAAAACACTGCGCCGGTCCCTGGTCAGAATGGAGGAATAGAAAGATATGGAACTCACAAAACAGATCGAATTTGACAAAATAAAAGAAATGTGGAAAGCCCTCGCCGTCACAGATCACGCAAAGGAATCCATTGAACACATCGCGGTCTTCCTCTCGGAAGCGGAATTGCGCAAAGCCCAGCGGGATACGACGGATGCCAGAAAACTCATCGAAACGCTCGGCGCGCCGCCCTTACAGAACGTCGCGGAAATTCGGGACATCCTGACCCTCGCGGAAAAAGGCGGCTGCCTGACGCCGCAGCAGCTCGAGCAGACCGGGATGATCCTGGCTGCCATCCGGCGGCTGAAAACCTATCTCGACCGCGGAAAAATCTATGGCAGCTCTCTCGCTTACTATGAGGAAAATCTGACGGAACACGAGGAGCTTCGCGAGGAAATTTACCGGCAGATCCGAAACGGCGGCGTCGACGATCACGCGTCGGGCACGCTCCGGCAGATCCGGGAGCAGATCGGCAGATGCGAAGAGCAGATGAAGCAGAAAGCCGAACAGATCATGCGCGCAAACAAAACGTGTATGGCGGATCACTACTATACGCTCCGAAACGGGAGAATCTGCGTCCCGGTAAAAAAAGAATATAAGCTGAAAATCTCCGGCAGCGTGATCGATAAATCCGCCACCGGCAGCACCCTCTTTATCGAACCGACGTCTGTCGCGAAATATGGAGAAGAACTTCAGATGTTAAAAATCAGCGAGGAAAATGAAGTATATCGTATTTTGTATACACTGACCGCCATGGTCGCGGACGCAGCAGATCCGGTAAGAGAGAATCTTACTCTGATCGAAAAGCTGGATTTTATGTTTTCCAAAGGAAAGCTGAGCATTGATCTTGATGCCGCCGAGCCGCAGATCAATGTGGAGCGCAGGATTTCCTTACGGGACGCCAGGCACCCGCTCATGGATCTTAAGACCGCGGTGCCGCTGCAGTTTTCCCCGGATCCGGACACGCGCGGCATTGTCATCACGGGCCCGAATACCGGCGGAAAAACGGTGGCCATCAAGACCGTGATGCTGTGCTGTATGATGGCGCAGTGCGGGCTTCACGTCACCTGCCGCGAAGCGGATATCTGCATGAACAGCTCCTATCTCTGCGATATCGGCGACGGGCAGAATCTTGCGGAAAATCTCTCCACCTTTTCCGCGCATATCAAAAATGTGCTTCACGTGCTCGGCGAAGTGAACGCGGACAGCTTTGTCATCATGGACGAGCTCGGTTCCGGGACAGACCCGGCGGAGGGCATGGGAATCGCGGTCGCGATCTTAGAGGAGCTTCGGAACAGCGGCGCGCTCTTTCTCGTGACGACGCATTATCCCGAAGTAAAGGAATATGCGGACCGGACAGAGCATATCGCAAACGCCCGGATGACCTTTGATCCGGACACGCTTCTGCCCACCTACCAGATGGTGATCGGCGAGGCGGGGGAGAGCTGCGCGTTTTATATCGCGGACCGTCTCGGCATGCCGGGCGGGATGTTAAACACTGCGGTTCGCGCGGCATACGGCGAGGAAGCTGTGAGCAGATATCCGTTTCACAACCCGGATTTTGCCCCGGCGCGCCGTTCTGCTGCCCGGATCGTCCGAAACAGACCGCAAAAAACAAGAGCTGCCGCCGGCGGACAGTATCAGCGCGGCGACAGCGTCATGGTTTATCCGGACAAAAAGATCGGCATCGTCTGCCGCCCGGCAAATGAAAAGGGCGTCCTGCAGGTACAGCTGCCCGGAAAAAAGATCTGGATTAGTCACAAGCGGGTGAAGCTACACGTGGCTGCCGCAGAACTGTACCCCGAGGATTATGATTTTTCGATCATCTTTGAGACGGTCGAAAACAGGAAAATCCGTCATACGATGAACCGCAAATATACGGATCAGGTGATCCGGTATGAAGAATGACGGAAAAGAACCCGGACAGCCGGGTTCCCCGCCGCCCCGGGGCGCTTATCCTTTCACCGCCCCGAGGGTGATTCCCGCCTCAAAGTACTTCTGCAGGAACGGGTAGAGCACGATGATGGGCAGCATCGCCACAAAGGCGATGGCCATCCGAAGGCTGATGGACGGCAGGTTCTCCCCGCCGCTCTGCCCGTACTGCGTCAGATACTGGATATTCTGAATCATGACATTTAAGAGCTGCTGGATGGAATACATCCTCTGATCGGTCACGTAGTAGAGACCGTTCATCCAGTCGTTCCAGTAGCCCAGGCCCGCGAAGATCGCGATGGTCACCAGGATCGGCTTGCCCAGCGGCAGCACGATGGAGCCGAAAATCCGGAACTCGGACGCGCCGTCGATCCTCGCCGACTCATAGAGCTCCACCGGGATATTCCCCTGAAAATACGTCCTCACGATAATGCAGTTCACCGCGCTGAACATCAGGTTCGGCAGAAGCAGCGCAAAATACGTATTCTTGATGCCCAGGATCGTCGTGTAGTTCATGTAGGTCGGCACCAGTCCGCCGCTGAAGAGCATCGTAAAGAGAACGACAAACGATAAGATTTTCCGCCCGGGAAGATAGCTTAAGGAGAGCGGATATGCGATCATCGTCGTGATCAGAACGTTGATCGTTGTACCTATGAACGTAATTGCTATTGTGATAATATATGCCCTCAGTATCGTATCCTTTGATTTCCAGATATACGAGTACGCCTGCATGCTCAGTTTTTTCGGGATCAGCGAATACCCCTCTTTTAACAGCACCGCCTCGTCGGTAATCGAGGACACAAACAATACGATAAAGGGAACGACAATGATGATCCCCACGAGTATCATCACGATATAGGCGACTTTTTCTACTATTTTATCTTCTTTTGATCGTACCATATTTTTTCCCTCTCCCCTTTAAAACAGTGAATTTTCACTGCTGATTTTCCGTGTGATGCCGTTAAAAATCAGAATGAACGTAAATCCGACCACGGACTGGAAAAACCCGGCGGCCGCGGACATCGCCACATTATTCTGCGTCAGCAGCGCCCGGTAGACAAATGTATCTATGGTGTTGGTCACATCCATCACAAGGCCCGAATTCTGCGGCACCTGATAAAACAGGCCGAAATCACTGTTGCAGATCCGCCCTACCGAAAGCAGGGACAGGGTAATCATCGTCGGCTTTAAAAACGGGAGCGTGATATACCGCAGCCGCTGAAACCAGGAGGCGCCGTCGAGCGCAGCGGATTCGAGCAGCGAGCGGTCAATGCCGAGAATCGTGGAAATATAGATGATACACCCGTATCCGATTGATTTCCACAGATGTACAAAAATCAGAATAAACGGCCAGTACTGAGATTTGCTGTAAAACTGAATGCTGCCGGATCCGAGATTCAGAAGAAGATGATTCAGCAGCCCGGATTCGTGGTCGATAAACGAACGAACCATGTAGGAAACGATGATAATCGATACGACGAACGGAAACAGCACCAGGCTCTGCGCGAGCTTCCGCGCCTTTAATTTGCGGATTTCCGTGATCAGGATGGCTAAAAATACGCCGAAAATCAGATCCAGGATAATAAATGAGACATTATACAGGATCGTGTTCCTCAGGATAATCGGAAATTCCCTCGACTGGATCAGGAAGGAAAAGTTGCTAAAACCCGCCCACGGGCTCTGATAGATACCCTTCTGCGCGTTAAAGCGCTTAAATGCCAGCACCAGCCCCGGCATCGGCATGTAGTTATTGATCAGCAGGTAAAGCAGCGCCGGCAGTGTCATGATATAAAGCGGCAGGAACCGCTTCACGTTGTGGATCATTTTTTTCCTGTTTTTCATGTAGACCCCCTTTTTGATACAGGGCGCATTTTTCACAAATGCGCCCTGCTGCATCAGAACAGCTCATTCGATATTCATTCTGCTGTCTGTGGTTTATTTTCCGGCAAGAAACTCGTCAAGCTGTCTCTGCTTCTCCGCAATGATCTTGTCGAGTCCTGCTGCATACAGTTTTTCGTTGAACAGCGGGATATACTCGTCCGGATCCACGGTACCGGTGGTGATCTCCTTGTAATATTTATCTCTTACATTTGTCACTGCCGCGAGCTCATTCGTGACATTGGCAGAATCCCACTGACAGCCAAGGCCCACAGACTGGATCACGTTCTCCGTGTTGTACGCCTTCATCTGATCGTAGATGTCAATATCCTTGCCCTCCCACGGATAGCAGAGATACTGGTTCGGAAGGGTCCAGCCGCCGTCCAGATGGTATGCGACGCTGTCCGCGTCCTTCCCCTCCGGGAATGCCGCATGGCCGTCCTCGGTCACGATGTAGTCCTCGCCCTCAATACCCCAGTTGAGGAGGTTGTTGATCTCCGGCGAATTTGCCATAAAGTTGATCATCTGCATTACCTTCTCCGGATCCTCAGACGAGCTCGGGATGCTGTATGTAAACTGGAAGGCCGTCTCCGTCGTCTGATACTTCGGTCCGATGGTGATCATCGTTAAATCTTTCCCGCCGCAGTTTGCTTCCTGGTCCGACTCGGAGAGCGGATGGCTGAAATCCGAGAAGAAGGAGAACGCCTGGCCGGTCTTGATGTACGTATAGTAGGACTCGGTATCGGTTGCCGCGGACTGGCTCACCCAGCCGTTCTGATACCATTTGTGCATATATCTGCAATACTCATAGAACTCCTCGGTCTCAAAGAGGTTCTCGATGGTGGTTCCGTTTTCCAGATCCATCAGCACGCCCCACATATCGCCAAGGCCGTCGTAGAGGATCGTCTTCATACGTCCGCCGTTCACGCCGATCTCCGGAGCCGTCATCCACATATCCGGCTCTAACGCGGAAACCTTCTCAAAGAACTGATCCAGCTCCTCGATGGAGGTGATGGCCAGGGCCTCGTCCATCAGGTCGTGCTTCTCGAGAATATCCGTCGCGAAGAACACGGTCGGCTGGAACACCTGATCCTTGTGCATCGGAACGCCGTAGATATAACCGTTTACGGAAGCATACTCCACCTCGCCCGTGCCGTAGGATGCGTTCAGCGTATCCTGTACCGCCGGAAGCAGGTCTGACAGGTCGGTCAGATAACCGGAATTCACGTAGTTCGGAGCATCGCCCGAGCCGCCGAACCGGATGTCAAACTTCTCGCCGCTGCTTAACATCAGCGGGATCTGCTGTGCGCCCGTCGCAAAGGATAAAAAGACGACGTTTAACTTCATGTTCAGCTCTGCCATGGTAATCTTGTTGACTTCTTCCAGCACCCGGTCCAGACCCTGCGGAACCTCTGCCGGGGTCAGAAGGTACATATCCACCGTGTAGACGTCGCCGTCATCCGTGGACTCAGCGGGCGCCGGGGCAGGCGTACCCGCGTCAGCGCTCTGTGTGCTTCCGCCGCTTTCGCCATTGCCTGCATCCGGGGTATTTGCCGGATCGGAGCCGCAGCCTGCGAAAAGGCCTGCTGCCATCGTGAGCACCAACAGCATGGACATTACTTTTTTCTTCATACCAGAAATCCTCCTTTTTCTTTTCTCACGGGACATTCTTTCCCGTTAACGAATGCTTTTTTGATTTCCTCTGTCGTGTAGATCATGTAACCGGTGCAGTCAAGATCGGTTTTCATCTTCACGATACCGTCCTCTGCGACGGCCTCAAAGGTATAGGTCTTACCGTCGTCATAAAACTCACGCCGGATCCCATGCACCAGATTCAGATGCATCGTGATATCCTCAAAAAAGTTCTCCGGCGAATGCAGCCCTGCCTGATTTAACAGCGGCAGCGCCGTATCTTCCCTAAGATACAGCGGCAGGGTATCTAACGGGCAGTTCTCCGCCACCCAGGTCCCGCCGTTCACACGCTTTCCGGTATTCCAGTCCACCCAGCTTCCGGCCGGGAGATAGACATACTGTGTCTGCTGGTCAAAGACCGGCGCCACTAAGAGCGCGTCCCCTAACATATACTGGGTGAAGATCTCACGCGTGTTTAAGTCCTCCTGGAACTCTAAAAGCATCGCACGCATCATCGGAATTCCCTCGTTGTGCGTCTCCATCGCCAGGCTGTACAGATATGGGAACATGCGGTAGCGGAACTTATTGATCTTTAAGAATGCCGCCTGCGCTTCCTCCGAATACTCCCACGGCTCACGCGGTGTCGCCTGCCCGTGGCTGCGGCTCAACGGCGCCAACAGTCCCATCTGCACGCTTCTGACATATTCCTCGTCATTCGGCTTCGTCCGATTCCCCTCATAATCACAATTGTAGAATCCGCCAATATCAAATCCCCAGAACGAGACGCCGCTGATCCCGATGCTTAAGCCGCCGCGCAGGATCGCCGCGAGGTTGTTTTTGTGCGTGCTCGAGTCGCCTGCCCAGTTCGCCGGGTAATTCTGGCTTCCCGCAAACCCGCTGCGCCCCCAGAGCAGCGCCTTTAATCCCTGTTTCTCCTTCACCTCTCTCGACGCCTCATAAATGGTCTTCGCGTAGAGGAGCGGATACTTATTGTGCGTCTCTTTTCCGGTCGTCCCGTCGTAGAATACAGCGGTCTCCGGAACCTCCTCCGAAAAGTCTGTCTTCATGACGCCGACGCCCATCTCCATGAGCTTACGAATCTTATTTTTGACATATTCCACCGCCGCCGGGTTGGTCAGATCGATGGCAGCCATCGTGGCGCCGCCGCCGTCTCCCTCTCCCTCCGCGGGTACAAACTCACAGGTGCCGCCTTTGCTGTTTTTCACCAGATAGCCCAGCTCGCCGAGCTTCTCAAAGGCCGGATTCGCCTCGCCGTCGCCCCAGCGGTAATACTTCGGCACATACGGGAACATCCAGCAGGAAAGCTGCACGCCGTTTTTATTGAGCTGCCGGATCATCTCCTCCGGGTTCGGGAAGCGCTCCTCGTCGAACTCCAGATACTCTTCTCCCTGCCAGCCGTCGATATGGATGACATCCATCGACATTCCGAATTCCGCCGCCCGCTTTACAACGGCTTCCACCTCATCTCTGGTGCGGTAGCTCATCTTCGACATCCAAAAGCCGAACGACCACTTCGGAACCATCTCCGAGCGTCCGCTTAACGCCGTGTAATCTTTGATCAGCCCCTTGTAGCTACGGTTGCAGAACACATAATAGTCCATGTACGGATCTTCGGAACACATCGTGTAGGACACCTCCGATGTGGATCCCATGTCAAACCACGTTCTGGTAAAGGTGTTTAACAGCACGGAATACCCGTAAGAGCTCATAAAATACGGCATTCCCTTGTAGGACCAGTCCGAGTTGGTGGAAAGGGCGTCCTTCTGCCATACCTCCACCTTCTGTCCGCGCTTATTGAACTCGGTAAATTTCTCGCCGAAGCCGTAGAAGCCCTCGTCCACATGCATATAGTAGGTGTCATAGGTATTCGTGATCTCCTTTGTCGCGAGATCATACTCAAATCCAAGCGGCATTGCCTTGTACTTCTGATCCACGTTAAAATCCTGGATGTGCTCCGCCGTGAGCGGCGATCCGTCCAGAGACACGCTTACCTCCCAGGGACATTTGCGGATCGCAAGCTTTAACCTGCTCGTGCGGATATAGACAAACAGCTCATCCTCACTCACCAGAAACTCACGGAACACGGGGAACTCAAATACCGGGTTTTTCCTCACCTCCGTGCGGTGGAACGGATACAGTTCCACGCGGTACACTGTCTGGGATGCAAATGAAATTCTTACGGTCGCTTCATTGTCCAGATACGTCTCTGCCCGGAAGGTGATACCGTCGTTGTCCACGGTATATTCCTGCATGATACTCACAAAATCTCTGTTTTTGATCTTTGTCCGGACCTTGTAGCCCCGTTTTCCACCCACATCCACTTTTACAGTCTGATTCATGTTGCTTCTCCTCCTCTCTCGTTTTTATAAAATACACATCTATTTTCACGCAGCCCCTGCTGCAAATAGATCATTTTTCTTATCGTGACCACATACGCGATACACAGCGGGATACATGCCCCGATCCAGGCCAGCGGGTTCGCCCAGCAGATCCCCGTAAAGCCCCATACCTTTGACATGGCAAGCGCCGCCGTCGCACGCATGATCAGCTCCATGATCCCGGCGATAGTGGGCACCATGCTCTGCCCCAGCCCCTGCAGCGAATACCGGATCACATATAAAATCGCCAGTACAAAAAGCAGCCCGCCGCTGACATTTAAGAAAATCTGCGCGTTCTCCATCATCTGTGTCTCCCCCGGCACGAAAATGCCGGCGAGATGATAGCCGAACAGGATCAGCGCCACCCCTGTCACCACGCTGAAGACCACCGACAGGATCAGGCACTGGCGAACCCCTTTGCGGATCCTTGCCAGGTCATTCGCGCCGTAATTCTGTCCTACATATGTAGCCATTGTCAGTCCGAAGGAAATCAGCGGCATGTGCACGATGGATTCGATCTTTGACGCCGCCGTGTAGGAAGCCACATAGATCGCTCCCAGCTGATTTAACGAGACCTGCACCAGGATCCCGCCGATCGAGATAATGCTGCTCTGAAATCCCATGGAGCCGCCCATCTTGATCTGCTTCGCCACATCGCCCCGGTCAAAGCGGAAGCTCTCCCGAACGGGATGCAGCACCTCCACGCGCTTTGCGATATAAACGACACAGCACACCACGGACAAAAGCTGTGCCAGCACTGTCGCCAGCGCGGCCCCCGTTACCCCCATTTCAAAGGTCGAGATAAACAGGATATCCAGGATGATGTTCGCCACGCAGGAGACCACCAAAAAGACCAGCGGCATCCGGCTGTCCCCGATTGCACGGAGCGCATTCGACAGCAGATTAAACAGCATCGTCGCGGCCATGCCCCCGTAGATTACCTTCAGGTAGAGATCGGCTTCGTCCAGGATCCCCGCCGGCGTCTGCATCAGCATGAGCATCTGGCGGCTTAGCATCACGCTTATGACCGTGAGCACCGCCGTCCCGATCATCCCCATCACAATAGCCGCCGTAAAATCACGCTTTACGCTGTCGTAGGCAGCCGCCCCGTAATGCTGCGAAATGATGATGGAAAATCCGGCCGTGAGCCCGATTGCAAAGCCGTTGATCAGAAAGATAAGACTCCCGGAGCTCCCCACTGCTGCCAGCGAATCCACACCCAGATAGCGGCCGACAATCACCGTATCCACCATATTATAAAGCTGCTGGAACGTATTCCCGATCAGCAGCGGTATCATAAACACGATGATATGACGAATCGGACTTCCCACAGTCATATCAGTTTTCATAGTCATCCTCCTCTTTCCTAACTCGTATTATACTCTCCGCCCTTAGTTTGTCAATTATGTTAAATAACCAAAGTTGTTTACCTGTTTTTGTGCAATTTTTTGTAATGTTAAAAGTTCAGCACGCGCCATTCGCAAAACCACGCCTGCGGCGCATGGCTGAACTTTTTGTGTGAAAAAATATAGTCCGTTCAGCACGCGCCATTCGCAAAACCGCGCCTGCGGCGCATGGCTGAACTTTTAAGCGAAAATTATAGTCCGTTCAGCACGCGCCATTCGCAAGGGCGCCTTTGGCGCTTTCCCGCTGCTTCGCAGCTAACCTTGCTCATATACGGGCGCTCCCTCAGTCGAAACCGATGGATGAAAATTCGTGCGAGCACGATTTTCACCCATGCGATTCCGACTGGCTGAACTTTTGCAATAAAAAAAGACCGCATTCCTGGTAGAAATGCAGTCTCGTTCATATCAGAAAAACACGTAAGTTAATCGTCCAGACGCAGCGTCTGTAAGTACCGGCTGATCACCGGCGCGGTCATATATGCCTTATCCTCGTCCTCCATCGAACCGGTGTCAAACACAATATTCGCGCCGAACGGAATCCCCCAAAAGGTCGTATGATCAAACCGCTTCATCAGACCATCCCGGAAATACGCGCTGCCTGCCGCATACGCGCCGCCGATCACATAATATTTCGGGTCACAGGTTACCATCAGATTACTGATCACTGTCAGATGATATTCGATGATCTGATCGAGCACTCTCTGTACCGCCGCGCTTCCCAGATCCGCCTGGCCCATCAGTTCCAGCGGTGTAATCGTACGCTCCATGAGTCTCTCATACAGCTCTGATTCGACATTTTTATCAATTTCCCTGAGCGTGTATTCCGGCAGCCGTTCAAGTGCGATCAGTTTCTCAAAGCAGTTTGCCCTTCCACACTCGCACATCACAGCCTGCCTGGCATTCGGCATCGTCATATGGCCAAACTCCCCGATCAGACAGTTTGCCCCGTGTACGATCACGCCGTTATCCAAAAGCACGCCCGCGGTATTCGCCATTCCGGTATAGAACGCCAGCACACGCCCCGTCGCCAGCTCAGGATTCATCTCCAGAAAACGCTGGCTCCACAGCCGTCCCGAGTTCTCGATCATGATGTTGTCCGTCTCCGGAAAATATGCCTCGAACTGGTCCATGATCTGTCTTCCCGGTTTCCATGTGCTGTTGTGAATCGGATATTCCACCGTTCCAAGTCCGGCATTGACCACCCCGTCGATTAAAATGCTGATGCCGCACAGGTCCTTGGCCGCGTCAAGCTTTTGCTCCGTCAGGATCCGGGCGACCTGCTCACACGCATCCTTAATGCAGGTATCGATATCGGACGCGTCCCGGTAGCTGACCTCCCTGACCAGAAGGGTGTTTCCGTTCAGGTCGGTCAGCACATACCTGGCCTGCGTCCGCAGGAAAAACACGCCCACCACATATTTGTAGGTCTCATTGAAGGCCAGAAGCTCCGGCCGTTTCCCGCCCTCCCTTGTGGACGGGCCTTTCCCGCAGCTTCTGGCAAGGCCCTCGCGCTTTAGGATATCCAGTATCTTTACAATCGTCGTAACGCTCAGATTGCTCTCTTTTGATATCTCGCTGGCCGTACAGACCCCATGTTTTTTTAAATTAGATAGCACATATCTTAAATTGTGATGTTTGATGTTTTTTGGCTTTCTGCTGCCTGTTTTTTTACTGATCGTATCCACGGATGTTCCGCCTTAAACTTTTATGATGTCGGTTCATAAGCACCTTATTATTTAATATAACACACCCGGACTGCAATCTCTATATTCAATTGTTAATTTTCTGAAAACTTTTTACAGCGAAAACTTATTCGGGTTTAACAGGCGGATCTTCTGAACCACAAAATCGATCATCGGCTCGCGCAGCGCGAAGAGAAGTCCTACCCCGTTCCCTTTGCAGTTTCCATCTGCGATTGCTTTTTCCGCTGCCTGATACATCGCGCGGAAATATTCTGTCGCAACATTGAATTTGCTCATCCCCAGGTTCACTGCTTTACAGATCTGATCCTCCGGGATATCCGAGCAGCCGTGCAGCACCAGCGGCACAGACACCGCCGCGCGGATCGCACGGATCCTCTCAAAGTCCAGGTTTGGCGTCTTTACATACGGCCCGTGTGCATTGCCCACCGCGATCGCTAAGGATCCGCACCCGGTCCGCTCCACGAATTCCACTGCCTGCTCCACGTTGGTATAATGGTCCGTGTTGACGATATCGTCCTCGTTGGCGCCGCTTCCGACATGTCCGAGCTCTGCCTCGACGTCCACGCCGAACACTTCGGCCGCGCGCACAATCGACGCGGTCAGTTCGATATTTTCCTCAAACGGCAGGGATGAACCGTCCACCATCACAGACGGGAACCCGGATTTTAATCCTTTCATCGCGATCTCGTACCCTGCGGAGTGATCCAGATGCACCGCCACCGGAACCGACGCGCGGCGCGCCATGTCAACCGCCGCATGGGCGATATATTCCATATCGATATAGCTGTCAAAGCCCGGATAAAACTGCACGATCACGGGTACCCGCTCCGACTCCGCCGCCTCGATGATATATTTTACCGTCTCCACATTGATCACATTGACCGCCGCCACGCCGTAATGATGCGCCGTCGCGTGCTGCAGCAATTCGTTTACATTTACCAGTGCCATCGCTCTGCCTCCTTTTCTTACCGACCTTAAATGTTCAGTTCCTCCAGCTTCTGATCCAGCATCGCGATCTCCTCCGCTGTCAGCTCCCAGTCAAGACCCGCGCAGTTTTCTACCGCCTCCTGCTCGTTTCTTACACCTACAAGCGCCGTTCCTATGTAATCCTTCTGCGTGCTCCAGTTGATCGCAATCTGTGCTAACGGTTTTTTCCGGTTCTCAGAAATCACGTCCATTACCTTTAAGAGCTCCATCACCTTCGAGAACTTCGGCTCTTTAAAGAAATCATAGAAGGTCATACGGATATCGCCCGCGTCAAAGTCCGGAAGCGTGCGGATCGCGCCGGCTAAGATCCCGGATCCTAAGGAGCCGTAGGTCATGGAATCGATTCCCTTCTCATAGCCCCACTGAATCAGGTCTGTAAACGTGCGGTTCACCATCGAATAAGGCGGCTGCTGCACATCAATCTTTCCGAACTTCTCCGCCTCTAAGATCTGCTCTTTGGAGAAATTCGAGACGCCGATAAAGCGAATTTTTCCCATTTTGCGCAGGTTCTCTAACGCTGCCATCGTCTCGTCGATCGGCGTGTCCAGATCCGGCCAGTGTACGAAATAAAAATCGATGTAATCGGTCTGAAGGTTCTGCAGGGAGCTCTGTACCTCGCGCATGATATTCTTATAGCTGGCGTTTCTGCCGCCTCTGCCGTACACGCTTGTCACAAGCCCGCATTTTGTGGAAATCAGAACCTTATCCCGCGGGATTCCCTTTAACGCCTCGCCGACGATCATCTCCGACGCCCCGTTGCCGTATACCGGCGCGGTATCGACCAGATTGACGCCGCACTCGATCATTTTGCGGATCGCCTGGATCGACTCGGTGCGGTCGACTGCCCCGTAGTTGCCGCCACCGATTGCCCAGGTACCGACGGCCAGCGTTGAAACATCCACATCTGCGTTTTTAAAATGTCTGTATCTCATGTTTTCCCTCTTTTCCGCGCTTTTTGCGCTTTTAATATACGATCTCCGCTGCTTCCTCTTCCTCTAATGGCTGCCCGATCATGTCGTTCCGGAAGGTACGTCCCGGCAGCATGCACACGATGTGCGCTTCCGGCTGATCCACCACGAACTGCGTGCCGTGTACGATCAGCGGATTTAATTTTACAAAGGTTCCCTTCGGCACATAAAACGCCTCCAGATTTTTCACATCAAACCGCTTTCCAGCCGGCGTCCCCACGAAGATGATGACATCGGCGTCCAAAGGCAGCAGACCCTCGCAGGTAAACTGATGCGCCTCTAAAAACCGGATGACCTTCTTCTCCTGCTGCTTTACATGGCAGACCGAGATGGTCGGCAGCGTCGTCTGGCCAAAGTCCAGCGGCACCACATCCGCAAAGAAGTTTGCGGGGAAGATGGATTTTCCCGCCAACGCTTCATTGTCCAGCAGATTCATATAAGTACCGTATTTTTCAAATGCCTCCTTTGTCAGAGGCTTTGCCTTTATTGTGATCATAACTTCTCTCCTTCCTGATCCGTGAGATTGTTTTACAGCAGACTGCGCCCGGTCTCTGGCGCATACAGCTTACAGGCTGCGGATCCCCGGCTCATGCGCGTTGTCAAACGTGATATTTAAGTAGCGCGCCACCTCGCGCAGCACCGGCAGATAATGTCCGTAGGTCACCCCCAGGTGATGGATGTACGGACCGAACATCAGCTTTTCTTCCCAGTTCTTCCAGTCGTCCGTCTCCATCCACACGTAGGTTCCGGTGGTCTCCGGTCCCGTCGTCGTGTGCGCTTCACCCGCGAACAGACTGTAGTTCCCGTCGATATCGTCAAACCGGCACACCGTCAGGTCACCCTGCTTTAACTCGAAGGACTCCTGAGCACGGACGATGGACGCCGGACTGTCCGCTGCCTTTAACGAATACGGGAACGGACCGCAGTGCCATAATAATTCCGCGTTGTCGTTCTTCGGGTGGCGGATGGTCAGATCCGCGAGGAATTCCGACGATCCGTACAGGTTGCAGGCTCTTAAGATTGCCAGGGAAATCGCGCCGTTTACATCTGTCTCGCACGCCAGCGGAAGATTCGCATCCGCCATCTCGCCGAGCACCGCACACGGGCAGACACCGATCATAGCCGGGAATGCGCTCCAGCACTCAAACGCGCCCACCGAGCAGTCCGCCGCATCCATCAGCTGTTCAATCGCGATCTTTGTCGCCGCAATTTTTCTGATTTCATCCTCGTCCGCCGGATTTCCGTTAAACCTGGCCTTTAAGTCCGCGCAGTACACCTGAAGCTCCGTCGTATCTTCGTCGAGAAGCTTTGTCACCTGCCTGCCGATCTCCGCCACCGAAACCGGTACCGTGACAGCCCCGATTTTTTTGATCAGATCCGCCTCGTTTGTCATGACGCTCATAAACGGCACCGGCCGCTCGCCGATCTTTGCGATCCGCAGGGTCCGAAGGTCGCGGAGCACGGCTGCCACACGGACAAAACGGTCGAAGCCGTCGTAAAATTCCTGACTTTCCGTCTCGACATTATAGATGTAGCTGTAGGTCACGCCATAGCGCCGCATGACTTTTGTCGCGGCAAACATCCCGCACTGGGTATCCCGGCCCCTGGACTCAAAGGTATTGGGCCGCTCATCCCTGGCGCCCCACACCAGCGTCGGAAGCTGGAATGCCGCAGCGATCTGCGCCGCCACCTGCTCCTCGCCAAAGTCGCAGAACGGGATAAACAGAGCCTCGATTCCCGCCTCCCGGAATTTTTTTACCGCCGCGGGCACATCCGAAAGCCGGAAGGCAATCCCGTTTTCACAGACATCGTCCAGATCCACCAGCGTCACGGCCTCCGGATCAATTCCCCGGATCACGGACATAAACCGGTCCTTCTGGCGTTTTGCCTCCTCCATGCTTAAAAAGCTCCGCTTTGTCGGCGCGACGCCGATGATGATTTTCTTTTTATACATACTCGATCCCCCTCTGATAATGTGCGACGCGTTTATCAATTTCGGTATAGTCGATCTCCCCGGTCTCCATAAAACGGAGCGTGGTCTTCATATCCGGGATCCCGGCGCGTCCCCCGATCCTCGTACATTTGATCGCTGAAACCGCACTGGCAAACCGCGTGATATACGGCACATCCCAGCCCGGCTGAAGCAGTCCTGCCAGAAAGGCGCCGTGAAAATCATCGCCTGCTCCCACGGTATCCACCACGTCCACCTGATAGGCCGGCACCGTAAAATACCCGTCCTTACTCATTCCGATCGCGCCTTTTTCGCCGAATGTAAATACAACGATCTCCGGTCCCTGCTCCATCACCTTTCTACAGTTCTCTTCATATCTGTCATTGTCAAACATCCCGTTGTACACAAACTCGGAAGCGACAAAAATGTCGATGGACGGTATGTATGCCACAAGCTCTTCCGAATAGGAATCCGCATCGATAAAAATCTTTGCGCCATGTGCCTTCGCGATTTCCGCCGCTTTTTTTGTCACCGGATTTACGCCGGCAATAAAAAAGTATTTTGTCTGCTTTAAATCATCCACAGGGATTTCATCTTCCGACAGACGCGTGATATCTCCCGGATAAAACACCATGCTTCTGCCCATGGTCTCTTTATCGCTCAGCACAATGTCCAGCGCTGTGCGTGTACCTTCCCGCATCAGAAGGTGGCTGGTGTCGATCCCGTGATCTTCAAAGTCCCTTTTGCAGAACGCACCGTACCGGTCGTCGCCCACCACGCCGAAAATCGCGCAGGACGCGCCGAGCCTCGCCGCTGTGACAATGCCGGACGCCACCTTGCCGCCGCCCTGCCAGCTTAAATTGTTGATGCGCATCGCCCCGTTCGGCTTTGGCATCGCATCCACGTTGACATTCAGATCCATGCAGGGATAATCGACGCCTACGATATCAAACATGCTCTCATCTCCTTTCCTCCTCTGTTATGAGCACAAGTATACACTTTTAATCTTAGTTTGTAAACTCTATTTAATAACCAGATTATGCGACTGTTTTTCGTGAAAATTGCACAAAGACCAGATTTTTGATTTGCATTTTGAAAAAAATATGATATACTGCTTTTATGGGGCATTAGCGCAGCTGGGAGCGCGCCACACTGGCAGTGTGGAGGCCACGGGTTCGAGTCCCGTATGCTCCATTTATTTTAAAAGTTCAGCCATCCTAGGTGAAACGGGCGAATCATGCTCGCATGAATGAGCACGTTTTGCAGAGGATGAGCAGAGCGCCCGTATATGAGCAAAAATCAGCTGCGTGAGCAGCGAAGAATGCTGAAAGCACGATTTTGCGAATGGGCGTGAGCTGAACTTTTTGATAAAATTTCTTTCAGACCGTTGACATTTCCTCTCCGGCCTGATATCATGGATACAAATAGAACAAAAAGACAGAGGCATAGATTGACCAGGAGGTCATTCTATGCCCTTTTTTCTGTCTTACGGACCGGGAAAAGGGTGACTATGAAAGGAGGACACCATCTATGGCATCCAGAAAAAATGTAAGAGAATACCCCATCTCCACACTCCGCGAGTACCTTCGCCAGTGCTCCACGGCGCAGGCAGAGCTGCTGTCACGGTCCGTAAGGCGGATGACGTCTTACGATTCCCGGGCCTGCACGGAATACCACTGCGAGGTCGCAGACGAGTACGCCGTCATCGACCGGCTGCTTTACCTCCAGCAGTGCCGCAATTCCCTGGAGCGGTGCATCAATTCCGGGAGCTCCCGCCTGCGTTACCGCTGGCAGAACGGGCGCACGACGACTACCTGCTTTAGCAGGACGTCACCCGGAAAGGTAAAGGTCAGCAGCCTTCTGGCGGAGGAGGAATCCGCCGAAAAGGCTGCCGGCTGAAGACAGCGGGCCTCAGGCTGTCCGGCTTCTCCCCCGGCAGCCTGAGTTTTTTATTGCGTTGCATCTTCCCTCCCGGTATGGTATTCTAAAGAAAAGTTCAGCCAGTCGAAAGCGCATGCTGAAAGGAGGACCACGACGATGATACTGTGCATTGCTTTAACTCCATGCAGGGTTTGAGGACACCGCATGGAGGATGAGAGGTCCTCGGACTCTGCTTTGAGACAATCATATCAGAAAAGGAGCAGAGTCAAAGATGAAAAAAGAAGATAGAAACCTGAAACCTTACCTGTTATTATGGGGCACCCAGTCCCTCTCCACGCTCGGCAGCGGTATGACCAGCTACGCCCTTGTGCTGTGGCTTTATTTACAGAGCGGTTCGGCGTTAAAGACCGCACTTTTATCCATCTGTTCATACGCACCCTACATTATCATGAGTATTTTCGCAGGGGCCTTAAGCGACCGGTGGGATAAGAAGCGCACGATGCTGGTCTGCGATCTGACAGCCGCTTTGTCCACTGTGGCGGTTTTCGTTCTGATCCGGACAGACAGCCTTGTGCCGTGGCATCTGTATCTGATCAATGCCGTAAACGGACTGATGAATACCGTACAGCAGCCCGCGGGGGAGGTGGCGGCAACCCTTCTGATCCCGAAGGAATATTATCAGAAGACCAGCGGCCTGCGGTCACTGTCGCAGTCGTTAAACTCCATTCTCACACCGATCCTCGCGACGGCGCTCTTTGCCTTTGCCGGGATCGAGGGTGTGATCGCGGTGGATCTTGCTACATTTGCAGTTGCATTTTTTACACTGCTTTTCCTGATTCCGATCCCGGCGCGGAAAGCGGAGCGCACGCAAAAGGAATCCCTGGCGGAATCGGCTGCCGCGGGTCTGCGCTGGCTTCTCGGGAACCGGCTGATCCTGCTGCTGATTCTGTTTCTGGCGGGGATCAACCTGGTGGCATCGGCATATGAGGCGGCCCTTCCGGCGATGATTCTCTCAAAGCCGGCGGGCGGCGAGACGGTTCTGGGCATGGTCAATACCTGCGCCGGCATCGCCACGCTCTGTGGAAGCCTCCTCGCCACGCTTTTTCCGTCTCCGAAAAACCGGGTCAGGGTGATCTGCCTGACGCTCTTTTTCTCCATGAGCACGGAGAATTTTATGCTGGCCTTCGGGACACGGCCTTTTATCTGGTGTACCGCGGCGGTGCTGGGATGGATTTTTATCCCGCTGATGAATGCAAATATGGACGTCATCTTCCGCAGCACAATCCCGCTGGAATTACAGGGACGGGTCTATTCCTGCCGGAATACGATGCAGTTTTTTACGATTCCGCTGGGTTATCTGCTGGGAGGGATTCTGGTGGATTATGTCTGCGAGCCCTTTATGCGCCGCCAGGCTAAAGACGATCTTTTTGTCACGCTGTTCGGTCTGGGAAAAGGCTCCGGCGCCGCGCTGCTGTTTTTCCTTCTCGGTATCGCAGGGGTCATTGTGTGTATCGTATTTTCGATGCTTTTAAAAAAATACAGATGGAATGATCAGGAACAGATGACACGTCACGAATAAAAAGATGGACAGGTAGCAAAATCAGGCAGGGGATAGATTTCCCCTGCCTGTCCGATTCAGAAGGTATCCGGGGAGATTTCCCCCATGATATCGTGCTTCTCATGCAGCCCCTGCTGCACCCGCTCTCCCGTATAATCCGCAAACCGCTGCTCGATCTTTACCAGCGCATTCGCATACTCCTTAAGTTCATCCGCAATCTGTTCCCTGTCATCCCGCGTCGACTTATACAAAACCCGATGCTCCATGCTGGCCCAGAAATCCATCGACATCGTGCGAAACTGAATCTCCACCGGAAAATATTCCATCCCGTCCATGCAGTACACCGGGACGCCCACCACAACGTGATAGCTGCGGTACCCGTTTGGTTTCGGACTGCTTATGTAATCTCTCTCCCGAATCACGATCAGATCCGACTGAAGCTTTAAGACTCCGGCCAGCCGGTAAATATCCTCGACAAAATAACAGATCACGCGCACTCCGGCGATGTCCTGCAGATAATCTTTTGCATTCATCATCGTCGGTTCTTTCTCTTTTTTTAAAAGCTTATTCTCAATGCTCTCTTTTTTCTTGATCCGGTTCTGAATATTATGGATCGGACGGGCCGCGGACTCGCTGTACAGATTATGCTCCAGTACATTCAGACGCGCCAGCAGGATCTCCTTTGCGTCCGTATAAGGCTGAATAAAAGTGTAGTATTGTTCGTTGGTCATTTGTTGTCCGTTTTTCCTCTTTCTATTATACTTTTAAAAGATGTATGGCTGAACTATGAAAACAGTATACTTCCTAATTTTAACATATCTATGCACATTGTATGAAGCTTTTCTGAGGAAAACATTAAATTTTTAGAAAGTCCCCCGTGCATTCTGAAAGAGACTGTGATAAGATGGTTCCTGTTGAACATAAAATCTGCCCGGGAATTCCGGGTTACAGGAGGAGTTTTTCATGAAAAATCAGTCTTTTTACCGGCAGATCTTTAAGCTTGTCCTGCCGATCATCGTGCAGAATCTTTTAAGCGCTGCCGTGAGCTCCGCCGACGTCGTGATGTTAAACTATGTCGGACAGTCGTCGATCTCGGCGGTGTCGCTGGCCTCCCAGTACGCCAGCGTTCTTTTTATGGTATTTTACGGGCTCGGAACCGGTGCGACGATCCTCTGTGCCCAGTACTTTGGCAAGGGGGACTATAAGGCCATCCAGGTAACGGAGGGAATCGCGCTGCGTTTTTCCCTGATTATCGCGCTTCTTTTCGCGGGCGCTGCCGTGCTGATCCCGAATCAGATGATGCATCTTTTTACAAATGACGCGGAACTGATCGCCATCGGCGCATCCTATCTGCGCTATATGAGCGTCAGCTATCTCTGCTGGGGTATCACGGAGGTGTATCTCGCCGTACTCCGCAGTATCGGCCGGGTGATGATCAGCACGGCGATGAATGTGCTCGCGTTTTCGTTAAACGTGCTGCTGAACGCCGTATTTATATTCGGTTTATTCGGAGCGCCGCAGCTCGGCGCCGCCGGCGTTGCCATCGCGACCTCGCTCTCCCGTCTGATTGAGCTTGCCGCATGCTTTGCGGTCTCCTTTTTCAGCAAAGATATCAAACTCGATTTCCGGTATCTGTTTTCGAAAAATAAACTGCTGTTTTCCGATTTTGTCCGGCTCTCCCTGCCGGCGCTCGGCAATGACGTCAGCTGGAGCGTCGCGTTTTCCATGTATTCGGTCATCATCGGCCATCTGGGAACCGACGCGGTTGCCGCCAATTCCTTTGTGATCGTGGTGCGCAACTTCGGCACGATCCTCTGCTTTGGCATGGCCAGCGCAGGCGGTATTCTTCTTGGAAATATCATCGGCGAGAATAAGCTTGAGGAGGCAAAGGACGGCGCGAAAAAACTGATGAAGCTGACCATAATCACCGGGGCGATCGGCGGGCTCATCATCCTCGCCGCCATGCCGTTTGTGCTGAAGCACGCTTCCTTAAGCGACCAGGCTATGCATTATCTGAAATATATGATGCTGATCAATACTTATTATGTGATGGGTGCCGCGGTCAACACCACGCTGATCGCCGGTGTCTTCCGCGCAGGAGGCGACAGCCGCTTCGGCTTCATCTGCGATACAATCGATATGTGGTGCTACGCCGTACCGCTCGGTTTCCTCGCGGCGTTTGCCTTAAAGCTTCCTGTCATGTGGGTGTATTTTCTTTTGTGCACGGACGAGTTTGTCAAATGGCCCTGGGTGATTAAGCATTACCGGAGCGGGAAATGGCTGCACAATATCACAAGAGATAATCTGTTTGAGGATGGGGGAGAGGCTGTTGCAAAGGCAGATGAGTGATCACTGCCGGAGCAACAGCTCCTTTTTTTGCCTGAAAACAGAAAAACCTGCTCCGAAGAACCCGCCGTCTGTCTGGCATCCGGAAAAGCGTTCTAAAAATAATAGAATTTTTCTCTTCCGTACAAGCTGATTTTAAGTCGGCTGAGGAATCAGGGAACGCCGGGAAGCCGCATAATCACGCAATATGATAGTGTTTGATGTGCTGTCAGGTGAAGCGTCCATAGGCAATAAAGGCGACAGAATGAGGCTGTTTCTAACCGAAAGTGGATATAAAAAGGCGTTGGAGAATCAGGACAAAGCTTTTATAAGGAGCTTTAGCAAAGGCAAAAGCGAATGCAACACAGGGACTCTCAGAACTGATAGAAATTGCTTCTAAAAAGCGGTTCAAAGAAAATCTTAAAGAAAAACACGGTTCTGACGCAAAATATGGGTGGTATCGGTATGATACAAAATTTGCGCTTCCAGTTTATAATGAAAATCAGGAACTGGAACGATTCAATGTATTCCAGGCCGTTTTACTGATCCGTCATGCCCATGATGGAAAACTGTACCTGTATGATTTGGTAAACATAAAAAAGAAACGGGTAAGCCGCTTAAGCAATAAGCTGTACGGTAAGAAACTCGCTTCTTCTTTCTATTATTCTATGAGAGGTTTAAAAATATGTCAATATGAAATTTCATTTGAGTTTCCCCATTTTTAAAATACAAATGCCCCGGTATCCTCTATTTTAAAGTGCTCAAACAGATTCAAATGAACCCGGGAACCTCATAAATACGTATGGAACATTCCTTTAATTCTTTCAGGAAAATACTTTCCCTGTGAACAGACGATGTGAGGCCTATATATCCTGTTGCAAGGGTGGCAAAAAAATTCAGGTTGCGGACAGACTGCAGGGACATTACCCGCAAATCCTCAAGTTCAAACTGCTGTTTTTTGAACCTGAAATATTCCTCAATCCGCCACCGCAGCAGATACACTTTGGTGATGATGTGACACAGCTTTTTCTTTTCCTGCATGTTCAAACCGGAGAGCAGCAGCATGTCTACGGGAAAATCGTGGGTATCTCCACCATTGCCGCCATCGTGACCGCATCCGTCGCCCTGCTCCTGATGAATTTTTCCAAATCCGGGAAGACCGTGGATGAATCCCGCGCATGTATTCTTCACCTTGCCATAACGTAATCCATGATATATTTAACAGAATTACAAGTATCTTCAAAAGTAATATCTTTTGCATAATCAAAATTTTTCTGATACTTTTTCCAAAGGTTCTGCATCTGTGGATTATCCCTGATCTCCTTAATGATTTCCACATAATTTTGCATCACCTGGCTACTGCCCCTCTTTGCACTTGTCTGCTCCAATGCTCGTTTCAAAATAGTTTTATCGCATTCATTTCCACGCAAAGCAAAGATGATATGTATATCATAAAAATCTCTTGGGCGGGTATTGGCAATGCTGCGTGATAATACAGTTTCTATTTTTTCTGCCAGGACTGTTTCCAGATTATAAGCCAATATACTTAATGTCCTGTCATCAAAGAGAAGTTTAAATGTATATTCTATTTCTTTCGGTGTGATTATATCCCCAGTCGTAACATCTACCGTCAGAGGTACACTGATGGGAGGATAATTCGCTTTTAAAGAGACACGTATGCCGGGATAATCATCCGTTTCACGAATATCATAAATATCTTCTAAAGTAAAGCTCACATCATCCTCTATTTCAACAGCACATATTTCCTTAAAAATCCTTCGGATTGATTCATGGGTTAATGTAAAACCTTTTATTGTTGTATCCAGATCCATCGTTGTCCTGGTATCCAGCCCAACAATTA
>CANRSX010000001.1 GCA_947642555.1 uncultured Roseburia sp. | reverse complement strand
CCTGCACCATTGTTTCAAGGGTATTCGCAATTTCCAGCGATCTTGTCAAATATTTTTCACGGTCTTTGTAGGCCCCGATGCCGAGCAGCATCCCCTCTAACTGGCCTTTTATAATGGTGACAGGCGTTTTCAGCTCGTGTGAAACCGCCGAAAAGAAATTTGTGCGGGCCTGTTCTGATTCCTTTTCATGCTCAATATCGGCTTCAAGTTTTCTGTTTGCATTTTGCAAATCGGACAGGGCGATGGAAAGATTGCGGGATAGCCTGTTCAGACTTTTCCCCAAGGTTCCCAATTCATCAGTCCGCTGTTCATCAACCGTCCAATCCAACTGCAGGTCAGACATTTTTTCGGATATGCGGCTGATTTCCAGTACGGGCTTTGTAATCATACGAGAGTACAGCCAGGATACGACAAGGGCAATCGCCAATACTGATAGCAGGATAATCGGAAAAATGCGAATAAATGATTGCTGTAGTTCTGAAATTTGTTCTGCCTCACCATAGACAACGAGAGTATAACGGTCACTGCAATCAGAAAAAGAAAAATAGTATTGGTTTGATAAAACGGGAGAGGTTTCACCAGGGCCAGCGACTGCCGTTTGTGCAATATTCCCCTCCCATTCATTGTCAAATTCTTTTGTGGGTAATGTAACCCAATCGCCGCCACTGTTGTATAACTCAACTGAGTTGATTTCCGTATCCGCTACAAATTGGTCGAACAAACCGCCGCTATCCGAAAAAGGCACTTGTTCCAGTTCCGCAATAAATTCCTGTGTCCGCTCATCTAAAATTGTATTTAGCCTGTTAGAATAGGTTTGTGGCATCAGCCATGCCAGCAGACCGAACACGAACAGCGATACAGATAACAGCATAATTGATGTAATGAAAAACACCTTAGCAAATAGACTGCTTTTCATTTTCTTTATCAATTTTATATCCCACCCCTCTGATTGTCTGGATAAATTCAATGCCCAGCTTTTTCCGCAAATTCTTGATGTGCGTATCAACCACACGCTCGTCCCCATAAAAGTCATACCGCCACAGCTTATCCAGAAGATTTTGCCGTGTCAGGATGCGTCCCTGATGGGTCAGCAGTTCTTTCAGCACTTCAAATTCCCTCTGGGTCAGTTCATAAGCGGTTCCGTTCACCGTGGCCGTGTAACTGTCACAATCCAGAACAAGATTCTGGTAAGCAATCGTTTTATTTTCATCCTCACCCGGCCCGCCGCTGCGCCGCAGAACGGCGGCTATCCTGCGAATTAAAATCGGCATGGAAAAAGGTTTTGTAATGTAATCGTCAACCTGCAAATCCAGCCCCCGTATCTGTTCTTCTTCGCCACTCAGTGCGGTAAGCATGATGATGGGAACCTTAGACTGTTTGCGTATTAGTTCACAGACAGCAAAACCATCAATTTTAGGGAGCATCACATCAAGCAGTACCAAATCAAACTGTGCGGTTGAAAATATGGAAAGGGCCTCCACTCCGTCATTCGCTAAAACAATGTCATAGCCTGCCTCCTGCAGAAAGTTCTTTAATAATTCCTGAATATCCAAATCATCCTCGACAACTAAAATTCTTTGCATAATGCCACCTCCGAAAAAAGCATATCATAGAATTTTGTGATTAGTATGAAGTTTTCAAATTTTCTGCTAATTCGCGAAATCGCAAAAGAAAAAAATACTTGACACCATCTTTTTCCTGTGGTAAAGTATACAGGTCGTTAGAAAACAAAGTAGAGTATCCACTCTCACCGGAGCACAATCGCGTGACTCATGGTTCATATTTCAGGACGCTACCGTTATTTGCATGGCGAAGTGAAAACCAGTGGATAGTCTGCCTATCCACTTTTTTATTTGGAGGTACGGTACCATTAGCGAGTTAATGATTAATGAACAAATCAGAGACAGGGAAGTTCGTCTGATTGGAGAGAACGGAGAGCAGCTCGGGATTATGTCTGCGCGGGAGGCGATGCGGATCGCCGAGGAGGCGGAGCTTGATCTGGTGAAGATTGCCCCGACCGCGAAGCCGCCGGTGTGCAAGATCATCGATTACGGGAAGTACCGGTATGAGATGAGCCGGAAAGAGAAGGAAGCCAGAAAGAAGCAGAAGACCGTTGAGCTCAAGGAGATCCGTTTATCGCCCAATATCAATTCAAACGATCTGAATACCAAGATGAACGCTGCACGGAAGTTCCTGTCGAAGGGGGATAAGGTAAAGATCACCCTGCGGTTCCGTGGTCGCGAGATGGCGCACATGAATGCCAGCAGGCATATCTTAGACGATATGGCGGCGAGCCTTAGCGAAATAGCAGTAGTGGAAAAAGCACCGAAGGTTGAGGGCAGGAGCATCAGCATGGTGCTGGCAGAGAAGAAATCATAATTAAGGAGGAATACATCATGCCTAAAATGAAAACCAGCAGAGCGGCTGCAAAACGTTTCAAATTAACCGGAACCGGAAAGTTAAAGAGAAATAAAGCGTATAAGAGACATATTCTGACCAAGAAGTCGCCGAAGACGAAGCGTAATCTGAGAAAAGCAACGATGACAGATGCATCGAATGTTAAGAATATGAAGAAGATCTTACCGTATCTGTAGGTGTAGTTGAAGGAGGAATAGAAAGATGGCAAGAGTAAAAGGCGGCATGAATGCCAGAAAAAAGCATAACAGGGTATTAAAGCTCGCGAAGGGTTACAGAGGAGCGCGCTCCAAACAGTACAGAATCGCAAAACAGTCCGTGATGAGAGCGCTTGCAAGCTCCTACGCGGGAAGAAAAGAGAGAAAGAGACAGTTCCGCAGCTTATGGATTGCGCGTATCAACGCGGCTGCAAGAATGAACGGGATCTCTTACAGCCAGATGATGCATGGCCTTAAGGTTGCCGGTGTGGAGATCAACCGCAAGATGTTAGCAGAGATGGCTGTCAGTGATGCAGAGGGCTTTAAGACACTGGCTGAGCTTGCGAAGAGCAAGGTTGCTTAAGACGACGAGTCTGTTCTGTAGCGGGACAACCTGTTACGGAACAGGCTTTTTTTGACAGGGAGGAATGTCATGCTGCTGATACAGACGGTGATGCTGCTGACCGGCCTTCTCATGATGGCGGCGCCGGGAGCGTGTACGAGGAAGGAATCCAGAGGGGATGCGCAGGCGGAGAAAAAGACGCGCACCATGGGCGTGTGGCTCGCGCTGGCAGCCATCATTTGGATTGTGGCAGCGCGGCTCTGACGCCTGAGGGAGGATGGAGATGTTTTGTAGAAACTGCGGACAGGAATATATGACGGATCAGGCGATCGTCTGCACCAGGTGCGGCGTTCAGAAGGGAATCGGAAGCCAGTACTGCCCGAACTGCGGCCAGCCGGTGATGCCGGGGGCGCAGGCGTGCATGAACTGCGGGATCGCGCTTCAGATGCCGTACGGCATGCAGGGCGGAAAATCAAAGGTGGCTGCCGGTCTCCTCGGTATTTTTCTCGGATCCTTTGGCGTGCACAATTTTTATCTGGGCTATACGGCCAAAGGGGTCGTCCAGCTTGTGCTGACGCTTGCGACCTGCGGCTTCGGGGCTGTGATCTCCGGTATCTGGGGGTTTGTCGAGGGGATTCTGATTCTGACGGGAAGCATCAGCACGGATGCGGACGGCAGATTTTTGTCGGAGTAACGTTCGCCGGGAAAAGTTATTTCAGGTATTCCCAATGGATATGGCCTTTTCGGGTTCAGATATTGACAAAGAAATATGACATTGCTATTATCAATGTTAAATACAACGTAAGGAAGGTTTTCTTATATGAGAAGACAGGTGTTATCCCTGCTGGTGGAGAATAATCCGGGTGTGACCAGCCATATTTCCGGGCTGTTCAGCCGGAGAGGCTATAATATTGACAGCTTTTCATCCGGTGTGACGGCGGATCCGCGCTATACGAGAATTACGATTGTAGTGAGCGGAGACGAGCAGATCTTAGAGCAGATCGAAAAACAGCTCGCAAAGCTCTGCGACGTGCTCGATATCAAGAAGCTGGAGCAGGGCCAGTCCGTGACCAGGGAGCTGATCATGGTCAAGATCCGCGCGAAGGATACAGAGCGCCAGCCGATTATCAATGTGACGGAGATTTTCCACGGGAAGATCGTGGACGTGACGCACGATTCGATGGTGATCGAGCTGACCGGACAGCAGGACAAGCTGGACGCGTTTCTGGATCTGCTGCACGGGTATGAGATCTTAGAGCTTGCGCGCACGGGGATTACCGGTCTCTCCAGGGGGACCGCGGACGTAAAGATGATCGATGAAAACGGTCATCTGTGCAATTTAAAGCCGCGTGAGGAAGACGGGACGCTGTAGTGAGAAATACATAGGTGTGCAACAGGGGAAACCCTGAGTGTATAAAGAATTGGAGGAGATATTATGTCAGCAAAAATATTTTATCAGGAAGACTGTAACCTGTCCCTGTTAGAGGGTAAGACGATTGCGATTATCGGTTACGGCAGCCAGGGCCATGCGCATGCGCTCAACTTAAAGGATTCCGGATGCAACGTGATCATCGGTCTTTATGAGGGCAGCCGTTCCTGGGCAAAGGCCGAGAAGCAGGGCTTTGAGGTGTTTACCGCGGCCGAGGCGGCAAAGCGTGCGGATATCATCATGATCCTGATCAACGACGAGAAGCAGGCGGATCTGTATAAGAATGATATCGAGCCGAACTTAGAGGAAGGCAATATGCTGATGTTTGCACACGGCTTTAACATCCACTTCGGATGCATCGTGCCGCCGGCAAATGTCGATGTGACGATGATCGCTCCGAAGGGACCGGGACATACGGTTCGTTCCGAGTACCAGGAGGGCAAGGGAGTTCCGTGTCTGATCGCCGTGGAGCAGGATGCGACCGGTAAGGCACAGGATCTTGCGCTGGCTTACGCGCTCGGAATCGGCGGCGCGAGAGCAGGCGTGCTTGAGACCACCTTCCGCACCGAGACCGAGACGGACCTCTTCGGCGAGCAGGCGGTGCTCTGCGGCGGTGTGTGCGCGCTGATGCAGGCAGGATTTGAGACGCTTGTAGAGGCAGGCTATGATCCGAGAAACGCATATTTTGAGTGTATCCACGAGATGAAGCTGATCGTCGACCTGATCTATCAGTCCGGTTTCGCGGGAATGAGATATTCGATTTCCAATACGGCGGAGTACGGCGATTATGTGACCGGGCCTAAGCTGATCACGGAGGAGACCAAGAAGACCATGAAGAAGATCCTCTCCGACATTCAGGACGGTACCTTTGCGAAGGAGTTCCTGCTTGATATGTCTCCGGCAGGAAAGCAGGTTCACTTTAAGGCGATGAGAAAGCTCGCGGCGGAGCATCCGGCGGAGGAAGTCGGTAAGGATATCCGCAAGCTTTACAGCTGGAACAATGAGGATGACAAGCTGATCAACAATTAATCCATATTTGCGGTAAAATGGCAGAAAAAGATGCGACGTTTGTCGCATCTTTTTTGTGGATTATTTTTTTGAAAAGTGGGACGATTCTTTTATTTGCGCCCGGAAGGGGTTTGCAGAAAGCGGGATCTGTGTTATGATGAACGCGATTTCAGAATCATGATTTTATTCAGGGGAGGTATTTTACATGAAGGGTAATGTTATTGTCGGGCAGTCGGGGGGACCGACCGCGGTGATCAATTCGAGTCTTGCCGGGGTATACAGGACTGCGAAGGATCTGGGGGCAGAAAAGGTGTACGGGATGCGGCACGGGATCCAGGGATTTCTGGAGAAAAAAATTGTGGATCTCGACGAGAAGATCCGGACGGATCTGGACCTTGAGCTGCTGAAGCGCACGCCGTCCGCATTCTTAGGCTCCTGTCGTTACAAGCTGCCGGAAATCGGGGAAAACCGGGAGCTCTATGACAGGATTTTCGAGATCTTAAAGGAGTACGGGATCACGGCATTTTTCTACATCGGCGGAAATGATTCGATGGACACGATCAAAAAGCTGTCGGATTATGCGATTCTGATTAACAGCGAGATCCGTTTTATGGGAGTGCCCAAGACGATCGACAATGACCTCGCGGTGACGGACCACACGCCGGGCTTTGGAAGCGCCGCAAAATTTATCGCTTCCGTGTCAAAAGAGATCATCCGCGACGGGCTGGTATACGATGTGAAGAGCGTGACGATCATCGAGATCATGGGACGGAACGCCGGCTGGCTGACGGGTGCGGCGGCGCTGGCACGGTGCGAGGACTGCGAGGGTGTGGATCTTTTGTACCTGCCGGAGCTCCCGTTTGACGTGGACGCGTTTCTTACGAAGGTCGGCGGCCTGCTTGAGAAGAAGAACTCCATCGTCGTCGCGGTTTCCGAGGGAATCCGGACCGCGGAAGGAAAGTATGTCTTTGAGCTCACGAACCACACGGAGTACGTGGATGCGTTCGGACACAAGCAGTTAAGCGGTACGGCGCGCTATCTCTCCATGCTGGTCAGCGAGCGCTTCGGCTGCAAATCGAGGCCGATCGAGCTGGCGACCTTACAGCGCTGCGCCGGACATCTGACCTCGCGTGTGGACATTACCGAGGCCTATCAGGTCGGCGGCTCCGCGGTGAAGGCGGCGTTCGAGGGAGAGACCGGAAAGGTTGTGATCTTAAAGCGCGTTTCCAGCGATCCCTACATCTGTACGACAGATCTGTTCGATGTACATAAGATTGCCAATATTGAGAAAAAGGTTCCGCTGGAGTGGATCACGGAGGACGGGACCTATGTCAGCGAGCAGCTGGTAAATTATATCCGGCCGCTGATCCAGGCGGAGCTGACGCCGGTGATGATCACCGGGCAGCCGCGGCATATCGTGATCGATCTGGAGCATTAAATGAGGGAGTCCGGCTTGCCGGACTCTTTTATTTTTCCCTTAAAAGTTCAGCCATGCTTCGCAAAATGGGCGAATCGTGCTTGCACGAATGAGCACATTCTGTGAAGCATGAGCGGAGCGCCCGTATATGAGCAAAAAGTAGCCGTGAAACGGCGGAGAGCGCGACAGCGCGGTTTTGCGAATGGCGCGGGCTGAACTTTAACTTTTAGACGATTAAAAACTTGACGTGAGGTCTCAAAATGATTAAGATAGAGACCGGGCTGTCCGGGGAAACAGGTGCAAAACCTGTACGAGCCCGTCGCCGTGAGGCGCGTTTTTCACGATAAACCTTACCCATGCACGCCACGCAGGGGAAACGCCATTGGGACGGATGTCCTGAGAAGGCGGTTTACGGAGGCGCCAAGTCGAAATATCCGGGCAGACTGCACTCTTTGTACCAAAACCTCACAGATATGGGGCTGATCCTGGTGCTGTGCGTTTCTCCGAAGGCTGTGTGACGGCGTCAGAGAAATTCACGGAAAGGGTCAGGCGGACCGCGAGTGCCGGCCGCAGGAAGGACAGGGAGAATCTGAAACGCAAAGGAGACAAAAGCATGAAGAGGAAACAGAGCAGAAGAGTACTGTCATTCATCCTTTGTATGGCGCTGACAGTGGCGGTCGCGTTATGTACAGCCGGATGTAATGGAAAAACAGGAGCCGGGACGGATGCGCAGGCCGGGAACGAGGCCGGGACGATACCGGCCGGGACAGAGGAGCGCGCTGCGGATACGCCGGATGAAGAGGATGCCGGGACAAAGGCAGGTGAAGAGGTGCAGGCCGGCACCGAGACAAATATCGAAGGGACCGGATCGGACAGTACGGAGCCGGGAGGCGAAGCCCTCGCAGAAGGTGAGGCGCTATCGGGCGGCGTGATCGGAACCGGAAGCACCATGTTTACATTTACAATCGTAGATCCAAGCGGCACTGAGACGGAATTTGAGGTACACACCGATAAGGAGACCGTCGGTGATGCGCTTTTGGAGCTCGGGCTGATCGAGGGCGAGGAGAGCGAATACGGCCTTTTCGTGAAGACGGTGAACGGGATCACGGCGGACTATGACAGGGACGGCGTGTACTGGGCATTCTATGTGGGCGGGGACTATGCGTCCGAGAGTGTCAGCGCGACGCCGGTCACGGAAGGCGGACATTATGCGTTCCAGGTGGAATGATGCGGACTGCCGCCCGGGTGAGACGCATCGGCCGGCGGGAAAGGGAATGAGACTTACTGTCCGGGAGATGGCTGTATTTGCAATGCTCGGGGCGGTGATGTACGCCTCGAAGATGCTGATGGAGATTGCGCCGAACATTCATCTCCTCGGCGTGTTTACGGTTGCCTTTACCGTTGTCTACCGGAAAAAGGCATTGTATCCGATTTATATCTATGTGTTGATAAACGGAATGCTCTGTGGTTTTGCGACCTGGTGGCTACCGTATCTGTACGTGTGGACCATTCTCTGGGGGGCGGTGATGCTGCTCCCCGGGGATCTGCCGGAGCGCTGGCGGCCACTGATCTACATGCTGGTCTGTGCGGCGCACGGATTTCTGTTCGGGACGCTGTATGCGCCCGCACAGGCGCTTTTATTTGGACTGAGTTTTAAAGGGATGATCGCCTGGATCATCGCCGGGCTGCCCTACGATGCGATCCACGGCGTCAGCAATTTTTTCTGCGGACTTCTGATCGTTCCCGTGATCTCCGTCCTGCGGCTCGCGGAGCGGAATGCGGGGAGAGGTTAGGGGCTGATATATGATAGAGAAAATAGATGCACTGTTAAAAAAGACATGTTTTGTGATTGATATCCTGCCGCGCCGTGTTCCGTCTGATCGGGCGGAGCAATATCTGAAAGTGGAGGAGTATTTTCTGAATGACGGCATGCGGAGCCGTTTTCTTGATAAAATTATAAATGTAATATTAAAGCTGATGTGTTACGTGCCGGTTTCCGTTTTCCTGCATGAAAACCAGAAGCAGCTGGAGCATCCCGGGCCGGAAACGGTTGCCGGAATCATCAGAAACGCGACAGATACAGCAGACCTTTTGTTTGGGGAAGACACCCTCTTTGTGCTGGAAAAGGATGATTTGTATCTGTCCGTCTATCACCCTGACGACGACATGCAGGAGCTGATCCGTGATCTTGTCAGGGCAGAAGGCCTGTTTTGGAGAAAAGCGGAGTGATGTGTCTTAGAAAATTGTAGTGCAATATGCACAAAGAGTAAATAAGGTGATTGAATTTTGCTTTTTGGAGTGATAAAATCCATACAAAGCAGATTTTCTTTCCCGCAGAGCCGCAGGTTGACCGGCGGTCTGTATCACAGGGGCGATGCACCCTATCCATATGCGAATCTTTATGGCAGAGGATTTTCATGTCCGCTGTCATCGGTCGGAAAATTCATGCTTTTATTCAACAAAGAAAAAGCAGGGGTTTTCGTGACAGGCTCCTGCGACACAGGAGGAAGAAGGATGGAAAAGGACACGTGCTGGAAGGATTACTTCTCAGAAATGACCGACTATGCGATTCCTCTGCGGAGCATCGCGTACGACGTGGGCAGATATGAGAAGCAGGCAGCGGAAATTCGCAGGGAGATTCGCGATCATAAGGAGGGACTGAGCGCCGGGGAGTATCTCTATGGATTCCGAAAGGACAGCAGACTGCATCCGGTGGTGACATTCCTGTTGTACAGCGGTGTGGAGGATTGGGACGGGCCGAAGTCTCTGCATGGGATGCTTGATTTTACGGATATACCGCCCGAAATGAAAGAGCTGGTGGCGGATTACCGGATCAATCTCATCGAGATCAGAAAACTCCAGAATACCGACATATTTCAGACAGATGTAAAGCAGGTGTTCGACTTTATCCGCTGTGCGGAGGATAAGGAAGCGCTGGCGAAGCTGGTGGAAGAGGACCCGTATTTTCAGGGGATGGACGAGGATGCGTACGAGGTCGTGGCACAGTACGCACATATGAAGGAACTCGCTGTGAAGAAAGACGAGTACAGGAAAGAGGGGAAGATGGATATGTGTACGGCAATCAGAGAGATGATACAGGATGGTATGGATCAGGGGATGGACATGAAAACCAGGAGAATCGTGGAAAATATGATCCGCCGGGGGATGACGGATGAGGATATTATGGCGATCGCGGAGTGTGGAGAGGATCTGGTTCGTGAGGTAAAGGGAAGGATGTAACAGGCTGTATATACCGGGAGCCTAAAAGGTAATTTGCCGCGCAGGCTCCGAAAATCAATCTTTCAGTTGACAAATCCTCATGATATGTTAAAATAGATCATGTTTAATGACAAAATCGCTACAGCGTGTGGCGGTGTGAAAAAGACGATGACGGGGAGTAGTAAGAGCGGAAGGCGATCAGAGAGCTGCCGGGTGGTGTGAGGCAGCGGCCAGAGGTTCCCAACTCGCCCCTGAGTTCTCTGACGGAAGCGGGATTTCGTGGGTAAGTCAGAGCGTGGGATTCGCGTTAAGAAGAATGAGTGCGTGTGTGGTCGTGCGGGGCCAAAAGGCGGTTCGGGTTGTCCGGGCGGCAGACCGGCGGACACATGCGAAGAAGAGTGGTACCGCGGAGAGTTGATCTTCGTCTCTGAATGTTGTGCGTTCCGGTGAGGAGGGCGTGTTCGGAGACGGAGATTTTTTTGTACAAAAGTTACGAAAAGTTCAGCCCGCGCCATTCGCAAAACCGTGCCTTTCGGCACTCTCCGTTGCTTCGCAACTAATTTTTGCTCATATACGGGCGCTCCGCTCATGCACCGCAGAATGCGCTCATTCATGCGAGCATGATTCGCCCATTTGCGATGCATGGCTGAACTTTTAAAATAAAATGAGGAGGAGTGAAATGTCAGAACTTTACAATCACAAGGTAGTGGAGAAAAAATGGCAGAAGGTCTGGGATGACAACAAGGCCTTTGCCGCCACAAAGGACTACACGAAGCCAAAGTATTACGCGCTGGTGGAGTTCCCCTATCCGTCAGGGCAGGGGCTTCACGTGGGGCACCCGAGGCCGTACACCGCGCTTGATATCGTGGCGAGGAAGCGCCGGATGCAGGGCTACAACGTCCTTTATCCCATGGGCTGGGACGCCTTTGGCCTTCCGACCGAGAACTACGCGATCAAGAATAAGATTCACCCGAAGATCGTGACGGAGAATAATGTGGCGCGGTTCAAGGAGCAGTTAAAATCCCTGGGCTATTCCTTTGACTGGGACCGGGAGGTCAACACGACGGACCCGAACTACTACAAATGGACCCAGTGGATCTTTTTAAAGCTGTTTAAAGAAGGGCTTGCCTACAAGAAAGAGATGCCGATCAACTGGTGTACCTCCTGTAAGGTCGGACTGGCAAACGAGGAGGTGGTCAACGGCGTCTGCGAGCGCTGCGGTTCTCCGGTGGTGCGCAAGGTCAAAAGCGAGTGGATGTTAAAAATCACGGAGTACGCGGACAAACTGATCGAGGGCTTAAACGACGTGGACTACATCGAGCGCGTGAAGGTTTCACAGAAGAACTGGATCGGCAAATCCATGGGCGCGGAGGTCGATTTTACCATCACGGGTAAGGAGGATAAGCTTCGCATCTACACGACGCGGTGCGATACGCTCTTCGGCGCGACCTATATGGTACTCTCCCCGGAGCATCCGCTGATCGACAAATATCGGGATGAAATCAAAAACTGGGATGCGATCGCGGCCTACCGCGAGGAGGCGGCGAAAAAATCCGATTTCGAGCGCTCGGAGCTTGCGAAAGATAAGACCGGCGTCCCGATCGACGGGCTGACCGCGACCAATCCGGTAAATGGGAAGGAGATACCGGTCTGGATCTCCGACTATGTGCTGATGTCCTACGGGACCGGCGCGATCATGGCGGTTCCGGCGCACGACGAGCGCGACTGGGAGTTCGCGAAAAAGTTTGATCTGCCGATGATCCAGGTGGTGGCGAAAAACGGCAAGGAGGTCGACATCAACGAGGCGGCGTTTACAGATGTCGCGACCGGCGTGCTGATCAATTCCGATTTTATCAACGGTCTTGAGGTGAAGGACGCCCAGGCGAAGATGATCGCATTCCTGGAGGAAAAGGGGATCGGATGCGCCAAGACCAACTATAAACTGAGAGACTGGGTCTTTTCCCGCCAGCGGTACTGGGGCGAGCCGATCCCGATCGTGCACTGCGACGAATGTGGATTCGTGCCGATCGACGAGAGCGAGCTGCCGCTCATGCTGCCGGAGGTGGAGAGCTACATGCCGACCGACAACGGCGAGTCGCCGCTGGCCGCGATGACGGACTGGGTGAATACGACCTGCCCGTGCTGCGGCGGCCCGGCAAAGCGCGAGACCGACACCATGCCGCAGTGGGCCGGGTCATCCTGGTATTTCCTGCGGTACTGCGACCCGGACAACAACGAGGCGTTAGCGTCCCCGGAGGCGTTAAACTACTGGATGCCGGTGGACTGGTACAACGGAGGAATGGAGCACACGACGCTTCACCTGCTGTACTCGAGATTCTGGCACAAATTCCTCTACGACCAGAAGGTGGTCCCGTGCCCGGAGCCGTACCAGAAGCGCACTTCGCACGGCATGATCTTAGGGGAAAACGGCGAGAAGATGTCAAAGTCGAGAGGAAATGTGGTAAACCCGGACGACATCGTGCGAGAGTACGGTGCGGACACGCTGCGCACCTATGAGATGTTTATCGGAGCCTTTGACTTAAGCGCCTCCTGGTCCGAGGACGGCGTGAAGGGCTGCCGGAGGTTTTTAGAGCGCGTCTGGAAGCTCCAGGATATCATGACCCCGGAGGAGGGCTATTCGGCGGATCTTGAGACAAAGATGCATCAGACGATCAAAAAGGTCAGCGGCGATTTTGAAAATCTGAAGTACAATACGGCCATCGCGGCGATGATGGCGCTGTTGAACGAATTTACCAGGAAAAACGCCATCACGAAGGGCGAGTACCGGACGCTTCTTGTGCTGTTAAATCCGGTTGCGCCGCACATCACGGAGGAGCTTTGGGAGATCATCGGCTGCGAGGGACACATTTACCAGCAGACCTGGCCGGAGTATGACGAGGCGAAGACCGTGGAGGATACCGTGGAGATCGCGGTGCAGATCAACGGAAAGACGCGCGGCACGCTTGCGATCGGAAGAAATGACGATAAGGATACCGTGATCGCGGCGGCGAAGGCGTCCATCGCGGAAAAGCTGACCGGGAATATCGTAAAAGAGATCTATGTGCCGGGACGCATTGTAAACATTGTTATGAAAGGATAACGCCATGCAGGTTCTTCTCGTGGAGGATGACAGGACAATTGTAGAAATGCTTACAGATTTCCTTCGCGGGGAGGACTTTTCCGTGACGGCGGTGGACACGCAGCAGGAAGCGCTTGAACTGGCACAGGAGCGGGAGTTTGACCTGGTGCTGCTCGACATCACTCTGCGGGAAGGGAACGGTTATGCCGTGTGCAGAGGGATCAAGGAATTAAAGGAGATCCCGGTGATTTTCCTGACGGCCTCCTCGGACGAATTCAGCGTGGTCACCGGGCTGGACATCGGCGCGGACGACTATATCAGCAAGCCGTTCCGGCCGCGGGAGCTCGTCTCGCGGATGAAAAGCGTGCTGCGGCGCTACGGCAGATCACAGTCCGTGCTAACCCTCGGCAGCGTGACGGTGGACACGGGAAAGGGCGTTGCCTTAAAAAACGGGGAGGAGCTGTTTCTCTCCGCGCTCGAGTACCGGCTGCTGCTGTTATTCGCGTCGCACCCGGGGCAGGTGTTTCCGCGGACCCAGCTGCTCTCCGCGCTGTGGGACATGGCCGGGGAATTTGTCAACGATAATACGCTGACGGTTTACATTAAGCGGCTGCGGGAGAAGATTGAGGACAATCCCCAGGATCCGCAGCTGATCCGTACCGTACGCGGGATCGGCTACCGCGCCTGCGGGTGACAGCTGTTCCGCGGCGGAACCGGCTACCGGGCCTGCGGATGACAGCCGTTCCGCGGCGGAATCGGCTGCCGCGTCTGCGGATGATAATGCCAGACGGCGGAGGAAAAGAGATATGGATCAGAAGGTTTCCTACCATATATCAGAATATGTGCGCAACCCTGAGATCGCAAGACAGCTTGTCGTCTTTGTGATCCTCGGGGGCGTCTGTGCGGCCGGGTGCAGCTATGCTGCCCCGGCTGCATTGTCTTACGTGAAGTTCGACGTGCCGAAGGCTGTTGTGCTCTGTTACCGCTTTCTGCCGCTTCTGGTGTGGGCGGCGGCGGGGGCGCTGCATTTTGCGGAATCGTATCTGCGCTACCGCAGGCTTGCACGGCTGTCGGCGGAGCTGGATCTGAGGCTTCACACAGAGGAGATCCGCCTGCTTGCCCATATGGACGAGGGGGAGCTTAGTATCCTGGAGAATGAGATCAACAAGCTTCTGACGCGGCTGGGCGAACAGAACCGCGAGCTGAAAAAAGACCGGCAGTACCTGGCGGATTCCCTGACGGATCTCTCACATCAGCTGCGCACGCCGCTGACCTCCATGAATCTGATTGTCTCCATGCTGGAAACGGGGGAGGCGGACGCGGAAAAGCAGTTCGCGTATTTCGGACGGCTGCGCAGGCTGCTGGGAAAGGTGCAGTGGCTGATCGAGGTGCTCTTAAAGCTCTCGAAGCTCGATGCGGACGCGATCAGGTTTGAGCGGCAGGAGTGCGGGCTGACATCGCTGACGGCCGACGCGCTGCTGACGGTTGAGATCCCGATGGAGTTAAAAGGCGTCGCGGCGGTGACGGATATTGCGGAGGACGCCGTGCTTCGCGTGGATCGGAAGTGGACGCTTGAGGCGGTGGAAAATATTATAAAAAACTGTCTGGAGCACACGCCGGAGGGCGGGAAGATTCTGATTTCCGGCAGCCGGAACGCACTTTACACAGAGCTGGTGATCGCGGATACCGGGGAGGGGATCGCGAAAGAGGATCTGCCGCATATTTTTGAACGCTTTTATAAAGGAAAGAACAGCAGCGATGAGAGCGTCGGGATCGGGCTTGCGCTGGCTGCCGCGATCGTGGCAAAGCAGGGGGGCGTCCTGCAGGCAAAAAACCGGGACGAGGGCGGCGCGGAATTTGTGCTGCGGTTTTATAAGTGACGAAACTGTCACACAAAGGTCACGTAATATTCAGCCGGGGTTGATATGATAACCATAAAGGAGGGGAATATGATTACAGTAGAGCATATCAGCAAGGTTTACGGAAGCGGGGAAAACGAGGTGCGCGCGTTGGACGACATCTCGTTTTCCGTGGAAAAAGGTGAGTTTATCGCGATCACCGGGCCGTCCGGCTCCGGGAAATCCACGCTTTTGCATATGTTAGGAGGGGTGGATTTCCCGACAGAGGGGAAGGTGTTTGTGAATGACGTCGACGTCTATGCACAGAACGAGGAGAAGCTGGCGATCTTCAGACGGCGCGAGGTCGGGCTGATCTATCAGTTTTACAACCTGATTCCGGTGTTTGACGTGGTGGAAAATATGACGCTGCCGGTACAGATGGACCGGCGTCCGGTGAATGAGGAGCGGCTTGAGGAGCTTCTTTCCCTGCTGCAGCTAAAGGGCAGGGAACATCACCTGCCGAATCAGCTCTCCGGCGGACAGCAGCAGAGGGTGTCGATCGGGCGCGCGCTGATGAATGCGCCGGCCGTGGTCTTAGCCGACGAGCCGACCGGAAATCTCGACTCGAAAAACAGCCAGGAGATCGTGGAGCTGTTAAAGCTGTCGAATGAAAAATACCACCAGACGCTCCTTGTGATCACCCACGATGAAAATGTGGCGCTGCAGGCAAAGCGGATCATCCGGATTGAGGACGGAAAAATCGTCAGAGATGAGGTGATCCGCAAATGAATATTTTTCATACCTTTGCAAAGAAGAGTCTTCTTGCAAACCGGGCGCGAAGCATTATTACGATTGTAGGGATCATCCTGTCGGCGGCGATGCTGACAGCGGTAACCACCATGGTTTCCTCGATCCGGCAGTACGGCATCGCCTATGAGAAAGCGGCGGTCGGCGGATGGCACGTGCGCGCGAACGGGGTTGCGCAGGAGATCTATGAGGAGCTTCTTTCCGATCGGCGCGTGGCGGACAGCGGCACGCTGCAAAATATCGGGTATGCGCGGATTCCGGGCGTGGAGAGCACCTACAAGCCATATTTCTGCATCCAGGCGATGAATGAGACGTTTGTAAGTGAGATGCCGCTGCCGCTGGAGGAGGGACGCCTGCCAAAGCGTCCGGGAGAGGTGGTGATACCGAACCGCGTGATCATCGAGCAGGAGATCGAGGTGGAGGTGGGCGATACCCTGACGCTGTCCGCGGGCCGCCGCATCGACGATCAGGGAAAGATCCTGTGGCAGACGGACGAATACCGGTATACGGAATACGAGGACGGGACGACGGAAATCCGGGAACACCTGGAGGGGGAAGAGACGTATACCGTCACGGTGGTCGGGATTGTAAAGAGCCTGCCCTTTGAGCAGTACATGGCGCCCGGCTATACGATGCTCACGGTCGGAGAGCCAAAGGATTTTTCCGTGCCGGACGGACAAAAGCAGGACAGATACTATGACTGCTATCTGGTGATGAGTCAGGTGAAGGACGCGCTGCCGCTTTACCACGAGCTCGACGCGGACGGCATTTCGGCGGGCTATAATTATCAGCTGCTGCGTTTTTACGGGATTTCCGAGCGCAGTGATTTCAATAATGTGATCTACGGGATGGGCAGTATCCTGATCGTGATCATCGTGCTCGGCTCCGTGGCGCTGATTTATAACGCGTTTGCCATCTCCATCGGCGAGCGGACGAAGCAGTTCGGCCTTTTAACCTCCGTCGGCGCGACCAGGCGGCAGATGCTCTCTGCGGTATGCTTCGAGGCGCTGCTGCTGTGTGTGATCGGGATCCCGCTCGGAATCGCGTCCGGGATCTGCGGCATCGGGATTACGCTTTCCTTTTTTAAAGGGCAGTTAGAGTATCTGATCGGAAGTGCGGTCGGGGTGCGTATGAGGCTGTATGTCTCGGTGGGGTCTGTCGCGCTCGCAGCGCTGATCGGTACCGCGACGGTGCTCTTTTCCGCGTGGCTGCCGATGCGGCGTGCGCTTAAGGTCTCGGCGATCGATGCGATCCGGCAGAGAAAGGATATCCGGCTGACGGCACGCACGCTTCGCATACCGTGCTGGGTTGGCCACATGTTCGGGCTCGAAGGCGTGATCGCGTGGAAGAATTTCAGGCGCAATAAAAAGCAGTACCGCGCGACCGTGCTCTCCCTGGCGATGAGTATCCTGCTGTTTATCTCGGTGGGAAGCTTTTCGGAATATTTGTTCAGCAGCTACCGCGGGGCAGTGGAGATCAGCGCGTACGATATCAGTGTCAGTCTCTATGCCAGGGATTATGAGGATGCGCTGCGTCTGAAGGAGAAAATCGACGGGATAAAGGGGATCGGACTGATCGGCGAGACCTATTATCTGACGTCGGATCCGATCGTAAATCCGGAAGAAGCGCTAAATCCGGAAGCGGCGGACTGGTATGAGGCGGCGGAAGGTTCGGTTAACATCTGTTTCCTGACGGATGAAGTGTTTCGTGAGCTGCTGACACGTTACGGACTCGACGATGCAGCATATGCCGATCCCGCACAGCCGCGGGCCGTTGCCTTATCTTATATCCAGGACTGGGATGAGGGAGGCCGGGAGCAGGCGCGCCAGGTGCTGAGAGAGGACTGTGAGGTGCTGCGCTGCGCGCCGGCAGAAGAAGCCGTGCAGGCAGGAGAAGACGTGCAGGCAGGAGAAGACGTGCAGGCAGGAGAAGACGGCAAGGAAGATCAGCCGGTGACGGAATACTATATCGGCGATCTCGCGGAGTACGATCCGTTTTCACCGGAGGAGTTTTCGGAGTCAGGGATTCCGCTTCCCGGATCCTATTTTCGTGTGCGCCTGGTATACCCGATATCTGTAGTTGATCGGATTGCACCGGAACTGAATGGGGAAGACGAGGGATCTTTGGGATTCAACGGGAGGCTTTATTATGCCGCGCCGGAGCATGCGCGGGTCAGCGGTGAGATTCAGGAGATCTGCCGGGAGGAACCGGACCGGATCAGCTATTATGACATGGCGGAGAGCGAGGAGCAGCACCGCGCCCTTTACCTGATGGTAAATGTGTTCTGCTTCGGGTTTATCGTCCTGATTTCCCTGATCTCGGCCACCAATATTTTTCACACGATCTCGACGAATATCAGCTTAAGGCGAAGGGAATTTGCCATGCTAAGCTCCGTCGGCATGACGCCGGACGGACGCAGGCGGATGCTGCGCTTTGAGTGTCTGATCTACGGGCTGAAAGGACTTGGCTGCGGATATCTGCTCGCAGCGGCGGTCACGGTCCTGATGTATTATCTGGGCAACGGGAATTCGCTGGCAGATTTTTATGTGCCCTGGCGCTATTATCTGATCGCCGCGGTCTGCGTGTTTGCGGTGGTATACGCCACGATGATCTATGCGGGAAAGAGGATCCGCAGGGAAAATCTGATCGAGACCTTAAAGGGGGACAGCGAAGCGTGAGAACCTGCGGGGCGGCCGCACCGGCGGAATGCCGGAAGCGGCCGCACGGACATCAGTTTTTCGCGCAGTTCTCTAAGATCCCGATCATCTCCTGATATGCGTCGCATTCGCCGTCCGCGCGCAGATAGTAATAGTGCTCATTGTACCAGTCAAATGTAGGATGCTCGAATTCCGCGTCCCGGTATGCGATCAGCTCCGGGAGTTTTTCCCTGAGAGAAGCGAGAAGCTCCTTTGGCGTCATGCCGTCCGTCAGCTGTCCCTGCAGCTCGCGGAGCGTCTTAAGATGGGCGGCGGCGGTGTGGGAGAGGTAGGAATCATTCTGGACATCATGATATTTCTTTTCACAGGCCGCGATGGCGTCTTCGATCGTGGAATAAAGCTTCTGAGATAACATAAGGGGCTCCTTTCTCATCTGCGCTGGCAGATTTCTTCTGTCAGTGGTCTTCATATCAGTATAAAACAGAATGTCCCCGGGGGCAACCTGCTTTGCCGGGAAAGCGAAAAAAGCAGGTTTCACTTGCAAAATCCGCCGGCAGGGAGTAGAATAGCGGATAGTGTCTGGAATCATCAGAAGGGATAAAGGAAGAGATGTGAAATGGAAAACAGAGGGTCAAAGCTTCTGAACGGATCCATCTGGAAGGGGATTGTGTCGTTTGCAATCCCTCTCTTTTTGGGAAATATGTTTCAGCAGCTCTACAACACGGTGGATTCCCTGATCGTGGGGAATTTCCTGGGAAGCGACGCGCTCGCGGCAGTCAGCTCCTCGGGAAGCCTGATCTTTCTTCTGGTCGGGTTTTTTAATGGGATTGCCGTCGGGGCCGGGGTCGTGATCTCGCGGTATTTCGGGGCGAAGGATTATGACGGGCTTCGCGCGGCGGTACATACGGATGTGGCGTTCGGGCTTCTGGCCGGCGCGATTCTTACGGTTGTCGGGATGATCCTGGCGCCGCAGGTTCTGGTGCTGATGGGCACGCCGGCTTCGGTGCTGCCGAATTCGGTGGCGTATTTCCGCACCTATTTTGCCGGTTCGCTGGCGTTTGTCATGTACAACATTGTGATGGGGATTTTACAGGCGGTGGGGGACAGCAGACACCCGCTGTATTACCTGATTTTTTCCTCGCTGGTCAATGTGGTGCTCGACCTGCTTTTTGTCGGGGTGCTCGGGAAGGGCGTGGCGGCCGCTGCGCTTGCGACCGCGATCTCCCAGGCGGCGAGCGCGCTGCTCTGTTTTTACCGGCTGGCAAAATCGACAGACGTCTATCAGGTAAAGGTAAAAGAAATCCGTTTTTATCCCGGTATGCTGCGTCAGATCATCGGCATCGGCCTGCCGTCCGGCCTGCAGAATTCGATTATCTCGCTGGCCAATATCGTGGTGCAGACCAATATCAATGCCTTCGGTGCGGTGGCCATGGCGGGCTGCGGCGTCTATGCGAAGGTGGAAGGGTTCGCGTTTCTGCCGGTGACCTGTTTCGCGATGTCGCTGACGACGTTTATCGGACAGAACCTCGGGGCGAGACAGTATGACAGGGCAAAGCGGGGCGCGCTGTTCGGCGTGTGCTGTTCCATGATTGCCGCTGAGGTGGTGGGCATGGTGATTTATTTTTTCATGCCGTATTTTGCGGCGGCCTTCGACAGCAACCCCGAGGTGGTCGCGATCGCGACGAATCAGGCGCACGTCGAGGCGTTCTTTTTCTGCCTGCTGGCCTTTTCCCACGGGATCGCCGGGGTGATGCGCGGCGCGGGAAAACCTGCGGTGCCGATGCTTGTCATGCTCTTCGCATGGTGCATCGTCCGCATTACCTACATCACGGTGACCGTGCATTTTATCCCGAAGATCCAGGTGATCTTTTGGGCGTATCCGATCACCTGGTCACTAAGCTCGCTGATCTTTCTGATCTATTTCCTGAAGGGAAGCTGGCTTTACGGGTTTGAATCGGCCGCAAAACGCCGGTAAAACCGGATAAAGCCGCTTAAGGAGCGCGACGGATGCATGCCGGTGCGGTAGGCAAAGCCGACTTCCCTGGTCGGGATCGGAACCGGGAGCGGGATCTCGACGAGCGTTCCGTCCGCGAGGTCATTTTTTACAAAGCTTCTGATCACGCAGGCGACGCCGACGCCGATTTTCGCAAAATCGATCAGCAGATCCATGTCGGAAATGCTGATGGAATCCTGCACCGGGATCTGATGCTCCTGAAAATAGCTGTCGATGTAGCGGCGGGTCATGTTGTTTTTGTCTAACAGCATCAGGGTGGCGTTGGAGAGAATGTCGTCGCGGCCGATCCCGCGCGCGTGGAGATTGCGCAGATAATCCTTTGTCGCCACGAAGACGTCCTCGATCTCCTCGAGGGCGTCAAAATGAATATTTTTCCGGTTCGACGGTTTTCCGACAAGCCCGATATCGATCTGATCGTCCTCTAACAGCCGCATGGTCTCGTTGGTGGACTGGCAGTTGATGGAGATCAGGATATGCGGATTTTGCCGGATGAATTCTTTTAAATAAGGAAGCAGGATATATTTGCACAGGGTGGAGCTGACGCCGATCTTTAAATGCCCGACGCCGAGCTCGATGGAGCGCTTCAGCTTTTCCTCCCCGAGATTTAAGGTCTCGAACGCCGCGCGTACATGGTCAAAGAGGATCCGGCCCTCGTCGGTTAGGACGACGCCCCGGGAGCTGCGCGAAAACAGGCGGCAGCCTAAGCCGTCCTCGAGCTTCTGGATGGATTTGCTGATGGCGGGCTGACTGATGTAGAGCTCCTTGGCGGCTTTGGAGATATTGCCGGCGGTCGCGACGGAGTAAAAGATCCGGTAGGAGGAGAGATTCTGGTTCATGGGAGGCTCCTTTCTGTGGAATATGATACGGTTATTTTAACATGAAATATGGTTATGGTAAATATATTTATTATGTATTTTTATTATGATATTTCCTGTGATACAATCAGGACAGAACAACAGAAATGAGGAGGAGAGATACAATGGGTATGACAATGACGCAGAAAATACTTGCGGCGCATGCGGGACTTCCATCCGTCAGTGCGGGACAGCTCATCGAGGCGGATCTGGATCTGGTGCTCGGAAACGACATCACCTCTCCGGTGGCGATCCACGAGATGGATAAGATGAAGACAGACAGCGTGTTTGACAAGGATAAGATCGCGCTGGTGCTCGATCATTTCGTGCCGAACAAGGACATCAAGTCAGCGCAGCACTGCAAATGTGTCCGCGAATTTGCCTGTAAGCATGATGTGACAAACTTTTTTGACGTGGGTGAGATGGGGATCGAGCACGCGCTCCTGCCGGAAAAAGGGCTTACCGTGGCAGGCGACGTGATCATCGGAGCGGATTCCCACACCTGTACCTACGGGGCCCTGGGAGCTTTTTCTACAGGAGTAGGCAGCACGGATATGGCGGCCGGCATGGCGACCGGAAAGGCATGGTTTAAGGTGCCCTCCGCGATCCGGTTTGTCCTGACCGGAAAACCGGCGAAGTGGATCAGCGGAAAGGATATCATTTTACATATCATCGGCATGATCGGTGTGGACGGCGCGCTCTACAAATCGATGGAGTTCGTGGGGGACGGTATCGCGCACCTGACGATGGACGACCGGTTCACGATTGCGAATATGGCGATCGAGGCGGGCGGCAAGAACGGGATTTTCCCGGTGGACGACCTGGCGAAGCAGTACATGGAGGAGCACTCGAAGCGGCCGTATACCGTGTACGAGGCGGACGAGGACGCGGAGTACGACGAGGAGTATACGATTGATCTTAGCGCGCTCCGCCCGACAGTTTCCTTCCCGCATCTGCCGGAGAACACGAAGACGATCGACGAGGCCGGTGACATTAAGATCGACCAGGTGGTGATCGGCTCCTGCACCAACGGAAGGATGGACGACCTTCGGATCGCGGCTTCGATTTTAAAAGGGAAAAAGGTGGCGAAGGGACTGCGCGTGATCGTGATCCCGGCGACCCAGCAGATTTACCTGGACGCGATGGAGGAAGGACTGCTGAAGACGTTTGTCGAGGCCGGAGCGGTTGTGAGCACGCCGACCTGCGGGCCCTGTCTTGGCGGATATATGGGGATTCTGGCGGAGCATGAGCGCTGCGTGTCCACGACGAACCGGAATTTTGTCGGACGGATGGGGCACACAGAGTCGGAGATTTATCTCGCGAGCCCCGCAGTGGCGGCAGCGAGCGCAATCACCGGAAAGCTCTCGGATCCGGATGAAGTGTAAGGAGGGGAAAGATGAAAGCAGCAAACGGTCATGTATTCAGATATGGAGACAATGTAGATACGGATGTCATCATCCCGGCGCGGTACTTAAATTCTTCCGACCCGAAGGAGCTCGCGACCCACTGCATGGAGGACATCGATCAGGATTTTGTGAAAAAGGTGACGGAGGGCGACATCATCGTGGCGAATAAAAACTTTGGCTGCGGTTCCTCGAGGGAGCATGCGCCGATCGCCATTAAGGCGGCCGGGGTCAGCTGCGTGATCGCGGAGACCTTCGCACGGATTTTTTACCGGAACGCCATCAATATCGGCCTTCCAATCATCGAGTGCCCGGAGGCGGCCCGCGCGATTGAGGCGGGAGACGAGGTGGAGGTGGATTTCGACACCGGCGTGATCACGGATAAGACGAAAGGGACGACGTATCAGGGCCAGGCGTTTCCGCCGTTTATGCAGAAGATCATAGACTGCGGCGGGCTGGTGAATTATATTAATGAGAAATAGGTTGGGAATGAGAACAGGCGGCTTTTACCCGGATGCGGGCAGGGCTGCCTGTTCTTTTGACGTAAGGGCAGTTCACGGAGCGCGGTCTTTTGTTGACATATCCGGGGGACTGTAGTTAAATAATAGAAAAGAGGAGGGGGAACCGGATTTGATTTATCTCTATACAGAAAAGCGGGAAGCGGAAAACTGGATTTTGAAAAATGATTTATACTTTAATCTTTATACAGGAAATCTGCCGGTGACCGAACAGGACCGGCAGGCGATTCGGGAGATTGACGGGGCAGAGGTGACAGAGGATAATCATATTGAGACAAAATACGGGCTGGGAACCATACGCAATCTGTCCAGTGGCTGCAAAACGTATCTGAACATTGTCAAAAATCCTGATAAGGTTGTGAGCACAAAAGAATGCGGTGGAAATGTGCTTGCCAGGATTTTTGCCCTGGATGAGATTCATATTTTTATGGACTATCCGGAGCGTTTTGAGATAGGCGATGATGTGCGTATTATGATAAATGATAGAGAAATGGTTGCTGGCAGGCACGGTTATGAGCTTTGGTGGAGCAGGGAATATGAAAGGAGAGCACAGGATGATTTACCAGAAAATTGAATTCCAGGCAAATCCCTTCCGGTATCAGCTGTATTTCACCTGCCGGATCACACTGGTGCGCGGTGACAGTGCAACCGGCAAAACCTATCTGTATCAGATGCTGGAGGATGTAAAGCAGCTGGATGCTTACCGGGATATCAGATTGTATAATTATAAAAGTGATGAATTTCACGCTTCTCTGCAGAAGTGTCGGAACAAATTTATCGTCATCGATAACGCGGATATAATTCTGAACGATGCAGACAAACGCTTTATCAATTTTGAGGGAAGTAACCAGTATCTCCTGTTTCTCAGAAACTGTGACGGACTGAATGTTTCTGCAGACAGCTTTACTGTGCTGCATGAGGAAAACGGACAGATCTCTTTGCGGAAAGAACTGGTGGGGATATGAACTATTTGTGGACGGAAGACCAGAGGGCCGGACTGCATTTCTGGCAGCTGGTAAATCAGTATCTGTTTGAGAACAGGCTGACGGTTGAAAGTAAAAAGAGTAATCAGGGACTTTTGGATGCGGTCAGAATGCTGGAGCCGGAAAAAGAGGACAGATATTATCTGGCATTTGACATTGTGTATGATAATATGGACGTTGTCAACAAATTGATGGAGCTTCAGGAATTTAAGATGAAATATCCAAAACAGATTATTTTGCTGGATATGACGTGCTTTGAGTATTTTATCCTCACGTTTCCCAAACTGATTGAATGGACAGGAAACGGACATACAGATGCTGTTCGTATGCGTGAACATATTTTAAGAGCAATTCATGATCATAAAATTGACCTTGAGGAAATCAGGGATGAAAAGACGCTGCATTATCTGATGGGATTCAGACGATATTCGACTGAGAGAGTGATCAAGTCGCTGACATATATGCTGACAGATGGCGATGCATGGAGCGTGAAGGGAGAGAAGATGGGATCCTGCTGGCATGAGGACTGCTGTATCCTGGAGAACAGGGAGAAAAAGCAGTGCCGTCTGGAGGAAAAAACAGGATGTGACAAAATGACAGAATTGCTGTCAGGTGCGGAATTCAGAAAAACGATATATTCTGCAAGAACGGACTGAATACTGTATCATTCCCAAAATATGAATGAGAACCGCCCCGGCTGTCGGAGAATGACGGCCGGGGCGGTTCTGACGTAAGATGTTCAGGAATCCTTTTTTATCTTCCTGAGCGTATAAAGCCAGTTTTCCCGCATGGCCTCCTTTGCCTGTTCCAGGTCATGGCGTTCCAGCGCTTCGATCATCTTTTCGTGAGAATCATAGGAGGCGATATCATGCTCCCTGTAATAGACATTCTCGATCCTCTGAAGATGCCCCTTTAAAATATGGGTAAACTCCGTCAGAAAATGCGCCCCGGCGAGCCGCAAAAAGACCGCGTGAAACTGATCGTCAAACCGGGTGGCGCCCTCGATATCATGATCCTTTATCACAATGGCAAAGGACTGGTTGATCTTTTTTAACTCGTCGAGAACGTCCTCCGTGACAGACGGATAAGCGAATTCCAGCGCGAGGGCGTGCAGCTCCGCGGCGATCCGGTAATCGAAGTCCGCCTCCCGGATGTCTAAGGGGCTGACCCTGGTCTCTTTCCCGGGGGAGATCGTGACCAGCCGCTGGTCGGCCAGCATCTGGATCGCCTCCCGGACAGGGGTGCGGCTGACGGAAAAATACTGCGAGATCTCCTGGTCGGAGATTTTTTCATCCGGTTTTAAGACGCCGTTTACGATCCACTCCCGGACCTCGGAATAGACGAGTTCTTTTGCTGTTTTTGGTTTTTCTTTTGGTTTTTTTGCGGGAACCGGCATGTGTCTTCTCCTTTCATCGTTCAGCCCGCACCTTTCGCAGGGGGCTGTATTCCGCTCATGCATCAAAGATTACGTTCGGCCAGCAGAGGATGGCGGAACCTTTTCATCAGTATACCGCATCTCTTCCTTTTTTGCAATATATCGCATACAATTCTGAAATGATATCCAAATTAATTGGAATAAAACTGGAAAATACGCTGAAAAACAGTCTGTTGCAGCGAAACTCATTGACAGTTCTGACGTGCGATGTATAATCAATATATCGCATGCAATATACATTATATTGCGAGGAAAATAACAGAAGGAGGAACAGATGATGAATCAGGCAGTCACAACAGAAAAAGCTCCGGCAGCCATCGGCCCCTATTGAGGAGGTAAGGTATGCAGATAATATCTGAGATTGGAAATTTTTTATGGAGCTATGTGGTCTCTTTCGTGCTGTTAGGGATCGGGCTTTACTATGCGATCCGGCTGGGATTTCCCCAGTTCCGGCATTTCGGGAAGCTGCTGTCAAATGTGTTAAAAGGGCAGAAAACAGAGGACGGCGCGGTTTCCGGATTTGCCGCGTTCTGTGCGACGGTGGGCAGCCAGGTGGGGACGGGAAGCCTTGTGGGGGTGGCCAGCGCGCTGGCGGCAGGCGGCCCGGGAGCCATGTTCTGGATGTGGGTCGTGGCGCTGCTTGGAATGGGGATCAGCTTCGGGGAAGCAGTATTGGGCCAGCTGTTTCGGGAAAAGGGTGAGGACGGCAATTATTACGGCGGCGTTCCATACTATATCCGGAATGGTTTGAAACTGCCGTGGCTGGGAATGGTTTTTGCGGCAAGTATGATATTTTCCGTGGGTTTTTGTATCGCAATGATTCAGAATAATTCCATCGCTGCCGCATTTGTGGAGGTGGTTCCGATCCCGAGAATCGTCCCGGGGCTGGTGGTCACGGCGGTTGCAGCGCTGATCGTCATGGGCGGCGTCGGGAGGATTACGGATGTCGCATCAAAAGTTGTGCCCTTCATGGCGGGAGGTTTTATTTTTATTACAATTATAATTCTGGTACTGCACGCAAGGGAGATTCCGACTATGTTTGTGACGATTGTAACATCCGCCTTTACCGGTCATGCGGCGGCGGGCGGTGTGATCGGATACACGGTCATGCGGGCATTCCGGCAGGGAGTCGCCAGGGGACTGTTTTCCAATGACGCCGGGAACGGCGCGGCGGCCAACCTCAATGCGTCCGCCATCGTAAAGCATCCGATGAATCAGGGGATGTCGGCCATGCTGGGCACCTTTATCACCACCATTATTATCTGTACCTGTACTGGTTTTGCGATCCTGCTCACCGGGTCGCTGGAGAGTCGGGAAAGGACGGAATCAACCTGGTACAGACAGCCTTTGGAAGCACGCTTGGGGAATTCGGAAAATGGGTGGTTCTGATTGCGATGATTTTATTCGGGTTTACCACCCTGATCGCAGATATATTTGTGGGGGAGGTGTCGATCCGTTATCTGATAAAGAAACATACGGACCGGTATGTGCTGATTTATAAAATCACAGCCCTTATCATTGTGGCGTCCGGTTCGGTGCTTGCACTTCCGACGCTGTGGACGTTTGTGGATCTGTGCGGCGCCCTGATGATTCTGATCAATGTGATTCCGCTGCTTGGGCTGTTCCGGTGCGTGAAATATGTGCTGCGGGATTATGAAGGGCAGCTCGCGAAAGGGGTAAAAGAGCCTGTCTGGGATGAAAAGACAGATATATCAGAGGTTGTAAAAAAATAAGACAATGAAACAGGAGGAAAAAAAGAAATGACACACAACGAAGAATTTGCAAAAAGACTGGCAGAGTGGAGACATCAGATTCACGAGAATCCGGAGAAGGCCTTCGAGGAGGTGGCGACAGCTGCCTTTGTGGCGGAACGGCTGAAGGAGATGGGCTATGAGGTTCACCGGAACATCGGGAAGACAGGTGTCGTAGCAAACCTGAAAGCGGGAGAGGGGACGCGGGCAATCGGCCTTCGGGCGGATATGGACTGTATCTGCATGACCGAGGAGGGAGAGCATCCCTGGTCCTCGAAGACGCCGAAACAGATGCACGCCTGCGGCCACGACGGGCATACCGTTACACTGCTCGGCGCGGCGGAGCTTCTGGCGAAAAAACCGGATTTTGACGGGACGGTCCGTCTGATCTTCCAGCCGGCGGAGGAGCCGGGGAAAGGGGCGCAGGCTATGATGGAGGACGGCCTGTTTGAGCGGTTTCCCATGGATGAGATCTACGGGCTTCATAATGATCCGATTCGGCCGAAGAATACGTTTCATATGAGAGCAGGCGGTATGCTGGCCAGTGAGGACAATTTTACAATCCGCATTAAGGGCCGCGGCGGTCATGCCTCCGCACCTCAGGACACCATCGATCCCATGGTGGTGGCTGCGCAGGTGATCCTGGCGCTGCAGACCATCGTTTCGCGCAATGTATGTCCGGCAGATCCGGCGGTGGTGTCCTGCACGGAGCTGTTTACGGACGGTGTGCACAATGCGATGCCGAATACCGTGACGATTCTCGGGGATACCAGAAGCACGACGCCGGAGGCGCAGCGGATGATCGAGGAGCGGATGGAGGCGCTCTGCCGGAATATCTGCGCGGCATACGGGGCGGAGTGCGAGTTTACCTACACCCATGAGTTTGTCCCGCTGGTGAATGATGAGACATGCGTCGCGCATGCCGCCGCGGCCGCGGGGAAGGTCGTCGGGGCAGAGAAGGTTGACAGAAACGCAAAGCCTCTCATGGCTTCCGAGGATTTTGCCCGTTTCCTCACAAAGGTTCCGGGGTGCTATATACAAATTGGCGGCGCAGAGGAGGATAGAGAAACATGTCCTGTCCATAACAGCCGATTTGACTACAATGACGATACGCTGGAGACCGGCGCCTGGTATTTTTACGAGCTGGTGCGCACCTGTCTTCCGAAGTAAAAATGGAAGAGAGATGAGTGAAATGACAATAAAAATGGTAAAAAACCGCAGGAGGAGCGGGGACGTAAGCGCGGCGCTGCCCTTTGGCAGAGAGCGGGCAGAGCGGGTGCGGATGTATCATGAAAGCTTTGAGAATTACCGGACCACCGGGTTGATGCGCCTGTCCGGGCTGGCGGAGCAGCTGGGCATCTCCGCTTTGTATGTCAAGGACGAGAGCAGCCGCTTCGGGTTAAACGCTTTTAAGGGGCTGGGAGGAAGCTACTGCATCGGCAGATTTATCGGGGAACGCTGCGGGATTCCGGAGGAGGAGTTAAGCTTTCCTGTGCTTGTCAGTGACAGGGTGAAGAATGAGATTCAGGGTCTCACCTTTGTCACCGCGACGGACGGCAATCACGGGCGGGGAATCGCCTGGACGGCAAAACAGCTGGGGGTAAAGGCCGTGGTGTACATGCCGAAGGGAAGCGCCGCGGAGCGGCTGGAAAACATCCGCGCTTTGGGGGCAAAGGCAGAGATCACGGAATATAATTATGACGATACGGTGCGCTTTGCGGCGGCCTGCGAGAAGGAGAAGGGCTGGGTGCTGGTGCAGGATACGGCCTGGGAGGGTTATGAAACGATTCCGGCGTGGATCATGCAGGGATATACGACCATGGCGCTTGAGGCGGTGGAACAGCTTTCCGGCGAGCTGCCGACGCACATCTTCCTGCAGGCCGGCGTGGGAGCCATGTCCGGGGCGCTCTCTGCTCTTTTTGCGGATTATTATAAGGAGAGGAAGCCAAAGATTGTGATCGTGGAGCCGGACCGCGCGGACAGCATTTACCGGACCGCGGAGGCGGACGACGGGATGATCCGCATGGTCGGCGGCGATCTGGATACGATCATGGCGGGCCTTGCCTGCGGCGAGCCCTGTACGCTGGGCTGGGAGATGCTGCGCCGCTATGCGGATTATTTTGTATCCATGCCGGACTATGTGGCGGCGCAGGGAATGCGGGTGCTGGGAAATCCGGTGTCCGGGGATCCGCGCGTCATTTCCGGCGAGAGCGGCGCGTCCACCGCAGGCCTTGTGACAGAGCTTCTAAGGAATGATGCGTACCGAAGCCTGCGGGAGGAGATGGGCCTTGGGCCAAAGGCAAAGGTGCTGTGCGTCTCGACGGAGGGGGACACGGACCGGGAGAATTACAGGAGGATCGTATGGGACGGGGCGTATCCGCATCCATAGGGGAAGGAGCAGGGGACAGTGTGATTTCGTAAGGGCGGGAGCATGAGGGATGCTTTGAGAGCGAAAACAGGTGGATTAATTCCGGTAAATGTGCTAAGATGAGAAAAAGAATGTAATTGCGGGTAAGGAGTGAGCACAAACGTGAGAATATACTTGGACAATTGCAGTTATAACCGCCCTTACGATGATCAGACCCAAATGCGTATTTATTTAGAAACACAGGCAAAGCTGCATATACAGGACATGATCCGGCAGAGACAGGTAGAACTTGTTACATCATATGTTCTTGATTTTGAGAATAGTAATAACCGGTCAATGCAAAAGAAGATGGCGATTGAGAAGTTTATGAAAGAATATGCTTCATTGTATGTCAGTAATAAGAATAGCGAAAAAATTGCAAAAATTGCTGATTCTATTATAGATACGGGAATAAAGGAAAAAGATGCGTATCATGTGGCCTGTGCTCTTATAGCCGGGTGTGGTTACTTTGTGACCACGGATGACAGATTGTTAAAATACCAGTCTGAAAAGATTAAGCTGGTAACGCCGGGAGAATTTATCAGAAGAATGGAGGCGGATGGATCATGACAAATGCGGTGAATATCTTAGATCAGGGATTTGCATGTCTTGTGGATCATTTGGGAGTTATTGATGCGGAGTATTTTATTTCACTTATTAAGAGGGATGATTTTGATTATACCGTATGGCAGAGGGAATATTTTGACAAAATGGCGGAGGGGGAGTTTGCCGCGAAAGCATCCGCTTATGCCGGGAATCATCCCTATACAGGAAACGCCTGTGTATTGTGAACAGGAAAAACCTGCCCGATGCCATACACAACCATTCCAAGTGTTTCGGAAACTATATTTATAGTAATTAAAGGTAATTTCTTCTTAAGGTTAAAATTTTTTCTTATCCAATTGACAACGAAAAAAGTTCGTGCTATTATATCTAGCAGAGTTAGTAATTAAGAAAGGATTTTGGCGTATGGACTACACGGAATTAGCGATACAGCTTATTGATATGCGCGCCTCTGCTCCGCAAATTAAGATGGAGCGAACCATGTCCCGAATTGCAAGAGGCGAAGTTTTAGCGCTAAATTATTTGGCGGCAAACGGAAACCGGGCATATCCCAAAGATATGAGCAAAGCGCTTATGCTTACCACAGCGAGAGTCGCAGCCATGCTAAAATCCTTAGAGGGACAGGATTTGATCACACGAACTCCTGACTCCGCAGACAACCGACAGGTCATTGTCTGTCTGACCGAAAAGGGCATAGCCTTAGTCGAAGAGCGCCGAACCGGAATGATTCATTCGGTGGCAAAAATGCTGGAGGCTTTAGGTGAAGAGGATGCAAAAGCCTATGTCCGCATACAGGCCAGGCTGGTCGAACTGGGCGACATTTGGAGGTGATAGTCTTTGTAAAAATGCAGATCCGAACAACAAAATAGCTGAGGCGCTATAGATTACTATAGAGATAAGCAGAACTGTAGCATGACAGAAAATCTAAGAAAGGATATAGCGGATGATGCAGGATTCACCCAAAACCATACACAACCATTCCGAGCACAGCTGACACTATAATTGTAGTAATCGGGGATAATTTTTTCTTCCGTATCTTTTTTACAGCCAGGAGGATCCCGCCGAGAAGCGCCATGAGGATCACAGAAGGGAGATCCACGGAAGGAAGATCCACGACGGCGCGCTCTGCCGGTCCGGTCAGATTGCCAAGGATCATCGTAACACCGGTTGCCAGAATGATTCCGGCCATACAGGGCTTCAGCCCGCCGAGGACCGCCTGTACATACCGGTGGTGAAGCAGCGTTTTTAAGACCGCTGTCACGAGAAGGATGACGAGAAACGAGGGCAGGACGACTGCTGTCGTGGCGATGACTGCCCCTGGGAGTCCGGCCTGACTGCTTCCGACATATGTCGCGAGGTTGACCATGATGGGGCCGGGGGTGCTCTCGCTGACCGCGATCATGCAGGAGAGCGCCTCATCGTCAAGCCAGCCGTAAGAGAGCACCACATCGCGGATCAGGGGGATAGCGCCGTAGGCGCCGCCAAAGGCAAAGCATCCCACCCGCAGAAATCCAAAAAACAATTCGAGATAAATCATGGCTTCACACCGCCTTTCCCCGCGTTTCGCTCTTCTATGGCGCAGACGGCCAGGCGGACAGCCGCCGCGAGGAGCATCAGGCTGATGGACGAAAAATTCCAGGAGAAGATGCCGATCAGAAGCATGGCTGCAAAGGAACCGCCCAGGATCGCCTGCGGAAGCAGCTTTCGCGGCATTTTCTTTTTCATGGTGAGCCCGGCGTCCAGGATCAGGAAACCGACCGCGATGCGGATGCCGCGAAATGCGTTTGCGATGACCGTGATTTCCAGGAAATGGTCAAAAAACATGGAGATCGCGTAAATGATCAGAAAGGAAGGGAGCACGATCCCCAGGGTGGCGGTCAGCGCACCGGCAAATCCGGCCTGCTGATACCCGACAAAGGTCGCACAGTTGATGGCGATGGGGCCGGGAGTGGATTCCGCGATGACAGTGATATTCATCATGTCATCCTGCGTGATCCACTTCTTTTTTTCCACACAGCTGTCCCCGATCATGGAGATCATCGCGTACCCGCCTCCGAAGGTGAACAGCCCGATTTTTAGAAAAGTCAGCAGTAAATCGAAAAGAATGCGTTGCTGTTTCATGTTTTGATTTCTCCATTCTTTAAGCGTTCAGATCAGTTTCTCTCTGCTTTCTCAGCCAGCGACTGAATTAATTTCCGGACGAGTTCACGGTCGGTATCACTTAACATACTGTATTGTTTTGCAAGCTGTTTTACATCATCATCCAGCTCCAGTCCGCTGGTCACATCTTCAAACACCGGCTCATTACCGTGGATGAGCCAGTCAGGATTTACCCTGTATTCACGACAGATATCGCGGATCGTGCGATCCGTAACATTCCGTGTCCCTTTTTCCATATTCGTGATTGCGCCGCCCGACATATTGATTGCGGCTCCGAAAGCACGGGTTGTCAGGTTTAACTGCTCTCTCAGATATTTTAATCTTTCATGGATATTCATGACCTCACCTCCATGAAAGCACTATAGCATAATGTGCTTTCAAAGTAAACGTTGTGTCTGAATTATTATTGACGGTGGTTTCGAAGAAAGATATATTGATTTCAAAGAAATGGAAGAAGGGAGAGAAACGGATGAGTGAACAAAAAGCGGATGATGTAAAAAACATGGCGCTAAAACTGGGTGAAATCAAAGTGCGCCATCCAGAAGATTACTTTTATATAAAAGGCTGGATCCACTGTCTGTTACAGAAGGAGGCGGAAAAAAAGAGCCAGAAGCACAGGAAACCGTTTCTGACAAAGCCGGGTATGATTTTGTGAAGCTGTGCGAGACAAATGACGATATCTGTGCGTGGATCACGGTGCTCTACGGACATAATATGAAAAACGGGAGCATGTTCGGCTGCCTGTATGACTATAAAGAGGCGGATTTTTTCCGGCAAAATTCGGAGATTCTGGTTTATACCGAAACGCAGTGCCTGAAATATGAGATTGTGGCGGCGGCTGAATTTTCAGACCTGTATCTCATGGATTATTACGGTGTGGATGACGAAAACGGGAGAAATGCATTCCTTTCGGAGCTGCAACAAAATGCCGCAGGACAGACCGGCTCCCGGCTTAAGGATACATGGGTGGACGAGAACATGCCGGGAGACAGTGAGCGGTATCTGATATTGTCTACATGCGTAGATGGACATGATGAGCTGCGATACCTGGTGACAGGAAGGCTTGTGGAAGAAATAACATGGTAACAGCGGACAGTTCTGCACGTAAAAAAGTGCGGAGCTGTCTTTTTTAGCCTGAATTTAACCGGCGGTTAAAAAAATGAACCGTACATTAACATCTGCTCAATTGCGGCGGAACCGGTCTGACGGTATAATGAAACTGTACATAAAGAAGGGAGATGACATTATGCCGATGAATCTGGTAATTCAGGAAAGACGAAAAGAGCTGGGCTTCACACAGGAGCAGGTGGCGGAGTATCTTGGCGTATCGATTCCCGCTGTCAGCAAATGGGAATCCGGTCTGACAAGCCCCGATCTGTCGCTTTTGCCGCCGTTAGCACGTTTCCTTAAGACGGATCTGAATACCCTGTTTTGTTTTCAGGAAGATATCTCACAACAGGAAATCGGATATTTTTGCAGAGAAGCTGCGGCAATTGTGCAGGCAAAGGGAATGGCGGCAGGATTTGAAGCGGCTGAACAAAAAATCCACGAATATCCGCACAATGAAACGCTGCTTCACTGTCTTGTCCTTCAGCTTGACGGTCTGCTGACCATGTCCGAGCTTTCCGATGAGCAGAGAAAGCCGTATGATGATAAAATTGTCGGATGGTATGAACAGCTTGCAAAGAGCGGCGATGGCAGAATCAGCAACAGCGCGGACTTTATGCTGGCAGGCAGATGCATCCGCGGCGGCGACTATGACAAGGCGCAGGAAATTCTGGACCGGATGCCGGATAAGGAAGATGTGCTCAGCAGCATGGCGGACAAACGGATGATGCAGGTGAACCTTTTTCTGCAGCAGGGCAAAACCGTGGAAGCGGTGCGGATGCTGCAGAACAGCCTGCTTCAGACACTGAACAAGGCGCAGCTGCTGCTCTGGAAGCTGATCGATGCGGAGCTTCTGGCCGGAAAGACACAGACGGCCAGAAGCATAGCGGATAAAGCAGGCCGGATAGCGGAGCTTTCCGACTTTACAGAATATCATTCACTTATACCACATCTGTCGATTGCCACGGCCGAACAGAATGCCGATGAATGTATCCGCATCTTACGGGATATGCTCGCATCGATGATGAAACCATGGGACAGGAGCAGCTCCCCGCTGTTTGATCAGATTGCCGGAACATCTGACCTGAAACAAATGCTGCCGGCGGTTTTATCCGAAATGGAACAGAACTCTGCGTATGGTTTCCTCCAGGGACGCGAGGAGCTTGCGGAGCTGATTTCAACGTATAAGGAGATGGTCGGGGAATGAAAACCTTGCGGTCTGCCTTCCATCGGAGAGAGGAGTTGAAAGAATGAAAGCCCACAGGATTGCTCCGTCCTGCGGCCTCCCGCAATCCTGTCCCGCATTCGCAGTCCGGGCAGTCCGCCCTTCCTGCTCATATGGGTTAGCGTCCCGGATGTCAGGACAGTTCCGCGTGTGTGCCCGCGGTCTGCCTTCCATCGGAGAGGGGAGTTGAAAGAATGAAAGCCCACAGGATTGCTCCGTCCTGCGGCCTCCCGCAATCCTGTCCCGCATTCGCAGTCCGGGCAGTCCGCCCTTCCTGCTCATATGGGTTAGCGTCCCGGATGTCAGGACAGTTCCGCGTGTGTGCCCGCGGTCTGCCTTCCATCGGGACCGGGCTTTCATTGTAAAATGTTACACAAATATTACAGAATTATGTTGACATCGTAAAACGTGACTGCTATACTTGGTAATGGAAAACATACGATGAAGGGATAAGCAGCCAGGAGGTTTTATGAGAACGAGAGTAATAAAGGCAGCAGGCATTCTGTTAGCGGGGACCCTGGTGGTTACCGCTGCATATGCGAATCAGACACAGGGGAAGGATGCGGGCAGTGTGAACGCACAGCTGGAGGCCGGAGTGGATCTTTCGGCAGGAGCTACTTCCGAGCTGGTGGCGGGCCTGGACGGCAGCGTACAGAATACAACAGTGGTATCCGGTGCATACGGGGCGGTGAACGACTATCTGAGCGAGACGGGAGCCGTTTCGGCGGAGATTTCCGGGACGGATGTCGCAGTGACGGCCATGGCGCAGGAGGCGCCTGCGGTGGAGGACGAATTCGGATATATCAATCTCGGTATTGCCAGTGTGGACGGCAATCTGAATGTCAGAAAGGCGCCCGGAACGGATGCGGATGTTGTGGGCAAGATGCAGAATAATGCGGGATGCGAGATCTTAGGCGTCGAGGGAGAATGGACGCAGATCCGTTCCGGCAAGGTGGAGGGCTATGTGAAGTCCGAATACCTGCTAAGCGGCGACGCGGCGCGGGTGAAGGCGCAGGAGGTGAAGCAGACCGTCGCGACGGTGACGACGACCACGCTCTACGTCAGGGAGCAGCCGAACACGGAGTGCTCGATTATCACGATGATGCCGGAGGGCGAGGAGCTCGAGGTGGTCGAGTCGCTTGACGGCTGGGTGAAGATCAATGTCGACAGTGATGAGGGATATGTTTCCGCGGATTATGTGGAGATCTCCGTTCAGCTGCCGAAGGCGATGACGATGACGGAAGTGCGCTACGGCAACGGCGTGTCCGATGTGAGAGTTTCGCTGGTGCAGTATGCGACGCAGTTTGTCGGAAATCCGTATGTGTGGGGCGGCACGAGCCTGACAAGAGGCGCGGACTGTTCGGGATTTGTCTTAAGCGTATTTGCCAATTACGGTATTTCGCTGCCGCACTCCTCGGGTGCGCAGGCCGGATGCGGCACGAAGATTTCCGCGTCGGAGGCACAGCCGGGCGACCTGTTCTTCTATGGGAACGGCAGCCGGATCAACCACGTTGCGATTTACATCGGAAACGGCCAGGTCGTACATGCAAGCTCGCCGAAGTCGGGCATCAAAATTTCGGGGGCATATTACCGTACGCCGGTGAAGGTGGTGCGGGTCATCAATAATTAAAAAATCAGGTATTTACAAGCACTAAGGTGTGTGCTATACTATATCGGTATGAGTCAGCCCGTATTCGGCAGATGGACACTCCGACCTTCCGCTGAGTACCCGAAGTAACTGGGCGATCAGGCAGCCCGTGCGGCGCCATAGAAGGAGGAAAAAGAGCATGATTGCAAAGGACAAGAAACAGGGCATTATCGCAGAGTATGGGAGAACCCCGAACGACACCGGATCACCGGAGGTGCAGATCGCGATCTTAACAGCGCGGATCGGTGAGCTGACCGAGCATCTGAAGGTGAACCCGAACGACCATCATTCCAGACGGGGTCTGTTAAAGATGGTTGGTCAGAGACGCGGTCTGCTGGCATACTTAAAGAAAATTGATATCGAGAGATATCGTTCTTTGATCGAACGTCTGGGTCTTAGAAAATAGTGCTGTGATAGAGCGGGGACGTAGTTTCCGCTCTATTTTTTGTGGTACGGGAGACATCCGGGACCACTGAAATACGCACAGACAAAAAAGCGGAAAACGCGGGGGCGGCCGGCGGGCCGTCAGAGAACAGTGTGTGCGCATTTCAGTAGTTTCGGGTCTTCTGCCATAAAAAGAGAATATGAGTAAAGGAGAATGAACATGTACAAAAGTTATTCCATGGAACTTGGTGGCAGAACGCTCACCGTGGATATCGGAAGGGTGTGCGCCCAGGCAAACGGCGCGGCGCTCTTAAAGTATGGCGAGACGACGGTGCTCTCGACAATCACCGCATCGGACAAGCCGAGGGACGGGATCGATTTCTTCCCGCTCAGCGTGGAGTATGAGGAGAAGATGTATTCGGTCGGAAAGATTCCGGGCGGCTTTAACAAGAGAGAGGGGAAGGCGTCTGAGAATGCGGTCTTAACCGCGCGCGTGATCGACCGCCCGATGCGGCCGCTGTTCCCGAAGGATTACCGCAATGATGTGACGCTCAGCAATATGGTAATGTCGGTGGATCCGGCATGCCGCCCGGAGGTTGTGGCGATGGTGGGATCCGCGCTTGTCACCGCGATTTCCGACATCCCGTTTGCGGGTCCGTGCGCGACGACGCAGATGGGGATGGTGGACGGAGAATTTATTGTAAATCCGTCCCAGCTGCAGTGGGATACCGGAGACCTCCAGCTCACGGTTGCGTCGACCTCCGAGAAGGTGATCATGATAGAGGCCGGGGCGAACGAGGTTCCGGAGGATGTGATGATTGATGCGATCTACAGATGTCATGATATCAATCAGGGCATTATCGCATTTATCAGTCAGATCGTTTCAGAGTGCGGGAAGCCGAAGCATGAATATACCAGCTGTGCGATCCCGGAGGAGATGTTTGCGGCGATCAGGGAGATCGTGACGCCGGAGCAGATGGAAGAAGCGGTATTTACCGATGAGAAGCAGAAGCGCGAAGAGAATATCCGCGAGATCACCGCGAAGTTAGAAGAGGCGTTTGCGGAGAACGAGGAGTGGCTTGCCGTGCTCGGCGAGGCGGTTTACCAGTATCAGAAGAAGACGGTGCGCAAGATGATCTTAAAGGATCATAAGCGTCCGGACGGCCGTGCGATCGATCAGATCCGTCCGCTTGCCGCGGAGGTTGACCTGATCCCGCGCGTGCACGGTTCCGCGATGTTTACCCGCGGGCAGACGCAGATCTGCGATGTCGTGACCTTAGCGCCGCTCTCGGAGGTACAGCGGATCGACGGACTCGACGAGAATATCACCACAAAGCGCTATCTGCACCAGTACAACTTCCCGTCCTACTCGGTGGGTGAGACCAAGGTTTCCCGCGGGCCGGGACGCCGTGAGATCGGCCACGGGGCGTTAGCGGAGAAGGCGCTTTCGGCGGTGCTTCCCACGGAAGAGGAATTCCCGTACGCGATCCGCGCCGTGTCCGAGACCTTTGAGTCGAACGGTTCGACGTCGATGGCTTCGACCTGTGCGTCCTGCATGGCGCTGATGGCCGCAGGCGTGCCGATCAGATCCATGGTGGCGGGGATCTCCTGCGGGCTTGTGACCGGCGAGACGGACGACGATTATATTGTCCTGACCGATATCCAGGGACTCGAGGACTTCTTCGGGGACATGGACTTTAAGGTGACCGGTACGCACAAGGGGATTACGGCGATCCAGATGGATATCAAGATCCACGGACTGACCAGGCCAATCGTGGAGGAAGCGATCGCGCGCACGAGAGAGGCGAGACTTTACATCATGGATGAGGTGATGTCAAAGGCGATCGCAGAGCCGCGCAAGGAGTTAAGCCCGTATGCGCCGAAGATCATTCAGATTCAGATCGATCCGGCAAAGATCGGCGATGTGGTCGGACAGCGGGGAAAGACGATCAATGAGATCATCGACCGCACCGGCGTGAAGATCGATATCACGGACGACGGCGCAGTGTCGGTCTGCGGCACGGATCAGGCGATGATGGACAAGGCGGTCGAGATGGTTCAGACGATTGTGACCGACTTTGAGGAGGGCCAGATCTTTACCGGAACCGTGGTCAGCATCAAGGAGTTCGGTGCGTTCTTAGAGTTTGCGCCGGGCAAGGAGGGCATGGTCCACATCAGCAAGATCGCGAAGGAGCGGATCAACCGTGTGGAGGACGTCCTGACCTTAGGCGACAAGGTGAAGGTGGTCTGCCTCGGCAAAGACAAGATGGGAAGAATCAGCTTCTCGATCAAGGATGTGCCGGGAGCGGAGAAAAAGAATAAATAAGAGATTCATTGCCGGGAAGGCGTGGGGACGGTTGTTTCTGCGCTTTCCCGGTTTTATCGTTTAAAACCTTTCCGCACGGTCTGCATAAAATAAAAAAAAGTGTTTCAGGAATGACATGAATCGTGTGAAAAAACTGATCCATACGGATTATGCATATAAATCGGGATTAAACGGGGAAAATATTACGGTTGTGGTGATGGATACAGGGGTCGCGCCGCACCCGGACTTTGGAAAAAGGATTCTGGATTTTCAGGATTTCTGTAACCGCAGAACCGGGCTTTACGACGATAACGGGCACGGCACCCACGTGTGCGGGATCATCGGCGGCGACGGGCGGATGTCCGAGGATGCGCGTCATATCCGGATTTACAGCGGGATCGCGCCGAAGGCGAATCTGATCGTGTTAAAAGTGCTGGACGAAAAAGGAAACGGCAGCACGGAAAAGGTGCTCGCCGGCGTGGAGTGGGTGATGCGGAATCAGAAGCGATACGGGATCAGGCTGTTAAATATCTCGGTCGGCATGCTCCCGAACGCGGGGAAAAAAGAGCAGGGCAGCCTGCTCGCCGCGGTGGACGATCTCTGGGAACGCGGGATTATGGTGGTGGCCGCCGCGGGCAACAACGGCCCGAAGGAAAATTCCGTGACAATCCCGGGCATTTCGCGGAAAATCTTAACGGTGGGAAGCAGCGACGACATGCTGCCGGACGGCGGGGTGCGGGGCTTAAAAAGCGGCTACAGCGGCAGCGGCCCGACCGAGTGCTGCATCGTAAAGCCGGAGATCCTTGCACCCGGAACGAAGATTACGAGCTGCAGCCGCGACGGGAGCGGATATCAGGTAAAAAGCGGGACGTCCATGGCGGCTCCGGTCGTGACGGGGACACTGGCTCTGGCGTTTCAGAAATACCCGTTTTTTACGCCGGCTGAAATGAAACTACGACTGTATGAACGCGCATACCCGAGAGGGGAGCAGCTGGGAAAAAAGTGCTGGGGGGTGATTCACGCGGATCATCTGGTGCGCAGTTGACTTTTTTCTGAAAAACTTATATGATAAATGACATGGCTTTATCAATGAAGTATCTGATCGTCGGATCGGAAACCGGAGGAAACATATGAAAAAAATCATCAATCTGATTCTGGGGAGAGCTGCGATTATCGCGCTGTTTATTCTGCTCCAGGTGGCATGGGCGATTGTCATGCTGTGGCAGTTTTCTTACCAGTTTACCTATGCAAACCTGGTGTTTCGCGGGATTGCGATCCTTCTTGTGCTCGTCATTGTAAACAAATGGGTGAATCCGGTGAACAAGCTGTCGTGGACCTTTCTGATTCTGCTCTCGCCGATGGTGGGACTGCCGCTGTATTTCCTGTTTGGCAGATCCGGACTGACAAAAGGCACGCAGCGCCAGATGGATGAATACAACCGGGTGATCAGCGCCTGTTTGGTGCGCGACGAAAAGGCGGAACAGGAGCTACTGGCAGAGGACGCCTCCGTCTATAATCAGTCGCGGTATATCAGCGAGTACGCGGGCTTCCCGCTCTATCAGAACACGGGCACGAAGTACTACGAATGCGGCGAAGTCATGTTCGTGGATATGCTGGAAGATTTAAAGCGCGCAAAGCATTTTATTTTCCTGGAATACTTTATTATAGAAGAGGGGGAAATGTTCCAGGCGGTCGTGGACATTTTGGAGCAGAAGGTGAAGGAGGGCGTGGAGGTACGGCTGATCTATGACGATGTGGGCTGTATTTCCACCCTGCCGCCGAAGTATTACCGCGTCCTGCAGGCAAAGGGGATAAAATGCGCCGCGTTTAATCCGTTCCGCCCGATTATCTCCGTGGTGATGAACAACAGGGATCACCGGAAAATTCTTGTGGCGGACGGGACCGTCGGCTATACCGGCGGGATCAATCTGGCGGACGAGTATATCAACCGGATCGAGCGCTTCGGCTACTGGAAGGATACCGGAGTCCGCATTGAGGGCGAGGGCGTATGGAGCCTGACGAACATGTTCCTCTCCATGTGGGATTATATCACGCGCATGACGGAGGACTGCCGGAAGTTTATGCCTGCGGTGTATCAGAAGGGGCCGTTTGTCAGCGACGGTTATGTGCAGCCCTACGGGGACAGCCCGCTGGATCAGGAGAATGTCGGGGAAAATATTTACCTGAATATCATCGCGCGGGCAAAGCGGTATGTCTATATTTTCACGCCGTATCTGATCATTGACAACGAGATGCTGGTGACGCTTTGCAATGCGGCGAAAAGCGGCGTGGATGTGCGGATCGTGACGCCGGGCATCCCGGATAAAAAGATGGTGTATCTGCTGACGCAGTCGTATTATGCGCCGCTGCTTAAGAGCGGTGTCAGAATTTATCAGTATACGCCCGGCTTTCTCCATGCAAAATGCTTTGTCTGTGACGATGAGATCGCGACTGTGGGGAGCGTGAACTTAGATTTCCGCAGCCTGTACCTTCATTTTGAGTGCGGCGTGTGGATGTACCGGTCATCGGCGGTGCTTCAGGTGAAGGACGACTGCCTTAAGACCTTTGAATGCTCAAGGGAGATCAGCCTGGAGTTCTGCCAGGGCAGGGCGCTTCCGATCCGGATGGTGCAGAGCGTCCTGCGCCTGTTCGCGCCGCTGATGTAGGAGGTGCGGGATGGAGCTTGTATGGATGGGAAAATACAGAAATATCGTCGAGAAATGCATCCGTTATGGAAATGTGTATGCGAGCGCATATAAAAAGGAATATCATGTTGATTCTGATCTTTCCTTTTCGCCGGCCCAGGTGCAGGTGCTGGAGTATATTCTGGAAAATGAGGAAAAAAACGAGTCGATGGGTCAGATCGCCGCGAGGCTGGGGATTTCACAGAGCGCATTTTCGAAAAACGTTCAGAAAATGACGGAAAAAGGGCTGCTGGAAAAATATCATTTTGAAAACAACCGGAAGACGGTGATCGTAAAGCCCACGGAAAAAGGACGAAAAGCATATGAGCATTATTCGGAATATATCTACCGGCAGATTTTTCAGAAGATGTTCACGGAGCTTGACGCGATTCCGTTCGAATATGTCGAGCGGTTTGCGCATATACTGGACATGGCCGCTGGTCCTGCGCCGGAGTGCAGGGATCCGGCCCTGATTCCGGAGACAAAAAAATAGACAAATCGGATCCGTGATATTTGTGGATATTTAGGGGGTGGACAAACATCCCCTTTTTTATTATAATGATATATATTCCAGTGGAATGAATATAATTCCGTGAGAAAGTATTTTGCGGATGATGATTCAGAGGGTATGTCTCTGCAGGGAACAGCGGGATGAGGCAGACTGCTTCGCGGGCGGTCTGCCATCTGAAAAGGAGAAGGTATGAAGAAAAAATTATCATGGAAGATCCGGATGCTCGCTGCGCTGATCCTGTGTCTGGCGGGAGCGGCCGGCGCGTCGCTGATCCAGTCGGATTTTGGGAGGGTGCAGGTAAAGGAGATCAGCTTTCAGACGAATGCGGGGCTGTATACCGGATATCTGTTTGTTCCGGAGAATGCGACCGCCGAAACGCCTGCTCCGGCGATTGTCGCGAGCCACGGATATCTGAACAACCGGGAGATGCAGGATATCAATTATGTGGAGCTGGCGCGCAGGGGATATGTTGTTTTTGCGCAGAATGCGTATAAGCACGGCGATTCCTCCCTTGTGGATATGGACGGCGCCAGTGAGATCCAGGTCACAACGGGCGGAATGACGGATGCGGTGGAATATCTTTCCGGTCTGAACTTTGTGGATGCTTCCCGGATCGGCGTGACCGGCCATTCGATGGGCGGAGGCTTTGCGGACGCGACGGCGGCATATTACACGTCGCTGGAGCGGGAGGCGCTCATGGCGGGCAAAACGGCGGAGGAGGCGAAGGCGCAGAATAAGGTGGCGGCTTCTTTTATCGTGGGAAATTACCCGATGACGCTGGCAGCCGGGGCGGATACGTCAGGGCAGAGCGGTTATCTCTGCGATCTCGGGGTAAACCTGGGAAAGTATGACGAATTCTGTACCATGCTCGGCTACAGGGGGTACGAGCTGACGGACCACGACATCACACGTTCCCTGATCGCGGTACAGACGGGCCAGAAGGTGGAAGGGCCGGTGGAAGAGGGAGAGTACTTTGTCAATCAGGAGAACAGGTATCAGCTGGTGATCTATTCTCCCGGGGAATTTCACGCGATGAATCACTTTTCTCCTGCCTCCGCGGGAAACGCGATTACGTTTTTCGAGCAGACGCTGGGCGCGCCAAAGCCCCTTCCGGCCTCGAATCAGCTCTGGTGGCTGAAGGAGGCGTTTAACCTGATCGGGCTGATCGGATTTTTCGCCTTTGTCGTGCCGTTTGCGGAGATGCTGCTTGCGCTGCCGTATTTTTCCGGACTGCGGGCAAAAGAGACGCTTTGCCTTCCGGACCTTACAGGGGGAAAGAAGACGGGATATGTCATCGGAAATGTGATAAACGGGGTGATCTGCGCCGTGCTTTTAATGCCGGCGATCCTTGTCGGATTCGGTCTGCTGGTAAATCCGTTCTGGCCCCAGGATACGACGGGCGGAATCGGGGTTTGGAGCGTGGCGAGCGCGGCGGTATCCCTGATCGTGCTGCGGATTCTCTCGGGATCCTTTAAAGGGCGGGGGACGTCCTTTGGCACTGCCATAAAAAAGAAACAGGCGGGAAAAACGATTGTCCTTGCGCTGGCTGTGACCGCAGGTGTCTTCGCGCTGGTGTTTGCCGCGGATTATTTCTTCCAGACAGACTTTCGGATCTGGAGCTTTGACATCCGGGTCTTTGATTCGTCAAAGATTCTGGTGATGCTGAAATATCTTCCGTTTTTCCTCATCTTTTATCTGGTGAACAGCGTCTGCGTCAATCAGAACTGTTTCCAGGGATGGAGTGAACGCCGGCAGATCCTGGTCAGCGTGGCGTTCAATATGCTCGCGCCGCTTCTGTTTATCCTGGTGACCTATGTCCCGGTGCTCTTTACCGGAGCGATTACCTGGGCGAATTTCTCCAATCCGCTGCTGGCGATGGGAGGCGCGCTGATCCCGATTCTGGCGATCCCGTTCGTGCCGATTCTTGGGATTGCGGCGTATTTTGACATAAAGCTTCAGAAGCTGACCGGAACGGTATGGCTCGGAGGGCTGGTGAACGCGCTCTGGGTTACAGCTGTCACGGTCGCGAATACATCGTTCAGCTATCCTTACTAAGACCAATATAGAAATATCAGAACCCCCGCAGATGACTGCGGGGGTTTGCAGCGTCAGATCAGATACCAGGTCAGAGCCTTTAAGAAATAATCCTTATAGGTGGCGACCGGCACGCTGTCGGTGAAGAGGAGGTTTACGCTGCCGATTTCCCTGCCGCCTATGGTGTAGACCGCCCTGCCGGCGACGCCGCCCCGTTTTACAGGCGCGGCCACGGATTCCGGCAGCTCGAGCGTCTTTTCGATGCCGGTCAGATCCGAGCCGTCGGTGGAGACATAGGAAAACGGGGAGGCGTACTCCAGATTCACATATTCGGTGATGCCCTTTTCCACGGCGATCGGTGCGAGCCGCTCGTCGTTGGGATCGGAGTAGATATGGCACTGTCCGAAGCCGTAATTGAGCAGCGTCGTGGCGTCCGCGGTGCGCGCTTTCGGGTCCGGCGCGCCCATGATGACGGCGATCAGCTCCATATCGTCTTTTTTTGCGGTCGCGGAAACGCAGTATTTTGCAAGGCTGGTAAATCCGGTTTTTAACCCGGTCGCATACTGGTACTGGCGGATGAGCTTGTTGGTGTTGGCAAGCCCGAATTCGCTGGTTCCCTTCGCCGTGGTGTGGGTGATATTTTCCATCCAGATCATGGAATAATTATGGATGTCCGGATGGCGGACGATCAGCTCGCGCGACATCAGCGCGACGTCGTGAGCGCTTGTCATGTGTCCGTCGGCGTCAAGGCCGCAGCAGTTTACAAACGTCGTGTCGTTCATCCCAAGCCCTTTGGCGCGCTCGTTCATCTGCCGGACAAACTCGGACTCGGAGCCGCAGAGGTGCTCCGCCATGGCCACGCAGGCGTCATTGGCGCTCGCCACGCTGATGCATTTGATCATGGTCTCGACGGTTTGGGTCTCGCCTGTCTCGAGATAGACCTGGGATCCGCCCATGCTGGCGGCGTATTCCGAGACGGTCACAGTGTCGGAGAGCGAGATTTTTCCGCTCTCTAACGCGTCAAAGATCAGGAGCAGGGTCATGATTTTCGTGATGCTTGCCGGGTGCATTGCCTCGTGCGGATTTTTTTCGTAGAGCACAGCGCCCGTGGAGGCTTCCATGAGAATGACGCTTGGCGCCTGGATGCTTAAGGATGCTTCTGACGCGGCCTGCGTGGAGGCGTTGTCTGAAGCCATGGTTTCTGCGGAAACGTCGTCCGTCATGGTTTCTGCGGAAACGTCGTCCGTCATGGTTTCCACGGAAACAGGAGTGCCGGAAGCATCGCCTGCGGCCGTGGATGCGGTGAGAGAGAAGCATAATAATAAGGAAAGTAAAAGTTTCACAAAGATTCCTCCTGGTTCGGAAATGAAAACCGGCGGGCCGGACATTTCGTTTCTTTACATTTTAGCGTGTGTGCCTGTACAATATGCGAAATTTGTGCTTGTATTTTTGGAAAAAGCAATGTAAAATGAGTAAGATTATGGAAATGACAGTGAAACTACAGGTGTTTGAGGGGCCGCTGGATCTGCTTCTGCACCTGCTCGAAAAAAACAAAGTGAATATTTACGATATTCCGATCGCTGAGATTACGAACCAGTACCTGGCCTACATCGCCGAGATGAAGCGGCAGGATTTAAACGTGGTGAGCGAATTTCTCGTGATGGCGGCGACGCTGATCGACATCAAGTCCCGGATGCTGCTTCCGGCGCCGGAGACGGAGGAGGAAGAGGAGGAGGATCCGCGCGCGGAGCTGGTACAGCAGCTGCTCGAGTACAAGATGTACAAGTGCATGGCATATGAGCTGCGCGACCGGCAGCTCGACGCGGAGCGGGTGCTGTTTAAGCCGGCCACGATCCCGCCCGAGGTGGCGGATTATGAGGAACCCGTCGATGTGATGGAGCTGATGAGCGATGTGACGCTCGCCAAATTAAACCACATCTTTAAGTCAGTCATGAAAAAGCAGGTGGGCAGGATCGACCCGGTGCGTTCCAGGTTCGGCAGGATCGAGAAGGAGGAGGTCTCGCTCTCGGAGAAGATGGCATACCTGGAGAATTACTGCATGACGCACCGCCATTTTTCGTTCCGCAGCCTTCTGGAGGCGCAGGCGGGCCGGATGGAGATCATTGTGACATTCCTTGCGATCTTAGAGCTGATGAAGATGGGGCGGATTTTTATCTCGCAGGAGCATACCTTTGACGATATTTTAATCGAGTCGAAAATCGTGGCGTAGCGCGGCGTGCCAGAGAAAGACAGCTGGAAACGGCAGGGGGATAACAGATGGAAGGAAAACATTACGAGGCGGTGATCGAGGCGATTCTTTTTACCATGGGGGAATCGGTGGAGCTGGAGCGGATCGCCGCGGCGATCGAGCTGGATAAAAAGGAGACAAAGGCGATCCTGGATGGGATGATGCGGCACTACGAGGATGACTCCATCGGGGTGCAGATCATCGAGCTGGACGGCGCCTACCAGATGTGCACCAAAAAGGAGATGTACGAGTACTTAATCCGCATCGCCAGGCAGCCGAAGCGGCATGTGCTGACCGACGTCCTTTTGGAGACGCTCTCGATCATCGCCTACAAGCAGCCGGTGACGAAGGCGGAGATCGAGAAGATCCGGGGCGTCTCCTGCGACCATGCGGTAAACAAGCTGGTGGAGTACAACCTGGTCTGTGAGCTCGGACGGCTGGACGCCCCCGGCAGGCCCCTTCTGTTCGGGACGACGGAGGAATTTTTAAGGAGCTTCGGCGTGCAGTCCATCGAGGAGCTGCCGGTCTTAAACCCGGTGCAGGTCGAGGAGTTCCGGCAGGAGGCGGAGGCGGAGATGCACATGAAGATGGACATTTAAGCCGGCGTCCGCGGGAGGATAACCTGCCCGGGCGGAGGGATGCGCCGGATCAGCCCGGAGGGAAACGTGCAGGATCAGCCCGGGAGCGGGAGCGCCGGATCTGGCATGAGAATGCGAACAGGCGCATATAAATCTATGAAATGACTTTTCGGAGTGCTATGAAACGATTCCTTTCTTTTTTTCTTGTATGTTTTATCCTGTTTACCAGTGTTACAAAAACCGTTGTTTCCGGGGCGCAGACGACGGAAGAGCCCGCGGAGACGGAGCTTTACGCGAAATCGGCCGTTCTGATGGACGGGGATTCCGGGCGGATCCTGTTTGAAAAAAACGGCCATGAGGCGATGGCAAATGCCAGTACGACGAAGATCTTAACCTGCATCCTTGCACTGGAGCACTGTGATCTGGACAGTACGGTGACCGTGTCGGCCAACGCGGCCTCGCAGCCGAAGGTGCACTTAGGGATGCGGGAGGGACAGACCTTTTATATGCGGGATCTGCTTTACGGGCTGATGCTGGAGTCCTACAACGACTGCGCGGTAGCGATCGCGGAATATATTTCCGGAGACACACAGGGGTTTGCCGGGCTGATGAACCGCAAGGCGCAGGAGATCGGCTGCGCGGACAGCCATTTTATCACGCCGAACGGGCTGGATGCGGAGGACGCGGAGGGCTTTCACCACACGACGGCGGCGGATCTGGCGCAGATCATGAGATACTGCATCAAAACGTCGCCGAAGGCGGAGGAATTCCTTCAGATCACGCGGACACAGCAGTATGCGTTTTCGGATGTGGAGGGCAAATCAGACTACAGCTGCTACAACCACAATGCGTTTTTGCAGATGATGGACGGCGCGCTTTCCGGAAAGACCGGTTTTACCGGGACGGCGGGCTACTGTTATGTGGGGGCCTTAGAGCGGGACGGGAGGACGTATATCGTGGCGCTGCTCGCCTGCGGCTGGCCGAACAATAAATCTTACAAATGGTCCGACACGAAGCGGCTGATGGAATACGGGCTTGCGAATTTTCAGAAGCGGAATCTGGAGGAGACCCTGCCGGATGAAACGAAGCTTGCCCCGGTACCGGTGCTGGGAGGACAGGGCGACGGAATCGGTAAAGAAGCGTTCGTGACGCCGGAGCTCTCGGAGTCGGAAGGGTATTCGCAGCTTCTCCTCGCGGCAGACGAACAGATCGTGATCCGCTATGAGATAAACGGCCATCTGACGGCGCCGGTGGCGGAGGGGGAGGAGATCGGCACGATCACTTACATGCTCGGGGATGAGGCGGTCAGGACGTGGCGGATCACCGCCGGCTGCGGTGTGGAAAAAATTGATTTCCGCTGGTGCTTTTCCCAGGTGTTAAAGCTTCTGTGGCTGAGGTGAGCCAAAGCGGCGCAGTGCCTGCCGGATGGACGCGGGAACCGCAGGGGTTTGGAAATCGTCAGAAATTTAACAATTTACCGGATTTTTACTTGAAATGTGGCGGGAAAACAACTATAATTTATCCTAGCGGAATTTGTTGATTTTTCAAAATTCACAAATATCTTATAGATGGAGGGCAAACGAATGAGTAGTAGTAGTGATAATCTGGCTTTGCAGCGCATCACCAGATTAGTCGATGAGAACAGCTTCATTGAGCTTGGTTCTCTCGTAACAGCAAGAAGCACGGACTTTAATCTTGCAGCCGCCGGCACACCTTCCGACGGCGTGATCACGGGTCACGGCCTGATTGACGGAAACCTGGTATTTGTTTACAGCCAGGACGCCTCCGTGTTAAACGGGACGATCGGTGAGATGCACGCGAAGAAGATCGCGTCGGTCTATGACATGGCGATGAAGATGGGGGCTCCGGTGATCGGATTTATCGACTGCGCCGGGATGCGTCTTCAGGAGTCTGTGGATGCGCTCGACGGATTCGGCCAGATTTACGCGAAGGAGGTCGCGGCGTCCGGCGTGATCCCGCAGATCGCGGCGGTATTCGGCAGCTGCGGCGGCGGTCTTTCCGTGGTTCCGGCGCTCTGCGATTTCGCGTTTATCGAGGAGAGCAAAGGAAAAATGTTTGTAAATTCTCCCAACGCGATCGACGGCAACCGCATCGACAAGTGTGATACCTCGGCGGCGAAGTTCCAGAGTGAGGAGAACGGCTGCATCGATATGGTGGGTTCGGAGGATGAGATCCTCTCCGCGATCCGCGAGCTGGTCGGGCTTCTTCCTTTAAATAACGAGGGCGACGTGTACACCGGGGACTGTGAGGACGACTTAAACCGTGCCTGCGGGAGCATGGACGTGATGAAGGGGGATCCGAGATATCTGCTGGCTGAGATGGCGGACGGACATGCCTTCTTTGAGACGAAGAGGGATTATGCAAAGGATATGGTGACCGGCTTTATCCGCTTAAACGGCATGACGATCGGCGCGGTGGCGAACTGCTCCGAGGTCTATGACGCAGAGGGGAAGAAGGCGGAGGAATTCGCGCCGGTGCTCTCCGCGAGAGGATGCAATAAGGCGGCGGATTTCGTACAGTTCTGCGATGCATTCGAGATTCCGGTTCTTACTCTGACGAACGTAAGAGGATTTAAGGCATGCATGTGCTCCGAGAAGAACCTTGCGCGCGCGCTGGCACGCATGACGAGCGCCTTTGCCGGAGCGGACTGCCCGAAGGTGAACCTGATCACGGGCGAGGCCTTCGGCAGCGCGTATGTGGCGATGAACGCGAAGTCCATCGGCGCTGATTTTGTCTACGCGTGGACGGATGCGAAGATCGGTATGATGGAGGCAGAGCTCGCCGCGAAGATCATGTATGCGGACGCTTCCGCGGACGAGATCGCCGAGAAGGCAAAAGAGTACGATAAGCTGCAGGGCAGCGCCGAGACGGCGGCCCGCAGAGGATATGTGGATCTGATCATCGATCCGGCGGATACGAGAAAGTACCTGATCAATGCGTTTGAGCTGTTATATACGAAGTGCGCGGGCGTGCCGGACAAGAAACATGGAACAAAATAGAAAGGTGAAGTCTATGAAGAAAAAATTATCTCTTATACTTTGTCTTTGCTTTATGGTTCTGGCGTTCGCTGCGTGCGGGGAGGACCCGCGGACCGTGGATTACTTCGGGATGACCTATGATGAGCTTCAGACGCTGGCGGACCAGAATGTGAACGCGCTCGCGGTGATGACGCCGGAGCAGAAGGAGCAGCAGAAGAGCTACCAGTCAGAAGCGCTGGTGAAGCTGATCGATTCCTGGGACGAGGTGACCGCGGATCTGGGCGAATTCCAGAACACCGGAGAGTGCACGATCACAATGGCGCAGACCACGGTGACGGTAGAGCAGAAGGCTGAGTTTTCGGGCAGGGAAGTGATTGTCTCGTTTGTCTATGAGTACAGCTATGAGGCGGAGCAGTTAGAGCTGATCGACGCGTCGGCGGATCTCAACTATACAATGGGCGAGAAGATGACGAAGGCGGCGTTAAATACCCTGATGGGCATGGGAACCGTGTTCGCCGTGCTGATCTTAATCAGCCTGATCATTTACTGCTTCCGGTTTATTTCAGTTGTTCAGGGAAAATCCTCCAAAAAGAAGACGGAGGAGAAGAAGGAAGCGCCTGTCGTCACACAGATAGAGCAGAGAGAGGAACAGCAGCAGCTTGCGGATGACCTGGAGCTGGTTGCGGTGATTGCGGCGGCGGTTGCCGCGGATGCGGGAGTTCCTGCGGATTCGTTTGTCGTGCGTTCGATCCGCAGAAGATAATAATATCACGGGGAGGAATGCGGATTCGCGTTCTTCCGTCAGGAATTCAATAGTAAAAACAGGAGGAAATCAGAATGAAAAGCTATACGATTACGGTAAACGGAACCGCTTATGACGTGACGGTGGAGGAGAACGGAACGGTCAGCGCACCGGCGGCAGCGCCGAGACGTGCGGCAGCGCCCGCACCGGCGGCAGCGCCTGCACCGGCAGCAAAGCCGGCGGCCGGAGGAGCCGGGAGCGTGAAGATCGAGGCAGGAGCAGCCGGAAAGGTGTTTAAGATCGAGTCTTCCGTGGGCGCTTCCGTGAAGAAGGGCGATCCGATCTTAATCTTAGAGATCATGAAGATGGAGACGCCGGTTGTCGCGACCGAGGACGGTACCGTGGCAAGCATCAACGTGAGCGTTGGAGATATGGTAGAAGCGGGTGCGTTACTTGCAACTTTAAACTAATGTAGGAGGAAGACAATGAGCTATTTTACGGAGACAATGGGAAACCTCCTGCATCAGACTGCCTTCTTCAACCTGACAATCGGAAATGTGGCCATGATTGCCGTCGCCTGTTTCTTCCTTTATCTGGCGATCCGCTGGGGCTTTGAGCCGCTGCTGCTGGTTCCGATTGCGTTTGGTATGCTGCTTGTAAATATTTATCCCGATATTTTTGCGACCCCGGAGCAGATGAGCAACGGGGTGGGAGGTTTGTTCCACTATTTTTATATCTTAGACGAATGGTCCATCCTGCCGTCGCTGATTTTCCTGGGCGTCGGCGCGATGACGGATTTCGGGCCGCTGATCGCGAACCCGGTCAGCTTCCTGCTCGGAGCAGCCGCTCAGTTCGGTATCTTCGGCGCGTATTTCCTTGCGATCCTGATGGGCTTTAACGACAAGGCTGCGGCAGCCGTGTCCATCATCGGAGGAGCGGACGGCCCGACCTCGATTTTCCTCGCCGGAAAGCTCGGCCAGTCCGGCCTGATGGGGCCCATCGCCGTGGCGGCATATTCGTACATGGCGCTGGTGCCGATTATCCAGCCGCCGATCATGAAGCTGTTTACGACGAAGAAGGAGCGCGCGATCAAGATGCAGAACCTGCGTCCGGTATCCAAGCTGGAGCGCATCCTCTTCCCGATTGTCGTGACAATTGTCGTATGTACGATCCTTCCGACGACGGCGCCGTTAGTCGGTATGCTGATGCTCGGCAACCTGTTCCGCGAGAGCGGCGTGGTGCGCCAGCTGACGGATACGGCTTCAAACGCGCTGATGTATATCGTGGTTATCCTGCTGGGTACTTCCGTGGGCGCATCCACGAGCGCGGAGGCATTCTTAAACTGGACGACGATCAAGATCGTGATCTTAGGACTGGTTGCATTTATGTTCGGTACGTTAGCGGGCGTTCTCTTCGGCAAGCTGCTCTGCTTTATCACAAAGGGTAAGATCAACCCGTTGATCGGCTCCGCGGGCGTGTCCGCCGTTCCGATGGCGGCACGTGTGTCGCAGAAGGTCGGCGCGGAGGAGGATCCGACGAACTTCTTACTAATGCATGCAATGGGACCGAACGTTGCCGGTGTGATCGGTACCGCGGTAGCGGCCGGTGTGTTCATGGCGATATTCGGAATTTAATAGGAGGAGGATTATTTCATGTCAGAAGTGGTGAAAAGACCATTAAAAATAACAGAGACGATTCTGCGTGACGCGCATCAGTCCCTGATCGCGACCAGAATGACGACAGAGCAGATGCTGCCGATCATCGACAAGATGGATCAGATCGGCTATCATGCAGTCGAGTGCTGGGGAGGAGCTACCTTTGACGCGTCCCTGCGTTTCTTAAAGGAGGATCCGTGGGATCGTCTGCGCAAATTAAAGGCCGGATTTAAGAAGACGAAGCTGCAGATGCTTTTCCGCGGGCAGAACATCCTGGGCTACCGTCCGTACGCGGATGATGTGGTGGAGTATTTTGTACAGAAATCGATCGCAAACGGGATCGATATCATCCGTATTTTTGACTGCTTAAACGATATGCGCAACCTGCAGACCGCAGTGACCGCATGTAATAAGGAGAAGGGACATGCACAGGTTGCGCTGTCCTACACGCTCGGCGACGCTTATACGCTGGAGTACTGGACCGGCGTGGCGAAGAACATCGAGGAGATGGGTGCGGATTCCATCTGTATCAAGGATATGGCCGGTCTTCTGGTGCCGCAGCAGGCAAAGGAGCTCGTGTCCGCGTTAAAGTCCGCGACACACCTTCCGATTGAGCTTCACACCCACTATACGTCCGGCGTGGCTTCCATGACCTGTATGAAGGCCGTGGAGGCGGGCTGCGATATCATCGATACCGCGATGTCGCCGTTTGCGCTCGGAACATCCCAGCCGGCTACCGAGGTTATGGTGGAGGCGTTTAAGGGCAGCGAGTATGATACCGGACTGGATCAGAACAAGCTGGCCGAGATCGCAGAGTATTTCCGTCCGCTCCGCGAGGAGGCGCTTGCAAGCGGCCTTTTAAATCCGAAGGTGCTCGGCGTGGATATCAAGACCCTGCTCTACCAGGTACCGGGCGGTATGCTCTCCAACATGGTTTCCCAGTTGAAGGAGCAGCATGCGGAGGATAAGTATGAGGAAGTGCTTCAGGAGATCCCGCGCGTGCGCAAGGATCTCGGCGAGCCGCCTCTCGTGACGCCGTCCTCCCAGATCGTGGGTACGCAGGCAGTCTTTAACGTCTTAATGGGCGAGCGCTACAAGGTGGCGACCAAGGAGACGAAGGACGTCCTGCTCGGCAAGTACGGCCAGACCGTAAAGCCGTTTAACCCGGAAGTGGTCGACAAGGTGCTCGGCGAGGAGAAGAAGAACGCGATCACCTGCAGATATGCCGACCTGCTTGAGCCGGAGCTCGACAAGATCGAGGCTGAGATGAAGCAGTGGAAGCAGCAGGACGAGGACGTGCTTTCCTACGCGCTCTTCCCGCAGGTGGCCACCGAGTTCTTCAAGTACCGCGAGGCGCAGCAGAAGAAGGTGGACGCTTCGATCGCGGATACGAAGAATGGGGCGTATCCGGTGTAAGAATGAAACAAATGCTGCCATGTTTCGAGGGTCAGCTTGTTGTAATGAGAGTAAGACCTCCCCGGTCCCCCGGGGAGGTCTTTGCATAAGGACAAAAAGGCAGCCTGGGAGGGGGATGAATGAATGCCGGATCAGTTAAAAGCGATATTGAAAAAATATGTAAATGACATACATCAGTTGTATGGAAGCGGTTTAAAGACAGTGATTTTGTATGGCTCCTATGCGCGCGGGGATTTCGGACCGGATTCGGATATCGATATTATGATTCTTGTAGATCTGCCGGATCAGGAGATTCAGAAGAAAGGACGGGTACTTTCGGATGAGACCTTTGAATATAATTTTGACGATGATCTGCAGATTATGCCGATTGTGAAAAATATTGACCATTTTAACAGATGGCCAGGGAATTGGCAATGTATCGGATTAGTGTTGCCAGGGAAGATAATCATAGATAAAAGGAGCCACTGCAAAAACAGATAAATAATCTGTCGGAGCAGCGGCTCCATTTTTACGGAAAAAATGTCTGTTCTGTCATTTCTTTTTCATCTCAAGAGCATTCACCACATTTGCGTATTCGCGCAGGATGCGCAGCGCGGACTCCCGCGGCAGCTTATCCATCGAGCTGATCAGCTCTAACACGGTATCCGTCTCAAACCCGTTTCCTTTTCCGCGTATGAAATAGTCTGCGGAGATATTCATGGAGGTACAGATTTTATATAAGGTTTTTGAGGTAACGCTCTTTTTGCCGCTCTCGACGGCGGCAAGAAAGCTCTCGGATAAGTCGCATTTCTCGCTGAATTCTGCGCGTGTCATCTGAAGCGCTTCCCGCACTTCGCGGATCCGTAAGCCGACGGTCAGATTAAAATCCTTATCAGGTTCCAAATTATTCACCATTCCTTTATGTGCGGTTTTGTGGGATTGTTTCTGCTTCGTTGTTTTACATTAGTGTAGCAAAGACCATTTGTAGAAATTATATTCTATAGAGTAAGTAAATATACTCTATAGAGTTGACAAATGAGGGAGATGGGTATATTCTATTTATGAAAATATGAGAAGGAGTTCTGCCATGATAAAACTTAAGATTGCACTTGGAAGTACGGATGAGAAGTACGCGAACCGGCTTGCAGATTATATCAGCCTGCATTATGGCGACCGGATTGAACTGTATTTTTTCGGAAGGACGGATCTGCTCGCGGACTTTCTGGAGAAGAACAGGGTGAACGGGGTTTTTGTGGAAGCAGATTTTCTCTCCGTTCAGGAGGCGCTGTCAGGTAATACCGTGTTTGCATGTCTTTCGGATGGAATGGGGGCGGGGGAGGATCAGAAGCTCCCGGTCCTGATGAAATATCAGCATGCAGACGCACTGATCAAAGAAATGATGTCGCTTTGTTCGGAGCAGATCTCGCAGCTGCATACAGGCAGTCGGACGGAAGGCCGGGGGAGTGTCTTATTATTTGAATCGCCGGCCGGGGGTGTCGGGACAACAACGCTTGCATGCGCATGCGCATATTATCTGCAGCATCAGGGGCAGAAGGTCCTGTATCTGAATCTGGAACGGTTTGGAGCCACAGAGTCATTTCTTGGGGGAGATGGGAAAGCAGATCTTGGAGATCTGCTGTATGCACTAAAGGCAAAGCGGGGAAATTTTGCCATCAAGCTGGAGAGTGTGGTCCGGCAGGACATCTCGGGTATTTCTTATGTGGAACCGTGCAGGCATGCAGCGGATACCGAAAGTATCAGCGCAAAGGATATGGAGGTTCTGGTGCGCGCAGTGGCGGAAAGCGGCATGTATGATTCTGTCATTATGGACAGGAACAGCGGAGTTGCAGATACGGATTATGTGCTGCGAAACTGCGCCGATTCTGTGATATTGATTTCGGATGGTACTCAGACGGCGAACGGCAAGATACAAAAGCTCTGCGAGGCATTGTATCTTTATGAGAAAAACGAGGACATTGTGCTGATGCCAAAGGTAAAACTGTTATATAACAGGTTTGGGAGCCGGACCGGATGCAGGCTGGATCAGGATCAGCCGGAGACGCTGGGAGGTTTTCCGCGCTATGAGAATATGACGGAGCGGACAATCATAGAGCAGATGGCGGAGAAAGAGGTATTCTCCGGTTTATGCCAGAGGGAAAACAGATGAGAAAAGAAGAACGCCAGGCACTTGTGCTTCAGATCAGACAACAGCTGATGGACGGATATTCCCTGGGCGTTATGACAGATGAAGAGGTGCAGGACGCTATTGAAGGACTGATGGAACGCCGGGCACAGGGGGAATACCTTTCGATTGATGAAAGACTGAATATTGCGGATCAGGTGTTCGGGTCGATCCGGGGATTCGATATTTTGGACGTTATCATGAATGACGAGAGCATTACGGAGGTCATGGTAAACGGCCCGGATGAGATCTTTGTGGAACAGGCAGGGCGTGTCCACCGGCTGGAAGAGACCTTTGAGGATGAAAAAAAGCTGGAGGATGTGATTCAGCGGATCGTGGGACTGGCGGGGCGGGAGGTCAATCAGGCGAATCCCATCGTGGATACCAGGCTACCGGACGGTTCCCGTGTCAACGTGGTGCTGCCGCCGATATCGCTGAAGGGGCCAATCGTGACGATCCGTAAGTTTTCCAGGGATCCGATGACGGTGGAAAAGCTGCTGCAGTATCAGTCGATCACGCCGGAGGTGGCGCATTTTCTCGAAATCGTGGTGAAGGCAAAATACAATATTTTTATCAGCGGCGGGACCGGATCTGGAAAGACGACCTTTCTGAATGCGATATCCAATTTTATCCCGCATGATGAACGTGTGATTACAATTGAAGATTCCGCGGAGCTTCAGATCGAAGGAGTGGATAACCTGGTCAGTCTCGAGACGCGGAATGCGAACGCATCGGGAAGCGGGGCGGTGACGATTCGTGATCTGATCAAATCCTCCTTACGTATGCGCCCGGAGGGTATCAAAATAATTCAGGGAAAATTAGAGCATAATAAAAAGCGTTTCCCCATCCCAGGTGCATTCCTTCAGCACGTTTTTGGCGATCTCATTCCTCTCATTTGCTGTAAAGCTGTCAAAATTATCTAAAAGCCGAATAATGGCCTCTCTTTTCTCCATAGCGCTCTTCATTTGGGCGGCGGCCCGTCTTTCCTCAGCAGCAAAATTCAGCAGTTTGCTTTTGAGGGTATTGTATTCTATATCAAGTTTTTCAATCTCCCCTATAATATATTTTGCGGCAGCAGATTCATTATTCACGGCCAGGGCGGCGGTGAGCTTCCCGATCTTTTCCTGGCATGTTTCCATTTGGGCCCGGACAGCGGCAGAGGAATCCCTTGCAGGCCTTTTCCCGTCCTTCAGATACTTTTTGACGGTGGCCGGGTTATGCTGTATTTCTTTGAATACGTCCAACACCTTCCCATCCAGTAGATCGGCTTTAATTTGTCGCATGTCGCAAGCCTCAGCACCGGCCCTCATGCGTTTGGGGCAATAGTACCAGGTGGAAACGGAGCCATCCGCTTTTTGCTTGCGGCTCATACTCATGGTGCGGCCACACTTGCACCGGAGCACACCCTTCAGGAGCGGCAGATCATACTTTGCAACCTTTGAAAAAGTATTATGCCCGAATTGGGCCATAATGGAAAAGAAGCGCTGATCCGTCATGTATGGCTTATGAAAGCCGATACTCACCCGCCACTTCTCAGGCGGTGCCAGGGAGTGGCGCTTTTTGCCGTTCACCCGCTTTTCCATGGTGCGGCCATATACAATGATCCCATGTTGGCCATCCCACTTCTCACGGGGGGAATTTTCATCAATCATGCAGCCTTTAGCTTCAAAATAGTCATACATGGCCGGAGTATCTTGAACACAATGAGGAGAGGTGAAAATATTGTATAACTGAGTTGTGGAGAGGAAGTTGCCCTTTAAAGAGGTGATCCGGTTGTTCTTACAATATGTTTCCATGCTCTGAAGGCTGAAGCTATTCTCTAAGAATATGTCAATAAGATTGTTTTTATAGTCGATCTCTTCCTGATTGAATATGAGCGTTTTGTGGGATTTGGATCCCAGGTCAATGGTGGTAATATCATAACCAACGGGAGCCTGGCCCCCACACCAAAAGCCGCTTGCCGCCAGGTGATTCATATTATCGGTGATCCTGAGGGAATCTGTGCGAACTTCCAGGCCGGAAAAGATTACAGCCAAGTACATCATGGCCTCTCCCAGGGGTGTGGTGGTATCAATGCCATCCTGAACAGTGATAAATTTGATCTCATGCTCTTTCAGGTAAGAATAGAAGGTGCAAAAGTCCATCATATCGGAGCACACCCGATCTATTTTATAAATAACCACACAATCAATGAGGCCTGCTGCAATATCTTCCTTCAGTTGATTCATACCGGGCCGATCCATATCTGAGCGCACATAACCATCATCTTCATAGAATGCAAGAGAGCTCACCTCAGGAAAGCGCTGCTCTATATGATTTTTGCACATGGAGAGCTGCATCTGTGTGCTCTCTGAAGTATCAACAAAATATGATTTTCTGCAATATATTCCAAAATTCATGCTATTATCTCCTAAAAAAGGGCATAAAAATGCCCGGAATCTAATTGAAAGCTCCCGGAGATAATGCTACAATATATTTTGCGGAATACATGAGCATTATCTCATGGGGCCCTGGTGAAAACCGGGGCTTTTATTATTCTTCTATAACGGTAGTACACCGGCATCCAAGGTGGAAGGGCGGGCAGTTATAGCCGATCCTTGCAGAGGATACCGGAAAAGTACGGCCCTTGAATCTCTTGCAAATATCACATAATTCTTGATCGGGCATTGAAATGATCCGATACTTTGAGGCCCCGCATTCTTTCAGGCTTGCGATCTCAGTAGAATTTGAGTAATAACTTTCAACATACTGGATTCTGAGGGCAAGATCCTCACATGCAGAATCAGGAAACGAAGAGCGGAAAGCCTGCTCAACCCTATTCCATGAAAGCCCTGCTTTAATCATGGGCAGAACGAAGGCAACAAATTCGGGATCCAGGGAGAGGCAGAGCTGATCCACAATATTATCATGCTGAGCACTGGCAGCAGGAGCGCCGTTCTTATGACGGAGCACCGGCAGCAGGGCCCGGAAGCAGTCAACGGCCCATCCAAGTCCGAACAATCCGAAAGTAACAAGATACAGAAGGCCCATACCGCACTTCTTTTGGATAAATTTGTGAGCGCCACACCATCCGAAAAGAAGGGTAATAATAAAAAATGTTGTGCTATTCATATTTATCCCCATTCACTACTATGTAACATTTTTTCTAAGCGTTTTTTGGTAAGGCTTGCGATTCTCCCGCCACTTTTTTCTCCCGTTCTAATTCTTGCCGGTACAGCTCCACCTTTTCATCAATGGTAAGCTCAGAAAGATCAGGAGCAGTAGGCTCAGGAGCATTTTGTGGGCGGCCTCTCTGAGAAACGGCATCCAAAATGAATTGATCAATAACTTCCCTGGAAGGGCCATCCAATTTCTGATAGGCAACCATGATCCCCTTAATAACATCATATAAAGGGTTGCTCTTTTCTACGAGATCCGAAACGGCAGCAGCGGCCTCATTCTCAATCGGTATACGCATATCACCGGAGCCAGTGCGGAGCCACTCCTCACTTATGCTAAATTCCCGGCAAATATCTGAAATAGTCCGATCTGTTATATTTTTAGTACCGTTTTCCATAGCACTCACATGAGTTTGCCTGATATGTAGACGATCAGCAACATCATTTTGAGTAAGACCAAGATATTTTCTGAAGGCTTTTAGCCTATCCTTCATTTCCATGTATTTTCACCTCCTGAAAGTAATATAACATGAAAAATATTTCTTTGCAATATTTTTCTGCATAAACCATTGACAGAAAAAGAGCAAAGAGGTATTATAAAAGAGCAAAGAGGTATTCTGACAAAAAGGAAGGAGATGGAGCACATGAAAAAACAGAGTGATTTTCATAAAACGGTGCAAAACCTTATGTTACTGGATCCTGAGAGCCTTCTGCTGATTGACAGCGGTGTGAAGCTGCTCCTGGCCCGGCAGAATATGGGAAGAAAGCAGGAGAGGCAGCAGGAACGGGAAGAGGATCCGAGAGTGCAGCAGGCAGTTATTTAAAAAATGGAGGGATAAGCCATGAGGAGAAGTGAGCAAATTGAGGATCTTTTGAATGCGATCAGGAACGTGGATGAAAACAAGCTCCAGGAAGTGGAAAAGGATTTTATGAAAACAGTGAGAGCGGCGGCCAGGAAGATCAGAGTTGACGAAATCAGGGAAGCACTGAGAAAAGCAGGCATTGAGCGCACAAAGGACAACGGGAAAACCCTGAATATTCTTTTAGGATACCCGGAAGTGTCCGGGAAGGAATCTAAGTTTTTCAATCCATATTCAGAGGAAGAGGAAAGAAGAGCCATAACCATTCTGAATGATATGGGGTTAGAGTTTCGGATCGGGCCAGGGCAGAGAAGGGGCAGATATACAGATAGAGTGATCAGAGTTGAGGTTGGGGAGGTATAAGGCAATGACAAAGCAAGAATTTATGAACAAAGTGGCAGAGGTTACACCGAAGGAAAAGAAGATCGCTGTGGTATCTGATACAGATTATGCACTCGTTGAAAGAGTATACACTTTCCACCCGGCTATCAGTGAAACGGAAGGAAAACGGCAGATCGCTGAGCTGTATGTGAATTTCGGAATGGTTCTCATTATGGATATGCTGCCAAGGGCAGAGGTAATGGCAAAGAAGGAAAGCGAACTCAGAGAAGCAAGGGCGGCTCTCAGCCGCATCCAGGAGGAAATTGAAGAAATAAGGAGAGGGGGTGAGCTGTAATGGCGGCAGCAAAGATTGAGGCAATGTGGGATTGCGATATGCACGATAACAACATCCTGGTATTGGAGAAGAAAAGAGGGAAGCTCAACCTGAGTGAAGTGGGAGATTTTCTGAGATATGAAAAGAGCGGCAGCTTTCAGGGGCATTGGGTAATGATTATCAATGCAACTGAGGCCACTTGTGGCGGTTCCGGTTGGATGGATGAAGAGGAACCCAAAGGAGATCAGTGGGCTCTTTACCGGGTGGAGCAGGGAGAGGCCTGCCCGGTATGCGGGGAAGTGTCACCATTGCTTGAATGGTGCCCAATGTGCGGGGAATCACTCACGGGAAAGAAAGTGAACGCTGAGCAGGCCATGGGGAATGCTGAGAACATCCTGGAAGCAATGAAGAGGGAAACACTTCACGCAATAGAGAGTGCAGAGCGTGAGGAGGCAAGAAAAGCATGGTACTACTCACATTTAGGCTCATTGGATTTTGCCCGGCAGATAGGGCTCATTACAGAGGAGCGGCGGCAGCAGTTATATAAAGAATTTCAGGAGGAGGCTCACCATGGGGAAGATTGATAGAAAAATAAGCCTGATCAAGCGTATACAGGCAGAAATGGATCACCGGGCAGAGGTGGAGGAGAAGGCGGTGCAGCTTATCACGGAAGGCAGGCATGGGGAGGCTGTGGCCCTTCTCAATTCGTTGGATGATAGTGTGATCGCAAGATTGCAGGAAGAATTTAAGGCAGAGGAAGAGAGCCCACGGCAGAGGGCAGAACGGAGGCGGCAGCAGGCCAAGGTTATTCTGAATGTACTGGCTGAAGATGTGATCAATATGAACTGGAACCAGGAAGAGGAATACCTGAAGGCCTTTATGAAGGCCCTGAAGCAGATAGAGGAGAGCGGCAATGAATGAGAAGCAAAAGGCTCTCCTTCAAAAGCTGAAAGCCCTGGCAGAGCGTGGGGTGGGAGGGGAAAAGGAAGGAGCAGAGCGGAAGCTGAGGCAGCTCATGGTGAAGTATGGGGTGGATCAGTTGGAATTTGAGGAGGATCAGGTGGCCCGGTATGAAATCAAATACCGAGGAGAGTTTGAGAAGCGGCTGCTCTCTCAAATTGTATACCGGGCCAAGAATGACAAAGAAGGGCAGTACCACCGGAGGTATGGGCAGGGCTCCCGGAGCATTCTCATTGTGGAATGTACAAAGGCCCAGGAGGTACAGATCCGGATCGAATTTGAATTTTACCGGGATTTGCTGAAGGAAGAGCAGGAGCTCCTCTTTGAGGCATTCATACAAAAACACCGGATTTTTGGAGATTCTTCAGGAGAAGAGCCGGAGATCCCAACACCGGAAGAAATGGAGCGGTTAGAGAGAATGTGGGCCATGATGGGAGGCCTTCAGGAGAAGAGCTTCACACCATTGTTAGAAAGCAGATAGGAGGTAACGGGCATGAAACAAGATATAAAAGTGAAGCTCACACTCTCAGAGGGATATGAGGAGCGCTTCACTAAAGCCTGCATCCAGGTAGCAAGGAAAAGAGTGGAGAACCAGGAGAAGGAGCGCCATCCGGATCCGGTCATGCCTGCCAGGAAGGTGGCGGTGGTGTGAAAATGGTTTACATAAAAAAACTGGAGCGGATCTGAGAAATCTGCTCCAGGCATATGCCATAAGGACATACTGATACCTAAAAACAGTATATCACTTTAGGGCATCCAGGTCAAGCGAAAAGGCGCTAAAAACAAGGCTTTTCTGCCTTGTTAAACACTTGATCAAGATATTAAAGATGGGGTGATATACGGTTGTACATAAAAAAATTATATGACCTGGGATGGGTGAAGCAGATCGAAAAATACTATCCCGGTAATTATGGGGCCCCAGGAGTGAAGAGGGGGCCGAAGAGGAAGAGGACACCTGAGGACATAGCCCGGCAGAATAAGACGAACAGAGAGAAAAAGGTGCAGAGGTTGATCCTGGCCAATTTCCATGAGGGTGACTGGCATTTGATTCTGAGCTATAAGAAAGAGCTGAGGCCGGGCTCCTTCAAAGAGGCCAAGAAGCAACTGAGAAAATTCTTGTCTGATATGAGAAAGGTATACAAGAAGGCGGGGATCCCCTTCAAGTGGATAGCTGTCACGGAGAGAGGGAAACAAGGAGCATGTCACCACCACCTGATCATTGAGGATATAGCAGATCAGAATTTGAACACCAAAAAAATGGTGCTGAAGTTTTGGCAATATGGATCAAAGAGCTTCCACCCGCTGTATGAGGATGGGGAGTTTGAGGATCTTGCTGAGTACATAGTGAAGAAAGAAACCAAGGAAGAGGAGGAGGGCTGCTCTTATTCCAGGAGCAGAAATCTGATCATACCTGAACCAAAAAAAGAGGTGATCCATAGCAGGAGGTGGAGGAAGGAACCGAAGCCGGAAAAAGGTTGGTACATTGTGAAGGATTCTGTGGTAAATGGTGAAAACCCGGTGACGGGGCTCCCGTATCAACATTACACCATGAAAAAGATTGATCCAGGAGGTGATTCAGAGGATGCATGAGGTGAGCATATTCATTGAGAGCACATGGAGAGGCCCGGCCAGGAGAGATGGGGTGGCCATGTGGTTAGTGGAGTGCAAACGGGGAGAGCGCCTGGACACCCGGCAGGGATTTGTGCATGTGAAAGAAGGTACAGAAACCCAGGGGAACCTTATGGCCATGATCAATGCTTTTCATATTCTGAAAAAACCATGCAAAGCCCTGGTATTTACCAAGTGCAGCCACATTTTGATCTCCATGCAGCAGGAGTGGCCAAAAGAATGGCAGGAGAATGGGTGGATCGGTGCAAAAGGTAAGCCGGTGAAAAATGCTGAGCTGTGGAAAATGCTGATTGAGAAGGGGAAGAGGCACACCTACACCATGAAGGACGATCACCACGAATATGAGAACATAATGCAATCAGACCTCAGGAAGGAGTTGGAGAGTTGGAAGAATACAGAACCATGAGAGAAACAATCAGGAAGGCAATGCAGGAGAATGTGAAGGGAACCAGGGAAGAGGTTGAGAAGGCGGTGGAGGCAGTAACAGATGCGGTGATGGATGCCATTGCTGAAAATTACCGGAGTATTACAGAGGTGCATTCAATAGTGGAATGTGTGCGGGCCGGCATCAGGGTACAAATTGCCTATGCCGATCCGGAAGAATTAGATTTTATGGATCCATACACGGTTAGGCCGTGTTGGTAGGAAGGAGGAAAGAAATTGACAACAGAAAACATGAGAGAGATGGGGCAGGCGGCTGAGGAGCTCCTGAAGCTGAGAGGGCCAAAGTACAATATGAGCGCCCATGAGGCAGAGGTGAAGCTCAGGGAACTGGAAAAAGAGGAGAGCATGGAAAGAGTTTATGTGTGCTCACAATATGGCAGCAGGGGAGAGAAGGCCACAAATTTGGAGCTTGCAAAATTCTTTTGCATGATGGTGATCGAGGAGGGGAAGATCCCGATCTGCCCTCATTTGTTTTATTCCCAGGTGCTCAACGATGATGTGAAGTCACAAAGGGCAGCAGGCATGAGGATCGGGTTAGAGCTCCTGAGGGATTGCATGGAGCTGAGGATTTTCACCAACATTTCTGAAGGAATGAAGGGAGAGATCCTAAAGGCCAGGGAGTGGGGGATCCCCATAACCATAGCCAATATGGCGGTAATTTATTCAGAAGATCAGGCGCTATATGAGGAGCAGGAGATTGTGAAAGAACTCAGGGAGGTGCTCAATGGCTAAAAGTATCATTCAGGACACCCGGATCAGGGAGTGCTATCTGTGCAGGGAGGAAGCTGAGAAGCGTGGATATTATGGAGAGCTGAAGCACACCGGCCTGCATAAGCACCATTTTATATATGGCCGGTTCGGTGCCTTCAGGAAAAAAGCAGAGCACTATGGGCTGTGGGGCTATATGTGCACTGAGCGGCACCATGAGAACGGGCCGGAGGCTCCACACAATAATGCAGAGGTGGATCGGAGGCTGAAGCAGATTGCACAAAGAGCCTTTGAAGCAAAGTATGGGCATGAGAAGTGGATGCAGGAATTTGGAAAAAGCTATTTAGAGGAGGAAGAGGATGCAGCAGGAGAAGCTCATGGAGAGCATGAGGCAAGTGGATTTTTCGGATCTGAGGTTCCCACTGATAGTGGTGTATAAGAATCCCAAAGATTACCCGGATGCCTATGTGGCCAGGGTGTGGGAAGGGGCCAGGAATCTGCCCACAAATACGCTCATTAAGAGGGAAACGCTTCAGGAGATAAGAAAAGATATAAAGGCAGCAGGCTTCACAATACGGCTTGAACCGGCAGAGGGTGAGGATCCGGTGATTGTGGAAACCTGGCTCAGATAGGAGGAGAGTGAAGGAATGGCTGAAATAGATATTTTCTCCCCGGTGAAAAAGTATGATGTGATTTATGCGGATCCGCCGTGGAGATACCAGGATAAGAAATGCAATGGAGCATGTGCTCTCCATTATGACACCATGAAAATTCAGGATATAAAGGATTTACCGGTGAAGGAGTTGGCGGCAAAGGATTGTGTTATTTTCATGTGGATCACATATCCAATGCTGAAGGAAGGCATTGAGCTCATGGAGGCATGGGGATTTAAGTATAAAACCATAGGCTTCCAGTGGATAAAGTTAAACAAGAGCGGAAAAGGGAAATTTTTTGGCCTGGGCCGGTGGACTAGAGGCAATACAGAGGCTTGCTTTATCGGAGTGAGAGGGAAGCCAAGCAGAAAGAGCAATAGCGTAAGTCAAATTATAGAGGAATCAGTGAAGGCACACTCTCAGAAGCCGGAAGTGGTACGGGATAAGATCCGGGAGCTTATGGGTGATGATCTGAATTACATAGAGCTTTTTGCTCGGCAAAATATCAGCGGTTGGGATTGTTGGGGGAATGAAGTCGGAAAATTGGATGGTGAGAAGAATGAGAGATCTGTTAGTTGACGCATTTGCAGGCGGTGGCGGTGCAAGCGTGGGAATTGAGATGGCATTAGGGAGAACTGTGGATATAGCAATCAATCACGATCCGGAGGCGATCAGAATGCACACAGTAAACCATCCCACCACCACACACCTGACAGAGGATATTTTTGAGGTAAATCTGAAAAAGTATGTAAATGGCCGGCATGTTTCCCTTATGTGGGCAAGCCCTGACTGCACAAGTCACAGCAAAGCAAAGGGATCACAACCACGAAAAAAGGGCTGAGGATTCTGCCATGGGCAGTATATAAACATGCAAAAGCAATCAGGCCGGATGTGGTTATCATGGAGAATGTGGAAGAGATTCAAAAATGGGGGCCACTGGATGACAATGGCCGCCCGATAAAGGAGCGGGAAGGTGAGGACTATCAAAAGTTTATAAATGCCATGAAAGGGTTAGGCTATCAGTTTGACAGTAGGGAACTGGTGGCGGCAGATTATGGAGCTCCAACAACGAGGCGGCGGTGGTATGCAATTTTCAGGAAGGATGGCCGGGAAATAATTTGGCCGGAGCCCACACATGCAAAAGGGGCAGCAGGCGGCTTGAAGCCCTGGGAAGAATGCGGGAAATATATTGATTGGTCGGATTTGGGAAAAAGCATATTTGACCGGAAAAAGCCGCTTGCAGAGGCCACAATGAAGCGGATTGCCAATGGTTTCCTGAAGTATGTGGTGAATAATCCGCATCCCTATGAAGTGAAAAACAGTGAAGCCTATGCTTTTCTGATTCAGTATCACGGGGAGCAGAAAGAAGGGGATGCAAGGGGGCAGACACTCAAAGAGCCCATAAAAACCATTGACACAAGCAACCGGTATGGCCTGGTAACGGCCTTTGTAACAAAATTCTATAAATCAGGGATCGGGCAGGGGTGCAATGAGCCGCTTCACACAATCACAACCTCACCGGGGCATTTTGGCCTGATAACTGCATTTCTGATCAAATATTATGGGGCCGGGTGTGGGCAGACGTTGAGCAGCCCATTGGGAACAATTACAACAAAGGATCGTTTTGGCCTGGTGAGCGCCATTGTGGAGCTGAATGGTGAGAAGTATGTTCTGAATGATATATTTTTGAGAATGCTGAAGCCGGAGGAGCTGAAGATCATGCAGGGTTTTCCACCTGATTACATAATTGACCGTGATATAAATTTCAAGCAGTATCCGGTAAAGGAGCAGGTGGCAAGAATTGGTAATAGCGTGGTGCCAATTATGGCTCAGAAATTGGTGGAAGCAAACTGTGGATACTTGAAAGTAGGAGAGCGGATGCCACACATGAGGATCGATTGTAGCGAAGCTCAGATCAAATTTGCATAGGAGGGTAGTGGGATGGCAAAGAAGAAAAAGGCGGTTGAGGTAAACCGGAAAGAATTTGACCGGATCCGGAAAATGGATCACAGCACCATGGAGAGCCATATTGCCGGATATTATGAGCGGGGATATACAGCAGGATATGAGGCCGGTCGGCAGCAGGCGGCTCCTTCCTTCAATCTCCCCACGGCACTGGAAGAAATACGGAAAATAAAAGGGATTGGAGAGGTAAAGCCGAGGGCGATCCATATTGCACTTGTGGCAGCAGGGGCAGAGGATAAGGAAGCAGAGAAAACCATGGAAGAATTACAGAAGGCAGCAGGCGGCCAATAGCCTGAGAAAATATAAGGAGGATAAGAAACATATGGAAATCACAAAGAAAAGGACAGAGGAAACAAATTGGGGCCAGGTGAAGGAACTGGTGGCAGCAGGCTCTTTGAAAGTAGGGGATGAAATCTCTGATAATCTGCTCACCGGGCAGAAAATGGTGTATGTGGTGGCAGATATTACAGAGGAAGAGGTGAAATTTGTAAGCAAGGATCTCCTGGCTGAGCGTGTGGTGTGGAATGAGAACGGGAGAAGCACCGGAGGCTTTAAAGAATCGGATTTGTGCCGGTATCTGAATGAGGAGGTATGGGCCATCCTGCCTGAGGAGCTGAAGGCGGTGATCAGTGAGAGGGAGTGCCTTCAGATTGTGGAAGGGAAAGAGGAGCGCTTCATGCTGAAGCTGTGGCTCCCGTCTGAATTTGAGGTATTTGGCGATAGTTGGGCCTCTGAAGTGGAGGAAGGGCAGCAGTTTGAGCTCTTCAAGGATCCCAGGAACCGGGTGAAATTTGACCAGGACGGAGAGAGGGCCCACTGGTGGCTGCTGTCTGTGTGTGCGGGCTATTCTACCTATGCCTGCCGTATCAGCTACTATGGCAATGCCTACTACTCCAGTTGCTCCAACGCTCTCCGGGTGCCCGTCTGCTTCAGTATCAAAAAATAATCAATATCAATCCCGCCGCCTTTGCGGCGGTGGGGTTATAAGGGGATAAGCAAGCAAATTTTAAGGAGGAATAAAATTGGGAAAATATAAAAATCCGGTGCCGGTAGTTTTGGATGATTATGTGTCTAAAACGGTAAGAATAGAATTTTCATTTGAGCAGTATGTGACAAAAGGGGAGGCAGCGCAAGGGATCAATGATCTGCTGAGAGAAACTAATGGGAAAATACCAATGGAGTGGATCAAACTGGTAAACCCGACTTTAACAGTTGATAAGAAAGAAATAGATTGAGAGGTGCGAACAATGGAGCAGGACAAAAGGACAAGGTATAAAGGGATATGCCCGGAGTGCGGGAGGGAGCTGTGGATCTGCAAAAGTATATTCATGGAAATGGGGATCAACCAGGGGGCCGGGCGCTGCTTGCAATGCAAAACTTTCCTGAGTATCCAGTTTAATGAGGAGAAGCAGGAGATGGAGCTCACAAAATTTGAAGGGGGCAGCAGTAATGAAAGCATTGGAGGGGATTTGCAATGAAAAGTTACCCGATCCAAGTCCGGGAGAGCCGATCCTGGGAGAGAAATGCAAGAAGGCAGAGAAGGACGCAAGCGGGAAATGCAAAGGCTTTTTCATTAAGGGGAGCCGGGAGCCCTTCTTTGCGTGTAGTATATGTGAAGAAAAAGCGGAGGATCCGGAGGAGGTTGAGAGCGGCCAGGAGGGCAGCAGTAATATTTGCGGCCATTCTGATTGCGGCGGCCATAATATGCAAAATAATGGCGGCAGAGGAGCCGGTGGAAGAGATTCAGCAGGAAACGGAGGCCGGAGAGCTCCCGCATAAGGCCACGGAGCCCGAAAGAGTGCAGCAGGAGCCTATTCAGGAAACACAATCAGGATCCGGCAATTCCCGCAATGAGTACCTTTTGGCCCGCCTTGCAATGGCTGAAGCAGAGGGTGAGAGCATAGAAGGGAAGGCAATGGTGATCCGGGTGGTGCTGAATAGAGAAGAAAGCAGCGCCTTCCCGGATACCATAGAGGAGGTAATTTTTGAGGATGGGCAGTTTACACCGGTAGAAAATGGCCGGTTTAACCGGGTGGAGCCTAATGCAGAGTGTTGGGCCGCCCTGGATATGGTGCTCATTGACGGGTGGGATGAAAGTGAAGGGGCCCTATATTTTGAAGCTGTATACAATGGGGAGAACACCTGGCACTCTGAAAATTTGGAATACATAAAGACGGTAGGCAATCACAATTTTTACAGATAGGAGGCAGAATGGGGCATAAATTCAGAATATGGCAGGATGGGAAAATGCTCATGCCGGAGAACGTAACAGAGAATACTTTCCGTTATCTGCTGAATCGGGATGGGGTAGTGTTCGGAATTGATCTGAAGGATATGAGATGGGAGGGCATGATCCGAATGGGGCCCGGCTGTATCATGTTTCAAATTGGCCGGAAGGATATGGAAGGCCAGGAGATTTATGAGGGCGATGTGGTACGGGTGCGGGATTGGGAGGATGGCAGGCGGTGGCTCACCGGCACTGTGGAATATAACGAGGAGGAATGTGGGTATTTAATCAATTTTGACACCGGCGATCCTGAGCATGGAGGCCTAAGCATTTCCTTCAGCGCCTCTCCTGATTGCAAGGTATTGGACCATAGGTTTGAGGAGAAAATGCAAAAGCTCCTCAGGGAGCAGAGGGAGCGCTTCATGGATCCAAGAAGGGAGGCGGCTATTGAATAGGCGGCAGAAAAGAAAGCAATTCAAGAAAATATATGGAATGAACCCGGAGCAGTATGAGGCATGGTGGGCAGAGCGCTGGCCTGAGCTGCTCCATGAGCGCCTCAGAGAGGCACAGAGGGCAGCAGGCGAAGGGCTGAAGGAAATGGCCCGCCAAGTCCATGAGGCGGCTTTAAATGCGGCAGCAGGCATGGAAGAACTGAGAAGAGAGATCATAAAGGCGGCAGAGCTTATGAGAGGAGGGGAGCAAAATGGAAATCATGTGGACGATTCTAAAAATGATAGGGGCTGGGTGCCTGATCGTATTGGCGGCCCTGGTGCTTATGATTCTGATAGCGCTATTCATAGCGGTGGCCAAGGCATTGACTGAGAAGAAATAGGAGGGAAGAAATTGGAAGAGCTGAAAATGGAAAGTAAAAAGATTATCATGCAGCAGTTTTTTGAGAATGTGGGCGGCAGCAGGCTCCTGGATTGGTTGGAGGAAGTGGGATATTATACGGCACCGGCTTCCATGAAGCACCATGCTTCCTATGAGGGAACGCTATTTGATCACAGCCTTCAGGTAACACATGAGCTGATCATGCTCACTGATAAATTGGGCCTGAAGTGGCAGAGGAAAGAGAGCCCCGCCGTGGTGGGAATGTTGCATGACGTGTGTAAAATGGATGATTATGTGATACAGCAGGAGGTTGTATCAGTAGACCAGGGCGGCGGGCCGGTATATGGGCCGGGGCAGGCAGTATGGAATGAGGAGGCGCTGTGGCCAGGGCATGGAGATAAGAGCTTGATCATGCTCATGGGCCACATTGATCTCACGGTGGAAGAAAAGCTATGTATCCGGTATCACATGGGAGCTTTTGCAGACAGTAAAGAGTGGAAATATTACACGGAAGCTGTGAAACGGTGCCCGAATGTGCTTTATACCCATACAGCGGATATGATAGCAACCAAGATCAAGGGGGTGTAATGTGTTTGACATTGAAAAAATGAAAGCTAAAGGCATGGATCCACGGCAAATAGAAATATGCCAACAGATCAATGAGAACAGCAAAAAGAGAGATTCTTGCAAATACCATGAATTTGATCGGGGCAGTAGGACGGGAGAATATATCTGTAAGAATTGCGGATGCAAAGAGGGGCCTGAGTTTGTGGTTGGATATAGGCAAGGGCTAAAACATGGAAAGGAGGCAGCAGGCGGTGAATAGCTGTAATTTTATAGGGAGGCTCACCAGGGATCCCGAAGTGAGATACAGCCAGGGAGAAAAGCCGGTATGTGTGGCAAGGTTTACCCTGGCAGTAGACAGACCGACAAAGAAGGGAAATGAGAGGGAGGCAGATTTTCTCACCTTCAAAGCATTGGGAGGCCGTGGGGAATTTGTTGAGAAACACTTAAAGAAGGGAATGAGGATCGGAATATGTGCCAGGGCAGAAAGTGGATCCTATGAAAAGAATGGAAGCAAAGTATATTATACAGAGTTTATCTGTGAAGGCTTTACATTCTGCGATGGGAAGCAGGGGAACACCGGCCCGGCAGCAGGCGGTTATATGGAGCCGCCTGAGGATTATGAAGGGCTCCCATTCAATTAGGAGGTGCTGAAGGGTGACAAAAAGTGAGTTAGAGCAATTATTGGATCTCAGGAAAGAGATCCAGGAGTTGGATGCCAAGGTTGAAAAAATGCAGGGGCAGAGGGTGGGAAAAGTTACGGATAGAGTGCAGGCTTCCATGCCCGACTTCCCATATGTGCGAATAACCAAGACAATAACCGGGGTAGACAATCAAGAAAGCCGGAAGCGCCGGAGGGAACTGACAGAGAGTGAGCTCCTTTTGCTGAAGCGAAGGCAGCAGGCGGTGGATGCTGAGTTTAAAATATCTCAGTACATAAAGGGCATAAATGACAGCAGGATCCGGAGAATTATAAGCCTGAGGTATGAAGAGGGGCTCTCCTGGGATAAGGTGGCCGCCGCCATGAATTGTGATCGAACATACCCGGAGAAGCTACTCACTAAGTACCTGAAGGAACACCCGGAAAAGAAAAAAAAGAAAAAAATGAAACTTTCTCACAATTCTCATTTTAAATGATCTATAATGCTATCAGGTGAAAATTTGTTGGCTTATCCCCTTATGAATTGAAACCTGAAGGAAAGGGCATCCCGCCTCAGTGCGTGGGTGCCTTTTTCGTGTGCAAAGGAGGGGGAAGGGTGAACGTACAAGGGAAAATCAATAATTTACTGAAGGCCCTGAGGCGGCAGGGCATTGTATACAAGATAAATACTCAGCAATTTTATTCAGAGAGCCAGGAGAGGCTATGCACAAAGCTGATTTTATGGGAAGATCACCCGAACCGGGATGGAGAGGTTTTCTTCAGTAAGGTGAAGCTGCTGAAATACCTGGCAGAGAAATGGAAGGAAGTGAATGAACATGGAAAAGCAGCAGATGGAGAGAATGGAGGAGCTGAAGCGGATAATGAGCGAAAGGCAAGCGGCATTCTGTGATCATTACATAACCACACTGAATGCCACGGAGGCCGCAAAACTGGCCGGATATTCTGAAAAAACGGCCAAAGCCATGGGAAGTGAAAACCTGACAAAACCTTACCTAAAAGAATATATAGATTTGAGGCTTGCAGAACTGGAAGAGAAAAGGGTGGCAAGCGCTGAGGAGGTGCTGCAATATCTTACAAGGGTAATGAGAGGGGAGGAGCGTGATCAATTTGATTTGGATCCCTCTCTTCAGGACAGAACCAAGGCAGCAGAGCTATTGGGCAAAAGATACCGGCTATTTGTAGATAAGCAGGAGATCACCGGGAAATTGGAGCCCGTCACCATAATAAACGATATACCAAGGGCACCGGATGGAGATTAGGCTCTCTGATCTCATTGCACCACAATTCTATGATATTCATTGGGATATTTTGGAGGGTAAACATACCCACTATAAGCTATACGGAGGCAGAGGCTCCACTAAATCCTCATTTGTGAGCCTGGAAATAATATACGGCATGATGCAGGATCCCAATGCGAATGCCGCCTGCTTCAGGAAAGTGGGCAATACCCTGGCTGAGAGCGTTTTTGAGCAGCTCTTGTGGGCCATAGATGCCCTGGAAGTAAGCCATTTATGGAAAATAACCCTCTCTCCTCTGAGGCTGACCTATAAGCCAACGGGGCAGCGGATTGTATTCAGGGGTTGTGATGATCCTAACAAGTCAAAGTCAATCAAGCTGAGGAAGGGCTATTTTAAATACATATGGTATGAGGAGCGGGCTGAATTTGAAGGGGATGAAGATGAAAGAAAAATAAATCAGTCTTTAATGCGTGGCGGTGATAAGTATGTGGTATTTTACACATGGAACCCGCCAAAAAGCCTCAATTCATGGGTAAATCAGGATGTGCTTCAGGTGCGGGATGATACGCTGTGTAGCCATTCCACATATTTGACGGTGCCCAGGAGTTGGTTGGGAGAGCAATTTTTCATTGAGGCTGAGGAGCTGAAAAAACGGAAAAGAATGGCATACCGGCATGAGTACCTGGGAGAGGCTACTGGAACCGGTGGAAAAGTATTTGATAATGTGATCCTGAGGGAGATCACGGATGAAGAGATAGCGATCTTTGATAAGATTAAGCAAGGCCTGGATTTTGGTTTTGCGGCGGATCCGCTTGCGTTTGAAAGAATGCACCTGAATAAGAAGCAGAGGCGGCTTTATATCTTTGCTGAGCTGTACCAGGTGAACCTTAAAACCCGGAAGGCCGTGGCAGAGATAAAGAAACTAAACCCGGACAATAAGATCATAACAGCAGATTCAGAGGAGCCCCGCTCCATATCTTCCTTCAATGAGTTGGGCCTGAGGGTGTACCCGGCCAAGAAGGGGCCCGGATCGGTGGATTTTGGTGTGGCTTATTTGTCTGACGATTTGGATGAGATAATCATTGATCCGGTGAGGTGCCCGAATGCGGCCCGTGAGTTTTCCTCATACGAACTGGAAAAGGACAAAAACGGGAATTTTAAAGGATCGTACCCTGACAAAGACAACCATTCGATCGATGCATGTCGCTATGCCCTAGAGGATGAAATGGTGAATAAAAAAGCTAAGATACGGAATAAGGCCAAGAGGGGCCTGAGATAGGAGGGAGCAGAGTGGAGCGCTTTACATATCCGGCAGAACAATTTGACGAAAGAAATCTAAATAAAAGCATTATTCTCACATTGGTAAAGAAGCATGAGGGCATGGTGGCCCGCCTGCTGAAAAATAAAAGGTATTATGATGGGCACCATAAAATTGAGGAGCGGAAGCGGGAGAAGGAGGCACCCAATAGCAAAGTAACATGCAACCATGCCAAAGATATTTCAGACACGGCCACGGGGTACTTCATGGGGAACCCGGTCACATACTCAAACAGCGGGCAGCAGGACATTGATCCGCTACTCACAGCCTTTGACAATGCCAATGTGGATGACGTGGATGCGGATAATGCGTTAGATATGAGTATTTTTGGACTGGCCTATGAATATGTGTATGCAAAAGAGGGAGAGGCGGCCCCCGTTTCCAAGAATATCTCTCCATTATCCACCTTCATAGTGGTGGATGACACCATAGAAGAAAATGAGCTCTGTGGGGTGTACTACTACAAGAAAAAGAACTCTGTGCAGGACACATATACATATGTGGCCACGGTGAGCACAGCCAACTATACATATGTGCTGAATATTCTTGACAGCGGATCGGACATTTCCCAACTTGTGACAGAGGAGCCGGTGCAGCATTATTTTGGTGAGCCTCAGATCATAGAGTATCTGAACAATAAAGAGGCCATAGGGGATTTTGAGCAGCAGATCCCTTTGATAGACGCATACAACACTTTAATGAGTGACCGGATCAATGATAAAGAGCAATTCATTGATGCGGTGCTTGTCTTGTATGGGGCTATTTTAGGGGATGATGAAGAGGAAACCACGGAGGCACAAAAGAAGCTGAGAGAGAATAAGCTCCTGGAACTGCCTGAGGACGCAAAAGCGGAATACCTGAGCAGGCAAATGGATGAAAATGGGGCAGAGGTGCTCAGGAAGGCCATAAAAGAAGATATTTACAATTTCAGCCATGTACCCAACTTCATGGATGAAAATTTTGCCGGTAATGTGTCCGGTGTGGCTATGGAGTATAAGCTCCTGGGCCTGGAAATGATCACGAAGGTAAAGGAAAGACAGTATAAAAAAGGCCTCAGGAAGAGGATCCGGCTATACTGCAATTTCCTCAGCATGAAGGCCATTCTCATGGAGGCGGGCTCAATCATGGCAACCTTCAGCCGGGCATTGCCTAAGAATCTCCTGGAACTGGCTCAGATTGTGGCTAATCTGAAAGATAATGTTTCGGCCAAAACGCTGCTGAAGCTCCTGCCCTTTGTGGAAGATCCGGATTATGAGATTGAAGAGGTGACAAAGCAAAAGGCTGAAGAGGTAAAGCGGCAGCAGGAACTTTTTGGAATGGGAGCCAATGAGCCGCCTGAATTTGGAGAGGAAGAGGAGCCTGAGGAGGAAGAAACTGATCCGGATGGGGAGGCTGAAGAGGAACCCAAAGAAGAGGCTGAAGAGGAAAAGGAGAAGCAGCAGGCAGCAGGAAGCAAGGGGTGATCTGAGTGGGATATTGGGAAAACCGGCAGGCTCAAAACATGTTTGAATACATGGAGGACGCTGAAACGGTATCCAGGGAACTGGCAGACATATATGCAAAGGCTTCCCGGCAGCTCAATTATAGAATTGATGAAATATACGATAAATTCAAGGATCGGCATGGGCTGACAGATAAGGATGCCATGGCCCTGCTGAATACCCTGAAGAATAAAAACGATATAGCGGCGCTGAAGCAAGCACTGGCCGGAAAAGCAAAGACGGATCCGGGATATGCGGATCTTTTGGCCAAACTGGAAAGCCAGGCATACGGGGCCCGGATTGAAAGATTGGAGCAGCTTCAGACGGAAATAGACCGCATGATGCAGGAGGTATATAAGCAGGAAAAGAAGATCACCACTTCCCACTATAAAGACCTTGCAAAAAATTCCTATTACCGGGAGATCTACAATGTGCAGAGGAGGGTTGGTTTTCAATTCAGCTTTTCGGCGGTGGATCCCAAAATGATCAATATGCTCCTAAATTCCAAGTGGAGCGGGAGGAATTACTCTGCAAGAATATGGGATAATACCAAGGGCCTGGCCAGTGAGCTGAAGGAGCAGATGATCCTGGGAATGCTCACCGGAAAGACAGAGGGAGAAATGGCCAGGGAGATCGCCAATAAGTATGCAGCAGGCTCCTTTGAGGCCCGGAGGCTTGTGAGGACTGAGAGCAATTTCATTTCAGGACAGATGCAGCTTGCGGCTTATGATGAATGTGACGCTGAGTATTATGAGTATGTGGCCACACTGGATCTGAGAACCTCAAAACAGTGCCAAGAGTTGGATGGCAAGGTTTTTCCGGTAAAAGACGCTGTACCGGGTGTAAATATGAACCCTATGCACCCATTCTGTAGATCAACAACGATCATTCACCTGGGAGGGGATGTGGTGCCAGGGCTGAAGCGGCGGGCCAGGGATCCGGAAACCGGTGAGAATAAACTGGTGCCCGCTTCAACGAACTATAAAAAATGGTATCAGCAGAATAAGGCGGCCATAGAGAAGGCTGAAGGGAAGAAAAAGGCCAAGGGAAAGAGCTTGCATAAGAAGCAGGGCGATGGTAATATAAAGGTGCAAGCTGAGGAAATGAAAATAGAGAACTTCCCGGAAGCATTCACGGAAAAGGCAGAGGCAAAGAGCACTCAGGCCCTCATTGATTATGTGAACAAGCTGAAGGGAGCGGATGCCAAGGTTGTGAAGCTGTATAACAGCATGAAGAAAATGGAGAGCATTGTTTCCCAGGGCATTCCCTTCAAAATATCACACGCAAAGAGCCATGCTGTAACTTCTTCATACCGGCCAAGTACCGGGAAACTGGTGGAGGTGAAGCTCACGATCCCGAAGGTGGCAGCAGGAACCGGGCCCGGCGCTGTGAATACCACGCTGCATGAGAATATGCACCTCATTGATCTGTACCTGAGAGAGGATTTGGCAGGCCATGGGCATTTCAGAGGCTCCCAGGCGGCCAAGGTACTGGATGAAGCGCTCACGAAGGTAAAGCCGGATATTGGAGAGAAGGCCGGGGCCCTCTTCAAAGAGTATAAAGAGGAGTGCAACCGGATCAGGGAGGCAGCAAAGGCCTCATGTATGAAAAAGGTGGAGGAGCTGACAAACCAATATTATTCAGACGGGATCCCCAATGTGTGGGGCGATATAAAGAAATACAAACAATATGAGAAGGAGCGGAAAAAGCTCTATACTCTTATGAATGACGAAATAGACACCATGAGCAGGGATGCCATGGGCGGCGGCATTGGGCAACTTCAGGATATATATGATGCCCTATCCGGTGGAGCTGCCAGGGATAGCGGGGCGGTGCTGTATGGCCATGGCTCTGCCTATTACCGATCTATGGACGCAAGAAAAGCGGAGATAATAGCAAACTATGGGGCCATGAGCGTGACCAGGCCGGATCTTATTGATATGCTGAGAGAGGATAAGCCGGAACTGGTGGAAGCGTTGGATGCCCTGGTGGAGGAAATGCTGAAGAAAGTGGGTGATTGAGCATGAGCGATCAGGAATATATTGAGAAGCGGGAGAAGATTTTCTCTCTTTTGCTTGAAGTGAGTGATAGCCTGGTGGCAAAATTTTTTGATCCGGACAGTGAAAAAATGTTAGACGAAAAGATCGAAGTGCTCACGGCCCTAAAGGAAGGCCGGAAGCCTTCAGAGATTCCGAAATATTATGACGTTTTGGAGCTGTACCCTGAGGAAGGGGCACAATGGGATTGAGGAAGTAATTGAATAAAGCAGAGATACAGAGAGCTGTGCAGAGTGCATGGCTCTTTTTGTATACAAAAATAAGAGAGGAGGATCTGAGCATGAATTTTGGAGAAGCACTGGAAGCCTTAAAGGCCGGGAAGAGATTGAGAAGGGCCGGGTGGAATGGAAAAGGGATGTTTGTAGTCTATCAAAAAGGCTATCCTCAGGGGATTCCATGCAATAAGCAGACAGCGGAAGCATGGGGAATGAATGAGGGTGAGCTATTTGTGTGCAATCCCTATCTTCAGATCAAGAATGTGGATGGCTCTCATTCCATGTGGGTGCCCTCAATAGGGGATTGCCTGGCAGAGGATTGGGAAGTGGTGGCATAGGAAGGCGGTGATCCATTTATCTCCCATGCCGAGGGTGAGAGGCAGGCCCGGCGCTGCCAAGGGCCGAAAATAAGAGGCAGGCGAAAACCAAAATAATGAATCTGTGGGGCCTGAAAAGGAAATGCAGGGGCATATAGGAGGAAAAGAACAATATGAAATTTATGAACAATCATTATGGAGTAAGCAGGATTTTTGGCCGGGCGCATTGTGTTATGCCCATGAATTTACAGTTTTTTGCTGAGCCGGACGGTGGAGCAGGAGGCGGTGCCGGTGGGGCCGGAGGTGGAGGAACCTCAGGAAATGCCGGAGGAGCCGGAGCAGAGCCGGGGGCAGCAGGAGGAGAAGGGGCGGCAGGCCAGGGAGCTGAAGGAGGAACCGGCCAGGCAGCAGGCTCTCCCATGAGTTTTGATGATTTTTTAAAGGATCCGAAAAATCAGGCAGAATTTGATCGGAGAGTAGGCAAGGCCCTGGAAACAAACCGGAGCAAAATGCAGGCTGAACTCAATACCAAAGTGCAGGAAGCTGTAACTGAGGCAGAGAAGATGGCCAAAATGAACGCTGAGCAGAAAGCACAGTATGAGCGGGAGAAGAAAGAGAAGGAGATTGCCGACAGAGAAGCGGCTCTCACCAAAAGAGAGCTCACAGCAACGGCAAAGGAGCAGCTTGCAGAGAAGGGGCTCCCCGTTTCCCTGGCCGCTGTGCTGAATTATTCCAGTGCCGAGGAATGCAGCGCCTCAATAGAGGCTGTGGGAAAAGCATTTCAGGAGGCAGTTGAAAAGGCGGTGAATGACCGTCTGAGCGGCGGGAAGCCGCCGAAAAAGGCCGGAGATCATGCCGCATATACCATGGAGCAGATTAGGGCAATGAGCCCTGCTGAGATAAATAAGAATTGGGAAGCGGTGCAGGCGGCCATGCAGGCAGAAAAATAAAGCAAATAAAGGAGGAAAGAAAAAATGTCAGTAGCAAATTTTATCCCCACAATTTGGAGCGCCAGGCTTTTGGCACACCTTGACAAGGCACATGTATATGCCGCCCTGGTAAACCGGGATTATGAGGGGGAGATCAAAAACTATGGTGATACCGTAAAGATCAATCAGATCGGGGATGTCACCATTAAAGACTATACGAAAGGGAAGGACATTGACGATCCGGAGGAGCTGAACGGAGATCAGAACACACTCACCATTGATCAGGCAAAATATTTCAACTTTTCCATTGATGATGTGGACGCTGCCCAGGTAAACCCTAAGCTCATGGATGGGGCCATGCAGCGCTCAGCATATGCCATGAATGACACAACGGATCTCTTCCTGGCAAACCTTTTGTATTTGGGAGCTGAGAACAATGGAGAGAACCTGGGAAGCGATACAGCGCCCATTGTACCGGCAAAAGATAATGCCTATGATTACCTGGTGGATCTTTCCACGGATTTGACAGAGAAGAACGTGCCCACGATTGGGAGATGGGCAGTTATTCCGGCATGGTATCATGGACTTTTGCTGAAAGATAGCAGATTCGTGGGGAATGGCACGGATTACAATAAGGCCCTGATTGAGGGCGGGGAGATCGGTGTGGCAGCAGGCTTCAGGATTTGGCTCTCCAACAATGTGCCGAATACTGAAGGAACAAAGTACAAGATCATTGCCGGAACCAATGCAGCAGGCTCCTATGCTGAGCAGATCATTAAAACTGAGGCATTCCGGCCTGAGAAGAGATTCTCTGATGCTGTGAAGGGCCTGCATGTGTACGGTGCCAAGGTATTGCAGCCCAAGTGTATCTCTGTATTGACGGCAAATAAAAACTAAGGAAGGAGGGCCAACAATGTTCATCTTAAACAAGAAAACCGGAAATATTCAGGAGTGCCACAATGCAGATGCGGTAAAAGCGTGTCGGAAGGATGCGGATCGCTATTTGGTGGCGGCAACCAGGGAGGAGCTTGAAGGGAAAGCGGCAAATAAGCCTCAGGAAGGCCTCAAAAAGAGTGAGGCGGGGGGAAATACCAAAGAACCCGAAAAAGCCGCTCCTGAGGCCGCTGAGAAGGCCACGGAGGGCAAAGAAGAGAAGCAGGCAGCAGGAACCGGTGACGGAGAAAAAGCAGGAACCGGAGAGGAGAAGCAGGCGGGAGCAGGAGAAGAGAAAACCGGCCAGGGAGGAGAGGATCCTCTGAATGGTGCAGGGGATGAACGGCTTGCAGAGCTGAATGGGAAAAAGGTGGCTGAGCTGAGGGAGATTGCCAAAGGAATGGGGATCCAGGGGTATGCAAACATGAATAAAGATACTCTTGTGGCCATGATTATGAACCATTAAGCGGGAGGCGGTACTGTGACAGATTTGGAAATGCTCAAAAAGATAACGGGAGAGGGGGATGAAGAGCTCCTCTCCCTTTTGCTGTCAATGGCAGAGGAAAAGGTGCTCTCCCTGGCAAACCGGAGCAAAATGATCTATCCACTGAAGCCTGCGGTGAGAGAGTGGGCAACGGTGGCTTACAATCGCCTGGGAATGCAGGGAGAAACAAGCCGGAGTGAAGGCGGGATCTCTTCAGCATTTGCGGAGATTCCAAGAGATATTGAAACCGTGATCAAACGGTACAGATTAGGGAGGATCGGCGGCCATGCGTATGAGAAGGAGCCTGATGAAGAGTTACCACCTGAGAAGGAGGAGAACGGGGAAGGATCGTGAGGGCGGCTCCATTGTGGAATATGAGGAAGCGGTGGAGATCAAGGCAACCATATGGCCTGCGGGCGGCAAAGTGCAGGCTGAAATGTATGGAGAGAGGCTCTCCTATATCAAAAATATGGAATATGGGGGAAGTGAGGCCATGCAGGAAGGCGATGGCATCTGTGTGTTCGTGGGGCCGGAAGCCGTGCCGGATTATAAAATCATTTCCATAAAACCGGAGTACAGCCCGAAGGTGATGGAGTTGGAGAGGATAATATAATGGCAGTAAACGGTGTGCAGAGCTTAATGAGAAAATTTAATCAGTTGGGGAGCATGGAGCCCATTGTATATAAATCTGTGAAGCGGCAGGCTGAAGTGGTGAGGGGTGTGGCGGTGAAGCTGTGCCCGGTATACTACCCTAAAGGTGATCCGATCCCTGGTGTATCTTCAGGAGAGCTCAGAAACAGCATATATACAAAGGTGGAGCAGGATGCGGATGCAACTATCGGCTGTGTTTACACCAATAAAGCATATGCTCCCTATGTAGAATTTGGCACCGGGCCGGTGGGCGAAGCAAACCACACGGGGATCTCTCCTAATGTTCCGGTGGCATACCGGCAGGATGGGTGGGTGTGGCAGGATGAAGAGGGCGGTTTTCATTCCACGGAAGGGCAACCGGCTCAGCCGTTCATGTACCCGGCGCTGAAATCCATGGAAAAACACGTTATAAAGGCAATAGGAAACGATTTGCAGGCAGCTATGAGAGAGGTTGGTGGAAATCAATGATCAATGTGAAAGATCAGGTATATGAGGCGATCAAGGATATTACAGCGAATGTGAGCGATACATACCCAAAGGATTGGGCTCAGCTTCCTGCCATCCAGTACACTGAGGAGGATAATTCTGTGGTGGAATGGGTGGATAATAGGGAAAGCAAGGCCCATTTGCTGTATAAGGTGGATATTTGGAACAATGCAAGCACCTCAGAGGCGGCTCTGAAGGTGGATGCTGCCATATCTGCCCTGGGATTGAAACGCATTGCATGTGGTGATGTTCCTGATCCGTCCGGCCTGAAGCACAAGGTTATGCGGTATGAGGGCATTATTGATGTAGATACCGAAAGAGTATACAACAATTATTAAAAACAAGGAGGCAAAAGAACTATGTTAGCGAATGGTGCAACACTGGGATATAAAAAGAAGGGCTCCACTGAGGATTATACAAACCTTACCGGCCTGAAGGAGATCCCTGAGTTAGGTGATGATCCTGAAAAAGTGGAAAATACCGGACTGGCCGATAAGGTGAAGCAGTATGAATTTGGTATAGGGGATGCCGGTGATCTTACTTATAAATTCAAGTATGAGAATACCTCAGAAAATTCCCCATACAGAGTAATGAGGAAGGCGGGAGCCACAAAGGAGGTACTTTCATTCTGTGAAGAGCTGCCCGATGGCACCCGGTATGAGTATGATGCCCAGGTATCTGTGAAGAGATCGGGCGGCGGTGTAAATGGTGTAATGGAGTGGGATCTCAATATGGCCCTTCAGAGTGAGATTGTAACAACGGATCCGGCATAAAAAAGAGCATAGGAGGATTGAAAAATGAATTTATTTGGGAATAAGAATGATAATGCAATGGCGGCAGCAGTAGAGGCGGCAAACCAGGGAGAGGAAACCATGGAGCGGAATGAGGCAGCAGGAGAGGCAGAGGAGAATAAAGTGGTTGAAATGCCCAAAAGAAAGCCATTTGCACTGTGGGAGGTAGGCGGGCAGAGCTACAAGCTGAAGCTGAAAACCTCTGCCATTGTGGAGCTTGAAAGCAAGTATAAAACCAATTTAATGAATATCATGGGATCCGGCCAGGGCGGTATGCCTGCCCTCTCTGTAATGTTGGATGTGGCCCATGCGGCTATGAAGGACTGGAACCACGGGATCACCAAAAACGGGGTGATGGATATATTCAACAGATACATTGAGGAGGGTGGCTCTCAGTTATCGTTTTACATGACAGTATACATGGAGATCTTCACAGTGAGCGGTTTTTTCTCAGTAAATCTGAGCAATCAGATGGGAGAGGCCCTTCAGGAAGCTCAGGAAACCATGTAAAAGAGCCTGAAACAGTATCAGAGGCAATAATGGGGCTGTACCCTGCATTTTTGGATGCCGGGTATGGCCCTGAATATTTTTGGGAGCTGAGCCTGGGAGAGGTGAGCGATCTCCTGGAAAGCTATGCCAGGAAGAAAGAGCACGAACAGAAAAAGCGGGAGGCAGAGCTGAAGGATCAGATCATGCTCCTCTTCAACCAGGCCCTTCAGATCGGGAATGTGGTTGGCAGGCTTATGGATAATAAAGTGGAGATCCGGCTCCCGAAAGAATATTACCCGGAATTATTTGGGAATGAGGAGGAAAAGACAAATTTCACCGAGCAGGAAGATGCAGGGGATAAGCGCAAACTGAGCCCGGAAATGGAGTTACACAAGGCAAGAATGGATGACTTTATCTTCAGGCACAACATGGCCATGAGGGAACGATTGGCCAAGGAGCGAGGTGAAGAGAACAGTGGAAGGAATGACGCTGGAACGGCTGCAAGTAATCATTGAGGCCCAAACACGGGCCTACTATGAGGAGCTGCAAAAAGTACAGCAGCAGACCAAAAAAGCAACCAGTGCAGTTGAAAGACAAACAGAAAAAATAAAGAGTGCATTTGGCAAGATTGGGAAGGCGGTGGCCGTTGCTTTTTCTGTAACGGCGCTGATCAGTTTTGGAAAGAGCTGCATTGAGTTGGGCTCTGCCCTTGCAGAGGTGCAGAACGTGGTAGATGTCACGTTTGGGGCCATGTCTGAAACAATAAACCATTTTGCCAGGGATGCACTCGAACAGTTTGGCCTATCAGAAACAAGCGCCAAGAAATACACCTCTACATTAGGGGCGATGCTGAAATCCATGGGAATAGCCACAAACCAGGCGGCTGAAATGTCTATGGAAATGACGGGGCTTGCAGCAGATATGGCCTCTTTTTATAACCTGGAAACGGATGTGGCATTTGAGAAGATCCGGGCCGGTATATCAGGAGAAACCGAGCCGCTGAAGCAGTTGGGGATCAATATGTCCGTGGCCAATATGGAGGCATACGCACTCAGCCAGGGAATAACAAAGGCTTATAGTGCAATGTCGCAGCAGGAGCAGGCGATCCTCAGGTATAACTATCTGTTATCAGTGACGGCAGACGCACAAGGCGATTTTGCCCGCACTTCAGATGGGTGGGCTAACCAGGTGCGGGTGCTTACTGAGAGATTTAATGCTTTAAAGGCGGCCATTGGGCAGGGGCTTATTGCCGTATTAACACCGGTGATCCGGATGCTCAATCAGCTACTTGCAAAGATCTTGACCGTAACCGATGCCTTCAGCAATTTCATTTCAAAGATCACCGGAAAGAACACCAAAACCACAACCTCAGTAAATGAAATGGGAGGGGCCCTGGATTCTGCAACGGATTCAGCCGGAAGCCTCTCAGGGGCCACGGATAAGGCCGGGAAATCAGCAAAGAAAGCAGAGGAGGCTTTTCATGGCCTGGCTTCCTTTGATGAAATCCATAGCCTGACGAAGGCGGCAGAGGATAGTGGGAGCGGCGGATCCGGAGGAGGCGGTGGCGGCGCTTCAGGAGGAGCTCTCTCTGAGAGCATAGTGGATGCAGCAGACGAAGCGGATGCAACGCTTAACCCGGTACTGGAAAAGATTTGGAACCGGATGAAGGAGCTTGCTGAGCTTTTCAAGAAGGGATTTAAGGCAGGCCTGGGGGATGTAACCCTGGAACCTCTGAAGCAGGCTATTGAGGGCATTAAGAAGAGCCTGAAAGAGATTTGGACAGATCCCGCCGTATTGCAGGCAGCCAATAACTTCCTGAATACATGGGCCTACTCTTTAGGGCAGCAGGCAGGAGCAGCGGCAAGCATAGGGATCACAATAGCCACAAACCTAGTGGGCGGCCTGAATAAGTACCTGGATCAGAACAAAGAGCGGATCAAGCAGCATATAGTGAGCATGTTTGACATAAGCTCAGAGATCGTGAAGATTCAGGGGGATTTTGCCCAGGCGGCGGCCAATATCTTCTCTGTATTTGGAGGAGAAAACGGGCAGCAGGTAACGGCCAACATTATAGGCATTTTTGCCAATGCGGCCATGGGTGCCTCAGAGATCGGTGCGAAGCTGTACCGGGATATAACGGATATTATCACAAGGCCCTTCATAGATAACCAGGATAAATTTAAAACAGCCCTGGATGGTACGTTGGGAGTGCTGAGCGGATTTTTAGGGAATATCAAGCAAGTGGTGGATGACACCTTCAGCAAGGCTAATGAGGTGTATGATCAGCATTTGGCTCCCATGTTCAGCTCACTGGCAGCAGGGCTCAGCAGCATAACCGGGAAACTACTGGATGCCTATAACTCATATATACTCCCGGTACTGGAAGGCCTTCAGGCGAAGGTGAAGCCGCTGATTGATGAACATATACAGCCCGCAATCAATAAGGGCCTGGAACTGATCGGAAAGATAGCGGATGCAATAAAAGATATTTGGGAGCAGACGCTTCAGCCATTTATAGAGTGGTTTATTGCCACGGTGGCCCCGTACATAGCGGCGGCCCTGAATACAGTGGGCAGCATATTTCTGAAGGTGGCCGGAGTGGTTGCTGACGTGATCGGGAATATTTTTGACGCATTGGGCGGCCTGATCGATTTTATAGCCGGAGTGTTTACCGGTGACTGGCAGAGGGCATGGGAAGGGATTAAAACCTTTTTCTCTGCAATATGGGATGCCATAAAGAATATAGTGAGCGCTGTGTGGAGTGCGATCAAGGCCATTATTTCAACGGCCCTGGGAGTTATCTCTTCAGTTATCAGTGCGGTGCTGAATACAATCAAGACGATTTTTCAGACCATTTGGGAGGCGATCAAAACTCTCATAAATACAGTGTGGAATGCAATAAAAAGCATAATAAGCACCACGATCAATGCGATAAGCACGATCATAAGCACTGTACTGAATGCGATAAAAACAACCTTCAGCACGATTTTTGAGAGCATAAAGAACACGGTAACAACGATCTTCAATGCAATCAAGACCTTCATAACCACAACCATAAACACGATCAGCACCACGATCAGCACTGTGCTGAATATAATCAAGACCACTTTCAGCACGATACTGGAAAGCATTAAGAATACCGTTACAACCGTATTCAATGCGATCAAGAGCACGATCACCACAATTATAAATGCTGTGAGCACCACGATCAGCACCGTGCTGAATAGTATCAAGACCACGTTTAGCACAATACTGGAAAGCATAAAAACAACCGTAAACACCATTTTCAATGCCATTAAGAGCACGATCACCACGATAATGGGAACGATTCAGAGCGGCATAAGCACGGCCCTGAGCAGTATCAAAACAACGTGGAGCAATATGTGGGAGAGCATGAAAACAACCGTGGTAAATATCTTCAATGGGATTTGGAGCTCTATAAAAGGGGTGATAAATTCCATAATTGGAGGAGTTGAGAAGATGGCCAACGGTGTGATCAACGGCATAAACGGAATGATCCGGGCGCTGAATAACCTGAGCTTTGATGTGCCGGATTGGGTGCCGGAGATAGGCGGGAAAACATTTGGCTTCAATATCTCCACAATAGGTAATGTATCAATACCAAGACTTGCAAAGGGCGGCATTGTAGACCAGGCCACTATTGCAATGGTAGGAGAAGCCGGGCAGGAGGCGGTTGTGCCACTGGAAAACAATACCGGATGGATGGATAAGGTGGCGGCCCGAATTGGGGAAATTATCTCCATGAATCTGAGGGCTATCATTGGAGAAATGGATGCCGGTGAGGAATGGCAGACTATCCACACAACGGTATTGCTTGACAGTAAAACACTGGTGGAACAAACAGACAAATACAGACGGAGAAAAGGCTATCAGATGGCCAACGCATAAGGAGGGGAGAGAGAACGCATGGCGGCAAAATATCATAATATTCTGATTGTGGGCGGGGTATCTCTCCCCGATCCCTCTCAGATGACCATATCCGACTATGATATATCGGAGAGTGAGAGAAATGCCAACGGGAAAATGGTATCTCAGATCATACGGGAGGACGTGCATAAAATTGAGTGTAAGTGGTTCGTACTCAGGCCGGATGAATACATGGTGATAAGGCAGGCAATAAAGAAAAAGTTTGGGCTGAGCGTGAATTTTTTCATACCGGATCAAAATGCCGGAGGAAGCCTGGAAATGTATGCCGGTGATAGAAAAACACCCATTTACACCTATGAGGAGGGGAGGCCGGTATATAAAGATGTTACTTTGAATTTTATTGAAATGTAGGTGATACAGTATGCAGTATGTAAGCACAGAGTACAAAGAGGGCATGAAGCAGGCTGCCCGGAATAAGTCATATATGAGGATCAGCCTGGGCCTGATAAACCAGGCGGCCCAAACGGCGGCAGAGGTGCAGAATGCGGGATATACCTATTTTGCCGATCTCATTAAGCCGCTGAGCACAGAGGCGGTAAATAAAACCTATGCAACCTATGAGAATGATTTTTCAAAGGTGGATCGCTCCATGTATTTCCTGCCCAGGAATGGGCCGGGAAAGAGCTTTTATAATGCCGGTATGGTAACAGAGGCATTATGCGGCCAGGGGCAGCAGCCGGTGGTTATCATTCATTTCAATACACTGGATCCATTGGATATAAAGGGCCTCACCCTGGAATTGGGGGAGGCTTACCCGGTGGAGCTCACGGTGGAAACGGATGAAGGCATTTTTGACTATGAGAACGATTCACCCACATTCAAGACAGAGGACACCTTCAACAACACCACATTTATGAAAATCTATCCAAGGAAAATGAAAAACGGGATCGGCAGGTTCCGGATCCTCAATATTGTATTTGGGATCGGAATCACGTTTGACAATGAGAAGATAGTGAGCGCTGAAATGAAGAGCCACATTTCTCCCATATCGGAGAGCCTGCCAAGCGTTGACTTTAGTGTGACCATAGAAAACATGGATAAATACTATAATGTGGATAATGATGACAGTGCCATTAACTACATGGAAACCGGCCAGGAAATGGCCGTATATTATGGCTACACCCTGAACAATGGAAGCATTGAGTGGGTAAAGGGTGGCACCCTCTTCATGCAGGAGTGGAGTGCCGATGATAAACTGGCAAAGTTTGGCGCTGTGGATATTTTTGAGTATATGAATGACGAATATAAAAGGGGAGAGTACCGGCCTGAAGGTATCTCCCTTTTTGATTTGGCGGTGGATGTGTTTGAGGATGCGGGAGTGCTCCCGGAGGGGTACTGGATCGATCCATACCTGAAAAAGGTTATAGTATACAATCCGCTGCCTATGGTGAAACACAAGGAATGCCTTCAGCTCATTGCCAATGCCGGGAGAAGCGTGGTAATGCAAAACCGGGATGGAATTATCATGCTGAAATCCTCTTTTGAGCCGGAGAAGGAGGTGGCGGCAAACCAGGTGGCAGAGTACGGCAGTATTGAGTGCCTGCTGAAAGAGCGGCCATATTCTGAATATGCGGCATTTGAGCAGAATTATTCCCAGGTAGGCAGGCAGCAGTATTTTATGCCCAGGGGGAAGAATTTCATGGAGGTGGGCTATGTAAGCGAATCCATAAGCAATGAGGAGGGATATTTTGAGGAGAACCCGGTGATCACCCTCACCATGGAAAGCGCCTATACCTTTTACAACTTAACTCTTCTTTTCGGAAGCATTCAGCCGGTGGAATTTACGATCACCACATTCAACGATGGGAAGCGCCTGAAGCGGTTCAAAAGCAAGAGTATCACGGAAAAAACCATAGTTTACTATGATTTTATAGACACCGACAAAATAGAAATTGAATTTACCAGGGCAAAGCCGCACAACCGGATCCACCTGAAGCAGATTCTTTTTGGAAGTCAGACGGATTATAGGCTCACCTATGACGATCTAACGGCCACACCCAACGGCACCAAACTGGAAAAGGTGAAGGAGCTGAGGGTGATCCGGACAATCTACACAAGAGGCACAGAGCTGAAGGATCTCACAACGGAAGAAACCATATTGGCAGCAGGAGAAGTGAGGGAATTTGAAATAAATTTCGGTAATGCGGTGCATAACCTCTCAGCGGTGTGCATGATAAATGAGGCTATTCAGGATTTTGGGGCCGTGGTGGTGGAAAGTAGCTCTTACTGGTGCAAAGTCAGGATCACAAAGCCCCCGGCCAAGGATACCAAGACGGTGATCACGGTGCGGGGATATGAGTACAACATCACCACTTCTCAGGAAACCACAAAGCTGAATAACAGCGGCAGCATTCAAACCTGGAATAATCCGCTCATAAGCTCAGCAGAGGACGCTAAGAACCTGGTGGAATGGGTGGGGGCCTACTACAAGGGCGGCAATCAGTATGAATTGAAGTACCGGGGAGATCCGATCCTGGATACCAATGATCTTGCATACCTAGAAAGCCGGTATGTAGAGAATTTAATGATAAGGCTTGAAGATGTAGGCTTGAACTATTCCGGGGCCCTGAGCGGTACACTGGTGGCAAGGAGGCATGTGTGAAATGGAATGGATAACACCAAAAACAGACTGGATGGCCAGGCAGGATGAAGCCGGGAACTATGCCGGGGATTATTTCAACACCGTGGACTTTAACCGGATCAAGAATAATATTGAATTTTTGGGGGCCGTGGCCCGTAAGTTTTGGCCGGTATTTGTGAGGGCAATGCCGGATCGGAAATATGAGGAATACCCTTTTGCTGATGAAATAAACACTCTTTCAGATAATTTGGAGGCGATCAATGCCTTTGTAAATTGCGAGATAGGCCAAAAAACGGTATATGAGGAGAATGGTGCATTTATTGGCTATGACGATCTAAACCGGTTAGAATCGGCCTGCCTGAAGCTGTATGAGGTTATGTGGAACCTCTACACACGGCCAGTAAAGCTCCCTTTTCGTTTGGGGGCTTTTTATTATCCCTTAAAGAATCCAAGGATACCACGGCCAAAAGAGCCGGAGCGGCTCAGGCTCCCCTTTGGATTGGGCACAAGGTTGGGCGGGGCATATTATCCATTCAAAGCCCCTTCAGCATATGAAGAGCCTCAGGTGGTAACAGAATTGAGAAGGCTTCCCTTCAGGTTGGGCGATCAGTATTTCCCGCTGAAGGATCCGGAGATACCACGGGAGGAAGAAAAAGAAATCAGAGAGAGGAGGTTGCCTTTAATTGCGGGCCGTGAATATTTCCCGTTTGGGAATCCACGGGAACCGAAAAGAAAAAGAACGCTGCCCAGGAGATTGGGCGGCAATCATTTATTTAACGAATAGGAGGGCATTATGTCAGTATTAAAAACAGATTATGTGGATGACGTGATCAACAAAGAGCTTGCGGCAGATCGCAAGTTTGGAGAGGTGCAGAACGAGGATGGCACCAAGAGCTATAATGACGTAACACCGTACACCCAGGAAGGGGATGAATACGGTGCAGAGCAGATCAATTTTGAGAATAAGCATACCAATTATGCCATAGAGGCAGCAGATCGCACCTATGAGGGCCGGGATCTTACAGTGGAATTTGCTGAGGAGATTGCCGGATTTTCTGATCCGTGGCGGTGGATTAAAACCAGGCTTGCAGCCCATAACATTGATGGCCTGCATGTAGAGGACTATATACCCATTTACATGGGGAATTATCTGATCAAAATGCAGATTGCCGGTATAAATACATATACACGGTGCTGTGATCAGGAGGTAGGGTGGCATATTGATTGGATCTCAAAAGATTGTTACCCGGATACTGTGCAATGGTTCACTTCAAACGATAACAACGGAACCTCAGCGGATCCTTATCCCTATAACAAGTCAACCGTGAAGAGCTTCCTGGCCGGATTAGAGGCAAAGCTCCCGGCAGAGGTGCGGGCGGTTATCAGCTCCAAGCGGTTCCTTTTAGAGCAGAGATATTCTGCATCCGGAAAGCTGAATGATTCAACCTCATGGGGGTGGCAGGATTTAGGGAAACTGTGGATCCCGTGTGAATATGAAGTGTTTGGCTCACTGATTTGGGCAACAAAGCCATGGGGAGAAGGCCAGGCGGTGCAGTATCCGATTTTTGCGAACAGTTGGAAGAATCGGATCAAGGGGGCCGGTGACGGAGGAAGCCGGGCCAACTGGTGGCTGCTGTCTGTGTGTGCGGGCTATTCTACCTATGCCTGCGGTGTTAACGACGATGGCTATGCCTACAGCACCAGTTGCTCCTACGCTCTCCGGGTGCCCGTCTGCTTCCGAATCACGGAATAATCATGGATCAATCCCGCCCCCTTCCCAGGGGCGGGGTATAATTTGCGAAAGTGAGGAAAGAGCATGAGTGTATTGGCAAGGCTCAGGAGCGCCTCAAAATTGGATGTGTTGGATCTTGCGGAGGAAATAAGAGCAGAGGCCACAAGGTTGGTATGGAATACCAATATAGTGCCTAAAGGATGGCGGGATATATTTGCAAAGCCAATGTGTGCGCTGTGCCACAAGCTCTATACTCAGATCCGGGCAGCTAACAGAATATGGAGCACAACGGAGGAATTAGTGGAGAAGAGGAAGGCAAAGGCCCAGGAGGCCATTGACACCTTGCGGGATATTTATGATCTCATAAATTACCTGGCCACTACTTTGCCGGTGGATTGGAACCGATTTGATCCGCTCCTGAATTTAATGCTGAAGGAAGAGGGAAAGCTGAAGAATTGGAAGGACAACACGAAAATAGTTAAAAGAAAATAATGAAATATCGGTTATCCGCTGTATTTTTCGCACCGGGCCAACTGGTGGCTGCTGTCTGTGTGTGCGGGCAATTCTACCAATGCCTGCAATGTCAACAACAATGGCAATGCCAACAACAACAGTTGCTCCAACGCTCTCCGGGTGCCCGTCTGATTCACTACCATAAACGATCCGACAAAGTACGCTGTAAAAGGCAGAAATCTGTATCAGGTAGAGGAAGGAGTGGATGACCGTCACTTTGAAAAAAGTGTAAATGACCTTGCCGCCTCTCATGTGCTCAGAGAGGTGGTTTTTGCTTGTTTTGGGTGGGTGTACGCTGCTTGCATGGTGCAGAAATCGGAAGGGAGCTGAAAAGAAGGTGCAGAGGTGCATTTCATACCCATACCATTATGCGGTTAGGGGCACAAATACCGTACAAGGAGGAGATGGGCACAATTTTATATGACAAGTGAAGAAAGAAGAGCGGGCAGAGCTCAGCGAAGGAGAGAGGCCAGGGAGGCACACCGGAGGGAGAGGCTATCCGAATATGATAATTTTGAACGGGTGGCAGATTATAACTCACTTTACCAGGCATACAAGGATGCCAGGAAGGGAGTGGGGTGGAAAGCCAGTGTGCAGCGGTACAGATCCGAGCTGAGCAGAAACCTTTGTAAAACTCATAATGCACTGATCAATGGCGAGGATGTCCGAAAGGGATTCATTGCCTTTGATTTGGTGGAGAGGGGAAAGCTGAGGCATATTCAGAGTGTGCATTTCTCTGAGCGTGTGCCTCAGAAGAGCCTCTCACAAAATGCACTCATGCCGGTGCTCTCCAATAGTCTGATATATGACAACGGAGCATCCAGGAAGGGTATGGGAATCAGCCATGCCATTGACCGGATCACGCTTCATTTGCAGGAGCATTATGCAAAATATGGAAATGAGGGCTATATCCTGCAAATAGATCTGAAAGATTATTTTGCAAGTATCCCACATGACAAAATGAAGGAGCAGATCCGGAGCAAATTCACGGATCAGAGGATCATTCACCTTGCAGAGCAATTTATTGATGCCTTTGCTGAGGAGAAAATGAAGGAAATGGCACAATTTAAAGAGGCGGCCATGGAGTACGGTGAAGAGTATGCCAGTGGCCTGGGATTAGGGAGTGAAGTCTGCCAGATGTGCGCCGTTTCCTATCCTGATAAAGTGGATCATTATGTGAAAGAGGTTGAGGGAATCCGGCCATATGCCAGGTATATGGATGATTCATACATCATTCACATTGATAAGGAATACCTGAAGGAGGTACTGGAACGGATCAGGGAAATCTATGGATCGTTGGGCATAAGGATCAACGATAAGAAAACCAAAATTGTGAAGCTCTCACATGGCTTCACATTCTTAAAAACACATTTCCTGCTCACGGATACCGGGAAGGTAGTGAAAAGAATATGCCGGGAATCTGTGACAAGGGAAAGAAGGAAGCTGAAGAAATTTGCCAAGCTGAATGCTGAGGGCCACATGAGCTATGAGCAGATCAGGGCGGCATATCAATCATGGCGGGGATTTGCCGAGAAAAAGGACGCATATCACACGATCAGGAGAATGGATGCCCTTTTCAACCGGCTATTTATAGAAGAATGGGAATACATCCCATATATCCCAAAAACAGCATAGAAAGGAGAAAAACATGGAAGAAATGACAAGAGAACAGATCGAGGCAGAAATCAGAGGATTGGATCAGCTTATGAGGGAAAAGGACTACATAGGCACCAAGATCGCAATGGGGCGGGCTACGATAGAGGAATACGCTGAAGAGATCGCCGAATCTGACAGAATGGCCGCCAGGAAGAATGAGCTCAATGCCATGCTGAAGGAAATGGATGAAGCAGAGGAGAAATAATTTTAAATGCTCTCATAGGGCCCTGGGATATTGCAAAAGGACACTGGAAGAGTGCAGCCGGGAGTGCAGGGAATATGGAAATTGTGGGGAATGTAAAAGTTATTACATACCATACAGCCAAGAGCCATGCTCCCGGTGCGTTTTCTGCAAAGTGCAGGGGCCGGAAAATGAAGAGGAAGGAGAGGAGCAGGAGTGAGCATAGGAGAAATAGTGGCGGCTATTTCAGGCGGGGCTCTCTTCCTGGGCACCTTCATAGAGGTATCCAAGATCAAGATCAATCCATGGAGCAGCCTTTTTGGGTGGATCGGCAACAAAATGATGGCCAGTGTGAAGGAAGAAATGAAGGAACTGAGGAAGGAGCAGGAGGAAATTGCCAAAAGGCAGGAAGAGCTTGCAATACAAAGGGCGATAGATGCCGCCGACAATATCAAAGCAGAGATTTTCAATTTTTACAACGAATGCCAAAGAGGGCAGAGGCACTCTGAGGGTGAATTTAATTATATCATACAGCAGAATGAGAAATATGAGGAGCTGCTGAAGGTGACGAATGATCCCAACGGTGTATATGAAGCAGAATATGAGTATATTCTGAAGATTTACCATAAGTGCCAGGAAGAAAAGGATTTTTATGTGGGAGGTGAGCCGGGTGAGGCTAAGCAGGGAAGAGCTCAGGGAGCATGAGCGGAAGCTGAGGAGGATTGAGATCCAGGGAGAGCGGAAGCTATTGGAGGAAGAGCTGAAACAGAAGCGGGAGGAATACTGGCCGAAAAAGAAGCCGCCAAACGCTTCCAAGGTGGCCCTGGCTTATATCTTCCTATCATGTACGGCGGTGCAGCTTTACTCTATGGCCGCAATGTGGCACTTTGCGGATCTCTCAGCGCTGTACAGCCTGATCGGGGCCACGGTAGGAGAAGCGATCTCATACTGTGCCTATGCGGCAAAAGCAACCAAAGAAAACACGGAGGGCGGCATTGTGCATGATATGGCAATGAGAGGCCCTGAAACATGCTCAGAGAGCCAGGAAGGGCCCTCTGAGGCGGCAAAAGGATAAGGAGGCATATTTCTATGGATAATATTTTATTAAAGGTTATTGAGCTTGTGGTGATTATTGCAGTAACACTCATTATGAGGTACGGGATCCCGCTGCTCAAAACGTGGGCAGAGGAAATGAAGCTCACCGGAGTTATGAAGTGGGTGGCCAAGGCCGTGGAGGCGGCAGAGCAGATGAATAAGGAGGCAGGATCCGGCGCCGAGAAAAAGGCCATTGTTACGGAGTTTTTGAAAGAGATTCTTGCAGCTAAAAATATTTCTATTTCGGATGCTCAGCTTGAAACCCTGATAGAGGCGGCTGTGTTTGCTATGAATAACAGTAAGGGGGCATAAAAGTGTGGAAGGCGCTGCTTATTGTTTATGTGGCTGTGGCTGTAATATTGGCCATGGCCTTATTATATCTGTTTTGCAGCTCATGGAATGAGTTGAGTGAGGAAGAGAAATACATGGAATACCCGGAAGGAGCAGGAGAAGGCTTGATCGCCATCTGCTCCTTTTTCGCTATTTCCTTATTGGCGGCGGTGCTGTGGCCGTTTCTCCCCCTGGTGCTGATCGGGGTGTGGGTATATGGGAAGATAGCGGAGAAATACCCGGATTTGTGCAAAACGGGAGAGGAGGAAGAGGATGAATCTGAAGGAAATTGCTGAGAGGGCGGCTCCGATCATTTTTTCCCATGAAGGGGGTTATGGATCGGTAAATAAGAACGATAACGGGGCTTTATCGGTTGGGAGAGTCCAGTGGCATGGCAGCAGGGCCCTGGGCCTTATGAAAGAGATTTGTGAGGCCCTGGGAGCCAAAAAGGGCAAGGAAATATTGGGGGCGGCCCTTTATACGGAAATTACAGCAAAGGGCACCTCATGGGGCAGCAGGAAGGCCACAGAGGAAGAGGCGGGCCGGTTATCTGCTGCCCTCAGTACCACGGAAGGGAAGCGGGCCCAGGATGCGCTTGCCTTAAAAGATATTACCGGATACTGTACCCATATTAAAAATTTAGGAGTAACAGATCCGGCAGCTATTATTTTCATGGCCGATATTGAGAACCAGGGCGGGGCCGGTGCCTCTGCCCGGATTATCAAGGCGGCCAGTGGAAAGACGTTGGATGCGCTTTATGCTTCAGCGAAAAGTGACAAAGTTTTCAGTAAGTATATGGCCCGGAGGGATGCGGTATATGCAGCAGTAAAGGGCTATGAGGAAAGGAGTGATCAGATGGCTGTATTGATTGGCCATGCAAGTATTGACGAAAACGGAACAATTCAGGGGAAAACACCGGGGGATCAGACCGCAAAAGAGATCTGTATCCGGGAATGGTACAGTAAGCCGTGGAATGTTTACCTGGAATGCCTGGATGATACCCTGGCAGACAAGGCTGCCGCAATCATGGAGGAGATATGCAAAAATGATAATTATGGCTATTCTCAGCCTAACAGATGGGCGGGATATAATGCGATCATTAACAATGGCCGGAAGGTGGCCGGAGGCAAGGGGGATTTTGATTGCAGCTCCCTGGTGCTTGCGTGTTACATATTGGCAGGCCTGAGCATTGCCGCCAGTGGCTACACCGGTAATATGAAAAGCATTCTCCTGGCAACCGGCAAATTTAAGGCATACACGGATGCTGCCCACACCGGATCCAGTGCATACGCAAAGAGGGGCGGCATTTACCTGAAGGAAAGCTCTCATGTAGTTATGGCATTGAGTAAAGGCTCAAAGGCCTCAGGAACGGCTTCAGGAGCCTCTCAGAGCACAGCAACGGCCTCAGGTAATAAAAACTATGTAGGCAAGGGAATAGGCAGCGCAACGGCCAAAAGCAATATGAATGTGAGAACCGGCAGCAGTACCGCATCCGGATCCATTGGAGGAGTGACCAAGGGAGCCTCTGTGGAGGTATTGGAGATCCTGGCCAACGGTTGGTATAAAATCGTGTGGCCGGGCGCTTCATGTGGGTATGCCTACACAAGCAATGCAGGCGGCCAATATTATACCTATGTGGCCAACGGGGCCACGGCGGGCAATGCTTCCCTGAAGCCGGTGGGGGCAAAGAGTTTTGCCAAGGGAATTGCCGGAGCCTATAAGACCACAACCAACTTGAACATGAGAACCCATCCGGGAGTGCTGAAGAGTGAGAATATTATCACGGAGATCCCCAAAGGGGCAACGGTGCGGAACTATGGTTACTATACCATGGTGGAAGGTGTGAAATGGCTTTATATTGCCTATGACGGTAAAGAAGGCTTTTCCAGTAGTGAATATTTAAAGAAATCATAAGGAGGGAAACACAATGGCAGAAACAAAAAGCACGAAGGAGGCCCCGATCCGGGTGATTGCGGGCACGTTTCCGGCAGCATGTGGAGATTATGCAAAAAAGCTGAAGGAGCGCCTGGAAGCGGCAGAAATGAAGGATTTTAAGGTGGAACCGGCCAAAGATATGCCCGGTTATATCATGGTATCTGCTGAGCGTGGCAGCAGGGAAGAGGCAAAGCAGCTCATTGAGCAGGCGGCGGCCAAAAAGATCCGGCTGTCAATGTAAAGGGAAAGAGGAGGGCCTGCCCGGCTCTCCTCTGTTTTCTCTTTTTCGTTCTGAGGGGTGAACGGATTGTGGTGGGAGAGGTACGCGGGGCGGAGGCGCTGGATATGCTGCAGGCGATGAATACGGGACATGACGGTTCACTTAGTACCGGGCACGCGAATTCCACACAGGATATGCTGAGCAGGCTGGAGACCATGGTGCTTCAGGGAGCGGAAGGACTTCCGCTGGAGGCGGTCCGTCAGCAGATTGCATCTGCGGTGGATATCATCATTCATCTGTCCAGACTGCGCGATAAAAGCAGAAAAACAATGGAGATTACGGAAGTAGTCGGATATGAGGATGGGAAAATCCGGCTGAATCCGCTGTATGTCTTCCGTGAAGATGAAAACAGTACACTGCATAAGGTTTCCGGAAGGCTCGAACGAACGAAGAATCCTCTTGCGAGAGAGTTCAAATTGCGCGCTTCCGGCTATACAGGCGATTTATAAGAGGGTGCGATGAGCAGAAAAGAGAAAAAGGTAAAAGAAAAAAAGGTAAAAGAGAAAAAAACCAAAAAAGAAGTCTATGTGCCGGTTGAGGGGATTCTGGGAGACGCGGCGGATTATCATATCTACCATATGACATTTGGCGATCGCATGGCAGCGGCTGTGATCGGGTTTGTCGTGGCAGGTCTGATGATTCAGGTGTTTTTTGCGGTTCCTCTGCTGTCCGTTGCCGCCGGTGTGGTGATGGCGGTGCTGGCGCAGAATATTTACAGGGATTACCGGAAGAAAAAGCGGCAGAAAGATCTCCTGATTCAGTTTAAGGATCTGTTAGAATCACTGTCTTCCTCTTATTCTGCGGGAGAAAATACGCAGGCTGCGTTTCGGGACGCAAGGTCAGATATGGCCTCGATCTATGGGGAACAGGCGGATATCGTAAAGGAGACGGAGCTGATCAGTAATGGGATTGCAAATAATATCACGGTGGAGAAGCTACTGGAAAATTTTTCCAGTCGCAGCGGGCTGGATGACGTGGAAAGCTTCGCGAATGTATTCGAGGTGGCGAACCGTCAGGGAAGTAATTTAAAGCAGGTGATCGCGGACAGCAGGGAGATTATCAACGATAAGATTGAGATCGAGATGGAGATCGGGACCATGCTCACAGGGAATAAAAACGAGCTGAATGTGATGATTCTGATGCCATTTGTCATTGTGCTCAGCTTAAACAGTATGGGTACCATGACGATCAACAGCAATACGCCGGTAAATGTGCTGGTAAAGATCGTGTGTCTCGGCGTGTTCGCGGCAGCTTATCTGATGGGGAAGAAGATTACGGACATCAGACTGTGACGGGGGAGGAAGGAGGAAGACGGATGCAGTTTATCGTACTTGGAATCGCGACTGTTCTGACAGTGGGCTGGCTGTTTCTTGCAGTGCGGTATAAAAATGCGTTTGAGGAAATCATTGCAACGATTGACGGCGAACTGTATCAGCTGCCGGAATTGTTTTTTATCGGATTCGGGCTGATGGAGCTGATTCATTTTAACATGAGATCCGACCGTGCAAGAAAGCGGATCCGGGAAATCGCGGAGGTCAATGGAAAGAAGTACGCGGAGTACTATTTTTATGTGACGACAGGGGCGGAGTTTACATACGGGTACACGCTTCTGACACTGATGCTTTTGTTCGCGCTGGCGGCGCAGACACTGATGCTGGCGGCGCTGGGAGTGGCCCTGGCGGTGCTGGTGGTGCTCTATGAGGAGCAGACGCTGGAAAATAAATTATCTGATCGAAGGGACGAGCTGATTGCGGATTTCCCGCAGGTGCTGTCAAAGCTGACGCTGCTCGTCAATTCGGGAATGGTTATGCGCGACGCCTGGAATAAGGTGGCGTCGACCGGAAACAGTGTGATTTATCAGGAGATGCAGCTGACGACCGAGGAATTTCGGAACGGCGTATCGGAGCTGGAAGCATACCGGAATTTTGCGGACCGGTGCGCGATCAAGGAGATCCGCCGGTTTTCCTCGACGATGATCCAGAATCTGCAGAAGGGAAACGCAGAGATTGCTTTTTTCCTGCGGGAGATGGCGGATGAGATGTGGGAGGAGAAAAAGCATCTCGCAAAGAGGAAGGGTGAAGCGGCGAATTCGAAGCTGATGCTGCCGACGGCGATAATCTTTATCGGAATCCTTGTGATGATTATGGTACCGGCATTTGCCGGCATGTAGCGGTTATATTCATGCAAATGATTATAATAAAAAATTTTTTATGGAGGTACGGTTATGGTACAGAGAGTAAGAAACGCGGGAAACAGATTGTTTGTAAAGGGATGCATGAAACTTCAGAATGCCGGAAAAAGATTCCGGGAAGAGGAGAGAGGCGCGACGCATCTGGTGGAGATTATTGTGGTCATTATTATTGTCATAGGGATTGCAGCGATTTTCCGCGCGCAGCTCACCGAATTTGTGACAAAAGTAATGGAAGATTTACTTAATTTCTAAGGAGAAAAACCGTGAAACACGATTCACAAAAAGGCGCCGTCATGGTGGAGGCGACGATCTATTTTCCCCTGGTAATCTGTACAGTGATGGCGATGATTTACTACGGCCTTTTTATCATGCAGCAGAATGCGCTGATGTCCCAGGCTGACCGCATCGCCGCGGTGGCGGCGCGCGAGGAAGCATTTCCGGGGTACAGGGTATTCGGGATGAACAAGGGGCAGGAGGTTGATTTTACCTGGGGCGGCAGCACGCCGTCCAGAAGTGAGGTGGAAGATTATTTTATCTCACACTCTGAGAAGTTCGGCGAGCTGTACCGGGAAATATTCGGGATGTTTCAGAATACCGGCAGAAGTGAAGAATATTATGAGTCGGCATATGCAGGCGCTGCGGATGCGGTGACGATGATCAGTGTGGGTGTGATCGGCGCGCCGGAGGTGAGGATCAGAAAGAGCCTTCTTGGCTCGTCGGTTACAGTGACGATCGAGCACCGCATCCCGCTGCCCGGCGTACTGCGTTTTTTCGGCATGGAGAGCAGTCTGACAATCCGCACAGTGCGGACAAAACAGATTGTGAATCCGTCCGAATTTGTGCGGAATACGGATCTCGCTGTGGATCTTACCGAATATCTGCTGGAAAAGCTGGATCCGGGCGGGACGATTTCCGGATATTTACAGAAGACGCAGGAGCTGATTCAGAAAATACTGTAGCAGGAGGAAAGATATGAAGGTGTTTTATCGCCGAAAAGGCGCGATCTCCGTTTTTCTGTCGCTGATTCTGCTGCCGACGCTGCTCTTCGCCGGGCTTGTGACAGACGCCGCGCGCATCTATGGATCGAGAAGCCTTGTTTCCGGGGCGGGAGAGCTTGCGATGAACGCGGGCCTGTCACATTATGATGTCCGGTTAAAGGACGCGTACGGGCTGATGGTGATGTCGGAATCACCGGAAGAGCTGTCTTCTGAACTGGAACAGTATTTTGTCAATACGCTGCGGGCATCCGGGCTGGAAGGATCGGATGAAGTATCCTCGCTGATCGATCTGAGGTGTGACAGCTTTCAGGCTTATAATGTGGACGGATCGCAGATTTATCAGACCGAGGCGGAAAAACAGCAGATCTTAGAGTACATGAAATACCGGGCGCCGGTCTGCATGGGCGAGGCGCTTTGGAAAAAGCTGGACCAGATCCGTGATGCGAAAAAAACGGTGGAGGCAACCAATGCCCAGCTGGATTTTGCCGATTCCATGGAAGATTTACAGAAAACCTGTGAGGAGGCAAACCAGGCGCTGGCAAAGTACTGCCAGTCTGCGGAATTGGGACTGATATTCAGCAATGATAATCTGAATCTGACGATGGAGAGCGTAAAGGCGGAGCTGGAGGAAGGCACGGTATATCTGTTTATGGCGGATACCATCCGTCACTATGAACTGTACGGCGCGCAGGATACGTCGGAGGATTTTCTGGATTCCATGAAGCATTTCAATGAGAAAGTACCGGAATTGCAGACGTATACGGAAGACACGCTGTTTAATTATTTTGACCGCTGCCTGGGCTGTCTGTATGAGCAGAAAAACATTCCGGCTGCAAATCTGGCGCAGACGATGCAGGAACGGATTGACGGTGCGGAATCGGATGAGGCGAAAGCAGAGATAGAAAAGATTTATAAAGCTTATACAGACAATAAGAAGATTCTGGATCAGTACATCCTCGCAATCGATAAAAAGGCGGCGTCACATCTGAATCAGGCACAGGCACAGATTCAGGTGTGGTATGAGACAATCCATCAGGCGGAACTGGATGCCGGCGAGGTTCTGCAGAAACTGGAGGCGCTCAGGCAGCAGCTTGGAACAAGCCGGTCAGAGTATGAGAAATGGAATACTGCGATCGGAAAGCTGTCGGATGAAGAAGTGAAGAAAAGTATGGGAAATGAGGCGAAGCAGTATTCGGATTTTATGAATGAGGAAAATCTGAATGCGCTTGTGGGAAAAATGGAAAAAAACAGGGACTGGCTTTTAAAGGCGCTTGTGATTCTGCCGGAAGTCACATACTGCGGAGAAAAGCTGTATAACCCGATTTCTTCCATGTCGCCGTTTCAGGACGCGGTTTCTGCAGCGGACTGTTTTTTTACGGACAGCACAAAGATCAGGGAGACGGCGCACGCGTTTACAGACCAGAACTACCAGAAGCAGTTTATGCCGGATTCTGTGTCATTTCAGGCAGATATTTCGTCCGATCCTTTTTATAAGGAGCTGCAAAAGCACTGTCAGGCGCAGCCTGAGACAGAGAAAAGCCGACAGGATAAGGCGACGACAGATGCGCTGTTTGGCCAGTGCGCGCTCGTGGAAAACAGTGTGGAAATTGCCTCATTGGAAGATGCCGACTGGGGCAGCGTCACGCTTCCAAGCGTGGTGCTGGCGCAGAACAGTCCGTCCGGAAATGAGAATGACCAGTATGTGATGGCGGGCGGCGGAACCGACAGAAACGGGCGAAAAGAAGCGATTTCGAATGCGAAAAAAACGATGGATGGAATCTCCGGCTTCCTGGATACCCTGGAGACGCTTTTGCAGGACGGACTGGAGAATATCTACATTATGGAATATGGAATGCAGATGTTTTCTTATTATACGGTGGATAAAGATTCTAATGGAGCGAAGATCGAAGGCCCGATTACTTCTCTGAGCGACGATGATCTGACAAAGCACGCGCAGTACAGGTCGGAAGTGGAATATATTCTCTGGGGGAATCAGAGTGCGAAGCAGAATGTAAATAATACCAGGCTCCTGCTGTACGGAATCCGTATGCTTTTTAATATGGTATATGCGTTCAGCGACAGCGACGTCGCGCTCTTAAGCAGGTCAATGGCAGCGGCGATGTCCTGCGGGGTTCCATTCCTGGTTCCGGTTTTTTCTGTACTGGTCAAAATTGCGATAGCCGGGGCGGAAACCGTATATGACGTGGAAGATCTGATGCTGGGAAAGGACGTTCCGTTTATAAAAAAATCATCGAACTGCCAGGTGATGAAGCAGCTGGGATTTGGAACCGGAGGCAGACAGGAGGCGGATATCACATTTGGGTATCAGGATTATCTCTCGGTCTTTCTGCTTGTAAAAACTTTCGGACCGATGGAAAAGACGACGCTGGCCAGGATTGCGGACTGTATTCAGCTGAATACGGATATGGACATTATCAACGGGTATACGATGCTGGCGGTGCATGCTGATGTGGAAGCAGGGACGACCTTCTTAAAGAAAGCGGCAGCGCTTCCGGATGGGGGCGGCGGAACAGTCAGCGACCGGTATCACATAACATACAAAAGCGTGCTCGGTTACTGACGGCAGGCGTGATCTGCTGACGGCAGGCGGTCAGGCGGCAAAATACGATAAAAGAAAGGATTTGCGGCGCAGAGATGAAGCGGATGACGGGATACAGACGGGAAACAGGCTCCATGACGGTTGAGGCAGCGCTGTTCGTAACAATTTTTCTGATGGCATTTCTTACGATGATCAGCTTTGGACAGATGACAATGGCGCAGATTGTGATGCAGCATGCCATCAATGACAGCGCAATGCAGATTTCCCAGTACAGCTATATTCTGACCAAAACAGGAGTGAATGCCGCAATGGAGGAGACTGCGGGGCAGGCAAAAAAGATCCGGTCAGACGCAGACGAGGTGTTCGGAGCCGTATCAGAGCTGTCGAATGCGATCGACGGCGTCGCGGGAGGGGATGTGACGGCAGAGGATGTGGAGGGAATCATTGACGCGGTATCGAATGCAGAGGGAGCTGTTGATATTGCGGCCGGCTATTTTAAAAATCCCAAAGGGCTGCTGACCGGTCTTCTGGCGATGGGAAAAGAACATGTGGAACAGCGTGTGGCGACTGCGATTCTCGGGCGGGTGACGGAAGGACAGGTGGAAGCTCATTTTGAGGCAATGACAGATCAGCCGGATGCCTGGCTGGAACACATCGGAATTGTCGGCGGTCTCGACGGGCTTGACTACAGCAAATCGACTTATGCTGCGGGAGGGTCAAAGGACATTAAGATCGTGGTGCAGTTTACGGTGGAAAATCAGATGTTTCCCATGTTTTCGTTTGGGCGGCGGCAGATGACGTTAAGCGCTTCCACACGGATATGGTAGGATGGAGCGGACAGATGGAGAATAGTAAAAAATACGTGAGAGGGCAGACTGTCCTGATTATGCTTCTGATTCTTTTTACAACCGGCTTTGGCTATGTAGCGTATCTGCTGGAGTACGGTCCGGTAAAGATCATGCGATATTATATTCTGGCGTACAGCCTGTGTTACCTCGCCTGGATGGATTTTAAACAGCGGATTGTGTCGAACCGGATCCTGCTGATTCTGCTGGCGGTAAGAGCTGTTTTGTTTTTGCCGGAGTGGCTGTTATATCCAGGATATATTCTTGATTTTGTCCTGACATCGCTCTTTGGGGCACTGCTTGCCATGGCGGTTCTGTTCGCCGGTTATTTCATTGGTAAAAAGGGAATCGGAATGGGAGATATCAAGCTATTCGGTGTGATGGGATGGTATGTCGGACCGATGCCGGTTATGGCGATGATGTTTTTGTCCCTGTGCTTTGCGGCGGTTTACGGCATCATTCAGTTATTGCGGAAAAAGCTGAAAAAAGAAGATGAGATTCCGTTTGTGCCCTTTGTACTTGCAGGCGCGGTTGCAGGAGCTTTGCTGGGTGTATAAAAAGAACAGACAGAACGGGTGTGGTGGTATGAGAAAAAAGGGAATGGTATTATTGATTGTGCTGCTGGGACTGGCATGGTATCAGACAATCGGCGCTGCGCTTGCCCTGCCGGCAGAGTATCAGGAGCATATACAGAAGGCAGAAGCCTTTGCGGAAAAGGAAATTTATGAGGATGCGCTGGAGGAATATGAGCTTGCGCTTGCCCTGCGTCCGGATGACGCAGATTTAAAGCTTTCCATTGCGCGGACAAAGCTTGCACTTGGGGATAAGACGTCGTTTATTGGTGACTGTGAGGCAATGATTTTTGCGGAACCCATGCAGGAAGAGGCGCTGACGGAGCTTGTCGGCTTTTATGCGTCGGATGGTAAGGCAGGCCAGATTGTTGAACTGTTAGAGGGGCTGCGTGAGCGTAATCCCGAAAATGCGGTTGTAAGTGAGTTGTGGAAGACATATCGCGGAAGCTATGAGAATCTGTATAGCAGTTATGATTACATTTCCTCTTTTTATCAGAATTATGCGATTGCGGGAAATGAGTATGGATTTGTTGTGATTGATTCAGGCGGAGAGAGGATCTTTTCAGACGTGTATGAAGAGATTGGATTTTGTTCTGCCCAGACCCATGTGTTCCCGGTGAAAAAGGACGGGATATGGTATTACGTGAATGAAAGAGAACACAAAAAACTGGTTCCGGATACGGATTATGAGTATGTCGGGATGATTTCAGAAGATTGTGTGGTGACCGGAAAAGGGGGCGTATACTCTTATACGGATATGCAGTTTCAGCCGCTGACCGATCAGTCCTGGGATGCAGTTACCAATATGTACCACGGAGCCGCGGCCGTGTCTGAAAACGGAAAATGGGCGATTATCAATCGTGAATTTGAATTCCTGACGGACTATATCTATGAAGCGGTAGCGACGGATGAAATGGGATTCTGTTCAGAGAGCAGCAGAATCTTTGTAAAGCAGACGGATGGATGGCATCTGCTGAATACGGACGGCGAAGCGGTGACATCTGCAGTATATGAAGACGCGAGGCCATTTAGCAGGGAAGGGGTTGCCGCAGTATGCCAGGACGGAGTATGGGGATATCTCAATGAAGCGGGAGAGCCTGTGATCGCCTGCCAGTATGAGGATGCGGGAACCTTTCAGGAAGGGCTCGCACCGGTAAAGCGGAATGGAATGTGGGGATATATCAATATGGAAAATGAGATGGTGATTGAACCGGTTTTTGAGGAGGCGCGTCCGTTTTGTGAAGCCGGGACCGCACCTGTGAAAGATGGAAACTGGTTTCTGATCCATCTGTACGCACTTGATAGCAGATGAAACAGCGGGAGGAAACAGATGGGAACATTTACCTATGAGAATCAGGGCTCGCATACATTTCTGGTGTATGTGATGAATCAGACGGAACAGACAGATACGCTGACCAGGGGAATGATGTCAGATAATACGATTTCAGGCGTGCTGGTGCCCGGGTTCGTACAGAGCAATATGGAACGTCGTTTAAAATATAATATTTCGTCGAAAATCAGTCTGAGACAGTATTTTTCCGGAAGTGTCCAGAAAAAACAGCTGTTTGGGATTCTGGAAAGCATGACTGCCGCCCTGCTTGCTGCGGAGGGATATCTTTTGTCAGACGAATCGTTTCTTTTGGAGGAAGATTATATTTTTGTGGATGTCGGACAGAAGGCAGGGTATCTGCTGGCGTTTCCTGTGGAGCGAGAAAAGGAAGATCAGAGAGAATATTATGATTTTGTGAGACGGCTGATGTTCGGGCTGAACTTTGATGAGACAGAAGACTGTGCGTATGTTGCGGCATTGATGAACTATGTAAATCGAAAAGAAACTTTTTCGCTCAAAGGATTTCTGGAGACGGTAAAGCGGCTGGAACGTGAAAACGGTATACAGAGTCCGGCTGAGAGCAGACCAGAAATGCAGCGCCCCCTGACGCAGGCAGCGCCGCCTTTGACAGAAGAGCTGACACCATCAGAAAAGACTGAGGCGACAGAACCTGTGTCTGTGAGTGTTGCTGAAAAAGAAAAAAAGAGTCCGCTGTATTCTCTGTTTGGGAAAAAATCCGACGCAGAAAAAACAGAGAAGAAAGAGAAAACAGAGAAAAAAGAGGCAAAAAAGACTGAAAAAAGGAAAGGGAATGTAAGGCGTGGAATGGCATTCCAGATTCCCGGTATGCCTGTCCGGACAGAAGCGGTGCAGCAGGACGAACCTTCGCAGGAAGAGGAAGCGGTGCAGCAGGCGCAGAGTATTGCATTCCATACAGCGCCGCCTCAGCACGGACGAATGGAGCAGATGGATTTTGGATCGACGGTAATTATGGGAGGAGAGACCGAAGACGTCACAGTCATTGCCGGAAGCGGGATTGCCGCGACGGAAGGAGAGCGCATTGTCACGATTACAAGGGTGAAAAACGGGCAGACAATGGTGATTGAGCAGGAAGTTTTCCGACTTGGAAAGTCAGGCGGGTACGTGGATTTTTATATCGGCGATAACGGTACGGTCAGCCGAAGCCATGCAGATATTCTGATGCAGAATGGTGGCGTTTTTATCAGAGATAATAATTCGCTGAATCATACTTATGTAAACGGAGAGATGGTTCGGGCGGGCGAACAGATCCCGCTATCAGATGGAGATAAAATCCGCCTGTCGAATGAAGAATTTGTGATTGCGGTGAAACATGGATGAGCGGAGAGATGCAGTTTCTATATTCCTGCCATACGGATCCAGGGGTCAGGAAAAAGGTAAATCAGGATGCATATATTGTCAGAACGGCCCGAAACAACGGATCCGTACAGCTGCTCGCAGCCGTGTGCGACGGAGTCGGCGGTCTTTCCTGTGGAGAACGTGCGAGCGGAGAAGTAATTTCTGCTTTTTCCGACTGGTTTGCGTATGAACTGCCGCAGATTGCGTCGGATTGGGAAACGCGCGACGCGGTGATTCTGCAGAGGTGGAAGCAGATGACAGAGAGCCTGAACCGAAAGCTGGCAGTATATGGAAGGCGGAAAAAGATCCGTCTGGCGACAACAGCGACAGTCGTTCTTTTTGCATGGGGAAATTATTATGTCTGTCACGTCGGAGACTGCAGGTTTTATGTGATCGGACATCGGCTGGAACAGCTCACCAGCGATCATTCGCTCATTGAGCAGGAAATTAATGCAGGGCGGCTGACAAGGGAAGACGCGGAAAAAGATTACAGGAAAAATGTGATTCTGCGCTGTATCGGGGCAATGAAACATGTTACACCGGATCTGCTGATCGGAAAGATACAGGAGAATGCGGTTTATCTGCTCTGCTCTGATGGGTTTCGACATAAAATTACGGAAGAAGAATTAAAACATACATTTTCTTCTCAACATCTGAATACGCCGGAGCAGATCAAGCAAAGTCAGATTGCGCTGACAGAGTTGGCGAAACAGAGGGGCGAAAAAGACAATATTACGGTTGTAATTATAAAAATCAACAATGAGGGCATGCAGGAGATCATATGATAAACCAGGGAACCGGTGAATTTCAGAATACATATACGATTTTAGGTGAAATAGGAAAAGGCGGCGGAGGCACCGTATTAAAAGCGTATCACAAACGGCTTCAGAAAGAGGTCGTGTTAAAAAAAATACACAGCAGTCTGAAAAACAGGAACGCCAGGGCGGAGACGGATATTCTTAAAAACCTCAAACATGCATATCTGCCGCAGGTGCTGGATTTCTTTGAAGAGGACGGAAATATCTATACGGTTATGGATTATATCCAGGGCAAATCTCTAAAGGAATGTCTGGACGAGGGACGTGCATTTACGCAGGAAGAAATCATCAGGTGGTTTAAACAGCTCTGTGAGGCGCTGCAGCTGCTGCACGAACAAAAGCCGCCGATTATTCATGGGGACGTCAAGCCTGCCAATATTATGCTGACGCCGGACGGAAATATCTGTCTGATTGACTTTAATATTTCGGGTATTTTCGAGGGGGAAGACGCAGTTGTTTCCGGATATACACCGGGATATGCATCTCCGGAGCAGATACGCTGCTATCAGCAGGCGGTGGAACTACAGCAGAACAGATCTCATGTGGCGGAAGTACGGCATGAATCGGAAAAAACAGAAGTTTTAACGGAATCGACAGAGGTTTTACAGGGAGAAGACACAGAGATTCTGTCTGAGGAGAACGGAGAAGAGAAAAAGACAGAAATAACAGGAATCCTGTCGGAGAAGATGGATGAAAGATCTGATCTTTACAGTCTGGGTGCAACCGTATACCATCTGCTTACCGGTGCAAAGTATCAGGAACAGGCAAAAGATATAACCGACGCGGATATCAGAAATGCAGCTCCAAAAGTCAGCGAACCGCTTGCCAGAATAATTGCAAAATGTATGGCGCATGACGCAAATGGCCGGTATCAGAACACGGCAGAACTGTATCAGGCGTTGCAGAATGTTTATAAATCAGACAGGCAGTATCAGAGACTGTTAATGCAGCAGAGAGTGATAAGGATTGCATTATGTGTGGCGGTGTCTGGTTTCCTCGGGATGGCCTTTTATGGAAGAATCCGTCTGCAGTATGAGAAAGATGCCAGATATCTGGAACTGGTTGCGGCGGAGCGGCAATCCATCCAGACAGGGGAAGAAGACGGACTGGCCACGGCATATGAGCAGGCCATCCTGCTATATCCGGAGCGTGCAGAGGCGTATCAGATCCGTGCGGAATCTTATTATCAGGCAGGTGAATATGAGGAAGCGATTCGGTTTCTGACAGAGCTTGCGATCCCGTACGTGGAAGAAGGGCCGGGACTGGCCAATCTCTACCTTCTGATGGGAGACTGTTATTTTGAGATGGAGCAGTATGAGCAGGCGGAAGAGACGCTCCTGCTTGCAAAAAATTATGACAGTACAAACGAAGCCGTCTATCGTGATCTGGCCGCGGCGCGTGCACGGGCGGGAAAGCTTGCGGAAGCGGAGAAGGCGGTGGCGGAAGCGGAGACAGCCGGGCTTGCGGATGACGGGATCGCATACATAAACGGAGAGATCGCTTATGCCAGAGGGGATGTCGTGGAAGCGGATCAGTGTTTTGAAAAAGCTTTAGAGCTTGCGGATGATGACTATCTTCGGATGCGGGCCTGCCTGATGCGGGTACGGATCCGCGCGGAAGGAGAGCAGACAAAAGAGGGCTGCATGGAACGTGTGGAGCTGCTCCTTGCGGCGGATGAGGAACTTCCGGAGCAGTATGAAAATGTGATACTGGAAGAGCTGGCGCAGGCATACATCGATCTTGCGAATATTACCGGCGAGAAGGAACCGGATCTGCTTGCAGTCAGTACGCTGCAAAAAATCATTGAAAAAGGATGGGGATCCTATCTGACGCATCAGAATCTCGTCATCCTGTATCAGAAGCATCAGATGTTTGCGGAGGAACAGGCGCAGCTGGATGTCATGCAGGATCTGTATGGAGAAGATTATCGGATCTACAAATATCGGTCCCTGATGGAGGTAGCGATTCAGAATGAAAAGGACAATTCGGAACGTTCCTATGAGACGTTCCGGGAATATTATCTGCGGGCGGAAGAACTGTATCAGGAACAGAAAAAGGAAAATCAGTCGGATGCACAGATGCAGGCGCTCGCACAGCTCTATCAGGATATGATCGACGGAGGATGGCTCTGATACCGATCGGATCGTCAGTCGGAAAAGATCAGGGAAATGTGTGTAAAACAGAGAAGAAAAGTGAGGTGGATCTGCATGGGGATCACGATGGGAAGTCTGCTATTCTGGGGAGGAATTGCCGGGGCGGCAGTCTGTGTGATACTGCTTCTGGCTTCCTGGAAAATTTTTGAGATACAGAGGAAAAAGATGATTGAGTTTCTGGAAAAATTATAGGATGAGAGAAGATGGAAACATTAAAAAATAAATGGAATAAGTGGCGTGAAGAAAAGAAACTGCCCATACTGCTGCTCATCATACTGCTGCTTCTTGTGGGCGTGACCGGGATCGGCATCGTCTGTGCATATAACAATACAGACAGCAGGCTGGAGCGTCAGCTGGCACTCGGCGATCAGTATCTGTCGGATATGGATTATGAGCGCGCCATTGCCGCCTATGAGGAAGCACTGCGGCTGGATGACAAATGTGTCGAGGCGTATACCGGTATTGCGGAGGCATATGTACAGCTGGGCGATCTGGATATGGCGATCGAATACTTAGAGCTCGGAATGGAACGGACCGGCTCGGAGGAGCTGGGAACCAGGCTGGGGGAAGTCCGGGCCATAAAGGAACAGCTGGAGCTGGCAGAGCAGGAGAAAGAGACCGAAGAAGAGGAAGACAGTGAGGAGCCGGAAGAAGAACCGGAGCCGGAGGTGACAGAAACAGAGGAAGAGAGCGAAGAGCCGGAGGAGCAGGTGGCAGCGGTAAAGCCGGTGAAGAAACCGGAACCACAGCCGGAACCTGAGCCCGAACCAGAACCTGTGGAGACGGTTGTAGAGCCTGCGCCGTATATCCCGCAGCCACAGCCATACATCCCGCAGCCGGAACCGACGCCAGAGCCGGAACCGACACCAGAGCCGGAACCAGAACCGGAGCCGGAAGTGCCGGGACTGCCGCCGCGTGGGACGAATATGAAGCCGATCGAGAGGAAAATACGGATTCAGTATGGCAATGCGCTGGTGGGAATTCCGGGGGCAGTGATACAGGCAGAGCTGGTTGATCTGTACAATCCCTCTGCCACGCCGGTTCTTCTCGGAAGCACGAATGACGGGACACTTGATCTTTCCGCAACAGGGGACTCGGATTACCAGGCGGTGAGGATTAAAACAATACTTCCAGAAGGTTATTATTTTTTTCTGACAGAAGAGCCGGCGGATACGAATGAGTGGGAATATAATGAGGTTGCGGGGATGTTTTACGGCTGCTCATTTTTGGAATCGTATGAGTATATAGAAGGGGAAATTCCGTTTTCACGATGGGAAAATGATTATCCGGCTGCGCCAATGGTGATCAATCCTTCGCTGGACGGGATACTGACGGCGCAGCCAGCCTCTTTCACGGTAAAGACCGGGGATATTATAGATTTGGAGACGATTATACTGACACACACGAAGCCTGACGGAAGTACAGAAGAGGTTTTGATCGAGGGACATACATATGGCTCAGGTTATTTTGTAACTACAGGAAATGGATTAAAACTACAGGTAGTACAAGCCGGCGATTCCTATCTTGCAATTGCAGCACAGAAGTGCTGGGTGAAAATTCCTGTCACGATAGAGGAAAATTAGGTACTGATAAAAATGCATGTATCCGGTGGGAAAGGACAGAGGAAAATAAATGACATCAATAAAGTCAAAATTACAAAAATGGAAATTACCAAAACTGATGATGATTCTGCTTTTGCTATTAGCAGGGATGACCGGAATCGGAGTGGTGTATGCGAATAATAATGAGACCAGCAGATTAGAGCGCCAGCTGGAACTCGGAGACCGGTATCTGGAAGATCTGGATTATGAGCAGGCGATTGCGGCCTATGAGGAAGCATTGCGGATCGATGATAAGTGTGTCGAAGCATATGTCGGTATTGCGAAAGCATATGTGTGCATGGGTGATCTGGATATGGCGATCCAATATCTGGAGATCGGAGTTGAAAAAACAGAGTCGCCAGTACTGATTGCAAACCTGGCAGTTCTTCGTCTGATGAATGCGCCACAGGAAGAACCGGAAGAAGAGCTGGAGGAAGAGACACAGGTAACAGAGATGATCGAGGAAACCGAAGAGGAGGAACCGGAAGAAGAAACGGAGGAAGAGGAGCCGCCCAAAAAGAAACCGGTGAAAAAAGAACCGGAAGAAGAAACGGAAGAGGTCACAGAAGAGGCTGAGGAACCGATTCCGTATATTCCGCAGCCGCAGCCGCCTGTCAGTCAGGAGCTGCCATGGATAGATGAACTATATTCGAAACTGATCAGTAATGATTATCAGGCGGTGCTTTCTATTATCAATGCTCCTGATTTTCTCACCAAATGTGAGCCATACCGATATGAAGGATGGGGAGGAACTAACGGTGAAACCGGATACCGTCTGATCACAAGCGACGGGAAGACCGTAGGTGTATACCATAACAGCCTGACAGCGGTATTTTACTGTGAACACCCGGCAGATGACAGCGGATTTGAATGTACGACAGGAGGAGACCATGAGGTGGGAGGCAGAATGGACGGATACTACTGGTGGTTTGACGGCAGTACATTTCACGATTCAGACGGGGCAGAAAATGAGATCCCGGAGGGCGACGTCTGCAGCATCTGGCACACCTGATGAAGTGTAAAAAAGAGGATGGATATGGAAGAAATAAAAAACAGGATGAAACAATGGCAGAAAGAAAAGAAGCTGCCCAAAATGATTTTTGTTTTTCTGATACTATTGTTTATCGTGACAGGCATCATCGGGATCTGCGTGTATCACAATAAAAATAACAGGCTGGAGCGTCAGCTGGCACTCGGCGATCAGTATCTGGCGGATATGGATTATGAGCGTGCGATTGCCGCCTACGAGGAAGCACTGCGGCTGGATGATAAATGTGTCGAGGCATATACCGGCATTGCGGAGGCGTACATACAGCTGGGCGATCTGGATATGGCCATCGAATACTTAGAGCTTGGAATGGAACGGACCGGCTCGGAGGAACTGGGAATCAGGCTGGGAGAAGTCCGGGCTATAAAGGAACAGCTGGAGCTGGCAGAGCAGGAGGAAGAGACCGAAGGAGAGGAAGACAGTGAGGGGCAGGAAGAAGAAACGCCGGAGTCGGAAGTGACAGAGACAGAGGAAGAGAGCGAAGCGCCGGAAGAGGAAGTGGCAGCGGTAAAGCCGGTGAAGAAACCGGAACCACAGCCGGAACCTGAGCCTGAGCCGGAGCTGGAACCTTCCCAGACGGTTGTAGAGCCTGCACCGTATATCCCGCAGCCACAGCCATATATTCCGCAGCCGGAGCCGCAGCCGATACCGACACCTAAGCCCGAACCGACACCTGAGCCGGAAGTGCCGGGACTGCCACCGCGGGGGACGAATATAAGACCAATTGAAATGAATTTCTATCTTGTGTCATACGGCAGTGATATTCATAGTATGAGTACTTATGGAGAATGTACAATCCCGGGAGCTGTGATAAAGGCGGAATTGTGTGAGAAAAATGATGAATCAGCCGAACCGGTTCTGCTTGGAAGTACAAATGGTGAGAAGCTGAATTTTGCTTCCAACGGTGATTCGGATTATCAGTATATCAGAATCACATACGAATTGCCGGATGGGAATTATTTTGTAAATGCATATGATTCCACTGAAACAGTGACACTTTATAAGTATGACGAGAGTATGGACATGTATTCGGGAATGATTGTGAAATGTCTTTATGAGGATTATGGAGACGGGAATAGCTGGCAGGATAATCACAGTCAGTATGAGGATGAAATTTTGGTGACGTGTCCGGCAACAGATGGGAGGCTTAAGATCCAGCCGTCAGGATATACAATAAAAACAGGCGATATTGTTGATCTGAGTACCCTCACCGTTCTCTATGAGGATACGGGCGGTATAGAGGAAGATATTTCTCAACAGCCGTTGCTGTATATTTATATTGCTGATCTGTATTCGGATTCCTGTATGGAATATGTAAGTGGTACAGAATATCGTGCGGTAAAAGAAGGAAGCACCTATATTGTTGCGTTTTATCAGGGACGAAGTGTAAGAATTCCGCTTACAGTAGTGGCGAACTGATCTCCAAAAGCTAGACGGGAGGGATGCATATGACTGTAGTCTGAAAATGTAACCTGAAACCTGCAACCTTACAACGAAACACACCAGGAGGTGAATCACATGAAATTTAAGAAACGGATCGTAACCGCAATCTGCATGATGCTGCTTGTCACCGCAATCCCGGCAGTCCCGGTAAGCGCCGCGTCAAAGTTCGATGCCGAATACTATGCCGCGAACAATCCGGATGTGGTGGCGGAGCTTGGGACGAGCTATAAGGCGCTCTACAACCACTACATCACCTTCGGAATGAAAGAAGGCCGTATTCCCTATGAGGGCGCACAGCCCGGAGAGCCGGTAAAAGGGATTCAGAATGTTCCGGTGGTAATCGCGGCCGCTCCGACGGGTACAAACGAAGCAGGTACCGCCGGGACAGCAGCTGCCGGAGTGGTCCCGGTCAATCAGCTCGCAAATCTTTCCAGCCTGCGCAAAAATATGACAAACGATCAGCTGAATCAGGCTTACAATGCTGCACTGGAGATCGTGACGCCGTATATCGGTCTCTCGCGGGAAGAGCAGCTTATGGGAATCGCGACCTCTCTGCGTTATCGTGCGGATACAGGCGTCGCATATTCCATGTCCGCGCCGCATTACAATGATCCGTACGGGTATCTGATCCTGGGAAATGCATCCTGTGCCGGATGCGCACGCACCACGGGACTGTGCCTGAATATGCTGGGAATCCCGTACGAGCATGTCAATGCAAATCAGTATTCACATCAGTGGTGCCGCGTGGAAGTGAACGGAACCTACTGGATCTGTGATGCATACGGGCTTTACTGCGGACCGGAGCCGGCTCCATATGCGCACCCATATTTTTAACAGAATATAAGATCTGCTAATAAAAAACCGGGAGTTACACTGAGCTGTGCTCCCGGTTTCGTTTTTCTTTACCTGCCCCCGGATCTGTGATAAGATAAACCATATTATTTAACCCGGAGGTACCCCGATGACCCCATCTTCCTTCTTTTCCCTCGCCCGCTTCGGCATCCGCACGATCCTGTTCCGCAAAAAGGATCCGATCCTGGGCACGATCATACTCACCGACAAATGCAATTTAAAATGCAGGCACTGTTCGGTGAACAACATTACAGCGGTCATCTACCCGTATGCGCAGATTCGGGAGGAAATGCGGCAGCTTTACGGGATGGGCATTCGCATCCTGTTTTTCTGCGGCGGCGAGACGTTTCTGTGGGAGGATGCGGGGAAATGCCTGCGCGACCTGGTGGTGGAGGCAAAGGAAATGGGCTTTCTCATCGTAAACGTGGTGACGAACGGCACCTTTCCCATCGACTTGCCGGAGGCGGATCTGATCCTGTTAAGCCTCGACGGGGACAGGGAGGCGCACAACCGGATCCGGGGCGATACCTACGACGCGATCATGGAAAACATTCAGAACGCGTCGGCGGACAACATCTGTTTTTATATGGCGATCAATCAGATCAACCGCCATGCGATACGCGACGTCTGTCGCGCGGCAAAGCAGCTGCCAAATGTCCGGGCCGTCTCCTTTAATTTTCACACGCCCTACCCGGACACGGCGGAGCTTGCGCTAAGCCCTGCGGAGAAGGCGGAGTGCTGCGGGGTGATCGAAGAGCAGATGCGGGAGGGCGCGCCGGTGTTTAATCTCAAAAGCGCCTTCCCGTACCTGATCCGGGGCACCTTTCCCACGCCCTGTGAGCAGTGTGTGGTGATGGAAAACGGAAACCTAAGCATCTGCGGCCGCTGCATCGACGTGCCGGGGCTGTGCGACCAGTGCGGCTATTTTTTCGTGGCGGAGTACACGCTTTTATTCCGCGGAAATGTGAAAATCATCTTCGAAATGCTGCGCACCTATCTGAAATACATCTGATGCCGCTTTTAGCTCCGGCATCCGATTTACCCGGCGAAAAAGGAGGAGGAGCCATGGGAGTAATTACAAACCTGACAAGAATGTGGCTGACCCGTTCCGTAAAACCGTTTCTGTTCACAGACGAGCCTGCGCCGCAGACCTCTTTCAAAGGCTGCCGGAATCTGGGGCTGTATCTGCACATCCCCTTCTGCAGCAGCATCTGCGGGTTCTGCCCGTACTGCAAGGTTCTGTACCAGGAGGAGCTGTGCAGCCGCTACATCGACGCCCTGATCCGGGAGATCCACAGGACGGGAAATTCTCTCGGGAAAAAGAAAACCGTCACCAGCCTCTACATCGGCGGCGGAACCCCGGCGCTGGCAGCGGACCGCATGAAGGATATCCTCGACGCGGTCCGGCAGCATTTTATCATCACGGAGGGCGTCGGCGTGGAGCTGCACCCGGACAATGTGACGGTTCCGGTGCTTCGGACGTTAAAGGAGGCCGGCGTGACGAAGCTGAGCATCGGGATCCAGTCGTTTCAGAAAAAATATCAGACCGTCCTGGGGCGGAAAACAGTGGACGCTGCCGCCATGTCCGAAGCCCTCGCCGCGGTTCCCTTTGAGACGGTTTCCATGGATTTTATTTTTGCCCTGCCGGGACAGACCCTCCGGGACCTCGCGGCGGACGTCGATGCCGCCTTCACCCACGGGGCAAACCACATCGCGATTTATCCCTTTATCGATTTTACCTTTACGCCCGGGAAGATCCGCCGGATGCCGGAACGGGAAAAGCGCCGGCTGTTAGACGGGATCACCGCTTACTGCCTGAAACGGGGCTGTATCCGCACCTCCGTCTGGACATTCGCCCGGGAAAAGGGGGCGGGATATTCCTCCATGACCAGGGAGACATACCTCGGGTTCGGCTGTTCTGCGGCCACGCTGCTTCGCGGTCAGTTTAAGATCAACACCTTTTCCGTGGAGGAATACTGCCGCCGGATGGAGCGGGGGGAGTCCGCCACTGCGCTGACCTGCCGGTTTTCGCGGCGGCAGCGGATGGTGTATTATCTCTTCTGGGCGGCCTACAGCACGCGGGTCGACGCCGGGGAGTTTGAGCGGTTTTTCGGGATTCCGCTGAAAAAAATGTACGGGATGGAGTTAAAGCTCGCGGAATGGCTTGGTTTTATCAGAAAAGACAAAGATAGTTATATCATGACGCCAAAGGGGGCGTATTACTACCATTATTATGAAAACTTTTACACGCTCTCCTACATCGACAAAATGTGGGGCGTCCTGCGAAACGAGGCGTTCCCGAAACGGCTGACGCTGTGAGGCGGTACTGCTGGCCGGCTGTGAGCCGGATTGCTGCGAGGCCGACTGCGATTTTTCTTGTGCGACGCCCGGGATACGCGTATAATAGAGTGCAAAAGGAGCGCGCCCGGCCTGCCGCAGGATCGTCGGAATGGCCGTTGCAAAGCCGGCAGCCGGAGAGGATGTGAATTCATGTTCTGCCTGAGAGGAGACCGTGTGGAGCTGTCGCCGCTTTCCGCCGCGGGGATTGCGGAGCGCATCTGGTGGAACACCGGGTGCACGGAGTGGAAGCGGCTGGACGACCCGGATTATGTGCCCGTGGAATCTGACCCGGAGCTCTACCGGGAGAAAAAAATTAAAGAGATCCGGGAAAACGGGCGGTTTCGCCACGGGATTCACACCGCGCTCGAGATTTATACCAGGGCGGGAGGACATATCGGTTTTATCAACTGTTACGCATATCCGGCGGGCAGTGACGTGCGCGATTCGGCGGCGGTGGGGATCGTGATCCCGGAAGAGAAATACCGCGGGAGCGGCTTCGGGAGGGAGGCGCTGCGGCTGTACGCGGAGTATCTGTCAGGCTGCGGGGTGCGGGAGCTGTACCTGCTGACGTATGCCGCCAACCGGGCGATGATCATGGCGGGCGTGGCAGCAGGGTTTTTCATAATGCGGGAGTACGCCGGGCGGCATGACGGCGCCGCTGCACCGGGCGGAGGCGGATATGCTGACAGCAGGGCGTCAGAGCGTGTGATTCTGCACAGAAGAGGAGAGGGTTATGCGGATACTGAGAAATCAGACGATTTCGGTCTTTGACATATCAAAACAGAAGTTCCAGACGAATGTGGACGAGATGCCCAGCGGGCGGCATCGCGGTCGCGCGTTAAAGCGGTCGCATTATAATTATCTGTATCAGAACGGGGAGGAAGCCCTGCTCTGGAACACGGCCTCGGATGCCTGCGCAATTATAAACGGGGAGGAGCTTCGGCGTTATCAGCAGAAAAAAGAGTTTCTGGCGGAGACGGATTTTGACGCGCTGCTGTATGACCTTGGCTTTTATGTCGACGCGGATCTGGACGAGGTGTTCCGCATTGATTTCCTTCGGAAACGGCACGCCTACGCCTACCCGGAGAACGGCCATATTGACGTCGAGATCCTTCCCACGCAGACCTGCAACGCCCGCTGTTTTTACTGCTTTGAACAGGAGTTCGCGACTCTGACGATGGACGACGCGGTGACAGAGGAGGTCATCCGGTATCTCGGCACGCGGATTCAGCCGTGGCAGAATGTGGGGTTTATCTGGTTTGGCGGGGAACCCCTCGCGGCAGCCGGGATCATCGACCGGATCCTGACCGGGGTAAATGACCGCTTCCACGGGGAGCTTCCCTATACATCCTCCGTCACGACAAATAACAGCCTGCTCACAGATGAGATCCTGGAACGGTTTCTCGGACTGTGGCGTGTCAATGACGTGATGACGACGATTGACGGGTACCGGGAGGAGCACGACCGGAGAAAGGCATATGTAGACAGCACTGCCGACGCCTATGGGCGGACGCTTCAGAACCTCTCACGGCTTTTGGATGCGGGGATTCACACCACCTGCCGGGTGAACCTGGATAAGGATAATTTCGCGCAGCTGGACGACATTCTGGGGGATCTGGAACGGTTCGCCGGGCATCCGCAGTTTGGCGTGCAGGTGACGACGCTGCGCAACAAGACGAGCCGGCCGGGCAGCAGGGAGAAATATTTCGCGGCGGAGGAGTACCCTGCGTTTTATCAGACCGTGATCCCGAAGCTGTTTTCACACGGGCTGATCGCGGATCCCCTTGCGCAGCTGCCGGTGCGGGACAGCTCGAACTGCATCGCCTGCGCGCCGAACAAGATCGTGATCAACGCCAACGGAAAGCTGTTTGAGTGTGTGCAGGATTCCCTCGCGGACGACAATTCCGTCGGGGACTGCCGCGACGGGGCGCGAAGTAACTACAACTATACGAAATGGTATCGGGAGATGGATGATCTGGGAGAAACCTGTGAGACCTGTATTTACCTGCCCTGCTGCCAGGGCGGCTGTAAGCATTACCGGCTGTCGCCGACCTTTGACACGACGCCGTGCTTCCGGAAAAAATTTTACGTGGAGCTGCTGGCGGAGCGGATTTTAAAGACGTATGGCACGGCGGGCAGACCGTAGCGAAGAAGGAGAAGAGCGATGTCCTATCTGGTGGTACCCGGTTCCTTTGCGATGAAATGCTCCCGTTTTGTCACGGGGGAGGAACCGCAGAATGCGCATTCCATCTCATACTGCAGGTGTAATTTTGACTGCGAATTCTGTTTTTTCAAATATTATCAGCCCACCAACCGCTATGAGGAATTTACGGCGGAGACGTTTGAGGCGCTGGTGAGGCGGCTTCTGCCTGAGGGGCAGGTGTTTAAATTTACGGGAGGGGAGCCCGCGTTAAACCCGGATTTAAGACGTGATCTTGGGATTGTAAAGCGCCTGGGCGGGATCACCTTTCTGGATACGAACGGCTCGATGCCGGAGCGCATTCTGCCGCTGATGGAGGAGGGGCTGGTGGATCTGTTCGGCATTTCGCTGAAGGGTCTCTCCGCGGAGGAAGCGGTCAGAAGATCCGGGGGACGGCCCGAAACAATCTGCTGGGACAATGTGCTTTTCAGTATCGGACAGATCGCGGCGCATCCCTCCTGCGACGTCATTGTCACCTATGTCTGTTATGATGCGTTTCGGGCAGAGACGCTGGAAGCCTTCGGGGAGATTTTATCCCGCTACCCAAAGGTTTATTTAAAAATCAACAATTACCAGCCGAACAGAGAACACCCGACGCCCGGGCTTTCCCCAAAGGATCCGGCGGAGCTGGTGAAAATATTGACGTCATTTGTCGATAAAAATCCGCAGTGGAAGGGAAGGGTGACGCTGGTTCCCGGCCCGCAGGCGGTGGAGCAGTTTTCAAAGGTAATCATGCTGTGAGGTGTGCGATGGGGTATAAAGAGTCTGTATTTAACCTTGAGATCCCGCTTGGGCAGGGGTATCTTTTGTACAATACCTGTACCGGGGCGCTGGCGCTGTTCGACCGCCCGGTGCATGAAGCGGCGCAGGGGCCGGAGCGCGCTTTGATGATCGAACAGGGGTTTCTCGTGGATGAACGGATTCATGAGGTAAACCGCCTGATCATGGAGCGGAACCGGGAGCTTTATTCCACGCGGATCCGGTATCTGCACATCGAGATCGCGCCCACCATGCAGTGCCAGGCGAAGTGCTGGTACTGTTTTGAAAACGGGTGCGCGGAGAAAAAGACGATGACAGAGCAGATCTGTCGGGATACGGTCTCGTTTATTCAGAAAAGAGTAAAGCTTGCGGCCTGCGAGGAGCTGTGTCTGTTGTTTTTTGGCGGGGAGCCGCTTCTTTCGGCGGAGCAGATAAAGCGGATTGCCGTTGAGACCCGGGCATTCTGTGAGGAGCGGGGGATCCGTTTTCACTCGGAGGTCATCACGAACGGCATCGCGTTTACGCCGGAGCTTGCCGACGCGCTGATTCCCGCCATGAATCTGACGAAGGTTCAGATCACCCTGGACGGCATGCGGGAAACGCACGACGCGGCGAAGGGGATCCCATGCTTTGACCGGGTTGTGGAAAATATTCGGGCGAATGCCAGAAAGACGCGGATCTCGGTGCGCGTCAATGTCTCCGCCCGAAACCGGGAGGAGATCGGGCCCCTTGTGGACTGGCTTCTCCGGGACCAGGGGCTGGACGGGGCGGTCCGCGTATACTTAGCCCGTGTGGATGATCTGGACAGCTGCGGGATCCCGGAGGATGACTGTGTGGATCAAATCTCTTTTGTAGAATTCAGAAACCGTTTTGTCCGGGACGCCATGAAGCGTTATCAAAGCTTTACCGCCGCGGACCTGCTGCCTGACATCCGGCGCAATTACTGCGGCTATGAAAAGATTTCCCAGATCATGATCGGGCCGGAGGGCGAGCTTTACCGCTGCCAGCGGACCATGGGGGATCCGGCGAACGCGGCGGGGGATATCTATGCGGGAAGCTTTTACCGGGATGAGGAGCTGGCATATTTCCGTCCGCTTGAGGAGCGGTGCCTTGCGGACTGCAGCCTGCTTCCGGTGTGCTTTGGCGGCTGCCCGAATGAGCGGCGGAAGGAAAAACCGCTGCGGTACTGCGCGTTAAAGCGTGAACAGATCGAGAAGGATCTTGTGGCCTGGGTGGAGGCGTTAAGGAACGGTTAAGGACGTGAAAGCGTTTTTAATACAGATACAGCATGGGGACAGATCGTTCTGAGCCCCGTATCATGACAGGGAAAGGAGGAGAACCCATATGAGTATTCTTGTCGAGAGAAGAGATGAGGAGTGCAACGTGACCGGCTGCTGCACCGCCGGCTCCTGCCCGAGCAACATCGATTAGTGTATGGACATGCACGCAGAAGGCAGCCGGGAGTCCGGCTGCTTTCCTGTGTCCGGAGAGGAGGAATGACGTATGTGCAGCGTGACGATCAGGGATGCATCAGAGCGGGATGCAGAGCGTATGCTGGAAATCTATGCCTATTATGTGGAGGAGACAGCGATCTCTTTCGAATATGAGGTGCCCACACTGGCGGAATTTAAGGAGCGGATCCGGGATAAGACGCGGCGCTATCCGTGGCTGGTCTGTGAGCGGGACGGGCGTGTGCTGGGTTACGCATATGCCGGCCCTTTTATCGGCCGGGCCGCCTATGACTGGTCGTGCGAGCTGACGATCTATCTCGACCATGGGGCGGTAAAATCCGGCCTGGGGCGGATGCTCTACGAGGCGCTGGAGGAGAGGCTGCGGAAGCTGGGGATCCTGAACCTGTATGCCTGCATCGGATACCCGGAGACTGAGGACGCGTATCTGAACAGCAACAGCGCAGAGTTTCACGCGCATCTGGGATTTGAGACGGTCGGCGTCTTTCACAACTGCGGGTACAAATTCGGCCGCTGGTATCACATGATCTGGATGGAAAAAATCATCGGGGAGCACCGGCAGGGAGAGGCTTTGGCGAGAGCCTGCCCGGACAGATGAGCCCGGAGGAGCTTCGCAGCCTGGCAGGGGATGCTGCAGCGGGCTTCGGCCTGAACCTGGCGGGTGATGGCGTGGCAGGCTTCGGCCTGAACCTGGCGGGTGATGGCGTGGCAGGCTTCGGCCTGAACCTGGCGGATGCGGGGCTGGCCTGCTCCGACTCCTGGCCAGCGGGAGAGCCGGTTCGCATCCCCGCTCCAGGACAGCCCGGATCGGCAGACACAGGAGCAACTGTAAAAGTAGTTGCGTTGATGCGGTGCGCGGACGGGGCGCGGTATGTGTTGAAATGTTATCCGGCGGACGGGACGCAGGCGCTTATCATCCGGGAGCGGCAGTGTGCCTTTGCGGAATGCCTGTCCCGAAATAAAATCCCGACGCCGGCGCATCTGCGCGCCGCCGGTGCGTACGTGCTGCCGCTGTACGGTACCGGAGGACAGTGGCATGTCTGTGCGGAGGAATTTATTCCCGGCGCGGGTATCCGCCTCACGTCCTCTTCGGTCTGTGCCTGGGGCCGGCTGATGGCGGAGCTGCATCTGGTTTCGGAGCGGGAAGGCGCACGGATTGGAATGCCTTCCCGGTGGTATAATGCGTCCCGGAAAAACGAGATCATCCGATTTGACCGTTTTTCTCAATGCAGGACATACCTCTGCGCACAGAAAGAGGCGGGCGCGGATCCTGTGTCCGGAGAATGCATCCGGCTGTACGAACAGCTGTACGGATGCGGAAGCAGGCTGATGGAAGAGGCGGACGTGCTTCTTCGCGTGCTCCCGGCCTGTGCGGTGCAGGGGGATCTGACGTGTGGAAACCTGTTCTGGACACAGGATGCGCTGGGAGTGCTGGATTTCGATGAGGCCGGCGACTGCGTGCCTGTGAGTGATCTGGCGCTGCAGAGCGTGTACCTGGCGGATCTTCTTACGGCGGACGGCGCGGGGGCGGAAGAAAGGATGCTGCCGCTCAGCGGTTTTGGGCAGACATGGAAAGAACGGACCGGGCAGATCCTCGAAGCCTACTGCGCCCGCCGGCCACTCACCGAACCGGAGCGGCGGCTGTACGGGATCCTCACCACGCTTGCCCGTACCTTTTACTTTAAAAGGATGGACGCCCTCAAACGCGCGCTTTCCCGGAACGAGCCGGACTGGCATACGACCCGGGGACTGCTTTACGCCATGCTCTCTGAAATTGAAGGAAAAGTCAGATAACTCCTTGCAAATCAATCATGATCTGTTATAATGTACGCGATGGCAATGAGCAGTGCCAGGACGAAAGCTGACAAATCGCCTGCTGGCAGGCGGAGTTGTCAGAATGAGGACTGATAGGGCGAATGCCCGTGAGTGAGAAAGCCGAAGGCTTTCGAACGTGCACTGCGAAGCCGGCCAGGACGAAAGCTGACAAATCGCCTGCTGGCAGGCGGAGTTGTCAGAATGAGGACTGATAGGGCGGTGCCCGGCCACGGAGGAATCTATGAGCAATACAAACGACCTGATCAACCGAATCAATGACGCCTACAGTCATTTAAGCCGCGGCCAGAAGCTGCTTGCCTCCTACATCACCGACAACTACGACAAGGCGGCCTTTCTCACAGCCGCAAAGCTCGGCGAAGTGGTGGGAGTGAGCGAGTCGACTGTAGTCAGATTTGCGATGCATCTGGGCTATAAGGGCTACCCGGAATTTCAGAGCGCGCTCGAGGAACTGGTGCGCGGCAAGCTCAACTCAATGCAGCGGATGGAGGTTACGTACGGGCGGATCAGCCAGTCAAAGATTCTGGAGACGGTTTTAAACTCAGATGCGGACAAGATTCACTCCACGCTAGAAAAGCTCGACGACAACGCGTTTGAGCTCGCGGTGGACACGATTTTAAACGCGAGGAGCATCTACATCATCGGGACCCGCAGCTGCGCGCCCTTGGCGTCCTTCCTGGCGTTTTACTTTACGCTGATGTTTGAGAACGTCCGCCTGCTCTCCACGAACAGCGCGAGCGAGATCTTTGAACAGATGGTGCGCATCGGCAGGGAGGATGTGATCATCGGGATCAGCTTCCCGCGCTATTCCATGCGCACCCTAAAAGCCATGGAGTTTGCGAACAACCGCAGCGCAAAGGTGATCACGCTCACGGACAGCGTGCACTCCCCGATGAACCTGTATTCCTCCTGCAACCTGATCGCGGACAGCGATATGGCGTCGATTGTCGATTCGCTGGTGGCGCCCTTAAGCGTGATCAACGCGCTGATCGTCGCCCTTTGCATGAAAAAACAGGGGGAGGTCGGGCAGACGTTAGAGACGCTGGAACAGATCTGGGACGAGTATCAGGTATACGGAAACGACGAGATCAATTATATCGATGATTCCATCCGTATGCGGTATGGAAAAGTGGGGGATGCGGGCACATATGAGTAAAGTGATTGTGGTGGGCGGCGGGCCTGCCGGGATGTTTGCGGCGATCGCCGCGGCGGAGTGCGGCCATGAGACGGTCCTGCTCGAAAAAAACGAAAAGCTCGGGAAAAAGCTTTATATCACCGGAAAAGGGCGCTGCAATCTCACCAATGCGTGCGATATGGAGAGCCTGTTCGCGAATGTGACGCAGAACCCGAAATTCCTTTACAGCGCGTTTTACGCGTATGACAACAGCCGCGTCATGGATTTTTTTGAAAAAAACGGACTGCCGCTGAAAACGGAACGCGGAAACCGTGTCTTTCCGGTGTCGGATCATTCGTCGGATGTCATCGCGACGCTGCGGCGGGTACTCGCGCAGCGCGGGGTCACGGTGCGGCTGCACACCGAGGTGGCCGGACTGCTCACGGAGCCATATGCAGATCAGGAAGAGCCTGCCCTGTCAGGAACCGCTGACGCCGCAGCGCACGGGAAGACACGCACTGCGAAAGCAAAAGCCGGCCGGCCGGGCCGTGTGACCGGTGTGGTTCTCTCAGACGGCACGAAGCTGTCCGCGGACGCGGTGATCCTCGCGACGGGCGGGCTTTCTTATCCGTCCACCGGATCGACGGGAGACGGATACCGGTTCGCGGCGGATGCCGGACACACGATTGTGGAGCCGTCCCCGTCGCTGGCGCCCTTTTATGCGAAGGAGGAGTATGTGACCGCGCTCCAGGGCCTCTCCCTCCGAAACATCCGGCTGCAGATCCGGGACGGGAAAAAGCTGCTGTTCGACGGGTTCGGAGAACTGCTGTTCACCCATTTCGGGGTGAGTGGCCCGCTGGTATTAAGCGCAGGCGCGGCGATTCCGTCCGCCCGGGTAAAAAAGCCGCTTGCCGCACAGATCGACCTAAAGCCGGCCCTGAGCACGGAACAGTTAGACGCCAGGCTGCTGCGCGAGTTTGAGGGGGCGAAGAACCGGCAGTTTAAGAATGCGGTCGCATCCCTGTTTCCGGCGAAGCTGACGCCGGTGATGCTCTCGCTTGGCGGCGTGGATCCGGAAAAGCGGGTCAACGAGGTCACCAGGGAGGAGCGCCGGGAATTTGCGCGCAGGATAAAGGCATTCCCGCTGACGCTCGCCGGGCTGCGCGGATTTGACGAGGCGATTATCACCCGGGGCGGCGTGAAGACGGGAGAGATCGATCCGTCCACGATGGAGTCAAAGCGGATCAGGCGGCTGTACTTCTGCGGGGAGCTTCTGGATGTGGACGCGATGACCGGAGGCTTTAACTTACAGATCGCCTGGTCGACCGGATATCTGGCGGGAAGCAGCGTGCCGGGGACGCCGGATGCTTTGGAAGGAAGGGAAGAAGGAAAACGATGAGACATATGAACATTGCAATTGACGGACCGGCCGGAGCCGGAAAAAGCACGATCGCAAAGCGCCTGGCAAAAGAGCTGGGATATATTTACGTGGACACCGGGGCGATGTACCGGGCGATGGCGTACTATTTTCTCACGCACGATATCGCGCCGGAGGACGAGGCGGCGATTGCGGCGGCCTGTCCTTCCATTTCCGTGACCATCCGCTACGAGGACGGCGAACAGCAGGTGGTGTTAAACGGCGAGAATGTCAACGGCGTGATCCGCACCGAGGAGGTCGGCAACATGGCGTCCGCAACCAGCGTGTATTCGGTGGTGCGGGAAAAACTCACCGATCTGCAGCGCCGGCTGGCCGCGGAAGCGGACGTGATCATGGACGGCAGGGACATCGGTACCTGCGTGCTACCGGACGCGCAGGTAAAAATCTATCTGACCGCCAGCATAAAAGCCCGCGCAAAGCGCCGGTACGACGAGCTGGCAGCAAAGGGCGCCGCCTGTGATTTCGACGAGGTGGAGCGCGATATCGCGGACCGGGATGACCGGGATATGCACCGGGAGGTCTCACCGCTTCGCCAGGCGAAGGACGCGGTTCCCGTTGACAGCTCCGACATGGGGATCGACGAGGTGGTGGAAGCGATCCGCCATATCATCGCGCGGTCCGGCGGACAGGGGGAGAAGGCATGAATGTCATTCTGGCGGAAAGCGCCGGCTTCTGCTTCGGGGTAAAACGGGCGGTTGAGATGGTGTATGAGCAGGCAGGATCGGGCAGGCCGGTCTACACCTACGGCCCGATCATCCACAACGAAGAGGTGGTGCGCGACTTAGAGGAGCGCGGCGTTCGCGTGGCGGAACGCATAGAGGAATTTGCGGACCTGCCCAAAGGGACCGTCGTGATCCGGGCGCACGGCGTGGAGCGGGGCGTCAGTGAAGCGCTCGAACGCCTCGGATTTTCCGTGGTGGACGCCACCTGCCCGTTCGTAAAAAAAATCCACCGTCTGGTGGAGAGCAAAAGCAGGGAGGGAAACCAGATTGTGATCGTGGGCGACGGGACGCATCCGGAGGTCCGCGGGATAAGGAGCTGGTCCGTTGCGGAGGCGACATATGTCATCTCTGATGCGGAAGATGCCCGTGATTTTGCCGCGGATCCGGCCAGAAAGGTGTGCGTCGTAGCGCAAACGACATTTAATTACAATAAATTTCAAGAATTAGTTGAAATTATAAGAAAAAAAGGTTATGATATAATTGTTTTAAATACGATCTGCAATGCTACGGAGGAGCGACAGGCAGAAGCCGCGCAGATTGCGGGGCAGGTGGACGCCATGATTGTGATTGGTGGCAGGAATAGTTCCAACACGCAGAAACTGTTTGAAATATGTCATAACAAATGCAACAATACTTACTATATACAAACTATAAAGGATCTGAAGCTTGCTGATTTCCGATATGTCGATAACGTAGGTATTACCGCAGGGGCATCCACCCCAAACAATATTATTGAGGAGGTTCAAAAGAATGTCAGAAATGAGTTTTGAACAAATGCTGGATGAGTCATTTAAAACAATTAGGAATGGAGAGGTTGTTGAGGGTACCGTTATCGATGTGAAACCAGACGAGATCGTCCTGAATATCGGCTACAAATCCGATGGAATCATCACGCGTAATGAATATACGAACGAATCCAATGTCGATCTGACCACACTTGTATCCGTCGGCGACACCATGGAGACGAAGGTGATGAAGGTAAATGACGGAGAGGGACAGGTTCTCCTGACTTACAAGCGCCTTGCGGCGGAGAGAGGCAGCAAGCGCTTAGAGGAGGCTTATGAGAATAAGGAAGTGCTGACCGCGAAGGTGACGCAGGTGTTAGACGGCGGACTGTGCGTGATGGCGGACGAGACCAGGGTATTTATCCCGGCAAGCCTGGTATCGGATTCCTATGAGAAGGATCTGACGAAGTATAAGGATCAGGAGATTGAGTTCGTGATCAGCGAGTTCAATCCGAAGCGCAGAAGGATCATCGGCGACAGAAAGCAGATCCTGGTGGCGAGAAAGTTAGAGCAGCAGAGAGAGCTGTTTGCACGGATCAAGATCGGCGACATCATGGAAGGCACGGTTAAGAATGTGACGGACTTCGGCGCGTTCATCGACCTTGGCGGCGCGGACGGGCTGCTGCATATCTCCGAGATGTCCTGGGGCAGAGTCGAGAGCCCGAAGAAGGTGTTCAGTGTCGGCGAGAACGTGCGCGTCTTCATCAAGGACATCAACGAGACGAAGATCGCTCTGAGCATGAAGTTCCCGGCGGATAACCCCTGGAACGGTGCGGCGGACAAATTCGCGATCGGCAACGTCGTGACCGGCCGTGTGGCGAGGATGACGGACTTCGGCGCGTTTGTTGAGCTTGCGCCGGGTGTGGACGCTCTGCTTCACGTATCCCAGATCGCCAGAGAGCATGTGGAGAAGCCTTCGGATGTGCTGAAGGTCGGACAGCAGATCGATGCGAAGATCGTGGACTTCAATGAGGAGGACAAGAAGATCAGCCTTTCCATCAAGGCGCTTCTTGCAGATGCGGAGCGCGCGGACGACGATATCGCGGATGTTGATATCGATGCCGTTGCGGGCGCGGAGGATTAGATGTCAGGTATCCCGGATACCGCAGAGAGCTAAAAAGTTCGAATAGGCTTGCACAATCATGTGGGAGCCTATTCTTTGTATGCCAGGGAACGGATGCACAGAGAACGGTTTCTGGCATACGCCCCGCACTGCGGACATATAGTTAACGGAGGAGACAATCATGCTTGAAACAGACAACTACGAGAAGTTTAAAAAGGACATTCTGTCGCTTGCGAAGATCGATCTGAACGCGTATAAGGAAAAGCAGATGCGGCGCAGAATCAACACACTGATTTCCAAAAACGGGATCCGCACTTACGATGAGTATGTGGTGCTGCTGAAAAAAGACAAGGATAAGTTTGAACAGTTTGTCAATTTCCTCACCATCAACGTCTCGGAGTTCTACCGGAATCCGGATCAGTGGAAAATCCTTGACAAGGAAGTGTTTCCGCGCCTGATTCAGAAGTATGGACGTAATATTAAGGTGTGGAGCGCGGCCTGCTCGACCGGGGATGAACCGTATTCGCTTGTCATGGCGCTCTCGAGACATCTGCCGCTGGCCAATATCAAGATTATCGCGACGGATATTGACCGCCAGGTGATTGATACCGCGCGCATGGGCCTTTATAACGAGAAGAGTATTGCCGCGGTGCCGGATGACCTGAAGAAAAAGTATTTTACAAAGGTGGGATCGTCTTATCAGATTTCGGATGAGATCAAGCGGAGAGTGGAGTTTAAGATCCATGACCTGTTAAAAGATCCGTATCCGTCCGGCTGCCATCTGATCGTCTGCCGGAACGTCGTGATTTACTTCACGGAGGAAGCGAAGGACGAGATTTACAAGAAGTTCCACAAGTCCCTGGTGACGGGAGGAATTCTCTTTATCGGAAGTACCGAGCAGATCATGAATTACCGTGAGCTCGGCTTTAACCGCAGCAAATCGTTCTTCTTTGAGAAGGAGTAGAACCGTACTCTGACAAAGCTGCCGCTTTTACGAGGTTATCTTCGTGAAGGCGGCTTTTTTCTGCACCGGCGGTTTCTGACGCAGGATAACATGGAGAAGATGGCAGACATACCGGTACTGCAGATCCGGGTCGGAGACAAATGACGCGGACAGTTCAAAGAAGGACTGCCGGTCCCGGACGTTTCTGCGGAACGCCGGGGTGATCAGATCGCTGTACTGCGGGAGGAAAAGCGCATGTTTTTTCGTGTAGCAGCTTGATTTTTTTGCGGGCACGCGCCTGCTTTTTTCCACATGAGAGGCGGCGGCCTTTAAGACGGCGCAGTCCTCGCCGGGCAGATAATAGTAGTCTGACGGACGGTCGAAAAACAGCCGCAGGGTCTCGTCAAGGAGACAGACCCGGAGCACAGCGTGATGCTTCGAGACGGAAAGATAGCAGTCCCCGTAGCGGCAGGAGATGGGAGCGGGGACGGGAAGGCGGCAGGAGAGCGTGAAATAGAGCTCTTTTCCGCGGCTGCCGTCCATCGCGGTATATTCGCCTGCCTCTAAGGCGTCCACGGAGAATTCCCCGTCAAAAAACGCCCGGTAGGAGAGGACGGGCAGAAGCGCCGGCATGTAGAGGACGTCCTCATAATTGTGCTGCTGTAAAAGCTTTTCCGCCTGCCTGGTCGGTTTTGCCACATAGTCCCGGTAAACTCTGATCAGCTCGCCGCCTGAAAACAGATCCGCCCGGTCAATGCCGAGAAAGATCTCGATGGATTTCTGCTTTAAATCGGGGAGCCTTAGCACGTGCCGCAGCTTTGCGGCTTCCCGGTAGAGATCCGTGTACGGATGCAGGGAAAGGGATTCTTCTATATGAAGAAATTTGCACCGGGCCTGAAGGTAGGGAATGTCAAACGTGCTGCCGTTGAAGGTCAGGAGGGTGTCATACTGCTTTGCCAGCGTCAGGAAGGCGGTGATCACCTCCGCCTCCTCTCCCGGCGTCTCCGCGAAAAACTGCCGGATGAGAAGGGAATCTTCACTCCTCGCCGCGCAGCCGATCAGGTAGACGGTGCTGCCAGAGCGGGAAAATCCGGTCGTCTCGATGTCGAAGAAAAGCGGTCGCGCGGTAAACGCGTGCGAGACGAGGGGATCTGTAAAATCATAGGGAATCGTGTCTGTCCAGGTGAGCATATCGTAAGTCCTCTGAATGAAAGTAATCTTCTGTTATTGTCGGCGTGTGCTATTTGCAGCTCTCCGCCTACATAGTATAGCAAAGTATTGAAAAAAATACAAAAAGTTTTTCCTATTTATGTGGATCTATGCTATAATAGAAAGGACGGCTATTCTATATTAAAAGACATGGAATACAATACAAATAAGAGAAAGTGGGGCACGAAAAAATGGGTTCAAAAACATTTAAAGGTGGCGTCCATCCTTTTGAAGGAAAGGAACTGGCGAAGGATCAGCCGATCGTGGAAGTCCTTCCAAAGGGCGATCTGGTCTACCCGCTGTCGCAGCATATCGGTGCGCCGGCCACCCCGATTGTCGCGGTCGGTGACCGGGTGGTAAAGGGTCAGAAGATCGCGGAAGCAGGCGGATTTGTGTCGTCTCCGATCTACGCTTCCGCATCCGGTACCGTGAAGGCGATTGAGCCGCGGCGCGTGGCGACCGGCGACATGGTAAAGTCGATCGTTACCGACAACGACGGTACCTTCGAGGAAGCGGAGTACACGCCGTGCGAGGATGTGGCGTCGCTCTCAAAGGAGGAGATCATCGCAAAGGTGAAGGAGGCCGGTATCGTCGGTATGGGCGGCGCCGGATTCCCGACACATGTAAAGCTCTCTCCGAAGGAACCGGATAAGATCGAGTACATCATTGCGAACTGTGCGGAGTGCGAGCCGTATCTGACGGCGGACTACAGAAGAATGCTTGAGAATCCCGAGGAGCTGATCGGCGGTATGAAGATCATTCTTCAGCTGTTTGACCACGCGAAGGGAATCCTTGGCATTGAGGACAATAAGCCGGACTGCATCGAGAAGCTGACAAAGCTCGTGGAGGATGAGCCGCGGATCGAGGTCTGCCCGCTGCAGACGAAGTACCCGCAGGGCGGTGAGCGCCAGCTGATCTACGCAGTGACGAAGCGCGCGATCAATTCCAAAATGCTCCCGGCGGACGCGGGCTGCATCGTGGACAATGTGGAGACGATCATCGCGGTCTATCACGCGGTGAGATTCGGTCATCCGCTGACGAACCGCGTCTCGACGATCACCGGGGATGCGGTGACGAAGCCGGGGAATTTCCTCTATAATATCGGCACGAATTACGCGGAGCTCGTGGAGGCCGCGGGCGGTTTTAAGACGCAGCCGGAAAAGATCATCTCCGGCGGTCCGATGATGGGCTTTGCGATGTTCGGGCTTGACGTCCCGACGACGAAGACCTCATCGTCGCTGCTCTGCCTGACGAAGGACGAGGTTTCCGTGATGGAGCCCACGGCCTGCATCAACTGCGGGCGCTGTGTGGAGGCGTGTCCGGAGCAGCTGATTCCTTCAAGGCTCGCGAAGTTCGGGGACCGCGCGCTTGCCGCGGAGTTTGAGGAGTGGCACGGGTTAGAGTGCGTCGAGTGCGGCAGCTGCAGCTTTGTCTGCCCGGCGAGGCGCCAGCTGGCTCAGTCGATCAAGACGATGAAAAAGCAGGTGCTTGCCGCGAAGCGGAAATAAGGGTACTGGCTGAACTTTTACAAATAGAAAACAAATAGAGAGAGGTGGATTATCGTGAGTGATTTATACCATGTTTCATCATCACCACACGTGCGTTCCAAAGATACCACAAGCCGTATCATGCTGTATGTGATCATCGGACTGATTCCGGCCAGCCTGTTCGGCATTTACAATTTCGGGCTTAGGGCGCTGCTTTTAATCGCTGTGACCATCGCGTCCTGCGCGGCTTCCGAGTGGGTATTTGACAAGATCGTACATAAGAAAAATACGGTGCCGGATTTGAGCTGCGTCGTGACCGGACTGCTTCTGGCCTTAAACCTTCCGGTTACCCTGCCCTGGTGGGAGGCCGTGATCGGCGGCGTGTTTGCAATTGTAGTCGTGAAGTGCTTATTCGGCGGGCTCGGACAGAACTTCATGAACCCGGCCCTGGGCGCGCGATGCTTTCTTCTGATCGCCTTTGCGGCGGATATGACGAATTTTGTCACTGATACATACACAGGCCCGACGCCGCTCGCCGCGATGCGCAACGGCGAGGCGGTTGACACGATCAATATGCTGATCGGCCGCATTCCGGGTACGATCGGCGAGACGTCCGTGATCGCAATCTTAATCGGCGCGATCTTTATGATTTTAATGGGTGTGATCGATCTTCGGATCCCGGCATCCTACATTGTGACCTTTGTGGTATTTATGCTGCTGTTTTCCGGCCACGGCTTTGACGGCGGCTATATCACCGCACAGCTCTGCGGCGGCGGTCTGATGCTCGGCGCGTTCTTTATGGCGACGGACTACGTGACGTCCCCGATCACGCCGCGCGGCAAGATCGTGTTCGGAATCTGCTGCGGTATCTTAACCGGGCTGTTCCGCACCTTCGGCGCGAACGCGGAGGGCGTGTCCTTTGCGATTATCTTAAGCAACCTGCTTGTGCCGATGATCGAGAAGTACACGGTGCCGCGCGCATTCGGCCAGGTGAAGGAAGCAAAGAAGCAGGAAGGGGGCAAATAGAATGAATAAGAAGATTGTACATGACGCTTTGATTTTATTTGCTTTCACCGCGGTGTTAGGTCTTCTGCTCGGGATCGTCTACGGCGTCACAAAGGAGCCGATCGAGCGGGTGAATTACGAGAAGACGCAGGCGGCCTATAAGCAGGTATTTGAGAACGCGGAGTCGTTTGAGCCGTATGCGGGATTTGACAAGGCGGCGGCAAACGAGCTGATCGCATCCTTAGGCTATGCGGATGAGCTTCTGGACGCGCAGGTGGCGAAGGACGCCTCCGGCAGCGCGATCGGTTATGTGCTGACCGTGACGGCGAAGGATGCCAGCCAGTCCACGATCACGTTTTCCGTGGGGATCCAGAACGACGGCACGGTAAACGGCTATTCCATCACGTCGATCGCGGAGACGCCGGGCCTTGGCATGAAGGCGCAGGAGGAGAAGTTCTACAGCCAGTTCCAGGGAAAGCTTGTGGACTCGTTTACGGTTGTAAAATCAGCTCCGGCTGCGGACAATGAGATCGAATCGATCTCCGGTTCGACCATCACCTCAAAAGCGATGGCGAACGGTGTGAATGCGTGTATCGCGTACTTCCAGAATGTACTGGCAGGAGGTGTGACGAATGAATAAGAATGTAGAGCGTTTATATAACGGTATTATTAAGGAGAATCCGACCTTCGTCCTGATGCTCGGCATGTGTCCGACGCTGGCGGTCACTTCGTCCGCGATGAACGGGCTTGGTATGGGACTTTCGACAACTGTCGTCCTCGTTTTCTCCAATCTGCTGATTTCCGCATTCCGCAAGGTGATCCCGAACGGCGTGCGTATGCCGGCGTTTATCGTGATCGTGGCTTCGCTGGTGACGATGGTTCAGTTTATCATGAACGCGTACACCCCGAGCCTGTCCGAATCGCTCGGCGTGTATATTCCGCTGATCGTGGTAAACTGTATCATCTTAGGTCGTGCGGAGAGCTATGCGTCCAAGAGCCCGGTGGTTCCGTCGGCGTTTGACGGCATCGGTATGGGACTTGGCTTCACCTTCGGCTTAACCTGCATCGGACTGATCCGTGAGATCCTCGGCGCAGGACAGATCTTCGGTTTCCAGCTGCTTCCGCTTGCGGACCGCGCGGCGGGAAAGGCCGGCTTTACACCGATCACGATCTTTGTCATGGCGCCGGGCGCGTTCCTTGTGCTGGCCTGCTTAGTGGCGGTGATGAACATCGTGCGGGCGAAGATGGAGGCGAAGGGCAAACCGCTTGCGGCTCCGTCCGGATGTCTGACGGGCGACTGCGCGAGCTGCGGGCAGTCGGCGATGTGCACCGGCCGCCTGAACAGCGGTGCGGATGCAGCGGCTAAGGCATCCGCGGCTAAAGCAGCCGCGAAAACTGCGGATAAGACAGAATAGGAGGAGTGATACAGATGAAAGAATTACTGCTGATTGCGGTTGCTTCCGCGATTGTAAATAATGTCGTGCTGAGTCAGTTCCTTGGTATCTGTCCGTTCTTAGGCGTCTCGAAAAAGACGGAGACTGCGGCCGGCATGGGCGGCGCGGTTGTGTTCGTTATCACGATCGCATCCTTTGTGACGTCGCTGATTTATAAATTTATCCTGGCAAACAGCGCGCTGATGGAGAAGGGCATTGACCTGACCTATCTGCAGACGATCGTTTTCATTCTCGTGATCGCCGCACTGGTTCAGTTTGTGGAGATGTTTTTAAAGAAAGCGATCCCGTCCCTTTATCAGAGCCTCGGCGTATACCTTCCGCTGATCACCACGAACTGTGCGGTGCTCGGTGTGGCGTTAAATAACGTGACCAAGGAATACAACATCATCGAGGGCGTGGTAAACGGATTTGCGACAGCTGTAGGCTTCCTGATCGCGATCGTGATCATGGCGGGGCTGCGCGAGAAGATTGAGTACAATGATATTCCGAAGCCATTTCAGGGCACAGCGATCGTGCTGATCACGGCGTCTCTGATGTCCATAGCATTTATGGGATTTTCGGGAATGATTTAGGAGGAAAAAGAAGATGAACATTACGGCAATTCTGGTTGCAGCCGTCGTCGTCGGCGGTGTAGGTATTCTGATTGGATTTTTCCTCGGTATTTCCGGAGAAAAGTTCAAGGTGGAAGTGGACGAGAGAGAGGAAGCGATCTTAGGCGTGCTTCCGGGAAATAACTGCGGCGGCTGCGGTTACGCGGGCTGCTCGGGTCTCGCCGCCGCGATTGTAAAGGGCGAGGCTCCGGTAAACCAGTGTCCGGTCGGAGGCGCTCCGATTGCGGCACAGATCGGTGAGATCATGGGCGTCGCGGCGGAAGAGGGCGCGCGCCAGGTGGCGTTTGTCAAATGTGCGGGAACCTGTGAGAAGGCGAACCGCGACTATGAATATACGGGAAATGAGGACTGTGCGGCGATGGCGTTCGTGCCGAACGGCGGGCCGAAGTCCTGTAATTACGGCTGTCTGGGTTACGGCTCCTGTGTGAAGGCGTGTCCGTTCGACGCGATCCATATCGTGGACGGCATCGCGCTGGTGGATAAGGAAGCCTGCAAGGCCTGCGGGAAATGTGTGGCTGCCTGCCCGAAGAACCTGATCGAGCTGGTGCCCTACGAGGCGAAGCATCTGGTGCAGTGCAGCTCAAAGGATATGGGCAAAAACGTGATGAAGGCCTGCTCTGTGGGCTGTATCGGCTGTCATCTGTGTGAGAAGAACTGTCCTTCGGACGCGGTGCATGTGGTGGACAATATCGCGTATATTGACCAGACAAAGTGTACCGGTTGCGGCATCTGTGCGCAGAAGTGCCCGAAGAAGATCATTCTGTAACAGAAGGAATTATTTGCCAGACAGAGGTTCCGGCGCCTGATGGGGCGGCCGGAACCTCTGTTCTGCGTCTGTGGCTGCGGAAGGCCGCGGATCGGCTGGCGTGTTTTTTGCGGAGGGCCGCGGAAGGCCGCGGATCGGCTGGCGTGTTTTTTGCGGAGGGCCGCGGAAGGACTGGCGCGGGAAGCCCGCCTGGAAATGAGGAAAGATGAAACGATTTAAGAAACGATTTATCGGGGATAAGGCGTTCTACCGGATGGTGCTCCTGATCGCATTCCCGATCCTGGTGCAGAACGGGATTACGAATTTTGTGGGCCTTTTGGACAATATCATGGTGGGACAGCTCGGGACGGAGCCGATGTCCGGGGTCGCCATTGTCAATCAGCTCATAGCGGTGTATAACATCTGTATTTTCGGCGCGATTTCCGGCGCGTCGATTTTCAGCGCGCAGTTTTACGGACAGGGAAACCATGCGGGCGTGCGCAATACCTTCCGGTTCAAGCTGGTCTGCTGCGGGCTGATCACGCTGATCTGGCTTGCGGTTTTTGTGTTCGCCGGGAGCGGGCTGATCGGGATGTTTCTCCACGAGGGGGCGGACGGAAATATTCAGATGACGCACATGGCCGGGATGGATTATCTGTTTGTGATGCTGATCGGGATTATTCCCTGCACGCTGACCCAGATTTATGCGAGCACCTTAAGGGAGACCGGCGAGACGATGCTTCCGATGATTGCGGGCATTATCGCGGTGTTTGTCAACCTGCTGTTCAATTATCTGCTGATCTTCGGGAAATTCGGGTGTCCGGCGCTCGGTGTGACCGGCGCGGCGATCGCGACCGTCATCTCACGGTTCTGCGAGGTGGGGCTGGTCGTGTTCTGGACGCACGCGCATACGGAGAGAAATCGTTTTATCCGGGGCGCATACCGGATCCGGCGGATAACCGGACAGAAAGCAGGCGGGGACGGCGGGGAGAACGCTGATCGGGCGGATACGCAGGCATGGATTCCGCTGCCGCTCGTAAAGCAGATCATTGTGAAGGGAATGCCGCTTCTGGTGAACGAGACGCTCTGGTCCGCGGGCGTGGCGATCATGGTGCAGTGCTATTCCATGCGGGGCCTTGACGCAGTGGCGGCGCTGAATATTTCTACAACTGTCTCGAATCTGTTTAACATCGTGTTTGTTGCGATCGGAAGCGCGATCTCGATCATCGTGGGACAGCAGTTAGGAGCCGGGGAGATGCAGAAGGCCGTGGACACCGACCGGAAGCTGATCTTTTTCTGCGAGGTCTGCTGCGCCGTGGTGGGAGGAATCCTTTTTGTCCTCGCGCCGCTGTTTCCGCAGATTTACAATACCTCGCCGGAGGTCCGGGAGCTTGCGACCGGACTGATCCGGATCGCATCGGTGTTCATGCCGCTGTACGCGTTTTATCACGCCGCGTACTTTACGCTGCGCACGGGCGGAAAGACGATGATTACATTTGTCTTTGACAGCTGTTATATGTGGGTGGTCAACATCCCGGTCGCGTTTCTTGTAAGCCGTCTGACGCAGATGCCGCTGCTTCCGATGTATCTGCTGTGTCAGAGTGTGGAGATTGTAAAAGCAGTGATCGGGTTTGTGCTGATCAAAAAAGGGGTGTGGATCAACAATATCGTTGACGACGTCTAAAGCGCCGTAAAGGGGATGTCTGTCCCGATCCCGGAGCTTTTGTGCATGGTGTAATCGTCTGTGATAAAGACGGCTTCCGCGCCGTCCGTGCGCTCGATCAGCTCCATGCCGTCCGTGAGGCCGAGGGAAAAACAGATCGTGGAGAGCGCGTCGCCGTCGACGGAGTCCTCTGTGATGACGGTCACGCCGAGAAGGCCGTTGTCATAGGGGTATCCGGTCGACGTGTCCAGAATATGGTGGAGGATCCGCCCGTCTGCCTTAAAATAGCGCTCATAGACGCCGGAGGAGACGACGGTCTGATCGGTGATCTTTACCACCGCGATCGCGTCGCCTTCCGCGGAAAACGGGCGCTGGATGGCGATATTATAGGGGGAGCCGTCGGGTTTTGGGCCGAGCGCGAGCACATTGCCGCCCAGATTGATGAACCCGCTGGTAACCCCGTTTTCATTTAAAAATTCTTTCATCCGGTCCGCGATATATCCCTTGGCGATTCCGCCTAAGTCGATGCGGGCGTCAGGATTTAACAGCGTGACTTCATTGCCGTCGATTTGGATCGCGTGATAATCCACCGCGGAGAGCGCCCTGCCAATCGCCGCTTCGTCCGGGATCATGGAGGCGTCCGTCTGCTTCAGCAGCGCCTTAGTGGAGATATCCCAAAGCTCCGAGAGACTGCCGATCGTGATGTCGAAGCGGCCGCCGCTTAACTCCCCGTAGGCGATTCCGATGGAAAGGAGTTCCGCTGTCTCGTCGTGTACGGTAACCGGTGCGCCGCCGGACGCATTGATTTTTGCGATGTCGCTGTCCGGGATCGTGGCGGAAAAATATTCTTCATAGGTTTTTACGAGTGAAAAGCATTCCTCTAACAGCGCTTCGGAGCCGTTTTCGTAAAGCGTGACTTCAATCACGGTATTTAAGCAGAACCCTGTTTTTGTGAGCGGCTCCCCGCTGTTCCCGCAGCCGGAAAGAAGCGGAAGCATCAGGGTGATGCAGATGAGTAACGACTGTAGTTTTTTCATGAAACGCCTCCTGAGAAAATCTGGTCTCTCCCGCGCAGAAGTATACCACAAATCCGGGATTCCCACAATAGAATTGCCATTTCCCGTGAGATATGATAGAGTAATAGTTGCAGTTCACTCGTCAGGAGCGGACAATAACGAGAATATCGTGCAGCAGAAGGAAGACAGGGATAATGGAACAGAAGAAAACGGCATTTGAACATAAACGGCGTGTGATTGTAAAAATCGGTTCCTCGTCGCTCAATTACAGCGAGACCGGGAATCTGAACTTTACCAAATTAGAGCATCTGGTGCGGGAGCTCTGCAACTTAAGAAACCGCGGCATGGACGTCTGCCTGGTGAGCTCCGGCGCGATCGCGGTCGGCCGTCAGACGCTCGGCATGAAGGAGCGCCCGAGGGATATCTCGACCAGACAGGCCTGTGCGGCGGTCGGGCAGGCAAGGCTGATGATGATTTATCAGAAGCTGTTTGCCGAGTACAATCAGGTGGCGGCGCAGGTGCTGATGACAAAAAATACGATGGTAAACCCTGTGTCGCGGGAGAATGCCAGGAATACGTTCGAGGAGCTGTTCCGGCTGGGCGCGATACCGATTGTCAACGAGAACGATACCGTGTCAACCTATGAGATGCAGTTCGGGGACAACGACACGCTCTCCGCGATCGTGACCTCCCTGGTCGGCGCGGATCTTCTGATCCTGCTCTCGGATATCGACGGGCTTTTTACGGACGACCCCCATAAGAACCCGGATGCGGAGCTGATCGGGGTGGTGGAGCAGCTGGACGGGGAGATTTACCGGATGGCGAAGAGCTCGACCGGAAGCGACGTCGGGAGCGGCGGCATGGCGACCAAACTGACGGCGGCGAAGATTGCCACGCTCTCGGGAGCGGACATGGTGATCGCGAACGGGGAGGATGTCTGCATTCTTCACCACATGTTTGACGATTCGTTCCGCGGGACGGTGTTTCTGGCGCAGAAAAAAGAATCGTTCCGGATCGAGAATTTTATTCTGGAGACGATCGGCTGAAAACAGGAGGATGTCATGAAGCAGGAACAGATTGACCGGATCAATGAGCTTTATCATAAATCAAAGGCCGAGGGGCTGACTGAGGCGGAGAAATCAGAACAGGCGCTGCTGCGCAAACAGTTTATCGCGGATATCCGCAATAACCTGGCGTCACAGCTTGACAATATCGACATGGTAAACGCGGACGGCACCGTGGAGAATCTCGGGGAAAAGCGCGCGGCAAACGGAGGAAAACGTGACGGAAAGCGTTATTCATGAGGCGCGGATGGCGCTGCGCAGGCGGCACAGGGCGCTTCGCGATGCGATGACGGCAGAGGAGTGCCAGGCGTTAAGCAGGATGATCTGCCGACGTCTGACGCAGGAAGTCTGGTACGCTTCCTGCCCGGTGATTTACGGCTATTACCCGCTGGGGCGGGAGGCGGACTGCCTGGCATTCCTAAAGCAGGCGCTCGCGGACGGAAAGCAGGTTGCGCTGCCCAGGATGCGCGGCGCGGGCAGTGCGGAGATGGATTTTTACGCGGTCGCCTCGCCGGATCAGGTGGCGGAGGGAGCGTTTCATGTGATGGAGCCGCTTCTGACATGCCCGCCGGCGCGAAAGGAGACGGCTGTAGTGCTGGTGCCCGGCGTGGTCTTTGACCCGGCGGGTGGGCGCTATGGCTACGGAAAGGGCTGTTATGACCGCTATTTTGCGCGGTTCCCCGGGCTTTTTAGGGTGGGGATCGCCTATGAGAATCAGATGGAAGCGCATCTGCCGCAGCTGGATACGGATGTGAGGATGCATGAGGTGATCACGGAGCGGCAGGTGTATCATTGCGAATGACCGGATCCCGCAGCGGAAGGATGATCCTGTGTCGGGAGGGCGGATACTATGCCAAAGGAGATGATCCTGTGTCGGGAGGGCGGATCCCATGTCAGAGGAGAGGATTCCGTTGCGGGACGACAGATCCTGAGCAGGGAAGTGGCGGCGTGACAGAGAGGAACGGGCAGGGAAAGGAGCACAGACGGATGGAGTTAAGGGAGATCGGATGCAGGGCAAAGGACGTGAGCCGACAGATCGGAATGCTGGGAACGGAGAAAAAGAATCACGCGCTGCGCGCGGTGGCGGCGGCGCTTGCCGCACAGGCGGACCGGATCCTGACGGAAAATGAAAAGGATCTTGCAAGGGGCAGGGAAAACGGGATGCGAATGGGGCTTTACGACCGTCTGATGTTAAATGAGACGCGGATCGCACAGATCGCGGAGGGCATCTGCCAGGTTGCGGATCTTTCGGACCCCATCGGTGAGGTGAATGCGATGAAGCGCCGTCCAAACGGCCTTATGATCGGGGAAAAACGCGTTCCGCTCGGCGTTGTGGGGATGATCTATGAGGCGCGTCCGAATGTCACGGCGGATGCGTTCTCGCTCTGCTTTAAGACCGGAAATGCGGTGATTTTAAAAGGAGGAAGCGACGCGCTTCACTCGAATATGGCGATCGTGGACGTGATCCGGGAGACGCTTGCGGCGGAAGGGATCCCTGCGGACGCAGTGCAGCTGATCACGGATACGAGCCGTCAGACGACCGCCGCTTTTATGAAATTAAACGGTTATGTGGACGTGCTGATCCCGAGAGGCGGCGCGGGCCTGATACAGACGGTTGTAGAAAACGCGACGGTTCCGGTGATCGAGACGGGGACCGGGAACTGTCATGTCTTCGTGGATGAGAGCGCGGATCCTGCCATGGCGGTGCGGATCATTGAAAATGCAAAGACGCAGCGCATCGGCGTGTGCAATGCCTGCGAATCGCTTGTGATCCATAAAAATATCGCGGACCGGCTGATCCCGCCGCTGACCAGGATGTTTGCGGAAAAACGGGTGGAGCTGCGCGCGGACGATACCGTTTTTGCCGCGGCAGAGAAAGCCGGTGAGCTGCCAGAGGAGCTGCTTGTCCACGCAGAGGAAGCGGACTGGGGGACGGAATATCTGGACTATGTGATTTCCGCAAAGACCGTAAGCTCCGCTGACGAGGCGATCGCGCACATCAACCGGTATAATACCGGCCATTCCGAGACGATTGTCACGCAGAATTACACGAATGCGCAGCGGTTTCTGGATGAGGTCGACGCGGCCTGCGTCTACGTCAACGCGTCAACGCGTTTTTCCGACGGATTTGAATTCGGGTTCGGCGCGGAGATCGGCATCAGTACTCAGAAGCTGCACGCGAGAGGGCCGATGGGGCTTCTGGCACTCACCAGCACAAAATATGTGATTTACGGAAACGGTCAGATACGCGGATGAGGATAAAAGAGATCATGAAAAAAATTTTGAGCGCGCTGTCCGCCGTCCTGCTGCCTGTCATTCTGACGCTGACCGCGGCGGCCTGCGGGGCGCCGGAAGCGGATGCGGTGCGGCAGATTTATGCGAGCGACGAAAAGATCGCGACGCCCTACAGCAGCTATGCGATGAGCGGCGGAGAGCAGCAGATAAACGGGCAGAGCACCAGCGGTTCCTTTGAACAGTTTAACGGGATGGTCATGTTCTGGTCTTACTATCTTGAGCAGGAGACAGCGCTTGACGTCCGGTATGAGATCAGGGTGAAGCAGGGAAGGGTAAAGCTCGTCCTCGTGGATCCGGATTTTGAAGTGATTACAATTGACGAAATTACGAATCAGACCGCGGCGGACGGGGAAGAGGTCCATACGATGCTGCTTGGCGAGGGAACCACGTTTTTAAAGCTGGTCGGGACCGACGACGCGCAGGTGGAATTTAAGGTGAGCATCCGCGAGGGGGATTTTTATACGGTAAAATGAAGGAAAGGGTAAAAGTCAGGAGAAATGCATAACGAAATTGATTTGGATAAAATAGAGATCAGTGCAGAGCCGCCCGCAGAAGAACCGGCCCGTCAATATTATTTTATGGCAAAATGCCGGGAGTGGGTCCGGGAGTTTGAGAGGAAAAACGGCCGTCGTCCCACTGCGTTTACTCAGACCTTCGGCTGCCAGATGAACGCGCGCGATTCCGAGAAGCTGACCGGAATCTTAATGAGCGCCGGTTATCAGATGTCGGACTCGGAGGAAGCGGATTTTGTGATCTACAACACCTGCACCGTGCGGGAAAACGCCAACAACCGTGTTTACGGGCGGCTGGGCACGCTGCATGGCTACAAAAAGAAAAATCCCGCGATGAAGATCGCGCTCTGCGGCTGCATGATGCAGGAGCCCTCCGTGGTGCAGAAGCTAAAGGAGAGCTACCGCTTTGTGGATCTGATCTTCGGGACGCACAACATTTATAAATTCGCGGAGCTTCTGGCAAAAACGCTTACGGCGGATTCCATGACGGTGGATATCTGGGAGGAGACGGATCAGATCGTGGAGGAGCTTCCCGTGGAGCGAAACTACACATTTAAGTCGGGCGTCAATATCATGTACGGCTGCAACAACTTCTGCAGCTACTGCATCGTGCCCTACGTGCGGGGGCGGGAGCGGAGCCGGGAGAAGGACGAGATTCTCGCGGAGATCAGGCAGCTGGCGGCGGACGGCGTTGTGGAAATTATGCTGCTCGGACAGAACGTCAATTCCTATGGAAAGAATCTGGACCATCCCATCACGTTCGCGCAGCTTCTTTGCGAGGCAGCACAGATTCCGGGGATCGAGCGGATCCGCTTTATGACGTCGCACCCGAAGGACCTCTCGGACGAGCTGATCGCCGTGATGCGGGATTCGAAAAAAATCTGCCGGCATCTGCACCTCCCCTTACAGTCGGGGAGCAGCCGGATTTTAAAAATGATGAACCGGCGGTATGACAAAGAGCATTACCTCGCGCTGGTGGAGAAGCTGCGCGCCGCCATGTCGGATCTCGCGCTGACCACCGACATTATTGTCGGATTTCCCGGTGAGACGGAGGAGGATTTCGAGGAGACGATGGACGTCGTGAGACAGGCGCAGTTTGACAGTGCGTTTACGTTTCTCTATTCAAAGCGCACGGGCACGCCGGCTGCCGCGATGGAGAATCAGGTGCCGGAGGATGTGGCAAAAGAGAGGTTTGACCGCCTGTTAAAGGAGGTGCAGCAGATCGCTGCAAAAAAAGCGGGCGCGCTCACCGGCCAGACGCTTCCGGTGCTTGCGGAGGAGATCAACCGGCAGGATCCGCAGCTTCTGACCGGACGGCTGTCAAATAATTCGGTCGTCCATTTCCCGGGGAACGCGGAGATGATCGGGAAAATCTGGAATGTGAAGCTGGTTTCCTGTAAGGGATTTTATTATCTGGGAGATCTGCCCTGACGGGGGAGCGATGTCAAGTATGGAGAATCATGTAACAACGAAGATCCGGGGAACAGGACGGAGGGATCTCATTTTTATCGCTGTGCTCGCGGCTGTGCTGGCTGCGTTCCTTGTGCTTTCCGCCGTAAAAAAAGAGGCGGGCGTTTCTGTCGTGGTGACGGTGGACGGCGAACGGTACGGCAGCTGGCCGCTCTCGAAGGACGAGGAGGTGCCCGTGACGATTGACGGAAAGACGACAAATGTCATGGTGATCCGGGACGGGATGGCCGATATGACGGAGGCGGACTGCCCGGATCAGCTGTGCGTGCACCAGAAGGCGATTTCCAAAAACAACGAGACGATCGTCTGTCTGCCGAACCGCGTCGTGGTGCAGATCACGGGAGGAGAGGAGGGCGCATATGATTCCATCGCGAAATAAAGCGGCATTTCTGGGGGTCTTTCTGGCGCTGGCCTTAATCTGCAGCTATGTGGAATCGCTGATCCCCTTTTACTTCGGGATACCCGGCGTAAAGCTCGGTCTGACCAATCTCGTCGTCGTGATGATGCTCTACTGCGTCGGGGCGAAGGAGGCGCTCGCGGTCTCGGTCTGCCGTATCGTGCTCGCGGGGTTTCTGTTCGGAAATATGTTCAGCATCCTCTACAGCCTTGCGGGCGGCCTGCTCAGCTTTCTGGCGATGGTCCTGTTAAAGCGCACCGGGCAGTTTGGCGTGCTGCCGGTCAGCATCAGCGGCGGGATCCTTCACAATGTGGGACAGATCTGCGTGGCGGCGCTTGTGGTGGAAAATTATAATATTTTCTATTATCTGCCGGTGCTTCTTGCAGCCGGTTTTCTCACGGGGCTTCTGATCGGCGTGGCGGCGCAGGGCGTGATCAGGCGGGTCGGGCCGTTTCTTTCGGGAGAAAAGCGCCGGAAGGGAGAGTGAACCGCGGGGCGAAAAAGCCGGTCCGGTTGCAAAAGTCCGGCGGAACGCATCGCAGCCTGCCGTGAGAACGCAGGAGGACGAAAGAAAACAGGAGGAGACAGACATGTATGCATATATCAGAGGGCCGCTGGCCGAGGTCGGGGAGGATCAGGTTGTGGTGGAGGCCGGCGGCGTCGGCTACTGCGTCTATACGACCGGTCAGACCCTGGATGCGCTGCCGCAGACCGGGGAGACGGTAAAGCTTTACACGTATCTGCAGGTGCGGGAAGACGCGATGGTGCTCTACGGCTTTCTGACGAAGGATGAGCTTATGGTCTTTAAACTATTAATCGGCGTCAGCGGTATCGGGCCGAAGGGAGCGCTCGGGGTTCTTTCCGTCATGACGACGGACGATCTGCGGTTTGCGGTGATCGGCGACGACGTAAAGGCGATCTCACGCGCCCCGGGGATCGGCGCGAAGACGGCGCAGCGCGTGATCCTCGAGCTGAAGGACAAGCTGTCCTTAGAGGATGCGTTTGAAAACCGGCTGGCGGAAACCGCGGCAAAGGAGGCCGGGAATACCGTAGTAAAGGGCGCAAAACAGGAGGCGGTGCAGGCGCTGGTCGCGCTGGGCTATTCGTCCTCGGAGGCGTTAAAGGCGGTGAGCGGCGTGGAGGTTTCGGATGAGACGGACACGGAGGAGATTTTAAAGGCCGCGTTAAAGCAGATGGCGTTTTTATAAGGAAAGGTTAGACGGAACATGGAAAAGCGTGTGATATCCACCCAGGTGCAGGAGGAGGATATAAAAATCGAAAAAAACCTCCGCCCGCAGACGCTGGATGACTATATCGGCCAGAAAAAGGCGAAGGAGAATTTAAAAGTCTATATCGAGGCGGCAAAGGCACGCGGCGAGTCCTTAGACCATGTGCTGTTTTACGGGCCGCCCGGCCTTGGAAAGACGACGCTGGCCGGGATCATCGCGAATGAGATGGGAACCCATATCAAGATCACATCCGGGCCTGCGATCGGCAAGCCGGGGGAGATGGCGGCGATCTTAAGCAACCTGCAGGAAGGCGACGTTTTGTTCGTGGATGAGATTCACCGGTTAAACCGCCAGGTGGAGGAGGTGCTCTACCCGGCGATGGAGGATTATGTGATTGATATTCTGATCGGGAAGGGAGCCACGGCGCGCTCGATCCGTCTGGATCTCCCAAGGTTTACACTTGTAGGAGCGACGACGCGCGCCGGGCTGCTCTCCGCGCCGCTGCGCGACCGCTTCGGCGTGGTGCATCACCTGGAATTTTATACCGTGGACGAATTGCAGACGATTATTGTTCACTCGGCGGATACGCTGGGGGTTGAAATCGATACGGAGGGCGCCTACGAGATGGCACGCCGCTCCCGCGGGACGCCGCGTCTGGCCAACCGGCTTTTAAAGCGCGTCCGCGATTTTGCGGAGGTCCGCTACGACGGGAAAATCACGAAGGAGGTCGCCTCGTTTGCGCTGGATCTGCTCGAGGTGGACAAGCTGGGATTAGATCAGAACGACCGGAATATTCTCATGACGATCATTGAAAAATTCGGCGGCGGACCGGTCGGGCTCGAGACGCTCGCGGCGGCGCTCGGAGAGGATTCCGGGACGATCGAGGATGTCTACGAGCCGTACCTGGTGAAAAACGGACTGCTGAACCGCACGCCCAAAGGGCGCGTGGTGACGGAGACCGCCTGCCGGCATTTCGGAATTTCAAGAAGTAGTTGCTTTTCCGCGGATGTACCAGTATAATACAAAGAAAGCCCGGTCTTGATGAGAGGGCAATCTGAAACGCCATACATCAGGAGGAAGTGGTTATGTCAGAGAAGACAAGCGTCGAGGTGCTGATCGGCGGCAAGGTATATACCTTAGGCGGCTATGAGGGCGAGGATTATCTGCGCAGGGTTGCGGCCTATATCAACAATAAAATCAGCGAATTTAACAGTATGGAGGAGCTGAGAAGCTTTTCCGCCGACATGAAGTCGATTCTCATCCATCTGAATATCGCGGACGATTATTTTAAGGCGAAGGCCCGGGCGGAGAAGCTGGAACAGGAGCTGGAGCAGAAGGAAAAGGAGCTCTACGACTTAAAGCACGATCTGATCTCGGAGCAGATCAAGGCGGAGAGCGACGAGAAAGCGATCCGGGAGTTAGAGCGGGAGAACCGGGAGCTGCAGCTGAATAAGGCGAAGCTTGAGGCGGGGCTTGAGGATGCGCTTCTCGGAAAAGCACCCTCAAAGAAGAAAACTTAACACGTAACGGATACGGGGACGGAGAGGGTTTTTTCGTCCCCGGTTTTTATTGCAGCGTTCAGCCATGCACGGTTTTGCGAATGGCGCGGGCTGAACATCATTTTTTCCAGGAAAGGCAAAAACGGATGGAAAAGCAGAATTCACCAAAACAGGCAAAAAAGACCGAGCTTTTGGCGCCGGCGGGCTCTTACGAGACGCTTCGGGCGGTCATCGCGGCGGGGGCGGACGCGGTCTACGTGGGCGGCGGACGCTTCGGCGCGCGTGCCTATGCGCAGAACCTGACAGAGGAGGAGCTGTCAGAGTCGATCGATTTCTGCCATTTCCATGGAAGGAAACTATATCTGACGGTCAATACACTGCTGAAGGAGGAAGAGCTTACCGGCGGGCTGTACGATTATCTGCTTCCATATTACAGGAGGGGGCTCGACGCCGTGATCGTGCAGGATATGGGGGTGTTTTCGTTTCTGCGCAGGGAATTTCCGGATCTGCCGCTGCACGCGAGCACGCAGATGACGGTGACGGGGAGCTTTGGCGCGGCGTATTTAAAGGAGCGCGGCGCGGCGCGTGTGGTCGCGGCCAGGGAGCTTTCCTTAAAGGAGCTTCGCCGGATTTACGAGCAGACCGGCATGGAGCTCGAATGCTTTGTGCACGGCGCGCTCTGCTACTGTTACTCCGGGCAGTGCCTGTTCAGCAGCATCATCGGCGGCAGGAGCGGAAACCGCGGCAGATGCGCCCAGCCGTGCCGTCTGCCCTACGAGGTGACGGATCCGAAGGGAAGGGTTGTCCCGGCCCGGGGAGCCTTTGTGTTAAGCCCGAAGGATCTGTGCACGATCGAGCATCTGCCGGCGCTTTCGGAGAGCGGGGTCTTTTCCTTTAAAATCGAAGGGCGGATGAAGCAGACGGCCTATGCCGCGGGCGTCGTCTCCGTTTACCGGCGTTACCTGGACGGATATCAGAAGGACATGGAGGACGCGCTTTCGCGCGGTATGAGCGGGGCGGATGCGCGGGCGTACGCAGCATCGCGTTACCGGGTCGGACATGAGGATATGGAGCTCCTTCTTTCGCTCGGAAACCGCAGCGGATTTACGGAGGGGTATTTTTATCAGAAAAACGGTCAGAATATGATCACCTTCCAGAAACCGAATCATGTGAAAGCGGACGCCGCCGCAGCCACTCCTGATACAAAAGAAAAAATCAAGGGAATCTTAATACTAAACAAAGAATTTCCTGCTAAAATAGAGGTAATCTGCCGGGGGATCACGGTGTCGCGGGAGGGCGACGCGGTACAGCAGGCGAAAAAACAGCCGCTGACGAAGGAGCGGGTGGAGGAATGCATCCGAAAGACCGGAGGTACGCCGTTTGACTTTGAGGAGCTGACGGTCCGGATGGAGGATGACATTTTTCTGCCGGTGCAGTCGCTCAACCGTCTGCGCCGGGACGCGCTCGACGGGCTGTATGAAGCGCTGCTTTGCGGATACCGGAGGAATCCTGCGCCCGCGGGGGAGCTGCCTGCCGAGGCCGCGTCCGCCGGATCCATGGCTGTGGCTGCGGAGACCGCCCCGGCAGCATTGTCTGGCTCCGTGCCGGGAAGACATATTTCCGTGTCCGTGGAGACGGCGGAGCAGTTTTCCGCAGTCCTTTCCTGCGGGTTTGTGGATGCGGTTTATGTGGACGGCGCGCTGCGCGATGCGATCATCTGTCACAGCGGGGAGGGGCAGCGGCCAAAGTCTGGCGGGCCTGAGATCACCGGCGTGACGGAAGCGGCGCACCGTGCCGGAAAGCGCATATACATGACGCTTGCGGCGGTATTCCGGGACCGGACGGCGGAGCGGTACCGGGCAATCGTGCGCGGAGCGAAGGAGGCCGGGATCGACGGGCTTCTGGTAAAAGGATACGACGCGCTCGGGTTTGCGCTCGGACCGGACGGCTGCAATCTGCCGCTGATCTTAGACCACAGCCTCTACAGCTTTAACCGCGAGGCGAAACGCGCTTTCTTTGACACGCCGGCAGGAGCAGCCGGGGACGCCGGGACGGCTGACGCCGATGCGGCATTGCAAAAAACCGGATCGGGCGGGCGGACGTCGTCTTTATCGCCGATGCTCCCGCATGGCCGGATCCTGCGGGATACCGTGCCGCTGGAACTCAACCGCCGGGAGCTTAAGATGCGCGACAATTGTAATAGCGAGATGCTGCTCTACGGCAGGCTGCCGCTGATGACCTCGGCGCAGTGTATTCACGCCAATACCGCGGGCTGCGACCAAAAGGAAACCGTGCTGTTTTTAAAAGACCGGTATGGAAAGCGGTTCCCGGTGAAAAATCACTGCGCAGAGTGTTTTAATACGATTTACAACGCCGCGCCGCTTCTGCTTTTCGACAGCATGGAGGAGCTTCTGGCAATGGGCGTTTCCTGGTTCCGCCTGTCCTTTACCGTGGAAGATGGGGCGGAGACGGAACGGATTCTCTCGATCTTCCGGCGCTCGGCGCTCACGGGGAAGGCGAAGGCAAAGGAATTGTTCGGAGGAGACTTTACATACGGACATTACAGACGGGGAGTAGAATAGCAGTATGACGAATCTGATCGTGGAACTCACAAAATATCTGATGATATTTTTCTTTGCGCTCTATACATATGAGGGCTTTTCGGCATTCCGCGCGAAGCTGAGCGAAAAAAAGAGAAGCAGGATTTATCACCGGCAGCTTCTGCTGATGTATCTGATCCATCTGTCCGCGTATCTGGCGGTCTACGCCGTGACGGAGGATGTGAAAATGGTGCTGTTTTATCTGTTTCAGGTGCTGTTTACGGTGATCGTGATGTCCTGCTATCACCTGCTCTACGAGAACGGGTCGAAACTTCTGGTCAATCATATGTGCATGCTTCTTCTGATCGGTTTTATCATCTTAACCAGGCTGTCCTTCGAGGACGCCGTCCGGCAGTATGTGATCGCGGCGGGAGCGTTCGTGCTCACGCTGCCGGTGCCGTATCTGGTCCGCAGCGTGGGCTTTATGCGGCGGCTGACCTGGCTTTATGCGGCGGTGGGGCTGCTCGGGCTGCTTGCGGTGCAGCTGTTTGGCGCGACAAGCCACGGGGCGAAGCTCTCGCTGAAAATCGCGGGGATTTCGTTTCAGCCGAGCGAGTTTATCAAGCTGGTCTTTGTCTTTTTTGTGGCGTGTATGCTCTATGAGAGAACGGATTTCCTGCGGGTGTGCCTGGCGACCGCCGTTGCGGCTGCGCATGTGCTGATCCTGGTGCTCTCACGCGACTTAGGAGGCGCGCTGATCTTTTTCATTACTTACGTAGTAATGCTTTATGTGGCGACAAAGCAGCTGTTTTATTTTGCGGGCGGGCTTTTGTCGGGCAGCATCGCGGCGGTGATCGCCTACAACCTGTTCTCCCATGTACAGATCCGCGTGCTGGCGTGGAGGGATCCGCTGTCCGTGATCGACAACGAGGGCTATCAGATCAGCCAGTCGCTGTTTGCGATCGGCACGGGAGGATGGTTCGGGATGGGGCTTTATCAGGGGATGCCGAACCGGATCCCGGTCGTGAAGGAGGATTTTATTTTCTCGGCGATCGCGGAAGAGCTCGGGGGAATCTTTGCGCTCTGTCTTCTGATGGTGTGCATGTGCTGTTTTTTTCTGTTTCTGAATATGGCGATGCAGATGAAGGATCAGTTTTACAAGCTGATCGCGCTGGGGCTCGGCGTGGTCTACGGGTTTCAGGTGTTTCTGACCGTGGGCGGCGTGACCCGGTTTATCCCCTCCACCGGCGTGACGCTGCCGCTTGTCAGCTACGGAGGGAGTTCTCTGCTCGCGTCGATGATGATGTTTGCGATTGTGCAGGGCTTGTATGTGATGAGGCAGGATGAAGGAAATGCGGATGGATCAAAAAACAAAAAAACAGGTGCAAAAGAAAAACGGAAGTCCGGAAAAACCGGCTTCGACAGCCAGGTCGAAAAAATCTCGTAACCGTGCAAACCGCGAGTTTGCGGTGGTCACCTACACGTTTCTGGCGGTCTTTTTGTGCCTGATGGGATATGTCACGTATTTTGAGTTCGCGCTGAGCGAGCAGTTTATCAATAACCCGTATAACAAGCGTCAGGAGCTGTTTACCCAGAAGGTGATCCGCGGGGAAATCTATTCCGCGGACGGCGTGACGCTGGCGGAGACGATTGTAGACGCGGAGGAAAACGAGGTGCGGCGCTATCCGTGCGCCCGCATTTTTTCCCATATCGTGGGTTACAGCGGCCACGGCACGGCGGGACTTGAGGCGACGGCCAATTTTTCCCTGCTGCGCTCCAATATTTTTTACGGGGAAAAGGTGGTCAGCGACCTGCAGGGGGAGAAGAGCCCGGGGGACAGCGTGTACACCACGTTAAATTATGAGCTGCAGCTGCAGGCGTTTGATGCGCTCGGGCACTACGACGGCGCGGTGGTCGTCTTAGAGCCGCAGACAGGGCGGCTGCTCGCGATGGTCTCAAAGCCGGATTTTGACCCGAATACGATCGGGGAGGACTGGGAGGAGCTTGTCGACGAGGACAACGACCGCTCGGAGCTGTTAAACCGCGCGACGCAGGGGCGCTATCCGCCGGGTTCGACGTTTAAGATTTTTACGACGCTGGAATACCTGCGGGAGCATCCGGAGGATTATACGGATTACCGGTTTTCGTGCAGCGGGGAATACACGGAAGGCCATAAGACGATCCACTGCTATAATAACGCGAGACACGGCAGCGAGGATTTAAAGGAGGCGTTTGCCAATTCCTGCAATTCCGCCTACTCGTCCATCGGGCTGGAGCTGGATCTGGCGCAGTTTCACGCGATGTGTGAGAGCATGCTGTTTGACACGGATCTGCCGGTCGCCATCGAGTCGTCCAAAAGCAGCTTTGTGTTAGAGGAAGGCGCGGATACCTCCGCCGTGATGGAGACCGCGATCGGGCAGGGACAGACGCTGGTGACGCCGCTTCATGTCGCGCTGATCACAGGCGCCATCGCAAACGACGGCGTCCTGATGTCCCCGTATGTCATCGATCACGTCTCGGACGACCGCGGCGTGCTGGTGGAGCAGTATACGGGAAAAGAGTACGGCAGGCTGATGTCATCGGAGGAGGCAGCCGTGTTAAAAGAGTACATGGGATACGTGATCGAGGCGGGCACCGGCCGGCAGCTTTCCAATGACCGCTACGAGGTGTACGGGAAAACCGGCTCCGCGGAGTTTTCGACGAGCTCAAAGGCCAGCCATTCCTGGTTTACCGGGTTTGCGCATCAGGACGGAAAGCCGGATATCGTCGTGACGGTGATCGTGGAGGATTCCGGCGTCGGCAGCGAATATGCGGTGCCGATTGCACAGGAGATCTTTGATGCATACTATATAGAGTAACAGTTCCAACTTTCCGTGATCCGGCGGTTGCGTGGATGCGCAAAAAGTATTATACTAAAAGGGAGTACAGACCACATCAGGAGGTATTGCAATGATTGAGGCAACAAGCTGTGGTGGTGTGGTGATTTTTCGGGGCAAGATCCTGCTTTTATACAAGAATTATAAGAGCAGATACGAGGGGTGGGTTTTGCCCAAGGGAACGGTAGAAGCGGGCGAGGAGTACAGTCAGACGGCCGCCAGGGAGGTGCTTGAGGAGACCGGCGTGAAAGCCGGGATTATCAAATACGTCGGGAAGAGCCGGTATTCGTTTACCGTTCCGGAGGGAACCGTGGAAAAGGACGTCCACTGGTATCTGATGATGGCGGACAGTTATTACAGCAAACCACAGCGGGAAGAATATTTTGTGGATTCCGGGTATTACAAATATCACGAGGCGTACCATCTGCTGAAGTTTCCGAATGAAAAGCAGATTTTAGAGCGCGCCTACAATGAATATCTGGAGTTAAAAAAGAGTAATTTGTGGGGAAATCACAAATACTTTTAGGGAGACCCAATGACCTGGTATGACGAATTGTACGTAGGAGACAGTATCGTACATAAGACAAAGAAGATTATATGGAAGATCCGCCATAATGCGGGCCAGCTGAATATCTATGTGATTGCACTTGCGTCAAATGATCATAATCTGTTAGATATCATACCGGCGCAGGAGCTTTTGCAGAAGGCATATCCGAAGTGCGGGCTTCGGATCATCGGGCTGGCGAAGGGCTATGAGGAGGCGGTGGAAGTGGCAGCGTCAATTGTCGATGAGGTTTACCGGAATACCGGGGCATTCGGGATCCGTACTTATCTGGAGGAACAGGCAGCGGACAGGGAGGGCGGATGGCAGTCATAATTCTGATTTTAAAAATCATCGGTATCGCGCTGCTTGTGCTGCTTTGCCTGATCCTGCTGATCCTTGGCGCAGCGCTGTTTGTGCCGGTGCGCTACCGGATTACCGGGCGTCAGACCGCGGGCTTTGACACGGCAGAGGTGCAGATCCGGGCGTCCTGGCTGTTTCATCTGGTGTCGTACCGCTTCTCCTATCCGGGCGGCGGGACGGGATCCGGCCTTCGCATCTGCGGGATTTTAAGAAGGAAATGCGCGCCAGGGGAGGATGAGGATTTCTGGGAGGAGCCGGAGACTGCGGCAGAACGGCCGGCGAAAGCGGGAGAGAGCGCAGCAAAACGGCCGGCGAAAGCGGGAGAGAGCACGGCGGAAACCGCGGCAGGCCGCCCGGCGGGATCCGGGAAATCAGGCGGCAATATTCCGGCGGTTTACCCGGCAGAGAGCCGGGAGGAAGGCGGTACATCAGAGCCGCAGGAAGAGCGTCAGGAAAAAGCGGCCGGGGAGGCGGAGAAGAGCCGCCCGGCGGGATCCGGGAAATCGGGCGGCAATATCCCGGCGGTTTACCCGGCAGAGAGCCGGGAGGAAGGCGGTACATCAGAGCCGCAGTCGGGCCGTCCGCCGGACGCATCCGGTCGGGAGCCGTCCGGGCATCCGGAGAACGAAGCGTCCGGGTCGTCTGCAGAGCTGCCGGACGACGGTGTAAAGCCGCCGTGGGCAGATCGGGCGGCACAGCTGTTTCGGACATTGCAGCAGCTTCCGGGACGGATCCGCGCCGCAATCCGGGGTGCGGCGGATGCCGTAAGGCGAACCCTGACAGCGCTGCGGCAGCTCACGGAGAGGGCCGCAGGGATAAAGGCGGCGGTCGCCGATGAGACGAACCGGACGGCGGTATTCGGGATTCTGGGCGAATTAAAGTTTTTACTTTCGCATTTCCGCTTCCGGAAGGTTCACACGGAGCTCACCTTTTCGCTGGGGGATCCGGCGGCGACCGGACAGGCTCTGGGGTTCATCAGCGTGATGCCCTTTGTCTACCGGTACCGGTGCGGCATTTACCCGGATTTTCTCTCGGAGGAGCTGTATCTGCGGGGGGAATTCGACATTCGCGGCAGGGCGCGCATGATCCATGTGCTGCGCTCCCTGATCCGGCTTTACCGACAGAAGGAATTCCGGATTTTTATCCGGCGAATCATGAACAGATAGATCAGAAAGGAAGGTTTTTATGGCAGACAACAGTTTTAACGCAACGGTGGAATCCTTATTTAAGGGGATGGACAGCTTTATCACGACGAAGACGGTTGTAGGAGACGCGGTTCACATCGGGGATACGATCATCCTCCCGCTGGTGGATGTGTCCTTCGGCGTGGGAGCGGGCGTGTTCATTCAGGACAAAAAAAATAACGGCGGCGGCGGTATGGGCGGCAAGATCATGCCGAGCGCGGTGCTGGTCATCCAGAACGGCACGACAAAGCTGGTCAACATCAAGAATCAGGACGGCGTGACGAAGCTTCTCGATATGGTGCCGGATTTTGTAAACAAATTTACCTCGCGGAAAAAGACGGAGGAGGCCGGCGTCACATCGGAGGCGGATCCGGCGGCAAAGGAAGCGGCAGAAAAAGAGATGGAGGAGATCTTAAAGGATTCCGTGAGCCAGGAGGTTTAAGGCAGCCAGAGACAGGGGGAACAGCGTATGGCGATTACAGCTATCCGGGGACAGTCAGGCACATCGCCTGTCAGGGAACCGTCAAAGGATCGCGATGAGCGGAGAATCGAAAAGCAGATTTCAGAGCTTCAGGGAAAACGAAAGAGCATTGCCGATGACAGAAAACTGACGGAAGAACAGAGGCATGCCCAGATGCAGACGGTCGAGAAGCAGCTGCGCGGATTAAATGACGAGCTGCGCCAGCATCAGGCGGCGAGACGTCAGGAGAATGCCGCGCGCAGAAAGGAAAATGACCCGCATGCCGCAGATGCACCCGGGACGCGTGCAGCAAAGGATGCTGAGCAAAGGAAGGAACTGTATGCTGGGGAGACGCCGGCGGAACAGCAGTTACACACCATGGCCCGCTCTGCGGCGGGCGGAAGCGTCGGCAGAGAGGCGTCGGCAGCAGGAAGCGGGGCAGCGGCCGGACAGACGCGGGCCGGCGCATCTGCCGCCGGAGGATCCGTGTCCGGCACGGAGGGATCCGCGTCAGGAAGCAGGGCGTCCGCCGCAGGGGAGACCGCCGGTGCGGGGAGCGGCGCATCCGCAAAGCGCGCGACAGAGGAGAGGGATCCGCGTCAGGAGGATCCGGTCCGCGAGGCTGCCAGACAGGGCGTATATCTCGCGATCTCCCACACGAAGGATTTTGTACAGCGGCTCTCGCAGACGCGCACCGGGCTGGTGAACCGGCAGCGCCTGGCGGAGACGCAGGACGAAAAGGTGGAGCTGCAGAGACGGATCGACGAGGTATCCATGCAGGTCGGCGAGAAGCTCCGGAAGCTCTCGGATGCCATCGACGACGCGCAGCGAAAGGACGAGGCCCGCAGCGCGAAGCTGGAGGAGCTGAGGAAAGAGGATGCGGCCCGGAAGGAAAAGCGTAAGGTCGTCATCTCAGAGCAGGAGACGGAGCAGATGAACCGCAGACAGATCCAGGCGCCGAAGCGGACGGAGAATTTTGATGTTCTTCGCGAGGAGCGGCAGTGGAGCCTGTCGGTGAGCCAGGGATAGGAAAACAGGATGATCCAGGTAAAATTTTATGACAGGACAGATGACGCGAATTTAAAATTTGCCGTGATTCTGGCAAAGACAGGTGGAAAACATGTCTTCTGTAAGCACCGGGACCGGGATACGCTGGAAAATCCGGGCGGACACCGGGAACCGGGCGAGACGATCCTTCAGACGGCCCGGCGCGAGCTGTATGAGGAGACCGGCGCGGTGGAGTATGACCTGGCGCCGGTCTGCGTCTACTCGGTGGTGCGGGGAGATCCGGCGGAGGGAAACGAGACGTTTGGGATGCTGTATGCCGCGGACATCCGCACCTTTGAGACAGAGCTGCACAGTGAGATCGAGCGGATCGTGATCACAGACGAGCTGCCGGAGCGCTGGACTTATCCAGAGATACAGCCGCGGCTCATGGAGGAGGCGGTGAGAAGAGGCGCGTGGGTATAGCGCAGAGAGCGGACCATTTCATCTTGACATTCCTTCTTGGTTCTGTATATACTAATGTCATAACAATCGTACAAAAAGTTAAAGGAGTGAATGACATGACGGATTTCTGGACGAATGATGCTGCGATCGACAAGGAGACGCCCATACCGCTGTATTTCCAGGTGAAGAACATGGTGAAGGAGAAGATTGAGAACGGTTCGCTGAAAGAGGGCGACGCCATCCCGTCGGAGGCGGAATTCTGCGAGTATCTTGGCATCAGCCGGGCGACGGTGCGCCAGGCCATCACGGAGCTTGTCTCCGAGGGATATCTCTACCGGAAGAGAGCAAAAGGGACCTATGTCTCGGCGCCCAAAATATCAGCGGGTTTTTTCAGCAGGCTGGAAAGCTTTCACACGGAGATGGAGGAGAAGGGAATGAAGCCCTCCACAAAGGTGATTTCGATCAGTAAGATGGAGGCTTCCGGCGATATCTGCGGCCGGCTGGGGCTTGCGGAACATACGCCTGTGATTTATCTGGAGCGTCTGCGCTGCGCGGACGGCCAGCCGGTTGTCTATGTGGAGACCTACCTGCCCTATCACGGTATGGAGCTGCTTTTGGAACAGGACTTTGAAAACCAGTCCCTGTATCAGCTTATGGAGGATCTGTTCGGACGCCGGGTTGTGCGTGCGACCCGTAAAATCGAAGCGGTGATCGCCACTCCGAAGGAAGCGGCGCTGTTACAGATGCCGGACAAGGGTGCGATCTGCCTGGTCCGGACGACCGCATACACGGCAGGCGGACTGCCGGTGGAATATTCAAATGCACGCTACCGGGGCGACCGGAACGAATTTATGGTAGAGCTGATTCGCTAGAGAGGGGGGAGAGGATGCGGTCCAGGGAAGAGGATGCAGATAAAATCATGGTCATGGGAACCATGCTTCTTTGCGATTTTTCTGAGGCGCTCGGCAAAAGAGGTTCCGCCGCCCTCTGCGAGGCGGAGGAGCGTGTTTATCAGGCGCTGCAGGATGAGGCGTTCAGGGAACAGGAACTCAGGCGCATTTATTTTCAGATGATATATCAGATGGAGCTGCGGGAAGGCTATATCGCCAGCGGATCTGAGTCGGCATGGAGAATTTATACAAAGCTGCAGAGCTTTCATACCCGGGAGGAATTTCACCGGGAATTTATCAGACGGATCCGGCATACGGACTGCCTGCACGAAAGCGCGTATTCGGAGACGGTGGCGGGTACCATACGCCACATTCAGAATGAGCTTGATAATGAGAACTTAAGCATCCGGCTTCTGGCGCGCTATGCATATCTGACGCCGAATTATCTGGCAGCTGTTTTTAAAAAAGAGACCGGGACGACCATCGGGCAGTACTGTCTGAACCAGAGGATGGAGCGGGCAAAAGAGCTTTTGAAAAACCGGACGCTTAAGCTGCATGAAATCGCCCGCATGGTGGGGTATCGGGACGCGGAATATTTTTCAAAAATCTTTAAACGGGAAGTCGGATGTACTCCATCCAGATACCGTGAATCGCTCAGCGGAGGGCAGAAAATTTTTTGAATTATAATGTACGGACAATATAACGTAATATTATACGGGTAATCGTAAGAAATGATAGGTTCACGGATCGGAGGGAGCATGCTATACTCTGATTACAACATTAACCTACCAAATGATAAAGGGGGAGAAACAGTATGAAAAAAAGAATGCTGGCATGTCTGTTGCTGACATCCGTCCTGCTCACAACGATTTTCACGGGCTGCGGGGCAAAGGACGGGGCGTCGTCGGGAAATGAACCTGCACCGGAATCGGCGGGCGGCAGCGGGACGCAGAAGGAAGCGGAAGAACCGGAGGAGACGGATGGTGGAGGCGGCGAGGCAGAGACCGGGTACCGTGATACGATCCGTGTCGCGTTAAACGGCGACCAGGACAATCTGGATCCTCATAATAACCGGACGAACAGCATCGTGGTGTCGCAGATCTACGGCCGTCTGGTGACCCGTGATATGAACAATGAGATTGTACCGGATCTCGCGGAGAGCTGGGAAGTGTCGGAGGACGAGCTGACCTGGACCTTCCATTTAAGAAAAGGCGTGAAGTTCCACAACGGACAGGAATTCACCGCAAGGGACGTGAAGGCGTCGATTGAGAGGACGATTGACAAGGTCAATACCGTGAATACCACGGAGGCCATGGGGATCATCGACGAGGTTATTATCGTGGACGACTATACCGTCCAGCTCGTCACAGGCAAGCCGGTGGGGCCGTTTTTACAGACCATGTCCGGTAACCTGGGCGGCATGATGATGTGCGCGGATGTGATCGAGGAGTATGGCGCGGATATCGGATACGATCCCGAAACGGTAGTCGGTACCGGACCGTACAGGCTCGCGGAGTGGAATAAGGAAGAGAATATGACGCTGGAGGCAAACGAGGATTACTGGAGAGGGACGCCCACGATCAAATACATCGAATTCCAGGCCATTCCGGATGACAATGCCCGTTCCATTGCGCTTGAGACCGACCAGATCGATTTCATGTTCCGCGTTCCGCCAAGCGAGGTGTCGCGACTGAACGCAGTGGACGGGATCCATGTGGAGACAAAGGATTCCATGAGCCTTCATCTGTTCCTGTTTAACATGTCGAGACCGATCCTCGAGGATCCCAGAATCCGTCAGGCGATCATTGCGTCCGTGGATATGGAGACCATGGTGTCGGCGCTGTTCGGCGAGCTGGGCGAGACGGTCGCTACGGCGCCCTGCAGCCCGCTGTACTTCGGTTATAAAGAGATGGGCGCGCAGCCATACGACGTGGAGATGGCAAAGGAGCTGCTGGCGGAAGCGGGCTATCCGGACGGGATTGAGATCTCCATTATGACCTGCGGGATCTACAATAACGGAATTGAGATGGCCGAGGTTATGAAAGAGATGATGGCGGAAGCGAACATTACGCTCAATATCGAGGTAATGGAGCGTGCGGCCTTCAGCGAGGCGATGGCGTCGAGGAACCCGGACGACCAGCCGTGGGATATGTGGATCATGGGTCTCGGAAATATGGCGCTCGATTACACGGAGTTACGGAATTTCTTCCGCTCCACCGTGGAAGGCACCGACCGGCCCAACGGTTCCTATTATGCAAATGACGAGCTGGATGAGCTGACGGACAAAGCGCTTTATACCACAAATGAAGAGGTGCGCCAGGAGTGCTATGAGCGCGTGGCGGAGCTGGTATGGTGGGAGGATCCGGCCGGTATGTGGGCGAATTACCGCACCAATGTATTCGGTCTCAATGACAGAGTACAGAACTTCGAGGCAAATGTAGGAAGTGAAGTGAATTTCTGGCAGATGACCGTACTTGACCAGTAAATCAGACCCGCTGATAAAACGCAGCCGTGGGTGTTACAAAATGTCTGGCGCAGGCCATGGAACCGATCCGCATTTTGTGGCATCCGCGGCTGTTTCCATCAACAGCAATTGTTACAAGGAGTGTGAATCCATGCTGAAATACGCGATAAAGAGAATTTTACAAATGATTCCCCTGCTGATCGCATTATCGGTGATTGTTTTTTTCCTGATCCGGTGGATTCCGGGGGATCCGGTGTCCGCGATGTTAGGCCCCGGCGTGCCGGCGAGCAATATTGAGTTCGAGCGGGAGCGGCTGGGTTTAAACGATCCGATCATCGTGCAGTACGTGCGCTGGGTCCGGGATATTTTTCAGGGGGATCTGGGGAAATCCATTGTGAGCAAAAAGCCGGTTGTCTATGAGATCAGCCGCCGTCTGCCGGTTACCCTGACGCTCGCCGTCGGCGGAACCGTGATTTCGTCCGTGCTTGGTGTGATTCTCGGCGTGATCGCCGCCATGCGGCAGAACAGATTTCTGGACAATCTGATTATGTCGGTTTCACTGCTGACCGTATCGATGCCGTCCTTTTTCTTTGCGCTCATGCTGATGCTGATTTTTTCCGTACAGTTAGGCTGGCTGCCAAGCATCGGCTTAAACTCCCCGGCGCATGCGGTGATGCCGCTTCTGGCGCTGGGATCCAGCGGACTTGGCTTTATGGCGCGCACCACGCGCTCCGCCATGCTCGACGTGATCCGTCAGGACTATATCAGGACCTCCAGATCCAGGGGAATACCGGAGAAGATCGTGATCTATTCCCATGCGCTGAAGAATTCCATGATTCCGATCATCACGGCGATCGGCCTGCGCTTCGGCGGGCTGCTGGCCGGTTCGGCGGTGACGGAGACCGTGTTTTCCATCCCGGGTATGGGAAAATTCCTGGTGGATTCCGTCACGAAGCGGGATTATCCCTGCCTTCAGGCGGCGATCCTGGTGCTGGCAACGATCTTTATTGTGGTAAATACCATCGTGGATCTGATTTACGCGGCGGTAGATCCGCGGATCCGGTATGAATAAAGGAGGGGGGGGCTGGCGTTATGATAAAAGTTTTCTTAAAACGGTTTGCAAAGAAGAAGCTGTCTGTCGTGGCATTTTTTGTGCTGATGTTCTTTATTTTTATTGCGCTGTTCGGACCACGGCTCTGTAAATATGACCCTCTGGATCAGGATCTGAGGAATATTTATGCAGGCATCAGCAGAGAGCACTGGCTGGGCACGGACAATCTGGGACGCGACACGCTGACCCGTCTGGTGTACGGCGCACGCGTTTCCCTTGGAATCAGCTTTTCCGGGGTGCTGAGCGGATGCATGATCGGCATTCTCCTGGGCGTCTGCGCCGGATATTTCGGAAAATGGGTGGATACGGTGATCTGCCGCCTGATCGATGTGATGCTGGCGTTTCCGGGACTGCTTCTTGCGATTGTCATCTCTGCGGTGCTGGGGAACGGCGTGAAAAATACGGCGCTGGCGGTGTCCATTTTTTCGGTGCCATCCATTGCGCGTATGGTGCGCTCCGTGGTGCTTGGCATAAAGAATCAGGAATACATACAGGCCTGCCAGATTGTGGGGGAATCCAATTCCCGTGTCATTTTTACCCACGTGATCCCGAACGCCATGTCGCAGATTATTGTGAATACGACGCTTAATCTCGGCAGCGCGATCCTGACGGCCTCCTCCCTGTCCTTTCTCGGGATGGGTGTACAGCCGCCGGATCCGGAATGGGGCACGATGCTAAACAACGCCATGACCGTCATCCGGACGTCGCCCATCGGTGTCGTGATGCCCGGCATATGTATTACATTAGTAGTATTAAGCTTCAGCCTGCTGGGAGACGGACTGCGGGACGCGCTGGATCCAAAGTTAAAAAATGTGTAGGAGGAGGGAACCATGAGTGAAAAATTGCTGGAGGTTCGTAACCTCAGAACAGTGTTTCACACGGAAGAGGGAGAAATGCCCGCGGTGGACGGGGTAAGCTTTCGTCTGGATTCCGGTGAGGTGCTGGCGATTGTGGGGGAGAGCGGCTGCGGAAAGAGCGTTACCTCCCTGTCCATCTTAAAGCTGATCCCCTCCCCGGGAGAGATTGTTGCGGGGGAGATCCTGTATAAGGGCGAAGACCTTCTGAAAAAGAATACAAAGGAAATGAACCAGATCCGGGGTGAGGAGATCTCCATGATATTCCAGGAACCGATGACATCGCTGAACCCGGTGTTTCCCATCGGTCATCAGATTATGGAGTCCCTGATTTATCACGGGGAGAAGGATAAGGCGAAGGCAAAGGCCCGCGCCATTGAGATGCTCCGGCTGGTGGGATTTTCCACGCCGGAGAAGGCCATAAGCTATTTCCCAAGCCAGCTGTCCGGAGGGATGCGTCAGCGCGTTATGATCGCCATGGCCTTAACCTGCGAGCCGCAGATTCTGATTGCGGACGAGCCGACGACCGCGCTGGACGTGACGATTCAGGCGCAGATCTTAAGACTGCTGAAGGAATTAAAGGAAAAGACCGGGGCGGCGATCATCATGATTACCCACGACCTTGGGATCGTTGCGCAGATTGCGCATAATGTGATGGTCATGTACGCCGGAGAGGCGGTCGAATATGCGCCTGTCCGGGAATTGTACAAAAATCCGCTGCATCCGTACACAAAAGGACTGCTGCAGTCCATCCCGAAGATCAATGAGGATCATGACACTCTTTATAACATACCGGGCATGGTGCCGGGGCCGAAGGATTACCCCAAAGGCTGCCGTTTCTGCCCGCGGTGCGAATATGCCGGGGAACGCTGTGAACGGGAGAAGCCGCCGTATGTAAAGCGCGCAGACGGCCACAGGGTAAGATGCTGGCTGTATGAGGGAGGTGAAGCGAACGATGCGTGATCAGGCGCTGCTGAAAGTGGAGAATCTGAAGGTATATTATCCGGTGAAAAAGAAATCCATAACCAGTGTGCGGCAGTACGTCAGGGCCGCGGATGGCGTCTCCTTTGAGGTATATGAAGGAGAGGTATTCGGGCTGGTAGGAGAAAGCGGATGCGGAAAGTCCACGACCGGAAAAGCGATCGTACGGCTTATAAAACCGACGGAAGGGAACATTTTATTTGAAGGAAAAGATATCTTCCATAAAAGCGACAAAAAGGCATACCGGGATTTCAATAAACAGATCCAGCTGATTTTCCAGGATCCCTATTCATCCCTGGACCCGCAGTTTACCGTGGGCAGGATCATAGCGGAGCCTCTGGTGGTAAACGGCATGACGGATGCCGGGCAGCGGAAGGAGCGCGTGCTGGAGCTGATGAAGGAGGTGGGGCTTCGGCCGGACCATTACGACAAGTATCCCCACGAATTTTCCGGGGGACAGCGGCAGAGAATCGGCGTGGCCAGGTCCCTGGCCTTAAACCCGCGGCTGCTGGTCTGCGACGAGCCGGTGTCGGCACTGGATGTCTCCATCCAGGCGCAGATTCTGAATCTGATGAAGGAGCTGCAGCTCGCGCATCAGCTGACCTACATTTTTATCTCGCACAACTTAAGCGTGGTAAAGCATATCTGCGACCGGATCGCGGTGATGTATCTGGGGCACATCGTGGAGATCGCCGGAAAAGAGGAGCTGTTTTCGCATCCCAGCCACCCCTATACGAAGGCGCTTTTAGAGGCGATTCCGATCCCGGACCCGGATGCGGCGTGCATGCAGGAAACCCTGGAGGGGGATGTGCCGAGCCCCATCAACCCGCCGGAGGGGTGCTGCTTTCACACCAGATGCAGATATGCCTGCGACGAATGTAAAAAGAAAGTGCCAGAGCTTCATGAGGTGGCGCCAGGACATTTTTCGGCCTGCCATTTACATCAGAATCAGAATAAGAACGGAGGGAACCATGGAAATCAGACGAATAGATCCGGCAAATGATCCGATTACATATGTGAGAATCGCAGCGGTCCACGGGATCGCCTATTTTACGGATCACATTGCAAGGCCGGAGTACAAAACGGTGCGGGAGCAGACGGCGGGAATTCTCGCCCGTTATGAGGAGCTGTTTGGGCAGTTCGGTTACCGGAAAGAGAATATTGTCTTTGCGATCAATTATCTGGATAAAACATACCGGACAGAGGAGTGCGAGGATATCTTCCGGGAGTGGATGGGAGAGACAGAGGCCCAGGTTATGTGGATTTCCTCCACTTTTCCCATGGACCGGCAGATCGCCATCACATTTTTTGTGGCGGAGGATGAGGAGCACGCAGCCAGAGCCCGGGCCGATCAGGGCTGGCGGGCGACCATGGAGGAAATGCACCTGGTAAGCGGCGCCCCGGTCCGGATCGCAAAGCACAATGGCGTCTGCTATCTGATCGGGGGCGCATGCACGGACGGCAGCTGTGAGGTGGAGCAGACGAAGACCCTGTTAAAGGAAATGGAGACGTTATTTGAGGAGCACGGCCTGAAAAAGGAAAACATGATCTTTCAGTTCTCCTATGTGTCCGACCGCCCGACGGTGGATCTGGATGCCTATGAAGAGGTCTGGCAGAACTGGGTCGGCAAGGGGACCGCATATCCGCCGTCCGGCATCCGCATGCAGCTTGACATGCCGGAAAACCACGATGTGGATATCTCGATTCTGGTAGCCGTAGAAGAGGAATGAGGAGGGAAAAGCAGAATGATGAACGACGAGACACGAGAGAAAATGGAGGCGGCGCTGGCCAACAACACGGAGATGCTCCGCTGGTGCCCTGACGACGAGCTGGTCTGGATGCAGAAGGGCATGATCCACATGGAAGCAAAACAGTTTGATGAGGCAGTCGCCGCCTTTTCCCGGGCGATCATCCGCTGGCCGTATTCCGCGGAGCCCTTTAACCTGCGGGGCCACTGCATGATCAATATGGGAAATTATGCATTTGCAGCCGCGGATTATCAGGAGGCGTACCGCTTAAATCCGGATAAATGGGAAATCATGTACCACTACGCCCTCGCACTGTTCCTGACCGGCGAATATGAGCGCGCGGAGATGATCAGCCGCAGGACGGTGGCCGCGGCGGAGGGCGCAGGCAATCTGGCGGCGGCTTCGGCATGGCTCTGGCATATCCTGATGCATGCGCAGAAAGAGGAGGAAGCGCAGGCGGCGATCGACGCCGTTCTGGATGATATGGAAATGGAGGAGGAGGATCTCGGCTATTACCAGACGATATTTGTAATCAAGGGGAAGCTGGATCCGGAGCCGGTCCGAAAAGGGCTTCGCGCAGACGATCTGCAGAGCATCACCGCGGCCTACGGAATCTCCGGCTACTACCGTTTTGTCAAAAAAGATACCGCGAAGGCGGATGAAATCTGCCGGGCGCTGATGGAAGCGGCGAAGGAGGAATGGAGCGCGTGCTTTGCATACCAGGCGGCCAGCGTGGATCTCGGATTTTACGCGCTGCCCTACGCCACGCCGGAATGGGATGAGAAGCTGAAAAAGGATCCGGAAAATGAGCTGTACTGGCACTTAAAGAACCACGTCTACGCGGATAAGCAGGAAAAGCCCACTGCAGTGCAGGCAACCTCGCTGGCGATTCTGCACGTGAAGGATCCGGCAAGATTTTATCAGCGCAGGGGCCACTGGAGCATCAATCTCGGATACCACGAGAGGGCGGCGGCGGATCTGACCCTTGCGTGCCTGATGCGCCCCGAGGATAAAAACGTACTGTACCACACGGCGCTGACCAGCTATCTGATCGGAGAGTATAAGCGCGCCGAGCGCATTTACAAACGGGCGCTGGAGCTGTCGAATTCCGCCACCGAAGACATTTCCACCACTAACTGGCTCTGGGCGACCCTGATGCACGAGGGGAAGGAAGCGGAGGCTGCGGCGCTGCTTGAGACGGTCCCGGAGGAGGTGACGGTGGGCTCCGAGGCCTTTACCGGAGGCTATTACCGTATGCTGATGCTCTATAAGGGAAAGCTGGATCCGGACACCTTCCTGCCGGAGGGCGAGCTCACCTCGGAGGGCGTGACCACGGCATACGGGCTTGCGAATTACTATTATTATGTGGCGAAGGATGTAAAAAAGGCGGATGAGATCCTGGATCGGATTCTTAAAGGTACGAAGGGCACGAACCGGTACGCCTTCGGATATCAGGCCGCCAGCACAGAAAGGAAGCGCCGTGGATAAGAGGAAAAAAATTGAGATTGACAGTTTTTATCAGTATGCATCCCTCTCCGAGCTGGAGCTCTCACCGGAGGGAAGGACGGCCGCATATCTGGAGAGAAGGGTGAGAGAGGACCATGAGGGCTATACGGCGCGTCTTGTGCTGCTGGCCACGGACGGCTCCGCGGATCCTCTTCTGCCGTTAAAGGAGGACATCGCGCTCCTTTTCTGGCAGACGGAGGAGCAGCTGCTCTATGCGCCGGTGATAAAAAGCGATTCCCCGGAGAAGGTGACATGCCTCCGTCGTCTGGACTTAAAAACAATGGGATCGACAGATGTCGCAAAACTGCCGGGAAGCGTTCAGATTCTGGGAATGGAATCGGAGGATACCCTGCTATTTACCGCGGAGACGGACCTGGCCGTGGAGGCCTGCGCCGGTGACAGCGAAGCCATAAAACGGCTGGCAGAGGAGCGGGAGCGCTTTACCGTCATCGACGAGTGCCCGTTCTGGTATAATGCCAGAGGCATGACAACCGGCATCCGCTGCCGCCTGTACCATCTGAATCTGGCCACCGGGGAATATGAGGCTCTGACGGAGGAGGGATATCACATCAGCCAGGCGTCGTTTGACAAAGCGAGCCGGACGGTCATGTTTTCCGCCTTTTACCGGATGCCGGTGCATCAGGAAAAGCCGGGGCTTTATCTGTACCACCTGGATGACGGGCGCACGGACTGTCTCTTTGAGGCCGGGGAGCGCCGGGTCTATCAGATTCAGGCGTGGAATCAGGCGTACCTTGTGACGACCGGCAACGATAAGCCGGGGAGCGCCCATCACACGGCGACCCGGGTTTACCGTTACGACGTGCCGGAGGGGAAGGAGACGATGCTTTATCAGGATTCGCCCTGGATCGGGAATTCCGTGATTGCGGACTGCCGCATGGGCGGAGGAAAGACCCTGCGTCCCGTGGGAGACGAGCTGTATTTTGTGCTGGGACAGGAGGACGCTTCGCACATCGCCGCCATGAATAAAAAGGGCGAGGTGAGGCCCCTGCTGGAAAAGGACGGCTCCGTGGATATGCTGGATGTGAAGAACGGACGGCTTGTCTATATCGCGATGCATGACTATCATCTGCAGGAGCTGTTTTCCCTGAATGAAAAAACGGGAAAGATCCGCCAGCTGTCCCATGCCAATGACGCCGTACACCGCGAATATGAGATTCTACCGGCAGAACGCCTGTTCTTCCGTGACCCGGAGGGTGTGGAGATTCATGGTTTTGTGATAAAGCCGGCGGATTTTGACCCGGATAAAACCTACCCGATGATCCTTGATATTCACGGCGGCCCGGGGCTTTCCTACGGGGAGATCTTCTATCACGAGATGCAGTACTGGGCGGCCCACGGGTATTTCGTGGCGTATTCCAATCCCAGGGGAAGCGCGGCGCGCGGGGATGAATTCCATGATCTCTACGGACATTTCGGACGGGAGGATTATGAGAATCTGATGCAGTTTACGGACCTGGTGCTGGAACGATACGCGCAGATCGACAGAGAGCGTCTGGGGGTCACCGGAGGCTCCTTCGGCGGATTTATGACCAACTGGATCATCGGACATACGAACCGGTTTGCGGCTGCGGCATCCCAGCGCTCCATCTCGAACCATATCACCATGCACCTGGTGAGCGATATGACCGGATACTGCACGGAGGAGATGACCCTGTATTCGCCCTGGGATAACCTGGAGGCGGTCTGGGATCAGTCACCATTAAGCCATGCCAGAAATGTGGAGACGCCCACCCTGTTTTTGCAGTCGGAGCAGGATTACCGCTGCCCGGCGGTGGAGGCGATTCAGATGTATACCGCGCTCTGCATAAAAGGCGTTCCCGCAAGGCTGTGTCTGTTTAAAAATGAAAATCATGAGCTCTCCAGGAACGGGCATCCGAAGAACCGGAAGAAACGTCTGGAGGAGATCACGGCGTGGATGGATACCTATACGGCGATAAAGCGCTGATGGAAGGAGGTGACGTAAGTTGGAAGTAAGACAGAAGCTGACGCCAATATCACTGGCAGGCTATTTTGATCATACCCAGCTGAAGGCATATGCAACGGAAGCGGATTTTAAAATTCTTTGTGAGGAGAGCGCCGCGTATCATTTTAAAATGGTTGCAGTCAATCCGGCGCCGGTGGCGATGTGCAAAGAGTTTTTAAAGGGAACCGGCGTTCACGTCGGGGCGGCCGTCGATTTCCCGCTGGGGCAGAATGCAATTGAGATCAAGCTGCAGGAAACCATAAAATCAATTGAGGATGGTGCGGATGAGATCGATTATGTGATAAACATCGGTGCGTTAAAGGAAAAGAACTACGATTATCTCAGCCGCGAAATGGACAGTATTGTAAGTATCTGCCGCAGGCATCAGGTCGTCAGCAAGGTTATTTTTGAAAACTGCTACCTGACGGAGGAGGAAAAGCGCGCGCTGTGCAGAATTGCCATGGAGATCAGGCCGGACTATATTAAGACCTCCACCGGCTTTGGCACGGGCGGAGCGACCTTTGAGGATGTGCAGCTGATGCTGGATGAGGTGCAGGGACGGATCAGGGTCAAGGCGGCAGGGGGAATCCGGGATCTTAAGACAGCGCTGCGGATGATTGATATGGGAGTGAGCCGTATTGGCTCCACCGCCAGCGTCTCGATTGTGGAAGAATTAAAGCGCGCCATGTAAGCCGCCGGTGAGATGCGTATCCGCTGGCAAAATCCGCCGCGAAATGCATATATTATAACGATATCTGTTTTTCCGGGTGGTCTTATGAAGCGGATGCTTGGCTTTGCACTGTTCTGTTTTTCCATGGGGATGCTCGTGATGCTTGTGATCCACAACCGCCTCATCGGATTTATCCTGATCGTGGCGTGTATGATGGCCGGTTACTATGTGTTCTGCTGTGATTAGAAAAGTTTGCGAAAAAAGACAGCCATGTGATTCGTCACATGGCTGTCTCACGTTCCCATCATCTGGATGCCGTTCTTCGTCACGGCATGTAATGCCGGAGAGGATTACGCCTTCTTCAGATCAAATCCGAAATATCCGATGGCGTTGTTGTAGCAGATTCCTTTTACGATCTCCTCTAAGATCTCGAGATCCATCGGGAACTCGCCGTCCTCCACCCATCCGCCGATCAGGTTGCACATAATCCTGCGGAAATAGTCGTGCCTTGTGTAGGAGAGGAAGCTTCTCGAGTCGGTCAGCATTCCGACAAAGCCCGAGAGATTGCCTAAGTTCGCCAGGGAGATCATCTGATCCTGCATACCGGTCTTGTGATCGTTAAACCACCAGCCGGAGCCCTGCTGGATCTTCGCAACCGCCGAGGAATCCTGGAAGCAGCCTAAGATCGTGCCGATCGCCTGGTTGTCGTTCGGGTTTAAGCTGTAGAGGATCGTCTTCGGAAGCCCTCCGTCACGGTTTACCGCGTTTAAGTAGTCCGCGAGCTCGGAGGACGGCGCATAGTTGTTGATGCAGTCAAATCCGGTATCCGGGCCTAATTTTTCAAACATCGGCGTGTTGTTGTCGCGTTTGCACCCGTAGTGGAGCTGCATCACCCAGTTGCGCTTCGTGTATTCTTTTCCGACAAAGATCATAAAGGCAGTCTTAAACTTTAACTCCTCCTCGCGGGTGATCGTGTTTCCGGCGAGACGTTTTGCGAAAATCGCCTCAACCTCCTCCGCGGAAGCAGGCTGATACATCGCGTACTCCAGACCGTGGTCGGAGACGGAGCAGCCCATCGAATCAAAGAAATCCATGCGGACGGAAAGCGCTTTGCACAGATCCGCAAACGTGGCGATGGCGACGCCGGATACCTCCGAGAGCTGCGCGATATAGTCGCAGTAGGCTGCCTTCTCGATGTTCATCGCCTTGTCCGGACGCCATGCCGGGAGCACCTGCACGTCAAATGTCGTATCCTCCGCGATCTTTTTGTGCCACTCTAAGGAATCCACCGGGTCGTCCGTGGTGCAGATTAAGGTGACGTTGGACTGGCGGATGATGTTGCGGACCGACATATCCGGTTCCGCGAGGCGTTTGTTGCACAGCTCCCATACCTCCTCCGCGGTCTTTCTGCTGAGCGCGCCGTGATAATTGAAATACTTCTGCAGCTCGAGATGGCTCCAGTGGTAGAGCGGGTTGCCGATCGCCTTGCCGAGCACCTCCGCCCATTTGAAAAACTTCTCCTTGTCGGAAGCGTCGCCCGTGATGTAGCGCTCCTCCACGCCGCAGGAACGCATAAAGCGCCACTTGTAGTGATCGCCGCCCAGCCAGACCTGCGTGATGTTCTCGAACTGCCTGTCCTCGTAGATTTCCTGCGGATTGATGTGGCAGTGATAGTCGAGGATCGGCGTAGCGGCCGCAAAATCGCGGTAGAGATTCTGCGCTGTCTGCGTCTGCAGTAAGAAATCCTCACCCATAAATTGTTTCATGATATGTTTTCCCCCGTTTCTGTGCGGCTTTTGTGACTGACAGGCCCGCGGACGCCGCACGGACACAGGCCTGTACCCCCTTGCTGATCATTCTGACAACGGCGCTTCCACTGAAAACAAAAGCGCCCGGTCAGGGATATTATACAATAGGAAAAAGGGAAACGCAATGAAAAATCGGAATGGCAGCCCCCTTATTCCCAGCAGCGGCTTTCTGTAAAAGCGCGTACCAGCCCGGGATCCAGCTTTCCCTCCCGTTCCGCCATCTCCTTTAGCACGCCGAGAGCCCGCTCCACAGGCATTCCCGGCTTGTAGGGCCTGTCGTCGGCTGTCAGCGCGTCAAAAATGTCCAGGATCGTCAGGATGCGGACCTCCATGGGAATCTCCTCACCGGAAGAATGCTTCGGGTATCCGCTGCCGTTTAAAAATTCATGGTGGGCCGCCGCCCATTCCCGGACGTGGGAGAGCTCCGCTGAAAAACGGATCTCAGAGAGCAGCTGATCCGTCATGACGACGTGGGAACTGATGGTCTCCCGTTCCGCCTCGGAGAGGGTGCCCTTCCGGATGGAGAGCATGGCGGCTTCCTCCTCTGTCAGCCAGGGCTGCTCCTGCCCGGCCTGATCCCGGTAGGTCCGGGCGGCCAGCTCCTGTATGGCAGCCAGGGCTTCATCCGGGACGAAGCCTGCCGTATTGACCGATTCCACCAGCGCTTCCGCCTCCTTAGTCTCCCGGATCAGCGCTGCCGCGTCAGAGCGCCGCCCGGAGAGCACGTCGATCTCCCCCAGCAGACGGATGATCTCCATGCGGTGGAGGAAGGCGTCATGCTGCTCTGGCAGCAGTCTGGCCGGCTTGTCCATCACCTCCAGGGGGATCACCAGCTTACCGATGTCGTGCAGCCAGACAGCAAGCAGCAGCTCCTCCCTGCGGAGGGGAGGAAAGGACGGCTCCTTTCCCTCCGCCGCGTCCTGCGCATTCAGATAGCGGAGAAACCGTTCCCCGTAAGCCGCCATGTGCCTGGTATGGCTGCCGTTATAGGGGCTGCGGGCGTCGATGGCGGAGGACATGGCCCGGACAAAGGAGCGGAAGAGCTCCTGGATTTCCCTGATATAGCGGACATTCTGGATGGTGATGGCGGCCTGGGAGGCGACGGATTCCAGCACCAGGTTCATCTCCGCGGAGAAGGGCCGTATCCGCCGCTCTTCATCCATGGCGTTGATGAGCTGTAAGACGCCTAAGGTAACCCCGAAGCGGTTTCGCATGGGGACAGCCAGCATGGAGCGGGTGTGGTAGCCCGTCATGGCGTCATACCGGGCGGCGCCGGAAAAATCATAATCCCGGCTTTTCGTCACGTCCGCCACATGGATCGTGCGGTTTTCCAGCAGCGCCCGCGCGCACATATTTTCCGGTGACAGCGGGACAGGGGGCAGATCCGGCAGCGTGCCGTCCCCGCCGGAAAAGGTGTGCAGCGTGTGGTTGCGCAGAATGCGAAAGCGCAGCACATCCCCGTCCAAAAGATAGAGCGTCCCGGCATCGCAGTGTGCCAGCTCCATCACGGAGGATAAAATCTGCTCCAGGAGTTTATTGAAATCCCGCTCCGAGGAGAGCATCACGCCCACATTCAGTATTTTTCTGATTTCTTCCTGTGTCACAGTGTGATCACCATCCCTTCCTTTGCAAAGATGCAGGCCGGCTCCTGCCCGGCCTGGGAATGACATCCTGTCAGCAGAACTAAAACGTCATTTGTAAAATAACGTGCCAGCGCCTCCTGCCGGCGCAGCAGTTCGTCCGTGTACTCTCTGCTGTAATGCGTCATCAGCACCCGTTTTACCTTTGCGGCCCGGCCGAGGGCGAGGCCCTGCTTCCAGGTGGAGTGCCCCCAGCCGGGTTGCAGGTCGGATTCGGTAAAGCTGGCGTCCCAGATCAGCAGATCGCTTTCCCGGGCAAAACCGGCCAGCTCCCGGAAGGCCGCTTCATCCGTCTCGCAGTCCAGGGCGCAGGTCAGACGTTTTCCCGTCCCCTCCAGCCGGAAGAGGATGCTGCCCCCCGGATGGTTTCCCGCCATGGTGGATACGGCAATGCCTTCCAGGTCAAAGGTATCCCCGGGCGCGATCTCGTGGAAGGAAAGGCTGGCCGGGTAATCCCCGATGCCCACCGGCCAGAAGGGCGGGCCCGTCAGGGTGGAAAGATAACCTTTAAGCCCCGTCCCGCCGTGCAGACAGATCTTAGCCTTCGGATCGAAAAAGGGCGCGAAGGCATACAGCCCGGTCAGGTGATCCATGTGAAAATGGCTGAGCAGGATATCGATTCGACGAATGTCTGATTTTCCCGCCAGCGTGGCGCCGAGGGAGGCGAGCCCCGTTCCGGCGTCCAGGACGACGATATGCCCGTCATGCTCCAGGGAGGTACAGACGGTGTTCCCTCCGTATTCCATATAGTCCGGCGACGGCATGGGGAAGGATCCCCGGACGCCCCAGACCGTGATCTGCCATGTATCATTCATTGTGCTTCTCCTTTGATCTCATCCAGTGTCAGGATCTCAAAGCCTGCGGTCTTGCCTTTAAGCCGCGGCGGATCCTTAAGTGGCGTGGCGGTGATCCGTCCCGCCAGCGCATCGGCCACGGCGCGGGAGATATAGATGGTGCCGGCCGGGGCGTTGGCCTCCAGCCTGGCGGCGGTGTTGACGGTGTCGCCGATGGCGGTGTAGTCCATGCGCATGGGCGCGCCGATATTTCCCACCACGGCGGGCCCGGTATGGATGCCGACGCCGAAGGAGACGCTGTGCCCATACTCCTTCTGCAGCCGCTCTGCCAGGGGAGCCGCAGCATTTACCATATCCATCGCCGCGCGGCAGGCCAGAATGACATAGTCCTCCCGGGGCAGCGGCGCGTTCCAGAAGGCCATGGTACAGTCGCCCACGAATTTATCCAGGGTGCCGTGGTGCTTCATGACGCACTGCGTGGTCAGGGTCAGGTACTGATTTAAAATCTCCACCACTTCTTCCGGTTCCAGGTGTTCCGACATGGTGGTAAAACCGCGAATGTCTACAAACAGCACCGCAATGTCACATCTTCTTCCGCCGGGCATCAGAGCGCCTGGACCGGCGGCAAGCAGCTCCGTCACAATTTCCGGCGCCACATACCGCCGGAAGGTCCGGGTCACCCGCTGGCGCTCCAGCGCGGCCTGCACATAGTTCGCCGCCAGGCATCCGGCATAGAGCACGGTGACCCCCGCCGGGACCCAGAGAACATGGAGCACCCAGCCCGCCTCATACAGCCCGCGGCACAGCAGTACCCATCCCGCCCCCAGGGCGATCCAGATGGCGGTGGATACCCGGACCCTGCGCCGCCAGAAGGCCGCGAAGGAGCCGCAGAGGATCACAAACAGCAGGGCGAGCTGGAGGCCTTTACCTGCCTCGCGCCGGTAACTGCCGGAAAGCATCGCCTGGATCGCGTTGGCCTGGTATTCCACGCCGTACATCGGCCGGGCGTGATCCATCGCCGTGAGATAGCTGTCCTGAAGGCCCGCCGCACAGGGGCCGATCAGCACGATTTTATCTTTGAAATAGCCCGCCGGATCACGGCCGGTCAGCACATCGGCCATGGAGCGGATTTCAAAATCGCCGGGGACCTTGCTGTAGGGCAGATACCAGAAGCCGTGGGCGTCCGCCGGCGGCAGGGTCAGCTTATCCTGATACATCTCTGCCAGGGCGAGAGCGAGAGATGGGACATATGTCCCGTCCGGCAGCTCATAGGATAAAAGATGATGCCGCAGGATGCCGTCCTGATCCAGCATGGCGTTGATATGGCCCATGGCAGCCGCGTCCCTTAAGGCCGGAAAGGGCTCCTCGAATGCGGTCAGCAGAAAACTGCTGTGGATGAAGCCGCCCTCCGTCTCCGCGAAGCCCTCGTCAAATTCGGCGGCACAGGCGGTCACCACATTGTCACAGCGTCCTGCGGCCGCGGCCAGGGCCTGATCCGTCTCTGGGTCTGTCCCGCCGCCGAAGAGCACGTCCACGCCGATTGCCGCAGGGCGGCTGTTTGGATCCGCGTTTAAAAGGTCGATGGTTTTTGCGACGCCCTCACGGCACCACTCCTGATACGGGCCGTAGGCATCCAGGGATTTCTGGTCAATGCCGATGATGACGACCTCCCCGTCGGTGGCGGAGGGATGCTGGTACAGCGCGTCGCAGGCCGCCTGATCGGTGCGGGCAAAAAGACCCGACCCCGCCAGGAGGGTGAGCATCCCGGCCGCGGCAAAAGCACAGGCGGGCGCCGCCATTTTTCGTCTGTTCCAGAGATTTTTAGCTGTACCGTGTTGTTTTCGCCCCTCCGTTTTCTTCATGACTACCCTCCGTCGGTCTTCTGATGTTAAAATGCCGTGCTTCCCCTTCGGATGAGCTTCCCGGAAAAGACCGACTTCCGGGGCATTTCCTCCCCGCCCAGCACGCTAAGGAGCGTCTGCACCAGCTGATGGCACTGGGCCTCCAGCCGGTTATCGACAGATGTCAGTTCCGGCGTGCAGCAGGAGGCCAGCATGGAATTGTTGTAGCCGATGACCGAGAGATCCCGGGGGATCTGGATCCCGCGCTGCGCGGCGTACTTCATGGCGCCGATGGCCAGGGGATCCTCCGAGGCGATCACCCCGTGAAAGGCCGGGGAATGCACTGCCGCGTCCGCCACAAAATTCGTGACCGCTCGCATCTGCTGCGGATCCCCCGAATAGCGGTAAATCAGCTGCTCATACCCGTTTACGCCGTGATCCCGCATCGCCGCCGCAAAGCCGTCCAGCTTTTTCCTACCGCTGTAGGAAAGGGAATTGTACAGATACAGGATATCCCGGATCCCGGCATCCAGCATGGCGGTGGCCGCCTCATACATCGAGGCAGCGTCGTCACAGAGAATGCTGTACACATTCGGAGCATCGCAGGCGGCGTTTAACAGCATGATGGGGACCTGGGCGGAGGCCTCCCGGATATACTGGTTTTCATCGGCGGTGCTCCCGATAAAATTGGAGCCCACCAGAATGATGCTGTCCACCTTTTTCGAGAGAATCAGATCCATATAGCTGCGCCGCACCTCCTGGTGATAGCCGGTGCAGCAGAGCAGCGATTCATATCCGTTTGCCGTAAGCTCCTGCTCCAGATAATAGACGGCCTTCGCCAGAAAGAGATCGGAGGAGTCCGCACATAAAATTCCAATGGTTCTCAAGGAGCGCAGCCCCATCCCGCGGGCAGAGGCATTCGGCGCATAGCCGCAGGCCTCGATCACCTCCAGCACCTTTTTCCGCGTGCCAGGGCTGACCCTGGCGCTGCCGTTTAACACCCGGGATACGGTGGCGATCGACACACCGGCCTTTTCTGAAATATCGTAAATCGTCATTCAAACCTCCCAAACCTGCAGTACGTGAAAGCGATTTCACTATCAACACCATTATACTGAAAAAACAGGGAAAACGCAACCGACAAATTCTCAGATAGATATTGACGAATCCGCAAAAAGATGTCAGAATAAACCATGTAAGCATTTACATCAACAGTCAGGGGAGTCTGCGGCGCAGAAAGCGCCCGGGGAAAGGAGCAGGACAATGGAAGTTTTAAACAGGGCACGGACAGGAAAAAAGGAGAGGCCGGTTCGCGTGTTGCAGTTCGGGGAAGGAAATTTTCTGCGGGCCTTTGTCGATTACATGATCGACATCGCCAATGAGCAGGGGAAGTTCGACGGCGACGTCGTGCTGGTAAAGCCGATTGAATTCGGGTCCCTCACCCGGTTTCATGACCAGGAATGCCAGTATACGGTGCAGCTGCGCGGGATTGTGGACGGGAAGGCGGAGCGGATAAACCGTGTCGTGACGAGCGTGGCGGACGCGGTGGACGCCTACACGGAATATGAGAAATACGCGTCCTATGCAAAGCTGGATACGCTGCGTTTTATCGTGTCAAACACCACGGAGGCAGGGATTGTCTATGATGAGACGGATCGCCTGGAATTCACCCCGCCGAAGAGCTATCCGGGAAAGCTGACAAAGTTTTTATATGAAAGATACTGTCATTTTGACGGGGCGGCGGATAAGGGACTGATCATTCTCCCGGTGGAGCTGATCGACGACAACGGGATTCATCTGAGGGAATGCGTGCAGAAGCTGGCGGCGCTGTGGGAGCTGCCGGAAGGCTTCCTCTCCTGGCTGGACACGGCCTGTGTGTTTACGTCTACACTTGTGGATCGCATTGTGACCGGATATCCGGCGGATGAGGCAGAGCAGCTGTGCGAGGAGTTCGGCTATCAGGATCAGCTGATCGTGACCGGGGAGCCCTTTGCGCTGTGGGTGATCGAGAGCCCGAAGGATATCAGTGGGGAGCTGCCGCTTAAGGAGGCGGGGCTGCCGGTGATCTTTACCGATAACCAGAAGCCCTACAAGCAGCGGAAGGTGCGTATTTTAAACGGGGCGCACACCTCCTTTGTCCTGGCGTCATATCTGTGCGGCCACGACACGGTGCTCGAGTCCATGGAGGATCCGCTGATCTGCTCCTTTGTGAAAAAAACCATTTATGATGAGGTGATTCCGACCCTCACCCTGCCGAAGGAGGATCTCGCGGAATTTGCAGAGGCAGTGATCACGCGCTTTTTCAATCCCTATGTGAAGCACGCCCTGCTGTCCATCTCGCTGAATTCGGTCTCCAAATGGCGCGCGCGCTGCATGCCCAGCTTTCTTTCCTATGCAAAAAAGGAGGGGAAGCTGCCAAAGCGTCTGACCTTTTCCCTCGCGGCGCTGATGGCCTTTTACACGGGCTCCGAAATCCGTGACAAGGCCTTAATCGGCAGCCGCGACGGCGCAGAGTACCGGATCATGGACGACGCTGCGGTGCTTGAATTCTTTGCGGCCCACAGCGGAGAGCATGTGGATGCCTATACGGAGGCGGTGCTTTCAAACGAGGCCTTCTGGGGTGAGGACCTGAGATGGATTCCCGGTGCAAAGGCGGCGGTGGCTTTGTATCTGACGGATATCCGCACCCTGGGCATGAGAGGGGCATTGGAAAAGTATTTCGGCTGATGGCCGTGGAAGCGGGGGAAGTATGAAGGATTATATCAGAATAAACGATACGGATAATGTGATTGTGGCGCTGCGGGAGCTTGCGCCTGGCGAGGAGCTGGTGATCCCGGCCAGGGCCGACGGCAGCAAAGCCGATGCCACCGATCGGACAGAAAAAAAGGCGGCAGGAGAGCTCCGGATCACGGTGCGGGAGCGGATCCCGGCCGGACACAAGCTGGCGGTCGCCGCGATCCCGGCCGGCGGGGAGGTCGTCAAATACGGATCCCGCATCGGTATCGCGAAGGAGGAGATTCCCGCCGGAGCCTGGGTGCATGTGCACAATGTGAAAACCGCGCTTGACGGGATCTCGGAGTATGTCTATGAGCCTGCGGCGTGCGTGCGGCAGGCCGATGCCGCAAAGCCTGCCGCCTCCGGCCCTGCCGATGCTGCAAAGCCCGCCGCCTCCGGCCCTGCCGATGCCGCAAAGCCCGGCGCCTCCGGCCCGGCCGATGCCGCCGGCCCGGTTACTGCCGCAAAGCCCGCCGCCACCTTCCAGGGCTTTGTGCGCACGGACGGCAGCGTGGGCGTGCGCAACGAGATCTGGGTCATCCCCACGGTGGGGTGCGTCAACGGAATCGCGGAAGCCCTGGCCAGGGAGGCCCGCGGACGAATCCGGGGCAGCGTGGAGGATGTGGCCGCCTTTCCGCATCCGTACGGCTGTTCGCAGATGGGCGACGATCAGGAGCACACGCGCACGATTCTCGCGGACCTGGTGCGCCATCCGAACGCAGGGGGAGTGCTGGTCGTGGGACTCGGCTGTGAGAACAGCAGCATCGGGGAGCTGAAACGCTATATCGGAGATTACGACGAATGTCGTGTCAGATTCCTCGTCTGCCAGGAATGTGAAGATGAGATGGCGCAGGGAGCGGCGCTGCTCGATGAGCTGATCCGCTACGCGGCGGGCTTTACCCGGGAGAGCGTGCCGGCGGAAAAGCTGATCGTCGGCTTAAAATGCGGGGGGAGCGACGGCTTCTCCGGGATTACGGCAAATCCGCTCGTGGGGCGCTTCTCGGATCTTCTGATCGGACAGGGCGGGACGACGATCTTAACGGAGGTGCCGGAGATGTTCGGCGCGGAGACGCTTCTGATGAACCGCTGCCGGACAGAGGAGCTCTTTCATGAGACCGTCAGCTTAATCAACGATTTCAAGCAGTATTTTATGGACAACCATCAGACGATCTACGAGAATCCGTCCCCGGGCAACAAGGAGGGCGGGATCACGACGCTCGAGGACAAATCCTTAGGCTGCACGCAGAAATCGGGAACCGCCCCGGTCTCTGGCGTGCTCGCCTACGGGGAGCGGGTACAGGCCGCCGGGCTGAACCTTTTATCCGCGCCGGGCAACGACCTGGTGGCCGCCACCGCGCTCGCGGCATCCGGGGCGCAGATCGTGCTCTTTACCACCGGGCGCGGCACGCCGTTCGCTTCGCCGGTGCCCACGGTAAAAATCGCGAGCAACGGCACGCTGGCCGGGAAAAAGAAAAACTGGATTGATTTTAACGCGGGGGTCGTGCTGGAGGAGGCATCGCTCGCGGAGGCGGGAGAGCAGCTGTTCTCCTATGTGCTCTCCGTCGCCTCCGGGGAAAAGGTGTGCAGCGAGCGGGCGGGATATCACGACATGGCGATCTTTAAGCAGGGCGTGACGCTGTAGTATTCTGTAAGATCTCAAAATTTTCCCGAAAATCAAAAAAATCGTGATGGATGTCCGCCGTGATTTATTATATAATAAAACCAGGGTCAGAAGTGTCTGACTCTGTATCAGGAGAAGAAAAAAAGGAAAAAGGGGGAAACAGACTATGTCTCAATCAATCAGACTTGCGCCCGGCGGGTTAAAGACCCTGCGCGAGATCAATCCCAAAATGATGTCCTACAACGTGGAGTTCGCGGAGGTCACAGGGGGAACGTTCTGGAAGGCGTACACGCCGGGACAGATCGCCGGGACCGAGGAATTTTACGTGGAGGCGACCAGTGAGGGAATTACGGCCATGTACAGGGATCTGATGCAGGTTTACGCGCCGATCGATCTGTACAATGAGAAGCTGCGCAGCCTGGCGAAGGAATTAGGGCCGGTGTGGATGCGTGTTTCCGGCACATGGGCGACCAAGACCTATTATGATTTTGACGGGACGACAAACGGGCAGGTGCCGGAGGGCTATCTGAACGTGCTGACAAAGGAGCAGTGGACCGGCGTGCTTGATTTTGTCAAAGCGGTCGGCGCGAAGCTGCTTGTCTCTGTGGCGAACTGCCCGGGACTTCACTCCGCGGAGGAGCCCTGGCATCCGACCGAGGCGGAGAAGCTGTTCTCGTTCAGCAAAGAATACGGCGTGCCGATTGATGCCGCCGAGTTTACAAACGAGCCGAACATGATGGAGGAGACCGGCTTCCCGGAGGGCTATACGCCGGAGCATTACCGCCGCGATCAGGATCTGTTTTTCAAATGGCTGAGGGCGAATTATCCGGACTGCCTGTGCGTGGGACCGAGCACGACCGGCGGAGAGAAAGGCCTTTATTTTGGAAAGGGCGGGGAAGGAAAAGCCGGCGGCGTCGAGCAGCTCGTTAAAAGCTGCAGCTGTGCGGAGCTGATGGAAGGTACGACCGAGCCGTTAGACGTATTCAGCTATCATTATTATAACGGGATCTCCGAGCGTCTCGCATCCGTGATGCCGTCCGGACACTGGCTGGCGGAGGAAGCGACGACGGAAGCCTACTTAAGGACAGCGCCGCACATGGCAGAGTTCTATGCGCCGATGCGCGATAAATACTGCCCGGGCGGCGAGATGTGGGTGACGGAGTCCGGCGATGCGGGCGGCGGCGGAGACACCTGGGCGTCCACTTACCTGGATGTGATCCGTACCTTAAATGAGCTCGGCGGATTCGCAGCGGTCACAAACGGCGTGATCTTCCACAATACGCTGGCTTCCTCGGATTATGGTTTCCTTGCCAGGGAAGTATTTGATCCGCGTCCGAATTATTTCGCGGTGCTGTTATGGAACCGCCTGATGGGCACGACCGTGTACGATACGAATGAGCCGGTTCGTGAGGGGGCGCATGTTTACGCACATTCCGCGAAGGGAGCGGACGGTAAGACGGCGTATCTGGTGATCAACAATTCCAGAACGGAGGCTCTGTCCGTGGAGCTGCCGAAGGATGCCGCACGCTATACGCTCTCCGGTGAGAACGGCAATCTCCGCGCGACGGTGATGACCTTAAATGGCAATCCGCTTGTTCTCGGAGAGAATAACAGCCTGCCGGCGCTTGATCCGGTGACGCAGGCCGCCGGGACGGTGGAGCTTGCGCCGGGCACCTGCACGTTCTTCGTGCTGTAAGAAGTCAGGATCACTGATAAACAAAAATGACTGATACATAAGGGCTTCCGGCACAGGAAATACTGCCAGAAGCCCTTACATTTTACGTCCAGTCTTTCTTTCGGTAGAGAAGCGCCCCGGCAGCGGTGCAGATTACCGTCAGCGCCCCCAGAATCAGCAGCTCCTTCCCGTGCAGGGACAGGCTGTCTCCGGCGCACACCCCCTGCATGAGATCCACCGCATAGGTCATGGGCAGCAGCGCGGATATTTTTTTCACCGAATCGGGAAAGAGCATCTTCGGCAGCGTGGCGCCGGACAAAAACAGCATCATAAAATAAAACAGGTAGCAGAGCAGGGAGGTGCTCTTTAAATCCCGCCCGACGGCCGTGAACAGAAATCCCATGGAAAACATCCCGCCGATGGAAAAGAGCAGGCTGACGCTGACGGAAAGAAAGGATCCCCGGATCCGGACCTGATACAGGAGCATTCCGGCGGCCAGCAGAAGAAGGATTCCCAGGATCGTCATGATAAAACAGACGAACACCTGCGCCAGCATGACCGTCATTTTTCCCGCCGGCGTGGCGTCAAACCGCTTATAAATCTTTTTCTCCTTATAGCCCGCTACGGTCAGAGGCAGGGACATCAGCCCGGTGACCCCTGTGACCATGACAAAATACGCCGGCACGGAGAGATCCATCATGGTGACCTCAGCTCCCTCATAGAGCGGCACATTTCCATAGATGCTGCCAAATAACAGGAGCATGCCCACCGGAAACACCAGCGCAAAGAAAAAACTGAAAAAATCCCGCGTGAACAATTGTAGTTCTGTCTTACAGACAACCGCAAACCGTCTCATAAAATCCCCTCCATCGTAAGTCCCGCCGTTTTCGGCGCAATCATCAGATAAAGCCGTTCCAGTGTGGCGTTTTCCTCCCATTTTTCCGCGGGGACCCGGCTTTTTACATAGTCCCGGAAATCCTGCTTCGCACCGAAAAACATCTGCTTCCCGTGTTCCAGGAACAGGATGTCATCCGCCAGGGCCTCCACCTCGTCCAGATAGTGGGAGACCAGTATGACCGCCACGCCGCCTTTCCGGATATTCTCAATGCTGCTCCACATATTCTGCCGGACCTCCGGGTCAAGGCCTGTGGTCAGTTCATCCAGGATCAGAAGCTTCGGCCGTCCCATGAGGGCGAGCAGTATGGACAGCCGCTGCCGCTCGCCGCCGGAGAGCTTCTGAACCGGGCGCCTCCGCTTTTCCGCGAGCCCCAGCTGCGTCAGCAGCAGCTTCCAGTCCGCCGGCCTCTCATAAAAACCGGCGAACAGCCGGCAGAGCTCCTCCACACGGATCCGCAGGGGATATTCCGCCTCCTGTAGCTGGACGCCCATCTCCTGATATACCTCTCTGCGATGCAGCCAGGGATTTTTTCCAGATACCAGAATCTGCCCGCTGTCCGGCTTCCGCAGGCCCTCGATGCACTCGACGACAGAAGTCTTCCCCGAGCCGTTGGGACCGATCACGGCCAGGATCTCACCCGGTGTTACGGAAAAGGAGACATCCTGGACTGCATGGACTTTTTTGTAGGACAGATTCAGTCCTTCCACTTCTACAATTGCCTGTGACATTTTTTACCTCCTTCTTCTCACAATGCTGCCGTGCCTGGCGTGCCGTCTGATGTCAGCAGCGCTGCCGTGCCTGGCGTGCCGTCTCACGTCAGCAGCGCGTCACGCTTCTCGGGCAGCTCTTACCAGTGCTATCATAGAACAGAACGCCCGGCGCGCGCAACCGGATCCGGGGAGCGGCTCTCTGTGCTGTGCAAGCGGTCGTTTTTTCTGTCTGAAATGCAGCCTGCTTTTCCGTGTTGCATGCTATAATGAGCGGAAAGGAAAGGAGGCGTTTCATGAAAGTCGAATGCAGCATCAGCGCAGACTGTAAAGAGCCCCGCGCCGTTCTCTATATCAGTAAAATGACGGAATCCATAGCGGAAATCATCTCCATGCTGGAACGGGAGCAGGCGGATGCCCCGACGGTGCACGGGGTAAAAGACAGAAAAACATATTTTATCCCGCCGGAGGACATCGCCCTGGTGCGGACCGAGGGGCGGGAGATTGTGTGCTACGATAATTGTAAAAACAGGTATCTGCTGGACCTGCCTCTCTACGGGCTGGAGCAGATACTGGACGACCGCTTTGTGCGCATTTCAAAATCCGCGCTGGTCAATATCCGTCAGATCAGCCATGTGGAGGCGGGGTTTAACGGGACCATGGAGCTGGTCATGAAAAACGGGGTCACGGATTATATTTCCAGGAGCTTCCGGAAAAAATTTAAAGAAAGGCTGGGATTAAAATGAGAGATACGGTGAAATTAGTGATAAAATATGTGCTGTACGGCATTTCCCTGGGCTGTACCTTTTTTGTGCTGATGTGCCTGTCCTATTCCCTCTGGGGCGGGGAGGAGATCCTGATGGAGATTTTCCGGGATTTTACAAGGCAGGCCGCCGGCGCCATGCTCATCGGCGTTGCCTGCGGGGGCACGGCGGTGGTCTATCAGCTTGACCGTCCTTCCCGGCTGATGAAAATCATGATCCATTTTGGCATCGGAATGGGAGTTTTTTATCCGACAGCTGTCTCGCAGGGCTGGATCCCCTTTCACCCGGAGCGGATCGGCATTACCGTCCTGCAGTTTCTGGCCTCCTGCGCTATGTTTGTGGTCATCTGGCTCTGCTTTTATCTGTTTCACCGGACGGAGGCGAGACGGATCAATGAGAGGTTAAGAGAGCTGGAACGGGAAAATGCCGGGGGAGGAAGATAAAACAGTTGCATTTTTTCTCCATTCTGCGTATACTAAAACCAATGCGGAAACGATCATATGTTTGTGTCGGAGAGGGGGCTGCCATGTTTGCGGAGATGGCCGGATATTTTCAGAATAATATGGATGATTTTCTGCGTGCGATCGCGACGCATGCGGCAATCAGCGCGCTGGCTCTTTTTCTGGCGGCGGCGATCGGTATCCCGGCGGGGATTTTGTGCGTGCGCCATAGAGGCGTGCAGCGGTGGGTCGTGCCGCTGTTTCAGGCGCTGCGCATCCTGCCGAGCCTGGCCGTGCTGTTTCTCCTGATCCCGGTGCTGGGGACAGGGCTTCTCCCGGCGCTTGTCGCGCTTGTGCTCCTCGCGGTTCCGTCGATTCTTCTTAATACGGTCGCGGGCCTTCTTCAGACGCCGGAATTTATGCTGGAGACGGCGGCGGCCTGCGGGATGACGCGGGGGCAGATCTGGCGAAGCGTCTGGCTGCCCATGGCTCTGCCTATGATCTTAACCGGCATCAAAAACGCGGTCACGGAGATCATCGCGAGCGCGACGCTCGCCGCGAAGATCGGGGCCGGAGGCCTGGGGGAGATTATTTTTACCGGGCTGGGACTGTACCGCTTTGACCTGCTTCTGGCCGGAGGGCTTACGGTCGCGCTGCTGTCGCTTCTGGCGGCCGGTTCGGTCAGCCTGCTGGGGCGGCTTCTGATGCGTTACAAATATGTTTAACAGAGTTGGAGGAAATTTCATGAAAATCACAAAAAAGATGACAACACTTCTGCTGGCGGCGGCCATGGCCTGTTCCCTTACCGCCTGCGGTTCTGGAAAGGATACGATCCGCGTCGGGTCGAAGGATTTTACGGAGAGCCTGATCGTGGCGGAGATCTACGCCCTGGCCCTGGAGGATGCCGGCTATGACGTGGAGCGAAAGCTCGATATCGCGGGCTCGGTCGTGCACACCGCGATCGTGAACGACGAGATCGACCTCTACCCGGAATATACCGGTACAGGGCTTCTCTCGGTGTTAAAGATGGACCTGATCACGGACCCGGAGGAGGTGTACCGCGTGGTGAAGGAGGAGTATGAGAAGCAGTTTTCCTTAACCTGGCTGGAATCCTCGAAGGCGAATGACGGGCAGGGGCTCGTGATCCGCACGCAGTTAGCGGACGAGCTGGGCATCTATACGATCTCGGATCTCCAGGCGCACGCGGATCAGATCCGCTTTGCCTCCCAGGGAGAATTCGACCAGCGGGACGACGGGATCCCGGGGCTGGAAAAGGTGTACGGCGAATTTAACTTTGCCTCCTCCAAAGTCTATGACAGCGGGTTAAAATACCAGCTTTTGCAGAATGACGAGGCGGATGTCACGCCCGCCTACACGACCGACGGCCCGCTGGCGGACACGGAACAGTTTACGCTGCTCACTGACGATAAGCAGATGTGGCCGCCGTATTATCTGGCGCCGGTGGTCCGGGATGACGTGCTGGCGGAGCACGGGGATATCGCGGATATTTTAAATAAGGTCAGCGCCGCGCTCGACACGGAGACCCTGACCTCGTTAAACGCCCAGGTGGACGTGGAGAAGCGGGAGTACGAGGAAGTGGCCGCGGAGTTCTGGGAGTCGATCCGGTAACTCCGGCTCGGCGGCAGGCTGGCAGGCCGGAAGGAAGACGTTTTGGGAGCGGCGGAGCAGGGACACGCGGCGCACCGGACGGGAGGAGACACAGGATGCATGCAATCGAATTTTGTGATGTGAGTAAAAAATTTCACGGATCGGCGCAGAACGCCGTGGACCATGTGAGCTTTGCGGCGGAGGAGGGAGAATTTATCACGATTCTCGGCTCCTCCGGCTGCGGGAAGACGACGCTGCTTAAGCTGGTCAACCGGCTCTATGAGCCGGACGCCGGATCGATCCTGCTCTTTGGCGAGGATATCGCGGATGCGGATGTGACAAACCTGCGGCGTCGGATCGGATATGTGATCCAGCAGATCGGCCTGTTTCCACACATGACGGTCGCGGCGAATATCGCGGTGGTCCCGGAGCTGCTGCACTGGGAAAAGGAGCGCATCAGCGCGCGTACGGACGAATTGCTGACACTTGTCGGACTTCCGCCGGAGGAATACCGGTCGCGGTATCCGGGGCAGCTCTCCGGCGGGCAGCAGCAGCGGATCGGGCTTGCGCGGGCGCTTGCGGCGGATCCGAAGCTTATGCTTCTGGACGAGCCGTTCGGAGCGGTCGACCCCATCACGCGCGCGAAGCTTCAGGAGGAGCTTTTGCAGATTCACGGCGGACTGGGCAAGACCTTCTTATTTGTCACCCACGACATCGAGGAGGCCTTTCGGCTCGGGAACCGCGTGATCATCATGAACGCCGGAAAGATTCTTCAGTTCGACACGCCAGAACAGATCATAAAGCATCCGGCGGATGAATTTGTGGTGTCGATGATGCGCTCCGTGCAGGAGAAGGAACGGTTCTGGCGGGAACTCTTATAAGAGCGGGAGAAGAAACATGATTACGTATGTGGTGAAATATTATGACAAACTGCTGGGAGCCCTGGGGGAGCACCTGGTGCTGGTTGGCCTCACGCTGGTGTTTTCCCTGATCCTTGCCGCGGCGCTCACCGTGCTCTGCGTCTATGTAAAGCGCGTGGAGGCAGCGCTGGTCGGCGTCTGTTCCATGATCTATTCGATCCCGAGCATCGCGCTGTTTGCCATGCTGATCCCCCTGTCGGGGCTGGGGAAGACGACCGCAGTGATCGTCCTTACCTTATATAATCAGTATCTTCTGCTGCGGAATTTCCTGACCGGGTTACACGAGGTCGACCGCGGGATCACGGAGGCGGCCGCCGGGATGGGGATGACTACGGGACAGACCTTACTACGCGTACAGCTTCCGCTTGCAAGGGAAGCCATTCTCTCCGGGATCCGTCTCGCGGCGGTCTCCACGGTCGGAATCGCGACGATCGCGGCTTCCATCAACGCGGGGGGCTTAGGGTCGATCCTCTTTGACGGGCTGCGCACGATGAACATGAACAAGATCCTGTGGGGCAGTATCCTCTCCGCGGGGCTGGCGCTCCTTCTGGACCGGGCTCTGATCGCGGCGGGGCGGCGGGCTTCCAGATAAAAGGTACGTTTAGATGGATGAAAATTCGTGCGGGCACGATTTTCACCCATGCGATTCCGACTGGCTGAACTTAGGCAATAAAATACCCCCGCATCTGCGGGGGCTTTCACTCATATACTACGCTCTCTCAACTTTACCGGATCTTAAACAGGAAGCACATACGTATAATTTCTTCGGTGTTCCGTTAACCTTGCAGCTGACGCGCCTGATGTTTGATTTCCACATTCTATTTGATCTTCTATGAGAATGGCTGACATTACATCCGAAATGAGCGCCCTTTCCACAAACTGCACACTTTGCCATAGCCTTGCACCTCCTTGCACTAAACTCGTTCCCCTGTTCTCATGTCCAGGCTCACAATATGGATATTCTAGCAGATTCCATGTCGGAATGCAAGCAGATTTTAAAAAAAATATAAAAAAATGAAAATATGGCTATGCATTTCTGGAAAAAGCGGTTATAATACCTTTTAAATAGTGTCAGTGTGGCTTTGAAAGGAGCGTCGGTGATATGAACGGACAGATGGAAACCCCGTTGGGGAAGGTGATCATAGACCAGGATGTAATTGCGACTTATGCGGGTTCGGTGGCGGTGGAGTGCTTTGGGATCGTCGGGATGGCGGCCGTCAATATGAAGGACGGACTGGTAAAATTATTAAAAAGGGATTATCTGACACATGGTATAAACGTGTCCATAGATGAAGAAAATAAAATTACGATTGATTTTCACGTGATCGTATCCTACGGTGTGAGCATCGGAACGGTGACCGATAACCTGATCGACACCGTGAAGTACAAGGTGGAAGAATTTACCGGAATGGAAATCAGGAAACTGAACATCTACGTCGAAGGCGTACGTGTGATTGATTAAGGAGGACGTTAGAAGTGGAAATCACTACGATAAATGCGGAATCTCTCGCCAAAGCATTCCTGGCGGGAGCGAAGAACTTAGAGGCGAAGAAGGAATGGATCAACGAGCTCAACGTCTTCCCGGTTCCGGACGGCGATACGGGCACCAATATGTCCATGACGGTGATGTCGGCGGCGAAGGAGGTTGCCGCGATGTCGCATCCGGATATGAAGACGCTCGCGAAAGCGATCTCTTCCGGCTCGCTGCGGGGTGCGCGCGGTAATTCCGGCGTCATTCTCTCCCAGCTGTTCCGGGGGTTTACCAAGGTGATTGCAGAGTACGACGATCTTGATGCACAGATCTTAGCCGACGCGTTCCAGAAGGGCGTGGAGACCGCGTACAAGGCGGTTATGAAGCCAAAGGAAGGGACGATCCTCACGGTTGCGAAGGGGATGGCGAGCCGTGCGGCGGAGATCTGCGAGGAGAAGACGGAGTTTCTTTCGTTCCTGAGCGACGTGATCCGCGAGGGCGACCGGGTGCTGGCAAAGACCCCGGAGATGCTTCCCGTGTTAAAGCAGGCCGGCGTCGTGGATTCCGGCGGACAGGGCCTGATGCAGGTCATGAAGGGCGCGTACGACGCACTTTCCGGCAAAGAGGTGGATTACACCTTTGTGGAGCCGTCTGAGCCGGCGGCGGAGGGCGACCGCTCCTCCTACAATCTGGATGCACAGGCGGCGCAGGAGATCAAATTTGCGTACTGTACGCAGTTTCTGATCATGCTCGACCGGATCTTTACCGAGAAGATGGAGGACGAATTCAAGGGATTCCTCGAGAGTATCGGAGATTCGATTGTTGTAGTTGCGGATGACGAGATCGTGAAGGTACACGTACATACCAACGATCCCGGTCTCGCGATGCAGCGGGCGCTGACCTACGGAAGCCTGACGACGATTATCATTGAGAATATGAAGTTAGAGCGCGACGAGAAGATTTCCGCGCTGAAGGAAAAGGAGATGCAGGAGGGCATGCTGCTCGGCGCGGGGGCTGGCGCAGCGGGCCTGGACGGGGCAAAGGAGCCGGCAGCTCCAGCTGACGCTGCAGCGACAGCTGACGCTGCGGCGGAGGAACCGCCAAAGGAGATGGGCTTTATCGCCGTGAGCATCGGGGAAGGGTTAAATGAGATCTTCCGCGGGCTTGGCGTCGATTATATCATCGAGGGCGGGCAGACCATGAACCCGAGCACGGAGGATATGTTAAACGCGATCGCGAAGGTCAACGCGAAGACCGTCTTTATTCTCCCGAATAATAAAAATATTATTCTTGCCGCGAATCAGGCGGCGTCCCTCGTGGAGGATAAGCAGATTATCGTGATCCCGACAAAGACGATCCCGCAGGGGATCACGGCGCTGATCAGCTTTATTCCGGACAGCTCTCCGTCGGAAAACGAGGAGCGCATGACGGAGGAGATCGGGATCGTAAAGACCGGCCAGGTGACGTACGCGGTCCGCGATACGGTGATCGATGACAAGGAGATCCGGCAGGACGACTATATGGGAATCGGGGACCACGGGATCCTCTCAGTCGGACGCGAGCTCGCGGCGACCGTGTATGATATGACCAGCCAGCTGATCGACGAGGACTCCGCGATCGTGAGCATCTATTTCGGCGAGGATGTGACGGAGGAGGAAGCGAATGCTGTCGGCAGCCGGATTGAGGAGGATCACCCGGAGGTTGAGGTCGAGATTCATTACGGCGGCCAGCCGATCTATTATTATGTGATTTCGGTGGAGTGACCATCCGCGCGGCGTGTGATTTCCACGCGGCGGGATGACGGGATAAGAGCGAAGCAGGCAGGGAAAGCGGCAGGATTCCCTGCCTGCTGTTTACATAAGGACATCTGGGGAGAGAGCGATGAACCGTGACGCAGCGATTACGGCGGTGAAGGGAATCGGGGAGAAGACCGCCGCCCTGTTTGGAAAATTAAAGATTGAGACGGTCGGCGATCTGCTCGCGCATTATCCGAGGGATTATGTGCAGTTTCCCGTGGCAAAGGAGCCGTCGGAGCTCTCGGAGGGGGAGACGGCCGCGGTGATCGGACGGGTGCTAAAGACGCCGCTGGTGCGGCAGACGCAGCGCATGCCGGTGACGATGACGACGGTCGGCGATGCGGACGCGCCGTTAGAGCTGGTGTGGTTTCGGATGCCCTATATCAGAAGCCAGCTGGCGCCGGGCGGTACCTATGTCTTTTACGGGAAGGTCATGAAAAAAAACGGTCGCCTTGTGATGGAACAGCCGGTGATCTATAAGAGGGAGCAGTACGCCGCGATGGAGCAGGCGTTCCTGCCGGTCTATGCGCTCACGGGCGGGATTACCAACAATCAGATCACAAAAGCCGTGCGCACGGTGTTTGCGGGCGACCCGCTGTTTCCCGATCCTCTGCCCGCAGAGATCCGAAACGAATGCAGGCTCTGTGAATACAATTACGCGCTCCGGCAGATCCATTTTCCGGATGATATGGATACGCTGATCACGGCGAGAAAACGGCTGGTATTTGACGAATTTTTCTTTTTTATCCTGAATATGCAGTATCATAAGGAAAAAAGAGTCCGGGACGCCAATGAATTTGAACTGAAGAACGAGACATTTGTAGATGAACTGATGCAGCGCCTGCCGTTTGCGCTGACCGGGGCGCAGCAGCGGGCGTTGTCCGAGATCCGGTGCGATATGCGGGGACCGTACACGATGCAGCGGCTGATTCAGGGAGACGTCGGCTCAGGAAAGACGATCCTGGCGTTTCTGGCGATGGCGGACGCATCGCACAGCGGTTACCAGTCCGCGATCATGGCGCCGACGGAGGTGCTCGCGCGTCAGCATTACGCGACCTTCCGGCAGCTCTGCGAAGACTTCGGGTTAAAAATTCCCGTGGTGCTCTTAACCGGATCCATGACGGCGCGCCAGAAGCGGATGGCCTACGAGTCGCTGCAGCTCTATCCGAACGCGATGATCGTGGGGACGCATGCCCTCATCCAGGAGAAGGCGGTCTACGACAATCTGGCGCTGGTCATCACCGACGAGCAGCACCGGTTCGGCGTCCGCCAGCGGGAGACGTTCGCAGCGAAAGGGTGTCATCCGCACATCCTGGTCATGAGCGCGACGCCGATTCCGCGGACGCTGGCGATCATCCTGTACGGGGATCTGGACATCTCGGTCGTGGACGAGGTTCCGGCGAAGCGCCTGCCCGTAAAAAACTGCGTCGTACATACCGGCTACCGGCCGAAGGCTTATTCCTTCCTTGAGCAGGAGGTGCGCGCCGGGCATCAGGCCTATGTGATCTGCCCGCTTGTGGAGGCCGTGGAACATATGGATCTTGAGAACACGACCGACTATGTAAAAAAGCTGCGTGAGATTTTTCCACCGGAAATACAGCTGGGCCTGCTGCACGGCCAGATGAAGCCGGAGCAGAAAAATAAGGTCATGGAAGCGTTTCTTGCCAATGAGGTACAGGTACTTGTGTCTACGACGGTAGTTGAGGTCGGCGTCAATGTGCCGAACGCCACGGTCATGATGATCGAGAACGCCGAGCGCTTCGGCCTGGCACAGCTGCATCAGCTGCGCGGGCGCGTGGGGCGCGGGGACGCGCAGTCCTACTGCATTATGGTGAACGCATCTCAAAGCAGAACGGCGGAAGAGCGCCTTCTGATTTTAAACCGCTCCAACGACGGGTTTGAGATTGCCGCAGCGGACTTAAAGCTGCGCGGGCCGGGCGACTTTTTCGGGATCCGGCAGTCCGGGGAGCTGCAGTTTGCGCTCGGGGACATTTATCAGGACGCTGCGGTGCTAAGAGACGCGTCTGACCGGGTGCAGCGGCTTTTGGCGGAGGATCCGGAGCTTGTATCGCCGGAACATGTGAATGTAAAGCGCTATATGGAACGTGCCGCGCAGGAGCAGGAAAACCAGCTGAGCCTGTGAGAGGCGGCGCAGTCCGAATGCAGGGCCGTTTTTTGCGGAGGAGCCGGACGACAGAAGACTCCGGGAAATCCCATATGGAATCTCCCGGAGCCGTTTTCCTCTGCTTACATGAAAGCCCGGTCTACTGACCAGACATCTGACGCTCCTGCGCCTCGATCATTTTCTTTACCATATAGCCGCCGACGGAACCATTCTGTCTGGAAGTTAAGTCGCCGTTGTAGCCGTCCTTTAACGGTACGCCGATCTCGTTTGCGACCTCATACTTGAAACGGTCTAACGCGCCCTTTGCCTCCGGAACCGCCGCTTTGTTCGATGAACGATTTGCCATGATAAGTTCCTCCTTTTCGTACGTTTTCCTGTTTTTGGACACAGGGATGTCCGGCAGAGCCAGGCATCTGCTGTCCGTCCTGAACAACCCGTTACGACTGTGAGCCAGCGGCCCTGCCGTTCGTTTTGTTCTGTGATAGTATGTGCAGAGGAGGAACGGATAAACATGAAGTTCCTGTCAGAAAATGAAAAATTTTGCGAATGGCGCGGGCTGAACTTTTGAAATAAACCGCCGCAAAACGCGGCAGAATGAGAGGGAAGATGAAGCAGTCTGTAAAATATTTAAAAATATGCTGCAATTTGTTTCTGGCGGCTGCGGCGCTCTGGTTTATCATCCGCGTGCTGCCGGGACTGCTCGGTTATTTTATGCCGTTTGTCTTCGGATTCGTATTTTCGCTGATCGCCAATCCGGTGGTGCGTTTTCTGGAAAAGAGGATCCGCATCAAGCGCAAGTACGGATCGGCGATCATTATCATACTGGTCATCGGTACGATCGTTCTGATCTGCTACGGCGTGTTTACGGCGCTTGCGGCGGGGCTTCGAAGCTTTGCGGATTATTTTCCGACGATGTATGCAAACGCGGCCGCGGAATTAAGCAGCGCGGCGGAGAGCCTTCAGAGCCTGCTGCACCGGTTTCCTCTGACGCAGAATGTCGATCTGGATAAGGCGGGCGCGATGCTGGGCGAATATATGGCGGAGCTGATTCCGGATGAGACCTCGGTGCTTGTGATCGGGGACGTCGCAAAGCGGATTCCCGACGTGCTGGTCGGCCTGATCGTCGGTCTGCTCGCCACCTATTTTTTCATCGCGGACCGAGATACGATTGTAGGAGCTGCGGAACGCTGCATGCCGCAGTCCGTCTGCGCATATACGGCGCGGGTTTACGGGCAGATCCGGCGCGTGGTCGGAGGGTATTTCAAGGCGCAGCTGCAGATCATGGTGGTCATCTATGCGGTGGTGCTGACCGGTCTGGTGCTGCTTGACGTCAGATACGCGTGGCTGATCGGGTTCGGGATCGCGTTTCTGGATATGCTGCCGGTGTTCGGGACCGGGACGGTGCTCTGTCCCTGGGCGGTGATCAAGCTTTTTTCCGGAAATTACGGGACGGCGGCCGGGATGCTCGTGCTGTATGCGGTGACGCTTGTCGTTCATCAGCTGGTGCAGCCGAAGCTGGTGGGGGATTCCGTCGGCATGGATCCGTTTGCGGCGCTGTTTTTTATGTTTGTCGGCTACCGGATCAGCAGCGTGGCGGGAATGGTCTTAGCGATCCCGGCGGGGATGATTCTGATCAATCTCTGGGAGGCCGGTGCGTTTGACACGCTGCGCTGGTGCGTAAAGGAAGTCATACATGATTTTAACGAATTTCGTAAAATACCAGAAGCTCAGACAAAGGAGGATGAATGAATGGATCAGAAACGATGTGTGAGGGCAGCGCTCGCGGCGACGCTTGCAGGAGGGCTTTTTCTGTCGGCCTGCGCGTCACCGGCACAGAGCGGTGACACAGGGGCGAGGTTTGACGCGTATATGGACGACCTGTTTCATGAGGATATCGTGCAGAATACGGTCAACCTGCACTATACGCTTGCTTATCCGGAGAATTACGGGATCACGGACTACGAGGTCACGCTGGGGGAGTATTCCAGAGAGAAGATGGAGGAAAGCTGCGAGGAGATAGAAGGGTTGAAAACAGAGCTCTCTGCCTTTGACCGTGAGGACTTAAGCCCGCAGCAGCAGCTGACCTACGATATTTTTATGGATTATGCGGAAACGGAGCTCTCCGTGAAGGATCTTTTGTATTTTTCGGAGCCGATCAGCCCCATCGGCGGGACGCAGTCGAATCTGCCGATCATCCTGGCGGAATATACGTTCCGCACAGAGCGGGATATCGAGGATTACCTCGCGCTGGCGGCGCAGATGGACGAATATTTTACCGGTATCATCGCATTTGAGAAAGAAAAAGCAGAAGCCGGCCTGTTCATGCCGGATGTTACGGCGGACGAGGTGCTCGACCAGTGTACGGAGTTTATCGCGGACATTGAGAACAATTACATGATCGACGTCTTCAACGACAAAATCGACGCGTTTGAGGGACTTTCCGACGAGGAGCGGCAGGCGTATAAGGAGAAGAATTATACCGTCGTGACGACAGATGTCAAAAACGCGTTCCAGATCCTGATCGACGGGCTGACGGAGCTTAAGGGCAGCGGGGAGAATGAGCTCGGCCTCTGCTATTATGAGGACGGGGTCCGGTATTATGAGTATCTCATCCGCACCGGGGTCGGCACGGACGCGTCGGTTCCCGATCTGATCGAACGCACAGAGCGCTATATGAACCGGTGTATGGACCAGATGTTAGACACGATCACGGAAAACCCGGAGATCTGGTATGAGCTCGACGATTACGCGTTTCCGCTGACAGACCCGGACGAGATTCTTGCGGATCTGACGGAAAAGATCAAAACGGATTTCCCGGAGCCGCCGGATGTGGGGTATGAGGTCAAATACGTGCATCCTTCCATGCAGGAGCATATGAGCCCGGCTTTTTATCTGACCACACCGGTGGACGATATCGACAATAACGTGATCTATATCAACCCCGAGCATTTGGGGGAGGATTCCTCGCAGGATCTCTACACGACGCTGGCGCACGAAGGGTATCCGGGGCATCTCTATCAGAACAGCTGCACGAATTCGAGTGAGCTGCCGCTCGCCAGAAACCTTCTGGGCTGTTCCGGTTATTCGGAAGGGTGGGCTACATATGTAGAATTTTATGCCTACGGGATCAGCGGGCTTGACAAAGATCTGGCGGATGTGCTGCGCTGGAACCAGGCATATACCCTTGGCATCTACGCGTACCTGGATCTTCAGATCCATTACAACGGATGGGACCGGGATGAGGTGACGGGGTATCTGAGCGACATCGGGATTGACGATGAGGAGGTGGCAGCCGAGATTTTCGAGACGCTTCAGGCGGAGCCGGCCGAATATCTGAAATATTTTGTCGGATACCTGGAATTTTTAAATCTGCGAAACAACGCGAGGAATGAGCTGGGAGACGACTTTTCGGCAAAGGAATTTCACCGGTTTCTGATGGAGACCGGCCCGGCGCCGTTTTACATCATAAGAGATCATATGGGAACGTGGATTGAGGAGCAGAGAGCATAAAAAGAATGCGGGCTAAAAGCCCGCATTCAAAAAAACTTATTCTGTGAAATCTCTTGAGTAGAGCTCCGTGCCATCCGGATTTAACGCGATCAGACGGATGATCACATCCTCTGTGCTGGTCTCCTTTAACACCTCGGTGCGAAGCTCGGAGAACGTAGCGGTCTGCTGATCGAACATGGAATCATAAATGCTGGCCAGCGAATCAAGCGCACCGTCAACGGAAGTGTCCACCGCATAGTCGTCAAGCAGCGTGTAAGCAAATACCAGCGCGTTGCCGTCCTCGACGTAGAGCTTTAAGGTGCACCCCATGGATGCGGACTGTGCATTTACGGAATCCTCGATCTCCTGGAATTCAGACTGATTCTTGTTGTACCAGTCCTGCAGAGACGGCTTTCCACAGCCTGCAAGTGCAAAAGCCATGGTCAGCGCTAAGAGCGCCGCAAGTACGAGTTTCATTTTGTTCTTCATTTCTCATGACCTCCTGGGTTATGTAATTTTGATGGCCTGCAGACACAGGCATATCTGTAATTATAAAAGCGATATCTGTAATTTGTCAATGCTGATGCGGAAATATTAATAATATCTTAATAAGGGGGAACGTCACAATGAGAATGTGCGATCTGATTTTAAAGAAGAAGCGCGGGGAGGAGCTTGACACAAAAGAAATCCGTTTTATGATCCGGGGGTATACGGACGGAAGTATTCCCGATTATCAGATGTCCGCCATGGCGATGGCGATCTGTTTTAACGGGATGAGCCGGCGGGAGACCGCGGACTTAACGCTTGCCATGCGTGACAGCGGGGAGGTGCTCGATTTGTCCGGGATCCGGGGGATCAAGGTGGATAAGCACAGCACCGGAGGGGTCGGGGACAAGACCTCGCTCGCGCTCGCGCCGCTGGTGGCGTCCTTAGGCGTTCCGGTGGCAAAAATGTCCGGGAGAGGGCTCGGGCACACGGGCGGGACGATCGACAAGCTCGCATGTTTTCCGGGCTTTACGACGTCGCTTTCCGCGGAGACCTTTGTGCGAAACGTCAATACGGTCGGGATCGCGATCGCCGGGCAGACGGCCTCGCTTGCGCCCGCGGATAAAAAGCTTTACGCGCTCCGCGACGTGACGGGGACCGTGGACCAGATGTCCCTGATCGCAAGCTCGATCATGAGCAAAAAGCTGGCGTCCGGCAGCGATGCGATCGTGCTCGACGTCAAGACCGGAAACGGCGCGTTCATGAAGCGCTACGAGGACGCTGTCGCGCTGGCGGAGGAGATGGTCTCCATCGGCACGCTCGCCGGGAAAAAGACGGCGGCCGTCATCACCGGGATGGATCAGCCGCTCGGCTTTGCGGTCGGAAATTCGCTGGAGGTCATCGAGGCGATTGACACGCTCTGCGGCAGGGGGCCAGAGGATTTTAAGGAGGTCGTGTTCGCCCTCGGCGCGAAGATGCTGGTGTTTGCGGGGCGCGCAGCGGACGAAGCGGAAGCCGTGCGTCTGATGGAGGGCGCGATCGCGGACGGTTCGGCGTTAAAAAAGCTCGCGGAATTTGTGGAGGCGCAGGGCGGTGACGCCGCGCCGGTGTATGACACGTCCCTGCTTCCCATAGCGGATAAGACATTTATCGTCAGAGCGCCAAAGGACGGCTACGTGAACCGGATCTTAGCGGAGGAGGTCGGCACGGCCTGTATGCAGCTCGGCGGCGGCAGGGAGAACAAGGACAGCGAGATCGACCTCTCGGTCGGGATTCTCTTAAAAAAGAAAAACGGGGACGCCGTGACCGCAGGCGAGCCCTTAGCCGTGCTCTATGGCAGGGACGAGGGAAAGCTTCGCGCCGCGGCGGACCGCGTGCAGGCGGCGTATGAGATCGGGAGGGAGAGAAGGAAACCGGATCCGGTCATTTACCGCAGCATCGATGGGTGATGAATAAGATCCGCACAAATTTCATATAGTTATATATGAAAAGAAATCGAAGACCATCATCCGAACGCGATATACCGCTACGCGAAAAAATGATAACGAGCTTAGAGCTTCCCAAGGACCTGATGCTCGGTGCGGCGATCCTTACCGTCACCGGCAGGCGGGAGGCTCTGATTGCAAATTATAAGGGAATCCTGGAATACGAGGATTCCTTTATCCGGGTTCAGACCAAAACCTGCAGGATACAGATTACCGGCGCGCATCTTGCAATCGATTATTACACGAATGAGGAAATGAGAATCACGGGACTGATCGAATCCATTCAGTATGAGAGTTAGGCCGGTATGCTGCTGTCGCTGATCAAATATATGCAGGGATATGTCTATGTCCAGCTGACGGGATATGCGCCGGAGCGGTTCCTGAATCTGTGCGGCAGCCGGGATATTCTGATATGGAATTTAACGCCCTTAAAGGACGGGGAGGGCTACTGCTTCTGCATCAGCGTGCGCGGTTTTTTCCAGTTAAAGCCCATCTTAAAAAAGACGCGGACGCACATCCGCGTTTTAAAACGGACCGGGGCGCCGTTTGCCGCATTCCGCTATCGGAGACGGCGGGTATTTGCCGCGGGGATTCTCTTTTTCGGCATCCTGCTCTGGTACCTGTCCGGTTTTGTGTGGAACATTGAGATCAACGGAAATTCGTACCTGTCCGAAGAAGTGATTCTGGATTTCCTCGCGGAGGAGAACGCCTCGTTCGGGACAAGAAAAAGCCGGATCAGCTGCGAGAGCTTAGAGGAGGCGCTGCGCAGCCGCTATGACGAGGTGATCTGGACATCGATCAAAATTTACGGTACCAAGATGACCGTGGATGTGCAGGAAAATCTGCTCCCGGCGGAGGAGTACGAGACGGCGCCGGATACGGTTTATGATATCGTGGCCTCAAAAGACGGGGTGATCACGGATATCATCACGAGAAGCGGCACGCCGCTTGTCGCGGCCGGGACGGAGGTGAAGGCGGGCGATCTTCTGGTCAGCGGCAGAATCGGGGTGACGGACGACAGCGGCGAGGTGGCGCAGTATCTGTATCACAGCTCGGACGCGGATATCTATGCGCGCGTGGTGTATCCGTATGAGGATGTGATTGAAACGAATTATACGGACGTCGTAAAAACAGGCGAAATACACCGGGATTATTCCGTGATGGCAGGAGATACGCTGCTTTCCAACCCGTTTTTTCACAACCCGTACACCGACTGTCAGGTCACCTCCGATACCTGGCAGCTGCATCTGACCGACAATTTTTACCTGCCTGTCTGGTTTACCAGGCACAGCTACGAAGAGGTCACAAAAACCGAAAAAACGCATTCGGAGGAGGAAATACAGCAGATAGCGACAAAGAATCTTCAGAATTTTCTGGAAGATTTGGAAGAAAAAGGTATTCAAATTCTGGAAAAAAATGTTATGATAGAACATACAGGGGAGCATTACGTGGCGCGCGGGACGATCGTGGTCCGCGAATCCGTGGTTTCCTATCAGCCGACAGAACAGACCGGTACAGGGGAAGCGGGGCAGAATACAGATGAGTCTGAATGAAATGACACTGGATATTCCGGCCGGCCACATGGCAAATGTGTTTGGCCAGTTTGATGTTTATATGAAAAAAATAGAGCGCACGTTAAATGTGACCGTGGTGGTCCGCGACGGCGGGATCCGTCTGATCGGGGATGAGGCGTGCTGCCGCAGGGCCGCCGAGGTATTTACCCGGCTGACGGCGCTCTCCGAGCGCGGCAATACCGTCACGGAGCAGAATGTCAATTACGCGCTGGCGCTGATGGAGGAGGAGAAGACGGCCGCGCCGATTGTGGCGATCGACGAGGACTGCATCTGCCACACGGTAAACGGAAAGCCGGTGAAGCCAAAGACGCTGGGGCAGAAGGCTTATGTGGATGCGATCCGCGACCGGATGATCACGTTCGGCCTTGGACCTGCCGGCACGGGAAAGACTTATCTCGCGATGGCGATGGCGATCACCGCCTTTAAAAAGGAAGAGGTGGGGCGTATTATCTTAACGCGCCCGGCCATCGAGGCGGGGGAGAAGCTCGGATTTCTGCCGGGCGATCTGCAGAGCAAGGTGGATCCGTACCTGCGGCCGCTCTACGACGCGCTCTACCAGATCATGGGGGCGGAGAGCTTTCAGAAAAATATGGAAAAAGGGCTGATCGAGGTCGCACCGCTCGCCTACATGAGAGGCCGCACATTAGACAATGCGTTTATCATTCTGGACGAAGCGCAGAACACGACGCCCGCGCAGATGAAGATGTTTCTGACCAGGATCGGCTTCGGCTCAAAGGCGGTCATCACCGGGGACGCCACCCAGAAGGATCTGGCGCCGGACGCGCAGTCCGGCCTGGACGTGGCGGTGCGCGTGCTCGCCGGTGTGGAGGAGATCGCGGTCTGCGAGCTGACAAGCCTTGACGTGGTGCGCCACCCGCTGGTACAGCGGATCGTAAAAGCGTACGAGGATTACGAGAAGCGAGAGGCAAAGGCGGCCGCGACACGTACGGCACGCTCCCTGGAGCGCAGCGCGGCTCTGCGCGCCGGGAACCGGAATGCCGGGGACCGGCATGCCACGGACCGGCGTGCGGCGGACCGGAGACCTTCGGAGAAGAAAACAGGAAAAGGAAGAAAATAAATGAGTGACCGTTATGTGGCAAAACGTGTGATCAACCTGTTTCTGATTGTGTTTCTCACACTTGCGGGACATCTGTTTCTCGCATCGCTTTATGACCGGTTCTGGGACGAGCTTATTATCTATCTGATTATTGATCTGATTTTTTCGGCGCTGTTTGTATTTGTGCTGGAAAGAGGCCGCATGTCGCGGCTGTTTGGCGGGAACCGGGAGACTGTATATGCAAAGATTGTGCCGGGATATTTCTGTGCCTGGGCAATTCTGATCGCCGGTTCGTTTCTGCCGGAGTTTTTGCGGCCTGTGCTTCTGATCGCCATTCTGATGACGGCGGTCGGGACGCATGAGGTCTCTTTGTGCGCGGGGATTTTTCTGGATGTGATCTTATGCCTGACGCTCGGGTGCAGCGTGGAGGAGCTGGTGCTTTACTGCCTGCTCACGCTCTTCGGGTGTATGCTCGCGGAAGCGGTCGCGGAGAGCCGGATGCGGTTCTGGTACGTGGCTGTGGTCTGCGCGGTCTCCACGATGCTCCCCGGGCTGTTTTATTACATGGCGTACCGGGAAGTGCGGATGTATCTGTTTTTATACGGAGCGGCGGAGGGGCTGTTAACGGATGTGGTGCTTCTGGTCTTTTATCAGGCGATCGCCTCCGGCCGGGACGCCGAGCTTTCGGATGTGACGGAGGATATTCTGGAGGAAGGGTATCCGGTGCGCCGGGAGCTAAAGCAGTTTTCCAAAGCGGATTACCATCATGCCGAGCGCGTCTCCTCGCTTGCCGCAAAGTGCGCGGCGCTGGTGGAGGCGGATGAAAAGCTCTGCGCCGCGGCGGGATTCTATTACCGCATCGGGATCTTAGAGGGCGGCTCCATCACGGAAAACGGGGTGCGGATCGCGCAGCGGGAGTGTTTTCCGGAGGCCGTGATCCGGATTATCAGCGAGTACAACGGGGAGAGGGCCCTTCCGTCAAGCACGGAATCCGCGATTGTACATATGGTGGACGGGCTGGTCAAAAAGCTGGAGCTGTTTGACGAAAAAACGATGTCGAGCGACTGGAACCAGGATATGGTGATCTATCAGACATTAAACGATTTTTCGGCAAAGGGCATCTATGACAAATCTGGTCTCGGCATGAATATGTTCTTAAAGATCCGGGAATATCTCGTGAATGAAAAATCGTTATTGTGAGGGTTGCTGTATGAGTCTTTATCTTGAGGAAGAAGTTAAAGTTAAATTTGATTTTCCCTATCCGAGCCTGGCAAAAGAGGTTGTGGAGTTCGTGATGGAGCACGAAGGATTTCCCTATGAGGCGGAGGTGAATCTGACGCTCACGGATGACGCGGGCATCCATGAGATCAACCGCGAGCACCGCGGCGTGGATTCCCCGACGGACGTCCTGTCGTTTCCGATGTTATCCTATGAGAAGGCGGGCGATTTTTCCGCGCTGGAGGATGCCTATGAGGACAACTTCAACCCGGATACCGGGGAGATCCTGCTTGGGGATATCGTGATCTCGGCGGATCACGTGCGCGCGCAGGCAGCGGCCTACGGGCACAGCGAGCGGCGCGAGTTCGCGTTTCTGATCGTGCACAGTATGCTGCATCTGTTCGGGTACGACCACATGGAGCCCGGGGAGGCGGAGGAGATGGAGCGCCTGCAGAGACAGATTCTTGACGCGATGCAGATCACGCGGGATCCGGACGGCGCCGCGGATGAGAGGAAGATGTATGGGAAAGAAGAAAGAGAGTAACACCAGTTTCCTGGTACAGGGCACGATCCTTGCGGCGGCGTCCATGATCAGCCGCATCATCGGCCTGATTTACCGGATTCCTCTGACCGCGATTCTGGGGGACACCGGCAATAATTATTACGCGAGCGCTTTTAAGATTTATAATATTCTGCTGATTATCTCGTCCTACAGCCTGCCGCTTGCGGTCTCAAAGCTGGTTTCCGCCAATATCTCGCAGGGCAGGCGGCGGAATGTGTACCGCATTTTAAAGTGCTCGCTGATCTTCGGCGCCGTCTCGGGCCTTGCCGCCGCTGCCGTGCTGTTTTTCGGAGCGGAGACCATCACAAATCTGATGCGCACGCCGCTGAGTATTTTTGCGGTGGAGACGCTGGTGCCCGTGCTCTTTATCATGGCGATCTTAGGGGTGCTGCGCGGATTTTTCCAGGGGCTTGGCACGATGATGCCGAGCGCGATGTCGCAGATCCTAGAGCAGATCGCAAACGCCGTCATGAGCGTGTGGGCGGCGTATATGCTGTTTTCCCACGGCCTTAAGGTGGGAGCGGTTCTGGGGGACGCGGAGGAATACGCGGCGGCCTACGGGGCTGCGGGCGGAACGATCGGAACCGGGACAGGCGCGCTGGTGGCGCTGCTGTTCTCGATGTTCGTCCTCTTTGCCTATCTGCGTTCTTTTAAGCGGAAGATGAAAAAGGAGCGCCGCGCGAACGTGGATTCCTACGGATCGATCGTGAAGCTTCTGATCGTCACGATCATCCCGGTGCTGCTGAGTAGTACGATTTACAATTGTAATGCACTGATCGACGAGGCGATTTTTAAAAATATCGCACATTTCCAGGGCTACGCGGAGAGCCAGTACGGGGCATGGAACGGCATTTATTCCGGGAAATACCAGGTGCTGATCAACGTGCCGATCGCCATCGCTTCCGCGGTAGCGGCCTCCTCCGTGCCGGCGCTCACGGCGGCCTACGCCAGCAGGAAGCGGGGCGCGGCAAAGCGGCAGATCGCGACGGCGACCCGGTTTATCATGGTGATCGCGTTTCCGTGCACGGTCGGGATGGGCGTGCTCGCCTCCCCGATCCTTCAGCTTTTGTTTCACGATTCCTCGGAGCTGGCCGCGCGCATGATGCAGGTGGGGGCGGCCGCGATCCTCTTTTATTCCCTCTCCACGCTGACAAACGGCCTGCTGCAGGGGATGAACCGGATGAAGGAGCCGATCAAAAACGCGCTGATCGCCCTGGTGCTTCACATCGGCGTGCTCGTCGGGCTGATGCTTGGCTTTGACTTAAATATCTATGCGGTGGTGATCGCGAATACGGCGTTCGGGTTTATCATGTGCGTCTTAAACGCGCGCTCGATCCGCCGGTTTGGCGGCGCAAGACAGGAGATCCGGCGGACGTTTCTGGTTCCGGCGCTCTCGTCCGCGGTGATGGGCGTCGTGGTATGGCTGATTTATCAGCTTCTGATGAAGCTTTCCGGCAGCAATCTGCTCGCGACGCCGGCCTCGATCCTGATCGGGGCGATCGTGTACGCCGTGCTGCTTCTGCTGTTAAAAGGGCTGACGGAGCAGGAGATTCTGCGCCTGCCCAAAGGACGGCTTCTGGTGCGGATCGCGAAAAAAATGCGCCTTCTGCGTTAAAACTGTATAATTCAGGAAAATATGGCAGATACTGATTGTAAAATTTTCTGGGAGGCTGCAATGAAAAAGATCATCGGTATCTGCCTGGCTTTTGTATTGCTGGGGCTGGCGGTGTGGGGCGTAAACCGTTTTCTGATGCCCCAAAGGGACGAGAAGAAGCAACAGCCGGCTGCGACGGAAGAAAAAAAACACACACTGGAAACAACGGAGGTCAGGCTCCCGGACACGGAGACGACGGAGAGCATGACGGTGCAGGAGCCGTTTTTATATATTCTGCGGGAGACGGACGGGATGCTCGTCGTCTATGAGCAGGACGGGACGACGGTCTGGATGGAGACCGGGATCTGCACGGAGCATCTGGAGCCCGGGGTGGCGCGGCTCTTTCAGGACGGCGTCACGGTCCGGGACGAGAGAGAATTATACGATCTGCTGGAGAGCTACAGCAGCTGAAGCGGCTTGAATAATCCGGCCGGGTGTGTTAGAATCAGTTGCGGCGAAACAGGACGGATCAGACGAAAGAACAGGGTGAGATATGAACGATACACAGGTGACGGTCATCGGCGGCGGCGTGTCCGGGATGATGGCTGCGATTACGGCGGCGCGCTGCGGTGCGTCGGTGCGGATCTTAGAGCACATGGACCGGGTCGGGAAGAAAATCCTTTCCACCGGGAACGGAAAGTGCAATTATACAAACAGCAGGCAGGAGCTCTCCTGGTACCGGGGGGAGGATCCTGCTTTTGCGCTGCCTGTACTGGCGCAGCTTGACCACAGAGAGACCGTGAAATTTTTCGAGGAGCTCGGTATTTATCCGAAGGAGAAAAACGGGTATTTTTATCCGGCGGGCGGACAGGCGTCCTCCGTCCTCGACGCGCTGCGCATGGAGTGCGATTACCAGAAGGTGGAGACCATCACCTCCTGCGAGGTTCTGGAGATGGAGAAGTGCAAAAACGGCTACCGTATTCAGACGGATAAAGGTGCATTTTACACCGCGTCCGTCATCTTTGCGACAGGGCTTCTGGCGGCTCCGAAGACGGGAAGCGACGGAAGCGCAATTCCACATATTGAGCGTCTCGGGCACCATTTCATAGATATTGTACCCGCCCTCGTGCAGTTGCAGGGAAAGCAGTCATTCTTTAAATCGGTTGCAGGAATCCGTGCAGAATGCGAGGTGTCGCTCTTTGTTGAAAATGAGCAGATTCAGTCGGATACGGGCGAACTTCAGCTCACGGATTACGGGATTTCCGGGATACCGGTTTTTCAGATCAGCCGCTATGCGACAAGAGCGCTTTCCCAGGGGAAAGAAGTGCATGCGGAACTGAATTTCCTGCCGTGGCTGAACGCGCCGCAGAGCTTCAGTCTCCTTCGGAAACGCTTTTTCAAATATCACCATGAGAAAAACGCCGCGGAGGCGTTAAGCGGCCTGGTTCACAAAAAGCTTGCCGACATGCTGTTAAAGGAAAGCCGCATCGACCGGAATATGCGGGCCGCGGATGTCCGTCTGGCGGCGCTGCAGCGGCTCTGCGATACGATGCGCGCGCTGCGCGTGGACATAACGGGCAGCAACGGGATGGAGGCCGCGCAGGTGTGCGCGGGAGGCGTGGACACCCGGGAGGTAAACGGGGAGACGCTGGAATCAAAGTCTGCGCCCGGCGTCTATTTTGCCGGGGAGGTGCTGGACATCGACGGCGCCTGCGGCGGCTATAACCTGCAATGGGCGTGGTCGAGCGGCTATGTGGCCGGCGTCCATGCGGCGGCGCGCAGCATGGGGGACGGATCAGAGAAACGGGGGAACGCATGATTCGGATCAGTCAGATGAAGCTGCCGGCGGATCACACGGGGGAGGAGCTCGAACAGAAGATCCGAAAAGCCTTGCGTCTTCCGGCGGGGAGGGACGTTTCCTTTCAGATCGCGAAGCGCTCGCTGGATGCGCGCAAAAAACCGGAGCTGTATTATGTCTATACGGTGGATGTGCCTGTGGACGGGGAGGACGCGCTTTTAAAAAAGCTGCGGGATCGGAATATCACCCGGGCCTGCGTGGAAAAATATGATATTACAAACGTAATAAATGATAAAGTGGATATCCGCAGACCGGATCCCGCCTGCAGCGGCGCGCCGTCGGACGGACGCCCCGTCATCGTGGGCGCGGGCCCCGCGGGGCTCTTCTGCGCCTATGCGCTCGGGCTGGCAGGATACGCCCCGGTGGTGATCGAGCGTGGAAAGCGGGTGGAGGAGCGGCAGGCGGATGTCGTGCGCTTTTTTGAAACAGGCGTGCTGGATCCGTCCTCGAACGTACAGTTCGGCGAAGGCGGCGCGGGCACGTTTTCCGACGGAAAGCTCAATACGCTGGTAAAGGATCCGCACGGCAGGAACCGGTTCGTGCTGGAGACATTTGTAAAGTTCGGGGCGCCGGAGGAGATCCTCTACGACGCGAAGCCGCATATCGGGACGGACGTCCTGACCGGCGTGATCCGGCGGATGCGGGAAGCGATGGAGGAGATGGGCGTGACATTTCGCTTTGGCGTCTGTATGACGGATTACCGGAGCGAGGGCGGCAGGCTGACCGCGGTGGGACTCTCACGGTCAGCGGAGATCGCCGGGGCAGCAGCCCGGCAGGAGTGGCCGGGTACGGAGTGGCTGGCGGCGGATACCATGGTGCTGGCCACCGGCCACTCGGCGCGGGATACCTTCCGTATGCTCTATGACCGGGGGGAGCTTTTGATGGAGGCAAAGCCGTTTGCGGTCGGTTTCCGCGTGGAGCACCCGCAGGCGGACGTAAATCTGCAGCAGTACGGGGAGCGGTACGCTAAGGTCCTGCCCGCCGCGCCCTACAAGGTCACGGCGCGCGCGGCGGACGGCAGGGGCGTCTATTCCTTCTGCATGTGCCCGGGCGGGTATGTCGTGAACGCATCCTCCGAGGCCGGGAGGCTGGCGGTAAACGGCATGAGCTATGCCGGGCGGCACGGGAAAAACGCCAACAGCGCGATCATCGTGTCGGTGACGCCCGGGGATTTTGGCGGGACGGACGCCCTCGCCGGGGTGCGCTTTCAGGAGCTTTTGGAGAGCCGGGCGTTCGCGGCGGGCGGCGGAGCGATCCCGCAGCAGCTGTTTCGCGATTTCTGTGAAAACCGTGCGTCGACCGGCGCGGGTTCTTTTGAGAGCGCGCGGCGCGGTGCAGGCGTCTGGTGCAATCTGCGCGGAATCCTGCCGTCTTACGTGGAGGATGCGTTTCTCGACGGCATGCGGCGCTTCGGGCGGACGCTGCCCGGATTCGACCGGCCGGATGCGATTCTCTCGGGTGTGGAGAGCCGCACCTCATCCCCCCTGCGCATCGTGCGGGATGAGGGGCTGATGGCCCCGGTGCGCGGGATTTATCCCTGCGGAGAGGGCGCGGGGTACGCGGGCGGCATCATGTCCGCTGCGATGGACGGGTTAAAGGTAGCGGAAAGGATAAAAGAAAGACAGAGGGGATAACGTGGCGGAATTTACACCGATGATGCAGCAGTATCTGCAGACAAAAGAAGAATATAAGGACTGTATCCTGTTTTACCGGCTGGGTGATTTTTACGAGATGTTTTTTGACGACGCGACACTTGTCTCAAAAGAGCTTGAGCTGACGCTGACCGGCAAAAGCTGCGGGATGGAGGAGCGCGCCCCGATGTGCGGGATTCCCTACCACGCGGCGGAGGGATATTTAAATAAACTGGTGGCAAAGGGCTATAAGGTGGCGATCTGCGAACAGGTGGAGGACCCGAAGCTCGCGAAGGGCTTAGTGAAGCGCGAGGTCATCCGCATCGTCACGCCAGGGACCAACTGTGATATGCAGGCGCTCGACGAATCGAAGAACAACTATATCCTTTGTATCGTGTATCTGGCGGACCGCTATGGGATTTCCGTCGCGGACGTCTCGACCGGCGATTTTTTTATGACCGAGGTGGAATCCGAGCGCAGGCTCATGGACGAGATCAGCAAATTTTCACCTGTGGAGATCATCTGCAACGACAGCTTTTATGTGAGCGGCGCGGACATCGATGATTTAAGACACCGGCTGAAGATCACCATTTCCGCGCTCGACGCCTGGTACTTTGGAGACGAGACCGCCGACGCGATTTTAAAAGAGCATTTTAAGGTAAAAAGCTTAGAGGCGCTGGGCTTAGGCGGCTATGACTGCGGCGTGATCGCGGCCGGCGCGCTGCTGCGCTATCTGTATGAGACGCAGAAAAACGAACTGGGGCAGATCCTTTCGATCCGCCCGTACACGACCGGAATGTACATGCTGCTCGACGCTTCTACCAGGCGCAACCTTGAGCTGACGGAGACGCTGCGCGAAAAGCAGAAGAGGGGTTCTTTGCTCTGGGTGCTCGATAAGACGAAAACGGCGATGGGGGCCAGGCTGCTGCGCTCCTACGTCGAGCAGCCGCTCATTGACCCAGAGGAGATCCGAAAGCGCCAGGAGGCGGTGCGCGGGCTCTGCGACCATATGATCACCAGGGAGGAGCTGCGGGAATATTTAACGTCCATCTATGACCTGGAGCGGCTGATGACCCGCGTGACCTACCTGACCGCGAATCCGAGAGATTTCATCGCGCTCAAAAGCTCGCTCGCCATGCTGCCCCCGATCCGGACGCTGCTCGACGAATTTGACGGCGGGCTGCTGCGTCAGCTGAAGGAGGACATGGATCCCTTAGAGGAGATCGCAGCGCTGATTGAGCGGGCTGTCTGTGAGGATCCGCCAGTCTCGGTGCGGGACGGCGGGATCATAAGGGACGGTTACCACGAGGAGGTCGACCGCTACCGGAAGGCGCAGACAGAGGGCAAGACCTGGCTGGCGGAGCTTGAGACAAAGGAGCGGGAGAAGACCGGGATTAAAAATCTGAAAATCAAATACAACAAGGTATTCGGCTATTACCTGGAGGTCACCAATTCTTACCGGAGCATGGTGCCGGATTATTTTATGAGAAAACAGACGCTCGCCAACGCGGAGCGATACATCACGCCGGAGTTAAAGGAGCTTGAGGATATGATACTCGGCGCGGAGGACCGGCTGGTGACCCTGGAGTACGAGCTGTTCTGCGATGTGAGAAATCAGATCGCAGAACAGGTGGCGAGCATCAAGCGCACGGCGCGGGCCGTGGCGGGGCTTGACGTTTTTGCCTCGCTGGCAGCGGTCGCGGAGCAGAATCATTACTGCTGCCCGGAAATCGCGGAGGACGGCGTGATCGATATCAAAGGCGGACGCCATCCGGTTGTGGAAAAAATGATAAGCAACGACATGTTTATCGACAACGATACCTACCTGGACAACGGCTCGAACCGTATCTCCATCATCACCGGCCCGAATATGGCCGGAAAGTCTACCTACATGCGTCAGACGGCGCTGATCGTGCTGATGGCGCAGACCGGCAGCTTTGTCCCGGCGGCCTCCGCGAAGATCGGCATCGTGGACCGGATTTTTACCCGCGTGGGCGCTTCCGACGACCTTGCGAGCGGGCAGAGCACCTTTATGGTGGAGATGAACGAGGTGGCGAACATCCTGCGCAACGCGACGGCGGATTCCCTGCTGATCTTAGACGAGATCGGGCGGGGGACCAGCACGTTTGACGGCTTAAGCATCGCCTGGGCGGTGGTGGAGCACATCAGCAATCCGAAGCTGCTCGGCGCGAAAACGCTGTTTGCGACCCACTACCACGAGCTGACGGAGCTCGAGGGAAAGCTTGGCAATGTCAGCAATTACTGTATCGCGGTGCGCGAAAAAGGGGACGATATCGTCTTCCTGCGAAAGATCGTAAAGGGCGGCGCGGATAAAAGCTACGGCATCCAGGTCGCGAAGCTGGCCGGCGTGCCGGATTCCGTGATCGAGCGCGCGAAGGAGATCAGCGAGGAATTAAGCGCAAACGATATTGTAAACGCGGCGGGAAGCATTCTGGCGGGCGATAAGGATACGCCGAAAGCAAAGGTACATAACGCGCGCTCCGGGCGGACGAAAAAGCCGGACGCCGTGGATCTCGCGCAGATGTCGCTGTTTGACACGGTAAAAGACGACGATATCATAGGGGAGCTTCTCGCGGTGGACGTGGGCAATCTGACGCCGGTTGCCGCGCTGAACCGGCTGTATGAGCTGCAGAATAAGGCGAAGAACCGGTGGCAGGGCGCTGGCGCAGAATAAGGCGAAGAACCGGTGGCAGGGCGCTGGCGCAGAATAAGGCAGAGAACAGATGGCAGGGCACTGGCGGATGCAGGAGGAGACAGGATATGCCGGAAATCGCATTGTTAAGTCAGGAGACCATAGATAAAATCGCGGCGGGCGAGGTCGTGGAGCGGCCGTCGTCTGTCGTAAAAGAGCTGGTGGAAAACGCGATCGACGCGGGCGCGACCGCGGTGACGGTGGAGATCAAAGAGGGCGGGATCTCCTTTATCCGCATCACGGATAACGGCTGCGGGATCGCGCGGTCACAGATTGCGCTTGCATTCTTACGTCACTCGACCAGCAAGATCCGGGGGGTGGAGGATTTGTTCCGGATCCGCTCTTTAGGCTTCCGCGGGGAAGCATTATCGAGCATCGCGGCGGTCTCGCAGGTGGAGCTGATCACAAAGGTGTACGGGGCGCTCACCGGCACGCGCTATGTGATCGAGGGATCGAAGGAGCTGACAAACGAGGAGGTCGGGGCACCGGATGGGACTACATTTATCGTGAGAAACCTCTTTTATAACACGCCCGCGCGGCGCAAGTTTTTAAAATCCGCGCAGACGGAGGGAAATTATATCGGGGATCTGATGGAGCGGCTCGCGCTTTCCCATCCCGGGATCTCGTTTCAGTTTATTAATAACGGACAGACAAAGCTGCACACCTCCGGAAACTCGAACGAAAAGGATCTGGTCTACCATATTTACGGGCGTGATATCACCGCGGCGCTGCTTCCCATCGAGGCAGAGACGGAGCTGTTTTCGGTGAGAGGCTTCCTCGGAAAACCCACGGTTTCCCGCGGAAACCGGAATTATGAGAATTTTTTTGTCAACGAAAGATATATCCGCAGCAACCTGTTTTCCAAAGCCGTGGAGGACGCCTATAAGGGCTTTCTGATGCAGCGGCAGTATCCGTTCTGCGTGCTCTACGTACAGATGGACACAGAGCTTCTCGACGTCAATGTGCATCCCACGAAGATGGAACTGCGTTTTTCCCGGAATGAGGAGGTCTATAAAAGTCTCTTCGAGACGGTGCGCGGTGCGCTCTCGCACAAAGAGATGATTCCGGGATCGCCGGCGGGGAAGGCGCCAGCCGGCGGGCGGTCTGCCGGCAGACCGGCGGAAGAGAGGGCGGGGAAAGCGAAGCCCCTGGCAGAGGATGCAGGGGGAATCGCCTCCTTCCTGGGCGGGGATGCACTCGCGCAGATCCGGCGGAAGGTGGCGGCGGACAGCCCGTACGAGCCGCGGTATGGGCAGAGTGAAAGAAACGGCGGGCGGGTCATGCCGGGGCAGCCGGCCGGCAGCCTGCCGGGGCAGCCGTCTGATGCCGGGCCGGGACAGAGCAGCCCGGCGATGCCGTCTGATGCCAGGCCGGGACAGAGTAGCCCGGCGATGCCGTCTGATGCCGGGCCGGGAGAAAGCGGGTCTGCGCAGCCGGCCGGCAGTGTGTCAGGGCAGAGTCGGCCGGCTCAGCCGGATCTCCCGGAAAATCTGGACGTGTTCGAGAGCCTTCTGCCCGGGCGGAAGAAGCCGGGTGCGGGAGAGCAGGCGACAGCGGGGGAAGAAAGCCGGACAGCGCGGCCGACTCCTCCGGCGGACCCGCCGGCCGCGGAGAGCACCGGGTATGCAGCAGCCGGACAGCCGGCCGCGGAGAGCGCCGGGTATGCAGCAGCCGGACAGCCGGCCGCGGAGAGCGCCGGGTATGCAGCGGCCGGCGGGGAGCGTTTTGCACTGCGAGAGGAGCGCACCTACGGGCAGTACGAGCAGCAGAGCCTGGCCGCGCTGGATCCCGGCTTCCTGACGGAGGAGGCGAGAAAGCGCCACCGCATCATCGGCCAGCTGTTCGACACCTACTGGCTGGTGGAGTACGACGATAAGCTCTTTGTGATCGACCAGCACGCCGCCCACGAAAAGGTGCTCTACGAGCGCACGATGGAGCGGGTGCGGAAAAACGAATTTACCTCGCAGGCGCTAAGTCCCCCGATCATCCTGACCTTAAGCCTGCAGGAGCAGGAGGCGCTTGAGCGCTGTCGGGAGCAGATCGAGGCGTTCGGTTACGGGGTTGAGCCGTTCGGCGGGAAGGAATTTGCCGTCACGGCGGTTCCCGCGGACTTTGAGGCGATTGACATGAAAGCGATGTTTGTGGAAATGCTCGACGATTTTTCCGGCATCAGCGGAAGGGAAGCGCCGGAGCTGATCTTAGAGAAGGTGGCGTCCCTCTCCTGCAAGGCCGCGGTAAAGGGCGGAAACCGCTTAAGCCGCGCGGAGGCGGAGGCGTTAATCGACGAGCTGCTGACTTTGGAAAATCCGTATCACTGTCCCCATGGAAGACCTACAATCGTCTCCATGAGCCGGTATGAGATTGAGAAAAAGTTTAAGAGGATTGTAAATTGACAGAAAAAAAACCAATGATCGTTCTGACCGGGCCTACGGCGGCAGGAAAATCGGCGCTCGCGGTGGCCCTCGCAAAAAAAATAAATGGCGCTGTGATCTCCGCGGATTCCATGCAGGTCTACCGCCACATGGACATCGGCTCCGCAAAAATCACACCAGAGGAGATGCAGGGCGTGCCGCATTACCTGATCGATGCGCTTGAACCCGACGAGGAATTTCATGTCGTGCGGTTTGTGGAGCTGGCGAAGCGCAGTCTTAACGCGATCTATGCGGCCGGGCAGATCCCGATCCTGACGGGGGGAACCGGGTTTTACATCCAGGCGCTGCTCTACGACATTGATTTTACGGAGCAGGACTGCGACGAGGCTTACCGCGCATCCCTGCAGAAGCTCGCGGCGGAAAAAGGCGCGGAGTACCTGCACGGTCTGCTGCGGGAGGCGGATCCTGCCTCCGCGGAGGCGATTCACGCCCATAATATCAAACGGGTGATCCGCGCCCTGGAATTTTATCATCACACCGGAAAAAGGATTTCGGAGCACAACGAGCGGGAGCGCAGCCGCACATCGCCGTACAATTCTGCCTACTTCGTCCTCACGGAAGAGAGGGAGAATTTATACCGGAAAATCGACGCGCGGGTGGACGCCATGATCGCCGCCGGACTCGTGGAGGAAGTGACGCGTTTAAAGGAAACGGGCCTGCGCCGGGATATGGTCTCGATGCAGGGCCTGGGCTATAAGGAGATCCTCGATTACCTGGAGGGAAAAAGCACCCTGGAGGAGGCCGTTTACATCATCAAACGCGAGACCAGGCATTTCGCCAAGCGGCAGCTGACCTGGTTTAAGCGGGAGCGGGATGTAATCTGGATCCGGAAGGAGGAGTACGGAAATGACAGCGGGCGGATCCTTGCAGCGATGCTTAAGGTGCTGGAAGAGAAAGGGATAGGGTAAGAACGATGAATACAGGCGACTATAAGGCATATATTTCGGCGGAAACCATGATGGGACCGGACAGTGTAAGGATCCTGGAAGAGCTGTTACATCAATATCCCCTGCAGGTTCTCCCGGAGGATCAGATCCTCGACTTAGGGTGCGGGACGGGCCTGACGAGCCTTGTCATTGCGAAAGAGACAGGCGCAGCGGTTATCGCGGACGACCTGTGGATCAGTGCGGAAGAAAATGAAAAACGGTTTGTCCGGTGGGGCGTCGGGGGACGAATTACACCTGTCTGTGAAAATGCCGACAATCTGCATTTTGAAGAAAGACAGTTCCGGGCGCTGATCAGCATCGATTCTTATCATTATTTTGCGGGAACGAAAGGGTATTTTCAGGAAAAACTCCTGCCGTTTTTAAAAGACGGCGGAGAGGTTCTGATCGGTATTCCCGGTCTGCAGGATGCCTTTGACGGCCGCGCAAAGGAGCTGCTTTCCCCCTGGCTTTCCGGGGAAGCTCATCTGTTTAAAAGTCCAAGACACTGGAGGGAGCTCATCGGCGACAGCGACAGGATCGATACCGTAAAGACATGGGAAATGGACTGCTTTCGCGAAGCGTGGGAGGACTGGTTTGCATCCGGGCATCCATACGCGCTGGAAGACAGGAAGTATTATGAATCGGTCATTTTGCCGTATACCTGTTTTGTGGGCATTTACATCAGGTTAAAGAACCACAGCACACCTTCGAATCATCAGGAGAGAACCGTATGAAAAAATATATGCTGCCGCTTTTTATGCTGGCAATTTTTGAAACCGTTGCAGTCACGCTGTGGCTGACACAGAACAATCCGTTTTATTTTTTCAACTTCAGCTATATTGGAATCTCTGTTTCTCTCGGGGTCTTCCTTTATATCAGAAATTATAAGCATGCCCGCAGAGTCGCACAGCTTCTGGTCGGACTTTACATGCTGGTTTACCTGGGGATGATATGCGGCGAAAACATGCAGATTGAGGGATTCTGGTATTATCTTTTTACCGGTGTTTTTGAAGCCGCCACCATTCACTATGCAGTCGCAAAAATTTTCGGACCGCTGATCTTTGGCAGGGGATGGTGCGGGTATGCCTGTTGGACGGCGATGGTACTTGATTTTCTCCCGTACAAAGCTCCGGAAGCGCCCCGAAAAAAGATCGGCTGGATCCGGTATGTGACATTTGCGGGTTCTCTTGTATTTGTCGCGGCACTGTTTCTTACACATGTCGGCAATCTTGAAAAAATCATGTTTTACGCGTTCCTGATAGGAAATGTGATATACTATGCGGTCGGGATCGCGCTGGCCTTCGCCTTTCGGGACAATCGCGCATTTTGCAAGTACATATGCCCTGTCACCGTATTTTTAAAACCAATGAGCTATTTTTCCCTGCTCCGGATTCAGTGCGATCAGAATAAATGCGTCTCCTGCGGCAAATGCAAAAAGGTGTGTCCGATGGATGTGGATGTCACGGACAATTCCAGGAAACGAAAAAACGGCACGGAATGTATTCTCTGCTTTGAGTGCGTGAAAAACTGCCCAAAGAATGCGCTGTAAATTTTGGTCAGACTGGCACGATTCGGACAGGGGGAGAATCAGATGAAGAAAGAAACCTATTGCTTACTCGAACAATATATGCTTTGCTGTATGACAGACACCGCTCATGATAAGGAGCATATCTACCGTGTGCTGTATCATGCGCTGGAAATCGCGAAGACAGAACAGAATGTGAAGTATGATATTCTGATTGCGGCATGCCTGTTACATGATATCGGGAGAAGAGAACAGTTTGAAAATCCTGCCCTGTGCCATGCGGCGGCAGGAAGCGAGAAGGCTTATCAGTTTCTTCTGGAGCATGGATTTGAAACATCCTACGCGGAACAGGTAAAACAATGCATTAAGACACACCGGTACAGAAAAAATAATCCGCCTCAGAGCCTGGAGGCAAAAATTCTGTTCGATGCGGATAAGCTGGATGTGGCAGGAGCAACCGGCATTGCAAGAACATTACTCTATAAGGGGATTGTTTCCGAACCCCTGTACTGTATGCTGCCGGACGGAAGCGTTTCCACCGGGGAACAGGATACAGCACCGTCGTTTTTTCGGGAATACAAATATAAATTAGAAAAGCTGTATTCCGGATTTTATACAAAAAAGGCGGCTGATATTGCCAGGGAACGGCAGCGCATTGCGGCAGACTTTTATCACAGTCTCTTTCAGGAGGTAAATTCAGCGTATCAGAATGGAAGGGACACACTGGATACTCTGCTGGAAGATTAACGACAGGATCCGTCTCCTTTGCACCTTAAGGTTGCGCGATGGAAGAAAACAGCGCATACGGATTGGTGGAAGCCTGTCCCAAAACGGGCTATACTGATCATGCGGCGCGGCGCAGGAAAAATGAGAGGAGAATACTTTATGAGTTTCGGAAAAAATTTACAGTTTCTGAGGCATCTGAGAGGAAATATGACGCAGGAGGACCTGGCGGAAAAAATGAACGTCAGCCGTCAGACCGTTTCGAAATGGGAGCTTCAGACGGCGCAGCCCGAACTGGACAAGGCGATCGAACTTTGTAATTTTTTCAACTGCACGATGGACAATCTGTTCCGCGATGATATGGTGGCCTGCGGCGAATCTTATACGAATCTGCGCATCGAGACGGTCCCCGCATTCTGCTATATCAGACATGCGGTGATCAGCTCCGAGCCGGAGGGGGACGCGATTGATCGGGTGCGCGCCATTGCCCGCGGCTGCGGCGTGGAAGATCCCCGTATTATTGGCTGGGATTTCCCACATGTATCACAGGAGCAGATCAATGTGTTCAATATGCACGGCTACGAGGCGGCGTGGATCCTGCCGGAAGGGGTTGTCCCTCCCGACCATGAGGTTCAGAGGCAGGAAGCCCACAGGTATGCGGCAATCCAGATTGAATCGCCCTTTGAAAATCCCTTTGTGACGATTCCGAACGCCTATAAAACGCTCATGGAGTATATGCGTGTAAACGGGCTGGAGCATGAACCCGCGAAAAAGGATGTGATCCCCTGTTTTGAGACCGATGGGGAGAATATGAATGTTTATATTTCATGTAAGTAAATTTATCTCACCTGTCAGGGGAGTGTCGCAAAATCATCAAATCAGATGATCGAGCGGCACCCCCCTGCTCTATATGTGCGCCCGGCGGCGCACGTTTCCGGAACCGCATCCCCTTCCAATATGGACCTGTAAAATCTTTGTACCATCCTGTATATTCAATAAAACGGGTTAAATATATTAAAAAGTGATAAAAAGGTTTAAATCGGTTAAAAATGTGGTATAATGGATAAAACGGATAAGGAGGTACGCATATGGAACTCAGAGCTGAAGACGTCTTCCGCCCCGGAGCATTCCCCGAATACACCTATATATCACGAAAATCTGCCGTTTCCGACCTGCCCTATGAATTCCGGCTGATGCAGGCCATCAAGGTATCTGGATTCCTGACTTCTCTGGTAGGCCCCTCCAAAATGGGAAAGACCATTTTGTGCGAGAAGGTCATCGGATTTGAACATATCGTGGAAATTTCCGGAGCCGATTTTGATGAAGATACGGATTTCTGGAAGCTGGTTTCCGCCAAAGCAGGGCTTGCATGCGAAGGCCAGTTCGCCTCCGAAAAGCAGATTCCCAGTACCAGCGATAAATACACCAAAAAGGAAACCTTTTCCCTCACCAAGGATAAGATTATAGAATATTACAGGGAACATGATCTGGTCCTGGTCATAGATGACTTCCATTATGCCCCGGAGGGAAAACGGATGCAGATTGCCCAGCAGCTCAAGGATGCCATCCGCAGGGGATTTAAAGCTATTGTAGTATCCCTCCCCCACCGGGCGGACGAAGCAATTCGCCAGAATGCAGATCTTTCCGGGCGCTTAAGCCTCATCAACATGGAGCCATGGGAAGTGGATGATTTAAAAGAGATCGCAAAGCTGGGGTTTGGAAAGCTGGGGATATCCATTGAGGACTCTATTGCTGCACAGATTGCGGTGGAAAGCCTTTCTTCTCCCCAGCTGATGCAGTATATCTGCCTGAACATCTGCACCATGCTGGAAATGTCCGGGGACGAAAACCGGCAGATCCGGCAGGAAATTTTGGAGACTGCTTATCACTATACCACCGCAAACTTTGAATATGGGGACGTGGTCTCCCTGATGCAGAAAGGTCCGAACACCCGCGGCAAGAGCCGGAACACCTTCCGGACCGCTGATGGGCAGGAGCATGACATTTATGAGCTGATTGTAAAATCCATTGCAGAAAATCCTCCCATTATGAAGCTGGAGTTTGAGGATGTAAAGGAACGGATCTGCCGTCTGCTTGCAGATGACTGTAAAAAACCTTCCCCGCAGATGATCCGGGAGAGCCTGGCAAAGCTGAAAGAGCTTCTGTATGGACGGGAAGATATTTTTAAGGTACTTGACTGGAAGGAAGGGAGTCTCTATATTTTGGATCCTCTGTTCCTGTTTTATCTGCGATGGGGAGGCGCTCACTGATGTCTGTGTTTGGTATAACTATAACGAGTATACAGGATGCCGTTACAAGGCTGAAAAATGTAAAAGACGGCCAGGAATTTTCCTCTTTGCTGACCGGGTTGAGAAATTTTCTTAAAACTCTGGATACCACTCCGCAGTGCCTGATGGAATTGGAGCAGCGGGCTTATTATGTTGTAAATGAATATTCAGATAAAGAAACCAGAGACAACCTGGATACTGCAAAGAAGCGTGTCATCGAATATCTGGAAATGTAAACCGCTTATTTGATACAAAGGGAATGAACAGAATATCGGGAAAACCGCTGAAAACAAGGGGTTCTGGCACACTAGGTGTTGCTGGAATCCCTTGTTGTGTCACAGTAAAAATACCCCCCTGCTATGCAGGGGGAGGGAAGTTCTTTAGATATAAGTAACTCCTGTGTTAGAATAAAAGTGGGTCTGCAAACCACAAATAAAAACACAGGAGGTCCAAAATGGACAATAATAGTTTAGCCCATACAAAATGGGAATGCAAGTATCATATTGTTTTTGCGCCAAAGTATTGCAGGCAGGTGATATACAAAGATATTAAGGCGGATGTAGGACAGATACTGGGATCATTATGCCGCAGAAAAGGAATAGAGATCATAGAAGCAGAGTGCTGCCCGGATCATATCCATATGCTGGTACGGATACCCCCGAAATACTCAGTATCAGAAGTTGTCCAATGTGACCCCTCTGTTTATTTGGAGAACCGGCTTGACACGCTTGAAAAAAAGCAGTTTTTTGAGTATAATGAAATTGTGGCAGGGGTGGGGATGTGATAATTTCACAGCCATACATTCATGAAGAAAGGCGGTGGATACCGTTGAAAGCAGATACAGTTACAAAGGATTATGTAAAAGATACAGGCGTATTTGCCGACATTTTTAATTACTATATTTACGGTGGGAGGCAGGTAATCCTGCCGGAGCAACTTACGGAGCGTGATTCCACTAAAATTGCGCTGCCATATGGTGCGGATGGCGCTGTAGTTCCCATCCAGAAATTCCGTGATGTGCAGAAGCTGTATGCCGCAATGACAGACGGGAAAATGGAATATGTCCTTTACGGCGCGGAGAATCAGGCTGAAATCCATTATGCTATGC